>NZ_ATUJ01000001.1 GCF_000420145.1 Paracoccus zeaxanthinifaciens ATCC 21588
CCCTTGATGATCGGAATGTCGTCGCCCGGGAAGTCGTAGCTGGACAGCAGCTCGCGCACTTCCATCTCGACCAGTTCCAGCAGCTCTTCGTCATCCACCTGGTCGACCTTGTTCAGGTACACGACCATGTAGGGGATGCCGACCTGGCGGCCCAGCAGGATGTGCTCGCGCGTCTGCGGCATCGGGCCGTCGGCGGCGTTCACGACCAGGATCGCGCCGTCCATCTGCGCCGCACCCGTGATCATGTTCTTCACGTAGTCGGCGTGGCCCGGGCAGTCCACGTGCGCGTAGTGGCGCGTCTCGGACTCGTATTCCACGTGCGCCGTCGAGATCGTGATCCCGCGGGCCTTCTCTTCCGGCGCGCCGTCGATCTGGTCGTAGGCGCGGAAGTCGCCGAAGTACTTCGTGATCGCAGCCGTCAGCGTCGTCTTGCCGTGGTCAACGTGACCGATGGTCCCGATGTTGACGTGCGGTTTCGTCCGTTCAAACTTTGCCTTTGCCATGTGCAGGGCTCCTCAAGTCAAATGATGCAGGACGGGCGGGGCGATCATGCCCCGCCACGCCATATCAGGCGTATTTCTTCTGGATTTCGTCCGAGATGTTCTGCGGAACAGCTTCGTAGTGATCGAACTGCATCGAGAACACCGCGCGACCCGAAGACATCGAGCGAAGGTTGTTGATGTAGCCGAACATGTTCGCCAGCGGCACGAAGGCGTCGATGACGTTCGCGTTGCCGCGGCTGTCCTGGCCACGAACCATGCCGCGACGGCTGGTCAGGTCGCCGATGATCGAACCGGTGTATTCTTCCGGCGTCACGACTTCGACCTTCATGATCGGTTCCAGCAGCTTCGCACCGGCCTTGCGCAGACCTTCACGCATTGCGGCGCGCGAGGCGATCTCGAAGGCCAGGACCGACGAGTCGACGTCGTGGAACGCACCGTCGATCAGCGCGACCTTGAAGTCGATCACCGGGAAGCCTGCCAGCGGACCCGAGTCCATGACCGACTTGATGCCCTTCTCGACGCCCGGGATGTATTCCTTCGGAACAGCACCGCCGACGATCTTCGATTCGAACGAGTAGCCTTCGCCCGGCTCGGTGGGCGTGATGACCATCTTCACGCGCGCGAACTGGCCGGTACCACCGGTCTGCTTCTTGTGCGTGTAGTCGATCTCGGCCTCGGTCGAGATGGTTTCGCGATAGGCCACCTGCGGCGCACCGATATTCGCCTCGACCTTGAACTCGCGCTTCATGCGGTCGACCAGGATGTCGAGGTGAAGTTCGCCCATGCCCTTCATGATCGTCTGACCCGATTCCAGATCGGTCTCGACGCGGAACGAGGGGTCCTCGGCTGCCAGGCGCTGAAGGGCGAGGCCCATCTTTTCCTGGTCGGCCTTCGACTTCGGTTCCACGGCGATCTCGATCACCGGATCCGGGAAGGTCATGGTTTCCAGAACGACCTGCTTCGAGGCGTCGCACAGCGTGTCACCGGTGGTGGTCTCTTTCAGACCTGCCAGCGCGATGATGTCGCCTGCGAACGCTTCCTCGATCTCCTCGCGGCTGATCGAGTGCATCATCATCATGCGGCCGATGCGCTCGCGCTTGCCCTTGGTCGAGTTGATGATCGAGTCGCCCTTGCGCAGCACGCCCGAGTAGATGCGGCTGAAGGTCAGCGAACCCACGAACGGGTCGTTCATGATCTTGAACGCCAGCGCCGAGAAGGGCGCCGCGTCGTCGGCCGGACGCTCGATGTTGCGGGTCTCGGTCTCGTCGTCGGGGGCGAAGCCCTTCAGGACGGGGACGTCGATCGGCGCGGGCAGGAAGTCGATGACCGAGTTCAGCAGGGGCTGGACGCCCTTGTTCTTGAACGCGGAACCGGCGGTGACCGGGAAGAACGACAGCGACAGGGTGCCCTTGCGGATCAGCTGGCGCAGGGTCGCCTCGTCGGGCTCGTTGCCCTCCAGATAGGCTTCCATGGCCTCGTCGTCCTGCTCGACGGCAAGCTCGACCATGTTGGCGCGCCATTCGTCGGCCAGGTCCTTCAGCTCGTCGCGGATGGGCTGGCGAACCCAGCTTGCGCCCAGATCCTCACCGATCCAGACCCACTCTTCCATCTTGATCAGGTCGACGATGCCTTCCAGCTTGTCCTCGGCACCGATCGGGAATGCGATCGGGCACGGGGTGCCGCCGGTGCGGTCCTTGATCATCTTCACGCAGTTGAAGAAGTCGGCGCCGATCTTGTCCATCTTGTTGACGAACACGATCCGCGGAACCTGGTAGCGGTCGGCCTGGCGCCAGACGGTCTCGGTCTGCGGCTCGACACCGGCGTTGGCGTCCAGAAGGCAGATCGCGCCGTCCAGAACGGCCAGCGAACGTTCCACCTCGATGGTGAAGTCCACGTGACCCGGGGTGTCGATGATGTTGAAGCGGTACTTCGTGTCCGACGTGCCATCGGCGGTCGGATCTTCCTGGCGCTGCCAGAAAGTGGTGGTCGCGGCAGACGTGATCGTGATGCCGCGCTCCTGCTCCTGCTCCATCCAGTCCATGGTCGCGGCGCCGTCGTGGACTTCGCCGATCTTGTGCGACTTGCCGGTGTAGAAGAGGATACGCTCGGTCGTCGTCGTCTTGCCGGCATCGATGTGGGCCATGATGCCGAAGTTACGGTAACGCTGCAGCGGATAATCGCGTGCCATGGTCTGGATCCTTTTACCTTACCAGCGGTAGTGGCTGAACGCTTTGTTGGCGTCGGCCATCTTGTGCGTGTCTTCGCGCTTCTTGACGGCAGTGCCGCGGCCGTTGACCGCATCGGCCAGCTCGCCCGCAAGACGCTCTTCCATCGTGTTCTCGTTGCGGTTCTTCGCAGCCGTAATCAGCCAGCGGATCGCCAGCGCCTCGCGGCGGGTCGGGCGAACCTCGACCGGAACCTGGTAGGTCGCACCACCGACGCGACGCGAACGCACTTCGACCGAAGGCTTCACGTTGTCGAGGGCTTCGTGGAAGACTTCGATCGGCTCGCGCTTGAGGCGGGTCTCGACGCGGTCCAGCGCGTTGTAGACGATCCGCTCGGCGGTCGATTTCTTGCCGTCAACCATCAGGTTGTTCATGAATTTGGTCAGCACGCGATCGCCAAATTTGGCGTCGGGCAGGACTTCGCGCTTTTCAGCGGCGTGACGACGGGACATTGATGCCTCTCCTTACTTCGGACGCTTCGCGCCGTATTTCGAACGACGCTGACGACGATCCTTGACGCCCTGGGTATCCAGCACACCGCGCAGGATGTGGTAACGGACACCCGGAAGGTCTTTTACACGGCCGCCGCGGATCAGCACGACGCTGTGTTCCTGCAGGTTGTGCTTTTCGCCCGGGATGTAGGAGATGACCTCGAAGCCATTCGTCAGGCGCACCTTGGCGACCTTACGCATAGCGGAGTTCGGTTTCTTCGGCGTCGTGGTGTAGACGCGCGTGCAGACGCCGCGCTTCTGCGGGCATCCCTGCAGGTGCTGCGACTTCGAGCGCTGCACCTTCGGCTGCCGCGGCTTGCGGATCAGCTGTTGGATCGTAGGCATTCGGTTCCCCGTCTTGCTCTGTCAATACTCGCAACCGGACCGGCTGCGCCACTTCTCGACGGTACCTTGCGCGAATCGCAAAATACCAAGCCCGTCCGGCCCATAAAGGGCTGACGGGCATAATTCCAGAGGATCGGGGCATTTTCGGGCCCGGATCGTGACCGTGATGGTTCTGGTTCCCGACATGGAAGCCTGCCGGGTGACGGGGCTATAGGGGCAAAGCGCCATGCTGTCAACATGGCCAGCCCTGCCCCGCCTCAGCTCAGACCGCGGACCAAGCGGTCGATCCGGCCCCGCTGCAGCCCGAAGCGGGTCCGCAGCAGGCGGTTCAGGCCGTCATCCCCGACCTCCCATGGCTGGCCCGGCCCGACCGATCCGCTGTCGCTGTCGCCGTGGATAGATCGCAGGAACATCGCATCCCGGTTCAGCGACACGCCCGACATCCAGCGCGCCAGCTTCGAGTGATCGAAGCTCAGCGCCGTCTCCGGCGCGTCCGGCGGCAGGAATATCGTCAGCGCCACGCCCATGTTGTGGCAGATGCGCGGCTCGAACCGGGCGCCGCCCGCCTCGGCATGCAGCATCAGCCCGCGCCCGTAATCCAGCGACAGCCTGCCCTCGGCCCGCCACAGATCGGCAAGGCGCGCAAAATCCCGGCGGGTGCTCGCGACATAGTCGATGGCGACCGCGTCATCGTCATCGTGGCGGAAATGGCCGATCACCTCGGCCTGCGGATCGAGATGGGGCGCGATCGCCTGGCGGCAGGCCGGAAGGTGATATTCCATCGGCGGGACCAGCGACAGGCGCAACTGCGGGATCTCGTCGCACAGGGCACGCAGGCGCGACAGGTAGGGCTCGGGCAGGTCCGGCCCGGTCATCACGACCAGCGTGAACTCGGGATCCGTCTGCGCGCGCCACCCCGGCAGCGCGATCTCGGTGAACCAGCGCCAGCGACGCGCCAGCCGGTCGGGATCATAGAGATAGGCCCGACGCGCCTCGATACTGTCATGTTCGACCTGGTAGCCCCGCATCCCCAGATAGGAGAAGCGGCACAGGCCAAGCATCTGAAGCCGCATCAGCGCCGCCGTCCCAGTTTCGCCTCTCGCCAGATGGTATAGATCCCGGCGCCCACGACAAGCGCCGATCCGACCCATGTCCACAGGTCCGGCCAGTCACCGAAGATCGCCAGCCCCAGCACGATCGCCATCAGCAACGAGGTATAGCGGAAGGGCGTCACGGCCGCGATCTCGCCCACGCGCATCGCGCCCACCCCGCACATGTAGCCGATGGTCAGGAAGCCCGCGCCGACCAGGATCAGCGCGACCTGCCACAGCTGGGGCATCACCCAGCCCTGCCCCATGCTGAGCACGAACCCCGTGATCGTCACGCTGAGCGCGGCATAGAAGGCGATGGTCCCCGACGCGATCCCGCGCGCGAAGCGCCGGGTCGAAAGGTCGCGCAGCGCGACCAGCAGCATCGCCCCAAGCGCGACCAGCGCCCAGACGCCGAAGGTCCCGCTGCCGGGCCGCAGGATGATCAGCACCCCCAGAAGCCCGACGCCCACCGCGGACAGCCGCCGCCAGCCAAGCGTCTCGTTGAAGAACAGCGCCGCCCCCAGCATCACGACCAGCGGCAGCGACTGCATCACCGCCGTCAGGTCCGCGATCGCCATGCGGGTCAGCGCATTGAGGAACAGCATGGTCGAGCCGATCTCGCCGATCAGGCGCAGCACCATGGGCCAGCGCGCGTCGCGCGGCAGCCGCAGCTGCAACCCGCCCTGCGCACGCGTCACGATCAGCAGGAACAGCATCACGCACAGCCCGCGCATGGTCATCGCCTGGTACAGGGGTATGTCCTCGGTCACGAACTTGATGATGGTGTCGTTGCAGGTGAAGCCCATCATCGACAGGGTCATCAGCCCTGCCCCGCGCAGGTTGTCGCCCGGCTGCAACGGTTCGGGCCTGACCGAGGCAGGCCGGACACGCCGGATCGGGGACATCAGCGGGGTTCTCATGGGGGCACCTTCGGGTTGTTCCCCGCAGGCTTAGGCGATGACGTGCCCCGGCGGCAAGCGCCCGCTTGCACGGCGTGCAGAAATGACGAAGGCCCGGCTGGGATGCCGGGCCTTCGCGCGTCTCATGCCGAAACGATCACTCGTCGCGGTTGTTCTCGGGTGCCTCGGCGGCAAAGCCCGTGGGCTGCATCTCGGTCTCGGCCGGAGCGCTCAGCGCGGCGGCGGCCTCGGCCTCGGCGCGGCGCGCCTCGATCACGACATTGTCGCGCTCGGTCGCGATGCGCTTGACGCGGGCGGTGGCACCACCCGTGCCTGCCGGGATCAGGCGACCCACGATGACGTTCTCCTTCAGGCCGACCAGCTTGTCGCGCTTGCCCTGGACCGAAGCCTCGGTCAGGACGCGGGTCGTTTCCTGGAACGATGCGGCCGAAATGAAGCTGCGGGTCTGCAGCGATGCCTTGGTGATGCCCAGCAGCACCGGCTCGCCCGTGGCCGGACGGCCACCCTTGGCTTCGATCTTGGCGTTCTCTTCCTGGAACTCGTCGCGCTCCACGTGCTCGCCCTTCAGCAGCGTGGTGTCGCCGCTGTCGAGGATCTCGATCTTCTGCAGCATCTGGCGAACGATCACCTCGATGTGCTTGTCGTTGATCTTCACGCCCTGCAGTCGATAGACGTCCTGCACCTCGTCGATGAGGTAGTCGGCCAGGGCCTCGATCCCCATGATGCGCAGGATGTCGTGCGGCGCCGGGTTGCCGTCCATGATGTAGTCGCCACGCTGCACGAAGTCGCCTTCCTGCACCGGGATGTGCTTGCCTTTCGGCACCATGTACTCGACCGGGCTGCCACCCTCTTCCGAAGGCTCGATCGCGATGCGGCGCTTGTTCTTGTAGTCCTTGCCGAAGCGCACGTAACCATCGATTTCCGCGATGATGGCGTGATCCTTCGGGCGACGGGCCTCGAACAGTTCCGCCACGCGGGGAAGACCCCCGGTGATGTCCTTGGTCTTGGCGCCTTCGCGCGGAATACGGGCAACCACGTCGCCTGCCTTGATCTCCTGGCCTTCCTCGACCGAGAGAATGGCGTCCACCGACATCGGATAGCTGACCGGGTTGCCCTGGTCGTTGCGCACCGGCTCGCCGTTGGCATCCATGATGATGATCTCGGGCTTGAGGTCGTTGCCCTTCGGCGCCGAACGCCAGTCGGTCACGATCTTCTGGGTCATGCCCGTCGCGTCGTCGGTCTCGTCACGCACCGAGATGCCGCCCAGGAGGTCGACGAACTTGGCGGTACCGGCCTTCTCGGCGATGATCGGCAGGGTATAGGGATCCCATTCGAACAGCTTGGCGCCACGGATGACACGGTCGCCTTCCTTCACGAACAGCTTCGAGCCGTAGAACAGCTTGTGGCTGGCGCGTTCCTGCCCCTGGTCGTCCAGGACGATCAGCTGCATGTTGCGCGACATCACGACCTGCTCGCCATTGGCATTTTCCAGGATGCTCTCGTTGCGGAACTGGATCGTGCCCTCGTGCGAGGCCGCCTGGAAGGACTGCTGACCACCCTGCGCGATGCCGCCGATGTGGAAGGTCCGCATCGTCAGCTGCGTGCCGGGTTCACCGATCGACTGCGCGGCGATGATGCCGACAGCCTCGCCGATGTTGACCAGCGTGCCGCGAGCCAGGTCGCGACCGTAGCACAGCGCACAGATCCCATCCTCGGATTCGCAGGTCAGGGCCGAACGGATGCGCATGGACTGCACGCCCGCCTTCTCGATCTCGTCGGCTCGACGTTCGTCGACGACCTCGCCCGCACGGATGATGATCTCGTCCGAACCCGGAACCAGCACGTCCTCGGCCGCGGTACGGCCCAGAACACGCTCGGACAGCGGCGCGATGACCTCGCCGTCGTTGACGGCCGCCGAAGCGGTGATCGAGTTCTCGGTGCCGCAATCATGCTCGCGGATGATGCAGTCCTGGGCCACGTCGACCAGACGACGGGTCAGGTAACCCGAGTTCGCCGTCTTCAGTGCCGTGTCCGACAGACCCTTCCGCGCGCCGTGGGTCGAGTTGAAGTACTCGAGAACGGTCAGACCTTCCTTGAAGTTCGAGATGATCGGCGTCTCGATGATCTCGCCGTTCGGCTTGGCCATCAGGCCGCGCATCCCGCCCAGCTGCTTCATCTGGTTGGTCGAACCACGAGCACCCGAATGCGCCATCATGTAGACGCTGTTCGGTTCCTGCTCGGCGCCGGATTCGTCGAACTTGGTGGCCGAGATGGTCGACATCATGGCCTCGGTCACGCGGTCGTTGCATTTCGACCAGGCGTCCACGACCTTGTTGTACTTCTCGCCCTGGGTGATCAGACCGTCGAGATACTGCTGCTCGAACTCCTTCACCTGCTCCTGGACTTCCTCGACGATGGTCCACTTGTTGTCGGGAACCACCATGTCGTTCTTGCCGAAGCTGATGCCGGCGCGGAATGCCTCGCGGAAGCCCAGACCCATGATCTGGTCGCAGAAGATGACCGATTCCTTCTGACCGCAATAGCGGTAGACGGTGTCGATGACGTTCTGGATGTCCTTCTTGCGCAGCAGGCGGTTCACCAGCTCGAACGGAGCCTTCGCGTTCAGCGGCAGCAGCGCGCCAAGGCGCAGACGGCCCGGCGTGGTCTCGAAGCGCATCAGCACCTCGTTGCCGTTCTCGTCGATCTGCTTGATCCGCGCGGTGATCTTGGCGTGCAGATGCACCTCGCCCGAGGCCAGCGCGTGCTCGACTTCCTCGATATTGGCGAAGGCCATGCCCTCGCCCTTCATGCCTTCACGCTGCATCGAGGTGTAGTAGAGGCCCAGGACCATGTCCTGCGAGGGAACGATGATCGGCGCGCCGTTGGCGGGCGACAGGACGTTGTTCGTCGACATCATCAGGACGCGCGCTTCCAGCTGCGCTTCCAGCGACAGCGGAACGTGCACGGCCATCTGGTCGCCGTCGAAGTCGGCGTTGAAGGCCGAGCAGACCAGCGGGTGCAGCTGGATCGCCTTGCCCTCGATCAGGACCGGCTCGAACGCCTGGATGCCCAGACGGTGCAGCGTCGGCGCACGGTTCAGCAGGACCGGATGCTCGCGGATCACCTCGTCCAGGATGTCCCAGACCTCGGGGCGCTCCTTCTCGACCAGCTTCTTCGCCTGCTTGACGGTGCTGGACAGGCCCTTGGCTTCAAGTCGCGAATAGATGAACGGCTTGAACAGCTCGAGCGCCATCTTCTTCGGCAGGCCGCACTGGTGCAGCTTCAGTTCCGGGCCGGTCACGATGACCGAACGACCCGAGAAGTCGACCCGCTTGCCCAGAAGGTTCTGGCGGAAGCGGCCCTGCTTGCCCTTCAGCATGTCCGACAGCGACTTCAGCGGGCGACGGTTGTTGCCCGTGATGACGCGGCCGCGACGGCCGTTGTCGAACAGAGCATCGACCGATTCCTGCAGCATCCGCTTTTCGTTGCGGACGATGATGTCGGGCGCGCGCAGCTCGATCAGGCGCTTCAGACGGTTGTTCCGGTTGATCACGCGGCGATACAGATCGTTCAGATCCGAGGTCGCGAAGCGGCCGCCATCCAGCGGAACCAGCGGACGCAGTTCCGGCGGGATGACCGGGATCACGGTCATGATCATCCACTCGGGACGGTTGCCCGATTCGAGGAAGCTTTCGACGATCTTCAGGCGCTTGATGATCTTCTTCGGCTTCAGTTCGCCCGTGGCTTCCTTCAGATCCTCGCGCAGCTGCTCGGCAGTCGCGGCCAGATCGATATTGGCCAGCATGGCGCGGATCGCCTCGGCGCCGATATCGGCGGTGAAGGCGTCGGCGCCGAAGTTGTCCTGCGCGTCCAGGTACTCTTCCTCGGTCATCAGCTGACCATAGGTCAGGTCCGTCAGACCGGGTTCGATCACCACGTAGTTCTCGAAGTACAGGATGCGCTCCAGGTCGCGCAGGGTCATGTCCAGCATCAGGCCGATGCGCGAGGGCAGCGACTTGAGGAACCAGATATGCGCGACGGGCGCGGCCAGCTCGATATGGCCCATGCGCTCGCGGCGGACCTTCTGCAGCGTGACTTCCACGCCGCATTTCTCGCAGACGAGGCCGCGATACTTCATGCGCTTGTACTTGCCGCACAGGCATTCGTAGTCCTTGATCGGACCGAAGATGCGCGCGCAGAACAGGCCGTCACGTTCCGGCTTGAACGTGCGGTAGTTGATGGTTTCGGGCTTCTTCACCTCGCCGAAGGACCAGGCCAGAATTTCTTCGGGCGAGGCCAGCGAGATCTTGATTTCGTCGAACTGCCGCGGCTGTGCCAGCGGGTTCAGCGGATTGGTGGCAAGTTCCTGGTTCATTTTTCAATCCTGATGAAGGGCGCGGGAGTGGCGGAAGCGAGGGCCGAAGCCCTCACTCCTCTTCCTCCGCATCCAGGAGTTCCATGTTGAGGCCCAGACCCCGGACCTCCTTGACCAGCACGTTGAACGATTCCGGCACGCCGGCCTCGAAGTTGTCCTCGCCCTTGACGATCGACTCGTAGACCTTGGTCCGGCCTGCCACGTCGTCCGACTTCACCGTCAGCATTTCCTGCAGGGTGTAGGCGGCGCCATAGGCTTCCAGTGCCCAGACCTCCATCTCGCCCAGACGCTGGCCGCCGAACTGGGCCTTACCACCCAGGGGCTGCTGCGTGACCAGGCTGTACGGACCGGTCGAACGGGCGTGCATCTTGTCGTCGACAAGGTGGTGCAGCTTCAGGATGTACTTCATCCCGACGGTGACCTTGCGGGCGAACTGTTCGCCCGTGCGGCCATCGAACACCACCGACTGACCCGAGCTGTCGAAGCCCGCACGCGCCAGCGCGTCGTTCACGTCCGCCTCTTTCGCGCCGTCGAAGACGGGCGTGGCGATCGGAACGCCGGTGCGGACGGTGCCCGCATGCTCGCGCAGGGTCTCGTCATCCAGACCTTCGAAGGCCTCGGCATACAGCTCGTCGCCATAGCCGATGCGCATCGCCTCGCGGACCGGGGTCATGTCGCCGTTGCGGCGATAATCTTCCAGCGCCTCGTCGATCTTGATGCCCAGACCGCGCGAAGCCCAGCCCATGTGGGTTTCGAGGATCTGACCGACGTTCATGCGCGACGGCACGCCCAGGGGGTTCAGCACCAGGTCGACCGGAGTCCCGTCCGCAAGGAACGGCATGTCCTCCATCGGGACGACCTTGGACACGACACCCTTGTTGCCGTGACGACCGGCCATCTTGTCGCCTGCCTGCAGCTTGCGCTTCACGGCGACGAAGACCTTGACCATCTTCATCACGCCCGGCGGCAGGTCGTCGCCCTGGCGGACCTTCTCGACCTTGTCCTCGAAGCGGGCTTCCAGGGCCTTGCGCTGCGCATCGTACTGATGGTTCAGCGCCTCGACTTCCTTGGCGACCTCTTCCTCGCTGACGGCAAGCTGCCACCACTGGCCGCGCGACAGGGTGCCCAGCAGATCCTCGTTGATCTCGCTGTTCGCCTTGACGCCCTTGGGACCCTTCACGGCGGTCTTGCCCATGATCAGCGTCTTCAGACGGGCATAGATGTTGCGATCCAGGATCGCCTGCTCGTCATCGCGGTCACGTGCCAGACGCTCGACTTCCTCGCGCTCGATCTGCAGCGCGCGTTCGTCCTTGTCGACGCCGTGGCGGTTGAAGACCCGCACCTCGACGATCGTGCCATAGGCACCCGGCGGCAGACGCAGCGAGGTGTCGCGGACATCCGAAGCCTTCTCGCCGAAAATGGCGCGCAGAAGCTTTTCTTCCGGCGTCATCGGGCTTTCGCCCTTGGGGGTGATCTTGCCCACAAGAATGTCGCCCGGCCCCACTTCGGCACCGATATAGACGATACCGGCCTCGTCCAGATTGCGCAGCGCTTCCTCGCCCACGTTCGGGATGTCGCGGGTGATCTCTTCCGGCCCCAGCTTGGTGTCGCGGGCCGCCACTTCGTATTCGTCGATATGGATCGAGGTGAACACGTCGTCGCGGTGGATCCGCTCGCTGATCAGGATCGAGTCCTCGTAGTTGTAGCCGTTCCACGGCATGAACGCGACGACCACGTTGCGGCCGATGGCCAGTTCACCCTGATCGGTCGAGGGACCGTCGGCGATGACCTGGTTGGTCACGACGCGCTCGCCCACCTTCACCAGCGGACGCTGGTTGATGGTCGAGGACTGGTTGGAACGCTTGAACTTGCGCAGGCGGTAGATGTCCACACCCGCATCGCCCGCTTCCAGGCCTTCGGTCACGCGGATGACGATACGCTGCGCATCGACCTGGTCGATGATGCCGCCACGACGCGCCATGATCGCGGCGCCGGAATCGCGCGCCACGGTCGCTTCCATGCCGGTGCCCACGAAGGGAGCCTCGGCGCGCAGAAGCGGCACGGCCTGACGCTGCATGTTCGAGCCCATCAGGGCGCGGTTCGCGTCGTCGTTTTCAAGGAACGGGATCAGTGCGGCGGCGACCGAGACCAGCTGCTTGGGCGAGACGTCGATCAGATCGACGGCATCGACCGGGTTCAGCATGAAGTCGCCGGCCTGGCGGGTGCTGATCAGCTCGTCGACGAAGTTGCCCTCGTCGTCCAGCGTCGCGTTCGCCTGGGCGACCGTGTGACGCATTTCCTCGGTGGCGGACATGTAGACCACGTCATCGGTGACCTTGCCTTCCACGACCTTGCGGTAGGGGGTCTCGATGAAGCCGTACTTGTTCACCCGCGCGAAGGTCGCGAGGCTGTTGATCAGACCGATGTTCTGACCTTCCGGCGTCTCGATGGGGCACATCCGGCCATAGTGGGTCGGGTGAACGTCGCGAACCTCGAAGCCCGCGCGTTCGCGCGTCAGACCGCCCGGCCCAAGCGCCGAGAGACGACGCTTGTGCGTCACTTCCGACAGCGGGTTGGTCTGGTCCATGAACTGCGACAGCTGGCTCGAGCCAAAGAATTCACGAACAGCCGCAGCCGCCGGTTTCGCGTTGATCAGGTCCTGCGGCATGACGGTGTCGATCTCGACGCCGGACATGCGCTCGCGGATCGCGCGCTCCATGCGCAGCAGGCCGACGCGGTACTGGTTCTCCATCAGCTCGCCGACGGAGCGGACGCGACGGTTGCCTAGGTGGTCGATGTCGTCGATCTCGCCCTTGCCGTCGCGCAGTTCCACGAGGCCGCGGATACAGGCCACGATATCCTCGTGGCGCAGCGTGCGCTGCGTGTCCGGCGCGTCCAGGTTCAGGCGCATGTTCATCTTCACGCGGCCGACGGCGGACAGGTCGTAACGCTCGGCATCGAAGAACAGGCTGTTGAACAGCGTCTGCGCGGCCTCGACCGTGGGGGGCTCGCCCGGACGCATGACGCGATAGATGTCCATCAGCGCCTGTTCGCGGTTCATGTTCTTGTCGGCCGCCATCGTGTTGCGGATGTAGGGACCGACATTGACGTGATCGATGTCCAGAACCGGGATCTCGGCAACGCCGTTGTCCAGCAGCACCTTCAGCAGGCCGCCGTTCAGTTCGCCGTCGCGGTCGTATTCCGCGGTGATCTCGTCGCCGGCCTCGGCATAGATGAAGCCGGTTTCCTCGTTGATGATGTCCTTGGCGACGAAGCGGCCCACGATGCGCTCGAACGGCAGCAGCAGGTTCACCTGCTCGCCCGAATCCAGCAGCTTCTTGACCAGGCGCGGCGTGACCTTCTCGCCCGCCTTGGTGATGACCTCGCCGGTATCGGCGTTCACCAGGTCATAGGCCGGACGGGTGCCGCGCACGCGCTCGGGGAAGAAGCGCGTGACCCAGCCCTGCTCGCGCCCCTCGCGACGCAGGCTGTAGTTCACGGTCTGGTAGAAGGCGTCCATGATGCCTTCCTGGTCCATGCCGAGCGCATAGAGCAGCGTGGTCACCGGCAGCTTGCGGCGACGGTCGATGCGCGCGAACACCAGGTCCTTGGCGTCGAATTCGAAGTCCAGCCAGCTGCCGCGATACGGGATGATGCGGCATGCGAAAAGCAGCTTGCCCGAGGAATGCGTCTTGCCGCGGTCGTGGTCGAAGAACACCCCGGGCGAACGGTGCATCTGGCTGACGACGACGCGCTCGGTGCCGTTGACGATGAAGGTGCCGTGCGGGGTCATCAGGGGCATGTCGCCCATGAAGACGTCCTGCTCCTTGATGTCCTTGACCGACTTGGCGCCGGTGTTCTCGTCGACATCGAACACGATCAGGCGCAGGGTGACCTTCAGCGGCGCGGCGAAGGTCATGTCGCGCTGCTGGCACTCCTCGACGTCGTATTTCGGACGCTCGAGCTCGTACTTGACGAATTCGAGGACCGCGGTCTCATTGAAGTCCTTGATCGGGAAGACGGACTGGAAAACGCCCTGGATGCCCTCGCCGTCCTGATGGGCGGAACCGTCGCCCGAGCTCAGGAACAGGTCGTAGGAGGACTTCTGAACCTCGATGAGGTTCGGCATCTCGAGGACTTCACGGATATTGCCGTAATAGCGCCGGACGCGCTTCTGACCGACATAGGAATGCGCCATGGGGTCTTGTCACCTTTCGTCTTCGCGCGCGTTCCGGGTCGGGGCCCCCGGAACGGGCCTACGAATGTAGGGGTGAGGCTCCATTCGTGCCATGCGTCCCACCGCACGGCTCCCGAGCCTCGAACATGCCCTGAAGGAAGGTCGCGCGTCGACCGCCCTTCAAGACAGGTTCGGCAGGGACCGGGAAATCCCGGACCCTGCCTCTTCATTCGTCAGCCGTGAGGCCGATTACTTCAGCTCGACTTTCGCGCCAGCGTCTTCGAGCTTCTTCTTGATCTCTTCGGCTTCTGCCTTGGCAGCGCCTTCCTTGACCTTGCCACCGGCTTCGACCAGGTCCTTGGCTTCTTTCAGGCCCAGACCGGTGATGCCGCGAACTTCCTTGATCACGTTGATCTTGTTCGCGCCGGCGTCGGTCAGGACGACGTCGAATTCGGTCTTCTCTTCGGCGGCTTCGGCAGCAGCAGCCGGGCCAGCCATCATGACAGCGCCGCCAGCTGCGGGCTCGATGCCGTACTCATCCTTCAGGATGGTCTTCAGTTCCTGGGCTTCCAGCAGGGTCAGGCCCACGATTTCTTCGGCGAGTTTCTTCAGATCAGCCATTTTTCCGTTCTTTCACTTTATGGTTCCGACTGCGTGTGTTCAACCACACGAGGGAAAGGGGTTGCTTATGCAGCCTCGCGCTCTTCCAGAGTGCTGAGGATGCCCGCGATGTTCGAAGCAGGCGCACCGATCGCACCGGCGATGTTCGAGGCAGGCGCACCGATGCAGGACACGATCTGAGCGATGAGCTCTTCACGCGACGGCATCGAGGCGACGGCTTTCACACCGGCCGTATCAAGCGCCGTGTCACCCATCGCACCGCCCAGGATCACGAATTTCTCGTTGTCCTTGGCGTACTTGTCGGCGATCCGGGCAGCAGCCACGGGATCTTCCGAGTAGGTGAGCACGGTCATGCCCGTCAGGTATTCGGCGATGCTTTCGCAAGGCTTACCTTCCAGGGCGATCTTGGCGAGCCTGTTCTTGGCGACGCGAACCGAACCACCGGCTTCGCGCATGCGCGAGCGGAGGTCCTGCATCTGTGCAACCGTCATCCCCTCGTAGTGGGCAACCACCACGACGCCAGAGCTTTCAAAGATCTGGCCGAGTTCGTCGACCAGCTGTTCCTTTTGTGCTCTATCCACGGTTTCACTCCAAATTGGGGGTTTCCCCCCGGCTCTCACTTTTCCCGATGCTCCGCGGATGCGGGACCGGGTCGGGTCCGTCTAGGGCAAGATCACCCGAAGATATCCCCGCGAAGGGCGCCTTCGGAAAAATGCTTCCCCATCTCAGGAAGGAAATTAAGCCGGTTTCCCGGCACCCTCCGTCTCGGACAGGACGGGGCCATGGTGGCGGCCCCGCCATCCCGGCATTTCTGCCGGGAAACTGATCAGGCGTCGGCGCCGGTCACGTCGACCGAAACGCCCGGGCCCATGGTCGAGCTGATCGAGACCTTCTTCATGTAGGTCCCCTTCGCGCCCGAGGGCTTCGCCTTGTTCACGGCGTCGACGAAGGCGCGCAGGTTCTGCGCCAGCTTGTCCTCGTCGAACGACACCTTGCCGATGCCTGCGTGCACGACGCCGGCCTTCTCGGCCTTGAACTGGACTTCACCGCCCTTGGCAGCTTCGACGGCCGATTTCACGTCCATCGTCACCGTGCCGACCTTGGGGTTCGGCATCAGGTTGCGCGGGCCCAGGATCTTGCCCAGACGGCCGACCAGCGGCATCATGTCCGGGGTGGCGATGCAGCGATCGAATTCGATCTTGCCCGACTGGATGGTCTCCATCAGGTCTTCCGCACCGACGATGTCCGCGCCTGCGGCCTTGGCCTCGTCAGCCTTGGGGCCACGTGCGAACACGGCGACGCGAACGTCCTTGCCGGTACCTGCGGGCAGGGTCACAACGCCGCGGACCATCTGGTCTGCGTGACGCGGGTCGACGCCCAGGTTCAGCGCGATCTCGACGGTCTCGTCGAACTTCGCCGAAGCGGCCGACTTCACCAGCTTGACGGCTTCCTCGACCGAGAGGTTCGCCTTGCCTTCGAATGCAGCGCGCGCGGCGGCTTTCTTCTTGGAAATCTTCGCCATGACTTAGCCTTTCACCTCGAGGCCGATCGAACGGGCCGAACCGACGATGATCTTCATCGCGGCTTCCACGTCGTTGGCCGACAGGTCGGCCATCTTGGCTTCGGCGATCTCGCGGACCTGCTTGACGGTCACGGAACCGGCGGTCGCACGGCCCGGCTTTTCCGAACCCTTGGCGCGGTTGCGCTTGCCGACCGGCTTCAGGCCAGCGGCCTTCTTCAGCAGGAACGATGCCGGCGGCGTCTTCGTCACGAAGGTGAACGACTTGTCGGCATAGTAGGTGATCACGACCGGAACGGGGGCGCCCTGTTCCATTTCCTGCGTCTTGGCGTTGAACGCCTTGCAGAATTCCATGATGTTGATGCCGCGCTGACCCAGTGCGGGGCCAACGGGGGGCGACGGGTTCGCCTGACCCGCCTTGATCTGCAGCTTCAACTGCCCGACGACTTTCTTGGCCATTTGGCCCTCTCCTTCATCATCAAGCCCGGCAAGCGGGCCGATTTAGCGGTTCGGCACGACCCGTGGGCCGAAACCTCCCGCGACCAATCACGCGGTCTTGGAAACCTGCGTGAATTCCAGCTCGACCGGCGTCGGCCGGCCGAAGATCGACACCGTGACCTTGATGCGCGAAGAGACCTCGTCGACCTCCTCGACCATCCCCGAGAACCCCTCGAAGGGACCATCGGTCACGTTGACCTGCTCGCCCACGTCGAAGCGGATCAGGTTGCGCGGGGCAGCCTGCTCGCCCGAACCCGAGCGGTTCAGCATCGCGTTCACTTCCTCGTCGCGCATCGGCATCGGCTTGCCCTGCGCGCCCAGGAAACCGGTGACGCGGTTCGTCGAGTTGACCAGGTGGTAGGTGCGATCCGACATGTCCATGTGCACCAGCACATAGCCCGGCATGAAGCGACGCTCCGAGGTGACCTTCTTGCCACGACGGATCTCGATCACTTCCTCGGTCGGGACCAGCACCTCGTCGATCTGCTCTTCGAGACCTTTTTCGGCCACTGCCTGACGAATCGCCTCGGCGACCTTCTTCTCGAAGTTCGACAGGACGCTGACCGAATACCAACGCTTTGCCATGTCTCGATCGACCCCTGCTCATCTCGCGGGGAATCACGTCCTGCGGACGCCAAACCCCTTGAATTCATACGCTTCCGACAAAGTAAAAACCGGCGCGCATGCGGATTCGATGCACGCCGTTTGCCGGACAGTTCGCGGCGTTTACCCCCGCATGCCGGCAAATGCAACCCCCATCAGCCGCTGATGAGGCGCAGCCCCTCGGTCAGGCCGGTGCGGATGACCAGGTCGACCAGGAAGAAGAACAGGCTGGTGATGGACGCGAAGATCAGGACCATGATGGTGGTCGTGATCACCTCGCGGCGGGTGGGCCAGGTGATCTTGGCGGCCTCGGCGCGGACCTGGTTGATGAACTGCACGGGATTGGCCACGCTTTCAGCCTCCTTCGGAAATACCGGCCCGATCTAACCGCAAGCCGCGACCGTTTCAAGATCGCAGGCGTTCCATTGCGGCTGTATCGGAAGGACCTGGCAGGGGCAGGGGGACTCGAACCCACGACCCTCGGTTTTGGAGACCGATGCTCTACCAACTGAGCTATACCCCTGAGGTCGGGCCTGACTAATCCTGCCGCGCGGCGGCGTCAAGCAGGTATCCGGGGCTTTCGGCTCAAAGATATCGCGGAAACTCGATCTTGGGGCAGCGATCCTCGATGACGGTCACCCCGCGCGCCCGCGCCTTGGCCGCCGCATCGGGATGGGCGATGCCCAGCTGCATCCAGATCGTCGAGAGGCCCGGCAGTTCGCACAGCGCCTCGTCGACGATGCCCGGCACGGCCTCGGAGCGGCGGAAGATGTCCACCATGTCGATCCGCGTCTCGGCGGGGATGTCGCCCAACGAGGCATGGACATGTTCGCCCAGGATCGTGCGGCCTGCATGGCCGGGATTGACGGGCACGATGCGGAAGCCCTGCGACTGGAGATAACGCGCGACGCCCCACGAGGGACGATCCTCGCGCGGGGACAGCCCGACAATGGCGATCGTCCGCGTGTCGCGTGCGATACGCTCGATATCCTGATCTTCCTGAAGACCGAACTGCATCCGCGACCTCCCCTTCTGGTTGCGTTTCGGGCGCCCCCGACACTCTCACAGAAAAGGCGCCCGGTCCACCTGGTGGCCGGGCGCAAGTCGCGGAACGAGGGACAGTGATCCGAACATGACCGTTCCGAGGTCATGTTCAGTATGACAAATGGGCATCACCGCCCAAAAGTTCCAGCCTGGTCGCGGTTTCGTGATTCGCGGCGTCAGCGCCCCGACCAGTTGCGCCCTGCCCTGCCGAGAATCTCGGCCGGATGGCGGCGCAGCTCGCGGGCGGCACTGGGCGAACGGGTCATGTACAGCTTGCCGCGGATCAGAACGGCATTGCGCGGATCGCCCTTGATCGGATGCCCCTCGGCGACCGAGACGGGGCAGAAGCCGTCGAACTGCGGCAGGAAGCTGCGGGGATTCGCCTCGAAGCTGGCGCGGTTCTCCTCGGTCGCGAAATGCCACAGCTTGCCGCGCCACATCGTGGCCACGTCGCTGCGCCCCGCGACCGGATGCCCGGCCTGCACCATGCCCACGGGATCGAAGCCGCCAAAGGCCCATTCCTCGGCTTGCGCGGGAAGGGCGATCAGGCAGGGCAAGGCGATCTGGCACAGGATGCGGCGCATTGGCGGGCTTTCGGCTGATGCGGTCATGCCCTTCTATGTGCCCCCTGCCCCCCGATTCTCAACGGCTGCGACACAAAGGTCGCAGCCATGTGACATTCACGCACGATTCGCGGCGTAGAGCGCGACCGCCGCCGCGTTCGACACGTTGAGCGATCCGAAATCGGCCGCGAAGGGAATCCGCGCGACGTGATCGCAGGTCTTCAGGGTCAGATCGCGCATGCCCGGCCCCTCGGCGCCCATGACAAGGCAGATCGCGCGGCCCGGCAACTTCTCCAGGACCGTCGGCAGCTCGACCTCGCCGGTGCCGTCCAGCCCGATCAGGATGAAGCCCATCAGCTTCAGCTGGTTCAGCGCCTCGGCCAGGTTCGGCACGCGCAGATAGGGCTGGCGTTCCAGCGCGCCCGAGGCGGTCTTGGCCAGCGCGCCCGTTTCGGGGGCCGAGTGGCGCGCGGGCGCGATGACGGCGCGGGCGCCGAACACCTCGGCCGAACGCAGGATCGCGCCGATATTGTGCGGGTCCGTCACGCGGTCCAGCGCCACCAGCAGCGGGCGCCCCTCGCCCGGGGCCTCGCGCAGCGCGACCTCGGACAGGCTGCCCCATTTCAGCGGCTTCACCTCCAGCGCGGCACCCTGGTGGACGCTCTCGCCGGCCAGCGGCACGGTCTTGTCGAAGACGCGCGGATCGGTGATCTCGGGCTCCATCCCGTGCAGGTCGTCGCCCAGCCGCGCCAGCGCATTGCGCGTGACGACCAGCCGCAGCTTCTGCCGCTCGGGATTGGCCAGCGCGTCGCGCACGGCGTGCAGGCCGAACAGCCAGACGGTCTCGGCGGCGGCGGCACGGCGCGCGCGCTCCTTCTCGATCACCCAGGTGGGCTTCTTCCCCTTGGGATTGTCTGCGGCCATACCGGGCCTCCTTTCGTTGGCATTCTCTCTGCTGCCAAGAAAGCTTTCGCGCAAGACCCGGAAATGCGCTTGACGCCCCCGACAAGGGCAGCTAATCACCGCCCCACGCCGAAAGCGACGGCGGGCGACGAGCTGCAAGGTGCGGCAGCGGACTGTAACTCCGCCGGGGAGACCCACGCCTGGTTCGATTCCAGGGTCGCCCACCACTTCCCCCGACATGACAATCAATCGAACCCCTTTTGCGGGTTACGGATTTACCTGCACAACGCTAGGTTGACACCGATTCAACTGATGGCTGGTGGCATGGCGGGTTCCAGGACAAGCGCGAAACCGAATCTTCTGATCGTGGCCCAGGCGGGGCGGCTGGAATACGAGGCCATCATCCTGCTGGCCAGCCTGCGTCACGCCGCGCCCGACTGGTCGGGTCGGGTGATCGTGGCCGAGCCCCTGCCCGAGGGCGCATGGCAGGGCCGCAGCACGCAGATCTCGGATCCGGTGCGCGGCCTGCTGACCGATTTCGGGGCCGAGATCCTGCCCTTCACCGCACGGCATTTCGGCGCCTCCTATCCGCAGGGCAACAAGATCGAGGCGCTGGCCCTTCTGCCTGCGAACGAGCCGTTCCTCTTTCTCGATACCGACACGCTGATCACGGGGCCGCTGGACAGGCTGCGCTTCAACTTCAAGAAACCCTCGGCCTCGATGGCGCGAACGAACACCTGGCCGCAGCCGCCGCTCTATGGTCCGGGATACGAGCAGATCTGGCGCTCGATCTATGACCGATTCGGGGTGCCCTTCGACGATTCGATCGACCCCGCCCAGCCGAAGGAGCATTGGGAGCGGTTCCTCTATTTCAACGCGGGCTGGTTCTTCGGGGCGGATCCCGCGGAATTCGGACGGCGCTACCTGGAATGGGCGCTGGCCCTGCGCGACGATCCGCATGACGAGCTGGCCTGCCAGGCGATGGACCCCTGGCTGGACCAGGCAGTGCTGCCGGTGGTGATCCACAGCCTTGGCGGCGGGCGTCCCGGCAAGGCGCTGTCGGGGATGGATGGCGACACGACCTGCCATTACCGCAAGCTGCCGCTTCTCTATGCCCAGCATGACGAACACGCGATCGCCATCTGCGAAGAGGCCGTGGCCCCCAAGCATATCAAGCGCGTGCTGAAGGAATGGGAGCCCGCGCGCAAGCTGATCTATCAGCAGAAGGGCCGCACCAAGGTGCGACCCATCTTCGCCGAGGACAGGGTCCAACGGCCCGAGCGCGCCATCCGCAACCAGATCAAAAGCCGCGGATGGTGGCTGGTCTGAGGGGTTATTCCCCCGCGCCTTCCGAGGACCGCGCCCAGATGTTCACGTCGCCCGATGCGGTCAGTTCGTCGATCCGCGCCAGTTCGGCATCCGTGAAATCGGTATTGTCCAGCGCGCCCACGCAATCGACAACCTGTTCGGGACGCGAGGCACCGATCAGCGCGCTGGTCACCCGACCGCCGCGCAGCGTCCATGCGATCGCCATCTGCGCCAGCGACTGGCCGCGGCCCTCGGCCATGTCGTTCAGCTGGTTCAGCCGGTCGATCATGTCCTGCGTCAGCCAATCCTCGTTCAGGGACTTGCCCTGCGCGGCGCGGCTGTCCTTCGGAATCCCGCCCAGGTATTTCTTGGTCAGCATCCCCTGCGCCAGCGGCGTGAAGACGATGCTGCCGACGCCCAGATCGTCCAGCGTGTCCAGCAACCCGTCGTTTTCTACCCACCGGTTCAGCATGTTGTAGCTAGGCTGGTGGATGATGCAGGGCGTGCCCAGATCGCGCAGGATCGCCACCGCCTCGGCGGTGCGCTGGCTGTTGTAGCTGCTGATCCCGGCATAGAGCGCGCGGCCCGACCGGACGATGTGATCCAGCGCGCCCATCGTTTCCTCCAGGGGCGTTTCGGGATCGAAGCGGTGGCTGTAGAAGATGTCGACGTAATCCAGCCCCATCCGCTTCAGCGACTGGTCGCAGCTGGCGATCAGGTACTTGCGGCTGCCCCATTCGCCATAGGGGCCGTCCCACATGTGATAGCCGGCCTTGCTGCTGACGATCAGCTCGTCGCGCAGATGGGCGAAATCGGTGCGCATCAGCTCGCCGAAGGCTTCCTCGGCGCTGCCTGCGGGGGGGCCGTAATTGTTGGCCAGGTCGAAATGCGTGATGCCCAGGTCGAAGGCCTGGCGGCAGATGTCGCGCTTGGTCTGGTGGGGCGTGTCATGGCCGAAATTGTGCCACAGGCCCAGGCTGATCGCGGGCAGCTTCAGCCCCGAGCGCCCGACCCGGTTGTAGCGCATCTTGGAATAGCGGTCGTCTGCTGGCTTATACATGGGTTTCCTCCCCCAGGGGCGGGCCCAGCCGGATGGGACCGCGGGTTTCGGGGCCGAGAACCGGCCGGCCCTTCTGCGTGATCGCGATGCGACCCTCGGCCGCAAGGCGGAACGCCTCGGCCCGCAGGGGCGCCATCAGCGGGCGCCAGTCGCGGCCGATGTCCCGTGCGACCTGGCTGGGGCAGCATGTCGTGCCCGGTCGCAAATGCCCGACCCGCGCAAGGATGGCCCCGCGCAGGTCGGACGGATCGTTCATGCCGACAGCACGTCGTCGCAGCGGGCGCAGACGCCCGGATGCGAATGGGTGCCGACATCGGGCAGGATCTTCCAGCAGCGCTGGCATTTCTGCCCGTCGGCCTTTTCGAACACGACGCCCAGTCCCGGCGCCTCGGCCATGCGGAAGGCATCCGACGGAACCGGGTCCGCCGTCAGCTGCAGGTCCGAGGTGATGCACAGATCCGCGAAGGCCACCGTCTTCAGCGCGGCCAGCATGTCGGCATCCTCGACATGGACGACCGGCGCGGCCTCGAGGCTGGCACCGATGGTCTTGTCGGTCCGCTTCACCTCCAGCGCGGCGGTGACCACGCGGCGGGCGCGGCGGACATGGTCCCACTTGGCGGCCAGCGGCTCGTTCAGCCAGTCGGCGGGGGTCGGCGCGAAATCGTGCAGGTGCACGCTGTCATCCTCGGACGGGAAGCGCGACAGCCAGACATCTTCCATGGTGAAGGGCAGGATCGGGGCCAGCCAGGTCACCAGGCGGTGGAACAGGATGTCCAGCACCGTGCGCACCGCGCGGCGGCGCGTGCTGTCGTGCGCATCGCAATACAGCGCATCCTTGCGGACGTCGAAATAGAAGGCCGACAGGTCCACGGTGCAGAACTGGAACAGCGTCTGGAACACGCCCTGGAAGTCGAACCCGTCATAGCCGCGGCGGACCTGGTGATCCAGCTGCGCCAGGCGGTGCAGGACCCACTGCTCCAGCTCGGGCATCTGCGCGGGCTCCAGCTTCTCGGCGTTCGAGAACCCGTCCAGCGCGCCCAGCAGGAAGCGCAGGGTGTTGCGCAGGCGGCGATAGCTGTCGGCCGTGCCCTTCAGGATCTCGGGGCCGATGCGCTGGTCGGCGCTGTAGTCGGCCTGCGCGACCCACAGGCGCAGGATGTCGGCGCCGTATTGCTTGATCACCTCGGCGGGGACGATGGTATTGCCGAGCGACTTGGACATCTTCATGCCCTTCTCGTCCAGCGTGAAGCCATGCGTCACCACGTTGCGATAGGGCGCGCGCCCCTTGGTCGCGGACGCTTGCAGCAGCGAGGACTGGAACCAGCCGCGATGCTGGTCGGTGCCTTCCAGGTACAGATCCGCGATGCCGTCGGGCGTGCCGTCGGCGCGGTCGCGCAGCACGAAGGCATGGGTCGATCCGCTGTCGAACCATACGTCCAGCACATCCATCACCTGGTCATAGGCGTCGGGATCGGCGATGCCCTCCAGCATCTGTTCCTTGAAGCCGTCGCGATACCAGATGTCGGCGCCGTCCTTCTCGAAGGCGGCGACGATGCGGTCGTTCAGCCGCGCGTCGCGCAGCAGGAAATCGGCATCGGTCGGCTTGGCGCCACGGCGCACGAAGCAGGTCAGCGGCACGCCCCAGGCGCGCTGGCGCGACAGCACCCAGTCGGGGCGGTTCTCGACCATGGAATGGATGCGGTTGCGGCCCGATTGCGGCCACCACTTGACCAGCTTGTCGATGCTGTTCAGCGCGCGGGTGCGGATCGTGTCGCCATGTTCGCCCATGCCGTCGTCCAGCGGCTTGTCGACCGCCGCGAACCATTGCGCGGTGTTGCGATAGATCAGCGGCGCCTTGGACCGCCAGCTGTGGGGATAGCTGTGCTTGATCTTGCCCTTGGCCAGCAGCGCGCCGGCCCATGCCAGCTGCTTGATCACGCTGACATTGGCGGGGCCGTCCTTGCCCTCGGCATCGATGATCGCCTGCCCGCCGAACAGCGGCAGATCGGCGCGATAGCTGCCGTCAGGTTCCACGTTGTAGGTCATCGGCAGCTTGAAGCGCAGCCCCAGCTGATAGTCGTCGTCGCCATGGCTGGGCGCGGTATGCACGAAGCCCGTGCCCGCATCGTCGGTCACGTGATCGCCCGGCAGCAGCGGCACGTCGAAGTCCCATTCGCCCTCCGAGCCCTCGACCCCGCGCAGCGGGTGGGCAAGGGTCAGCCCCTGAAGGTCGGCGGCGGCAACATCGCCCAGACGCTCGTGGCTCTCGACCTTGGCCGATGCCATCACGCCCTCGGCCAGCGCGTCGGCCAGGACCAGCAGCTCGCCCGGCTGGGCCGTCGCCTTCTCGGCCACCTCGCCCACGCGATACAGCCCGTACGAGATGTCGGGATTGAACGCGACCGCGCGGTTCTGCGGGATCGTCCAGGGCGTCGTGGTCCAGATCACGACCTTGGCGTCGGCCAGCTGCCCCTGCCCGCCCAGCACGGCGAAGCGCACCCAGATCGTGTGGCTGGTATGGTCCTTGTATTCGACCTCGGCCTCGGCCAGGGCGGTCTTCTCCACGGGCGACCACATGACCGGCTTGCTGCCCTGATAGAGGCTGCCGTTCATCAGAAGCTTCATGAACTCGGCCGCGATCACGGCCTCGGCGTGGTAGTCCATCGTGACATAGGGACGGTCCCATGCGCCGGTGATGCCCAGGCGCTTGAACTCCTCGCGCTGGATGTCGATCCACTCGTCGGCGAAGCGACGGCATTCCTGGCGGAACTCGACCACGTCCACGGCGTCCTTGTCGCGGCCCTCGGCGCGGTACTTCTCCTCGATCTTCCATTCGATCGGCAGGCCGTGGCAGTCCCAGCCCGGAACATAGCGCGCATCGCGGCCCATCATCTGGTGACTGCGCACGATGATGTCCTTGATCGTCTTGTTCAGCGCGTGACCGATATGCAGATGCCCGTTCGCATAGGGGGGGCCGTCATGCAGGATGAAGGGCGCGCGCGCCCCATCGGCGGCGGCGGCGCGTTCGCGCAGGCGGTCGTAGATGCCGATGCGTTCCCAACGGGCCAGCCACTCGGGCTCTCGGGCGGGAAGGCCCGCGCGCATCGGAAAGTCGGTCTGGGGCAGGAAGACGGTATCGCGGTAGTCGGGGGTCGCGTCGCTCATCGGGGCGGTCCTTTGTCGGTCGTTCGCAGGCAGGCAGCAGAAAACCCGGCAGCGCGAGGGTCACGCCACCGGGCAGCTAATTCGAATGCCGAACGCCAGAAATCTCATGCGCCATCTATAGGAAGCGCGGCATGGGGCTGCAAGCGCCCAAACCTTGGCGGATCGCGGCGGGCGGTATAACCTGCGCGGCGATGGATCACGCGCCCGCCCCCCTTTCGACGACCCGGTCCCGCCGAGAGGCCGAGATCGCGCGTTTCGCCGCCCGCAGATACGGCATCCGCGGCACGCTGGCGCTGCATCGCCATGCGCTTGGGGCCGATCTTCTGCGCGCGCCCCTGAACGTGGCGCTGGCGCCGGTCGCGCTGATCGCGCAACTGCTGGCGGCGGGCCTGCGCCGCGCGGGCGCGAGGCGCGCGGGCGGGTGGCTGGCGTCGCGGCGGATCTTCCTGCGGTCCGACATCGCGACCCGGATCGAGGGCGACCTGACCCGCCTGATGGAACGGCTGGACGAGGCGGGCCTTGCCCCCGCCGTGTCGCCCGAGCGCCGCGCCGCCGCGATCCGCGCCCATGCCGAGACCCGCAACGCCGTGGCCGAGATCACGACATCGCTGTTCGTGCTGATGCTGGGGCTGGTGCTGTTCAACCGCGCGACGCCGGGGCTGATCTCGCTTGCGGGGCCGATGGCGCAGATGCGGGCGCATGGCGCGGCTGTGCGGGATTTCGCGCTTGGCGACACGCTCGGGCGGGCGTGGTACTGGGCGTTCCCGGTGGAACTCTCGCCGCTCTATGTGCTGGGGACGGGCGTCGTGCTGGCGCTGATCGGGTCGCTGGTCACGACCTTCGCGGGGCTGATCGCGGATCCGGTGCAGCTGTGGACCGGCATCCACCGCCGCCGCCTGATGCGGATGCTGGACCGGCTGGACGCGATGGCCGAGGACGGGCCGGAACCCGAACAGTTCCTGGCCCGCGGGGGCGACATCGCGGATGTCGCCTCGATGCTGTGGCGGTCGCTGCGGGGTTAGCCCCGCCCGCGATATCCCGGCACGCCCTGCTCGGGGATCCAGACGCCCTCGGGTGCCGCGCCCGTCTGCCAGAACACGTCGATCGGCATGCCGCCGCGCGGATACCAGTATCCGCCGATGCGCAGCCATTGCGGGTCCAGCAGGTCCACGATCCGCTTGGCGATGCCGATGGTGCAATCCTCGTGGAAGGCGCCGTGGTTGCGAAAGCTGCCGAGGAACAGCTTGAGCGATTTCGATTCGACCAGCCAGTCCCCGGGAACATAGTCGATCACCAGATGCGCGAAATCGGGCTGGCCCGTCAGCGGGCAGAGGCTGGTGAATTCGGGCTGGGTGAAGCGCACGACATATCCCGTGCCCGCCTGCGGGTTCGGGACGCGTTCCAACACGGCCTCTTCGGGCGATTGCGGCAGGGGGGTGTCGGCGCCAAGCTGGGTCAGCGCGTCGGTGTAATGGGTCATCGGATGCTCCTGTTTTGACCGGGTGGGCTGCGACCGGAAGCCCGCGCCATAGCACCGCCCGCGCGGCGGATCAAACCCCTTGCGAAACGCGCCCCCAGCCGCCAGATGCTGCGGCATGGACAGCATCGCCCCTGCACGCTTCGACGTGACCGAAGCCGAAATCGCCCGCGTGGTCGCGACCTTCTATGCCGCCGTGCGCCGCCACCCCGTGCTGGCGCCCGTCTTCACGGAACATGTCGGCGACTGGTCCGCCCACGAAGATCGCATCGCGGCCTTCTGGCGCGGCGCGATCCTGCATCGCGCGGGCTATAACGGCAGCCCGATGCGGGCGCATCAGTCGGCGGGCAATGTCCGCCCCGAGCATTTCGACATCTGGCTGCAGCTGTTCGACCAGGCGCTGGAGAAGACCCTGCCCCCCTGGACCGCCCGCGCCTGGTCGCAGATGGCGCACCGGATCGGACAGGGCCTGCGGGCGGGGGTGCAGAACATGGATGCGGGCCGCAGCGGGCCGCCCGTCCTGCGTTAACCGCGCGTTCGCGGCGGGCGCGGCCTGTAGACCGGCAGAGCCCAGCCCCAGACGATGCTGCCCGCGCGCAACCCGAAGGTCACGAGCCCGCACAGGAACAGCGCCTCGGACCGGCCAAGCCCCGGCCACATGGCCAGCACCGCGATCAGCGCCCCGCCGAAGGCCGCCGTCAGGTACAGCTCGCCCTGCTTCAGGACCAGCGGAACCTCGTTGCCGACGACATCGCGGATCAGCCCGCCGAAGGTGCCGGTGACGACCCCCATGATGACGACGATGACGGGGCTGAAGCCGCCCTCGACGGCGATGCCGACCCCGGCGGGCACGGCGATGGCAAGGGCCAGCGCATCCAGCCACAAAAGCAGGCGGTACCTGCTCTCGAAGCGGTGGGCGGTCCAGAAGACCACCATCGCCGCTGTCGCTGCCACCAGGATCAGGGATGGGCGGGCGATCCAGAAGACCTGCGGGCGGTCCAGCAGCAGGTCGCGCAGCGTGCCGCCCCCCACCGCCGTCATCGCGGCCATGAAGACGAAGCCCACCGGGTCCAGCTGGCCGCGGCTGGCCACCAGCGCGCCGGTCAGCGCGAAGACCAGCACCGACAGGTAATCCAGCGCCCACAGCAGGGTCGGCAGCCCCTCGGCGATGCTCATTTGAAGGGCGCCATGCCTGCGCGGGCCAGTTCGTCCGCACGCTCGTTCTCGGCGTGGCCGGCATGGCCCTTGATCCATTTCCAGGTGACCTCGTGGGTCTTCTGGGCGTCATCCAGCCGCTGCCACAGCTCGACATTCTTGACCGGCTGGCGCGAGGCGGTCTTCCAGCCGTTCCGCTTCCAGCCGTGGATCCACTGGGTCACGCCGTTCTTCACATAGGCGCTGTCGGTGGTGATGGTGATGCGGCTGGGGCGGGTCAGCGTCTCCAGCGCGCTGATCGCGGCCATCAGCTCCATCCGGTTGTTCGTGGTCTGGGCCTCGCCGCCCTGCAATTCGCGTTCCTTCAGGATCGCTTCGCCTTCCATGGCGCGCATCAGCACGCCCCAGCCACCGGGGCCGGGATTGCCGCTGCACGCGCCGTCGGTCCATGCGTAAAGTTCAGTCATCCAGTCCAACATATCCCGGCAGCGCGGCAATCCGCGCCAGCCACGCGTTCACGGCAGCAAAGCGGTCCATCTCGAACCCGCCCCGGCTGCCGGCGGTATGCGTATAGGCATAAAGCGAGATGTCGGCCAGCGTCGCCGCATCCCCCGCCAGCCAGTCCGCATCCTGCAGCCTGCGCTCCATCACCGACAGCAGCGCGTGGCCACGGATCAGCAGATCCTCCATCCGCTCGGGCGTCGCAAGGCTGGCGCGCGAGGGATAGAAGTTCAGAGCGCCGCGCACCGCGATCACGCCTTCATGCTGGTTCTGTTCCCAGAACATCCACGACATCATCGTGGCGCGGTCGAAGGGGTCGGCGGGCCAGAAGGCGGTATTTTCGCCCAGCCAGCACAGGATCGCGTTCGATTCGGGCAGCACGCGCCCGTCGTCCAGATGCAGGACCGGCGCCTTGCCGAAGGGCAGCGCGCCCGCGGTCTTGGCCGCGATCAGCGCCTCGGACGCGTCCTCGACATCGACGATCTCGCAGGCGCGCCCGGTCAGCGCCAGAAGCAGCCGCACCTTGTAGCTGTTCCCCGACGAGGGCATGGAATAGAGCCGCATGACATTCCCTTCACTGGCTGCGCGTTTCGCCGCCGGGGTCGCATCGCGATGGCGGGCATGAGCCCTTTCGGAGTAATTGCTGCGGCCGCGTTCGTCCAGTTCAGCGCGCGACGGCCAGGATGCCGTCCACGTCCAGGTGACGCTCCATATGGGCGGCAAGATCGTCCAGCGCGGCATCCACGCCCGCCTCGTAGCCCGGCTGCGAGGGCGTGCCCAGGCGGCGCAGGAACTCGGCGCGAAAGCCGTCATCGGAAAACAGCCCGTGAAGATAGCTGCCCATGACCCGCCCATCGGCCGCGATCGCGCCGTCGGGTTCGGGCAGATGCGCGAAGGGACGCGCGCAATCGGGACCGGTGCTGCGGCCCATGTGGATCTCGTACCCGGTGACGTCCTGCCCCAGGGCCCGCCCCGAGGCGGGCGTCACGCGCTTGTCGCGCGACATGACCGTATGGACGTCCAGCAGCCCGAGGCCCGGCACCTGCCCCGCCCTGCCATCCGCACCATGCGGGTCGTCGATGCTGCGGCCCAGCATCTGGTATCCGCCGCAGATGCCCAGCACATGCCCGCCGCGCCGGTGATGGGCCGCAAGGTCGATGTCCCAGCCCTGCGCGCGCAGGAATGCCAGGTCGCCGATGGTGGATTTCGATCCCGGCAGGATCACCAGGTCCGCATCGCCCGGAATGGCCTGCCCCGCACGCAGCATCGTCAGCCGCACGCCGGGCTCGGCGGCCAGCGGGTCCAGATCGTCGAAATTCGCGATCCGCGACAGGGTCAGGCAGACGACATGCAGCCCCTCGCCCCGTCCATGGCGCAGATCGACCGCATCCTCGGCGGGCAGGCGGTGGGCGTCCGCGAACCAGGGCAGCACGCCGAAGCCGCGCCAGCCGGTCCGATCCTGGATCACGCGATAGCCGTCGTCGAACAGCCGCACGTCGCCGCGGAACTTGTTGACCATGAAGCCCGCGATCATGGCGGCATCGTCAGGGTCGATCACGGCCTGCGTCCCCACGATCTGCGCGATCACCCCGCCCCGGTCGATATCGCCCGCCAGAATGACGGGCACGTCCGCCGCGCGGGCAAAACCCATATTGGCGATGTCGCGGGGGCGCAGGTTCACCTCGGCGGGGCTGCCCGCGCCCTCGACGATCACCAGGTCGTGGGCCGCGCGCAACCGCGCGAAGCTGTCCTGCACGGCAACCATCAGGCGCGGCTTCAGCGCGGCATAGTCGCGCGCCTCGGCCCGCGCGATCGCACGGCCCTGCACGACGACCTGCGCACCGGTATCCGTTTCCGGCTTCAGCAGGACGGGGTTCATGTCGGCATGGGGCGCGATCCCGCAGGCCCGCGCCTGCAGCGCCTGCGCGCGGCCGATCTCGGCGCCCTCGGGGGTGACGGCGGCGTTGTTCGACATGTTCTGCGGCTTGAAGGGCGCGACCGACAGGCCACGGGCCCGCGCGGCGCGGCAAAGCCCCGCGACCAGCAGGGATTTTCCCACGTTCGAGCCCGTCCCCTGAATCATCAGTGCGCGCATGGGTTACTCTTGCTTGCCATCACCTGTCAGGGTGACTAGATAGGCGCGTCCGCAAATGAAAGGCCGAAAGCCGTGGAAAACGTCATTCTGACCGTCCATCTGATCCTTGCCGTGCTTCTGGCCGGGGCCGTGCTGCTGCAACGCTCCGAAGGGGGCGGACTTGGCATGGGCGGCGGCAGCGGTGGCGGCGTCATGAGCGGACGCCAGGCGGCTAACGCCATGACCCGCGTGACTTGGATGCTGGGCGTCGCCCTGTTCGTCACCTCGATCGCGCTGACGATCCTTGCCGCGCGCGAAGCCTCGAACGGGTCGATCATGGACCAGTTCGGCGCATCCGACAGCCAGCCCGCGACCGACGGGATGCCCGCGGCACCGGCCTACACGCCCCCGCCCGCGACCAGCGGCAACCCGCTGACCCCGCCCGCGCCCGACGCCCCCGAGGCACCGGAAACCGAGGCGCCCGCAACCGAAGCACCGGCGACCGAAGCACCCGCTGCCGAGGCACCCGAAGCACCGGCGGCCGACGCGCTGACCCCGCCCGCCCCGGAGGCCGAGGCAGGTGCCGATACCGCGCCCGAGACGACCCAGCCGGTCGAGGCACCGGCGAACTAAGACTTCCACCACAGCTGGGGGCGGCATCCGACCGCCCCACATCCACTTGCGGTCCGTTGCGGCCACGGGGCGAATCGACTATTGTCCGAATCCCGTGGTCTTGTCGTTTCGGCGGCCCGCAGATCGTTCGAATTGCACATCACGGGGGCCTTAATGGCGCGTTACATCTTCATCACCGGCGGCGTGGTCTCGAGCCTGGGCAAGGGCCTGGCATCGGCCGCGTTGGGCGCGCTGTTGCAGGCCCGCGGCTTCACCGTCCGCCTGCGCAAGCTGGACCCCTATCTGAACGTCGATCCCGGCACCATGAGCCCGTTCGAGCATGGCGAGGTCTTCGTCACCGATGACGGCGCCGAGACCGACCTGGACCTGGGCCATTACGAACGCTTCACGGGCGTGGCTGCGCGCCGCACCGACAGCATCAGCTCGGGCAGGGTCTATTCCAACGTGCTGGAAAAGGAACGCCGGGGCGAATACCTGGGCAAGACCATCCAGGTCATTCCGCACGTCACCAACGAGATCAAGGACTTCCTTGCCGTGGGCGAGGACGAGGTCGATTTCATGCTCTGCGAGATCGGCGGCACGGTCGGCGACATCGAGGGCCTGCCCTTCTTCGAGGCGATCCGCCAGTTCATCCACGAGCGTCCGCGCGGCCAGTGCATCCTGATGCACCTGACGCTGCTGCCCTATCTTGCGGCCTCGGGCGAGCTGAAGACCAAGCCGACCCAGCACAGCGTCAAGGAACTGCAGTCGATCGGCCTTGCGCCCGACGTGCTGGTCTGCCGCTCCGAACAACCGATCCCCGAAAAGGAACGCGCCAAGATCGCGCTGTTCTGCAACGTGCGCCCCGATGCGGTGATCCCTGCATACGACCTCAAGACCATCTACGAGGCGCCGCTGGCCTATCACCGCGCGGGCCTGGACCGTGCCGTGCTGGACGCCTTTGCCATCAGCCCCGCGCCGCGTCCCGACCTGGCACGGTGGGAAGACGTCATGGACCGCCTGGACCATGCCGAGGGCGAGGTCCGCATCGCGGTCGTGGGCAAGTACACGCAGCTGGAGGACGCCTACAAATCCATCGCCGAGGCCATGACCCATGGCGGCATGGCCAACCGCGTCCGCGTCAAGGCGAACTGGGTCGACAGCGAGAAGCTGGAGGGCGAAGGCGCGCATCTGCTTGACGGATACCACGGGATCATCGTTCCGGGCGGCTTCGGCGAGCGTGGCACCGAGGGCATGGTCGCCGCGGCGAAATACGCGCGCGAGAAGAAGGTCCCCTATCTGGGGATCTGCCTGGGGATGCAGATGGCCGTGATCGAGGCCGCGCGCAATCTGGCCGACATGCCCGATGCGGGTTCCGAGGAATTCGACCACGAGGCCGGCAAGACCCGCTTCACGCCGGTCGTCTATCACCTCAAGGAATGGGTGCAGGGCAACTATACCGTCAAGCGCAAGGTCGGCGACGACAAGGGCGGCACGATGCGCCTGGGTTCCTATACCGCCGTGCTGAACGAAGGCTCGCGCATCTCCGAGATCTATGGCGGCGCGCTGGAGATCGAGGATCGTCACCGCCACCGCTACGAGGTGGACGCCACCTATCGCGAGCAGCTGGAGAAGGCTGGCCTCAGCTTCTCGGGGATGTCGCCCGACGGCAAGCTGCCCGAGGTGATCGAATATCCCGACCATCCGTGGTTCATCGGCGTTCAGGCCCACCCCGAGCTGAAATCCAAGCCCTTCGATCCGGCGCCCCTGTTCGCGGGCTTCATCCGCGCCGCGATGGAGGAAGGGCGCCTGGTCTGAGCCAGCCCCCGCAGGATCTGGACGCGGCCCTTCACTGGGCCGTGTCCCACCACGCCGCGGCCATCCGCGGGCCGATCGGCGCCAGCCCCTATGCCGCACGGTTCCGGCGCGACCTGCCCCTTGCGGCAGCGGCGCTTCTTCCCCCCGACACATCGCTTCTGTGCCGCGCCAGCCCCGGAGCACGCGGCTGGGCCGCCGTGCCCTGGCTGGCCTGCTTCGCCCCGCGCATCACCCGCAGCATGAAGCGCGGCGTCTATGTCGCGCTGTTCATCAGGCCCATCCCCGGCCTGGTCACCCTCGCCCTGCAGCACGGGGCCGAGGACCTGCTGGACCGGCACGGCCTGCAAGGCGGGCTCAGCGCGCTGTCGCAGCGGGCGGAACGGCTGCGCGCCATCACGGGGCCCCTTCCCGACATGCGGCCCGGACCGTCCGATCTGGGGGCCGTGGCGCCCCTTCCGCGCGGGTATCAGGCGGGGACGATCTGGTATCGCGACTTGGCCCCCACAGGGGCCGCCGACGCCTTCTCGGCGCTGACCGCGCGATATGCGTCCATGGTCGATGCGGGGATGTTCTGAAACGCGAAAGGCCGCCCCGAAGGACGGCCTGTTCCGCGATCTGGTGCCGGTGAAGGGACTCGAACCCCCGACCCCATCATTACGAATGACGTGCTCTACCAGCTGAGCTACACCGGCATCAGATCGTGCCGCGCGAATTAGCACCCTTCACTGGCGGGGAAAAGAGGGGACGCGCATTTTTTCGCCCGCCCCCGTCTTTTTTCATCGGACCCGACCTTACTTGCCCTTGCCTGGCTGCGACCAGTCGTCCTCGTCCGCGGGCTGCGCATCGGGGCGCACCATCTGCGGCTCTTCCTCGGCGACCGGTTCGGGCGCCGGTTCAGCGGTTGGTTCGGGCGCGATCACCTCGGGCTCGGGCTTCGGTTCGGGCTTGGGTTCAGGGTCGGTCACCGTGGCCGAGGGGTCGCTTGCGCTCACGTAATCCTCTTCGCGCGGGACCATGCCGGGCGCGACATTGGGCGTCGCGGATTCGCGGCGCTGCCCTTCGGGTTCGGCTGGACCCGGCGGGTGCGGCTGCACCGGCTCGGACAGGTCGGGCGCATCCTCGGCATCCTTGCGCGGGCTGCCGACCAGCAGAGGCAGCATCTCGGCGCCGGTGGCCGAGGCCGTCGCGGCCTGGCGAGCGGCATCCGGTTCGCGCCAGGTCAGCGTGTCGAAGCCGCCGCAGCTGTCGCAGACGGGCGACCATTCGGCCATGACGTTGTGGCACTTGTCGCAGACCCATTGCGGCCCGCGCGAGGCGGTCAGCGCCTTGGTCAGCCAGCCGCGCACGACGGCATCGTCTGCACCCGCGCCGCGCTCGATCGCGGCCATGATCGACAGCGTGCGCACGGTGGGATGCGTCTCGGCCAGATCGCCCAGGGCACGGCGCGCGCCCGGAAAGTCCTCGGCGGCCAGAAGCAGCTCGGCCTTCAGCAGGCGCGATTCCTCGTGCTGCGGGTTCTTGGCGATCAGACGCTCGAAGCGGCGCAGGCGGGCTGCGGGCTTCTCGTCGGGGACGATCTCGGCATAGGCGCCGGCGACATCGGGATGCGGACGCACCGACCAGGTCTTTTCCAAGATGCGCGAGGCGTTCCGGAAATCCTTCTGCCCGATATAGCTGCGGGCGGCCAGAACGGCCGCGGGGATCAGGTCCGGCGACGCCTTCGCCGCCGAGATCGCGGCCTCGCGCGCGCTGGCGGACTGACCCTCGGCCAGAACGTCGCTGGCCTCCTTCAGGGCCAGGACCGCATCGCGGCGCAGGGCCACGGCCTTGGGCAACTGGCCCTGGTTGCGCTTGTCCTTCAGGGTCTTGCGGGCGCCTTTCCAGTCGTGCTCGCGGGTCTGCAGGTCCAGTAGGGTGTCCTGCACCTCGGCATGGCGGGGCTTCAGTGCATAGGCCTTCTGCGCCAGCAGAAGCGCCTTCTGCGTGTCGCCCTCGGCCAGCTTCTGGCGCATCAGGCCGCGAATCCCCACGAAGCGGGTGCGGTCATCCTCGAGCAGCTGGCGATAGATGCCGACGGCCTGCTTCGAATCGCCCGCCGTTTCGGCGGCCTGCGCCGCCAGCAGGTTCGTCAGATGCGGCTGGTTCAGGTAGCGGCCCGCGCGGGCGGCCTTGTCCTGCGCCAGCTTCCCCTCGCCCGAGGCGACGGCCAGCATGCCCTCGGCGAAGGCGGCATAGCCCTTGCGTTCCCGCGCACGAGAGAAGTAGCGGTTCACCGCCGTCTCGTCGCCGGCAAGGAAGCGCAGGACGGCGACGATCAGGCCCAGGATCTTGAAGATCAGCCAGGCCAGGACCATCAGCACCAGAAGCGCCGCGACCGCCTTGACCGGGGTCAGCGCGATCTCGGTCCCGCCATAGCGGATCTGCAGCATCTGCGCGGTTTCGGACAGGTGCTGCGCACCCAGTGCGATCGCCAGAACGACGGCGAAGAACGCGATGATCTTAATCAGAGACAACAGCATCGGGCGGCCCTCAGTCTTGGGTCGACGACAGATCGGACAGGGCCGACTGCGCCTCGGAATGGGTTTTCGCGCGGGTCAGCCAATCGGCCATCGCGGGCGCTTCTGCGGCGGGCTGCGGCAGGGCCTCCAGCTCGGCCACGGTGGCCGCGACATCGCCGCCGTTCAGCGTGGCCTCGGCCCGCGACAGGATGGCGTCGGTATCGTCGCCTTCACGCGGCGCGACCGAACGCGCGCCCGTCTGCGCGCGCAGGAAATTCGTCAACACATTGCCTTCGCCGCTGGCGCTGCTGCTGGACAGGTCCGCGCGCAGGGCCGCACGTGCGGCCTCGGGGAAGGCGTCCTGCAAATCGCCCAGGCTGGGGATGTCCTGGCTGAACGCGTCGGGCGCGTCGATGCCCGCGCCTTCCAGCGTGGATTTCGCCTCGTCGGCGGTCACGCCACGATCCAGCGCCGCCTGAAGCGAGGCGACGGCGGCGACGGCCTCGGCGCGGCGGGTCGTCTCGGCGGCGGCCTGCTGCAGGGCCTCGGCCTCGTCGCGGGCGGCCTGCAGGCGGGCCTCGGCCTCGGCGGCGGCGGCCTCGATGCGGTCGGTCGCATCGCTGGACGCCGATTGCGATGGGATCGCGGCGATCTGCGCCTTCTGGTCCTCCAGCTCTTGCCGCAGGGCCGCAAGTTCCGCCGCAAGGTCGGGCGACTGTTCCAGCGCATCCAGACGCGCGGCCAGATCGTCGGGCAACGAGGCGGGCGCGGCGGGCATGTTGGCGACAGCCTCGCGCGCAGCGGCGACGGCCTCGTCGATCACGGCCTGGCTGTCGAATTCGGCGGGGGCGGGCTGGGCCGCGTCGGGACCGGGCGGCAGCATGCCTGCGGGCAGGTGCGGCAGCGCAAGGATCGTGGCACCCGCGCCAAGGCCCGCCGCAACGACACCGCCCAGGACGACGGGCCAGAAGCCGGTCTTCTTCACGGGCGCCGCCGCGGGGGCGGGCTGCGAGGCAGGCTTCGGCGCGGGCTGTGCCGCAGCGGCTTCGGGCTTGGGTTCGGCCTTCTTCGCGGCTGCGGGACGGCCATCGGTGCCGTCGCCCAGAAGCTGCGATTCGATGGGGCGCAGTTCACCGGGTTGTCCGGCCTGCGCGGGCTTGCCCTGCCCGATATCGGTCGAGGCGATCACGCCCGGTGCCGCCGCCGCCTTGCGACCCCTGCCGGTTTCGGCCTTCCCGGTCGCCTCGTTCTTGTCCGCGTTCTTGTCTGTCGGCTTTGTCACGTGCTGTCCCCGTCTTCATGCCATGCGCCTGATGGCCGCTGTGGCGCGTCTGCCGCAGCCTACTTAGCGAAAAGCCTTCGCTCAACCCGCCGCTTTCAGCTTTGTTCCTGACGGGCGATCCGCCGGATGGCATCGCGCATCGCCTGCCCGTCGGGGCGGCACGCGGTTTCGACCCGCGCGGCCCGCGAATGAAAGGCCGCGCGCGCCGCGTCGCTGATCGCGACCAGCCACAGGGGCGCCCGCGCATCCGCGACCGCCTGCGACAACAAATCCGCCGAACGCGGCGAGAAGACCGGCGCGATCACCGGCGCATCCCCCGCCAGCAGCGCCCGCGCCGTCGCGTTCAGCGGCTGGGGCACCTGGTCGTAGACGACGATCCCCGGCACCGGCAGTGCCCGCGCGACATGGCGCCCATGCGGATGGACCAGCGGAACCGCCGCCGCGCGGATCAGGGGCAGCAGGCTGTCCGCCCTGCCCGCCCCCTCGGCCACGTCGAAGCCCGCGGCCCGCGCGATATCGGCGGTGCGCCCGCCCACGCAGATCGCGGGCCTGCCGCGCCCCGGCCCCGCCGACGCCACCGCATGCCCCGAGGTGAAGACCAGCCCCGCCGCATCGCGCAGCATCGCGCCGTCATGGGCCACCGGCTCTATCCGCATCACGGGCGAGATGACGGCGGGCCAATCCCCCATTGTCGCCAGGAACCGCCGCGCATCCTCGTGCGGGCGGGTCAGCAGCAGGGTCGGGCGCTTCCTTGTCGGCATTGGCATCCTTTCGCGCCGGTGCTAGTGCCCTCAGGGGTAAGCATGGGGCGTGCCATGGGCAAGGATCTGATCTTTCTGGGCATCGAGAGCAGCTGCGACGACACCGCCGCGGCCATCGTGACGGGCGACCGCCGCGTGCTGGCGAATGTCGTCAGCAGCCAGACCGAGCTGCATGCCGATTTCGGCGGCGTCGTCCCCGAGATCGCGGCCCGCGCCCATGCCGAACGCCTGGACATCGCGGTCGAGCAGGCGCTGACCGATGCGGGCCTGTCGCTGGCGGACCTGGACGGGATCGCCGTGACGGCGGGACCGGGGCTGATCGGGGGCGTGATGGCGGGCGTGATGTGCGCCAAGGGCATCGCCGCCGGGACCGGCCTGCCGCTGGTGGGCGTGAACCACCTTGCGGGCCATGCGCTGACGCCGCGGCTGACCAACGGGATCGACTGTCCCTACGTCATGCTGCTGGTGTCGGGCGGGCATTGCCAGTTCCTGCGCGTCGACGGCTCGGACGATTTCACGCGGCTGGGCGGCACGATCGACGATGCCCCCGGCGAGGCCTTCGACAAGATCGCCAAGCTGCTGGCCCTGCCCCAGCCCGGCGGCCCCAGTGTCGAGGCCGAGGCCGCGCTTGGCGACGATACCCGCTTCACCCTTCCCCGCCCTCTGCTGGACCGCCCCGGCTGCGACATGAGCTTCTCGGGGCTGAAGACCGCCGCGCTGCGCCTGCGCGACCAGCTGATCGCCGAACAGGGCGGGCTGCGCCAGCAGGACCGCCGCGATCTTTGCGCCGCGTTCCAGACCGCCGTGGCCGAGGTTTTGGCCGAGAAGTCGCGCCGCGCGCTGGCCGCAAGCCCCGTGCCGGTGCTGGCCGTGGCGGGGGGCGTGGCCGCCAACACGCAGATCCGCGCCGCGCTGGCCAAGGTGGCCGAGGATGCGGGCGCGCGCTTTCTTGCGCCGCCCCTGCGGCTGTGCACCGACAATGGCGCAATGATCGCCTGGGCGGGGATCGAGCGTTTCCTGGCCGGTCAGCGCGACGGGATGGACCTGTCCGCCCGCCCCCGCTGGCCGCTGGACCGCAAGGCGGCGCCCATGCTGGGCAGCGGCAAGAAGGGGGCCAAGGCGTGATCTCGGTCCTGGGCGCAGGTGCCTTCGGGACCGCGCTGGCCGTGGCACTGGGCGCGCGGGGTCCCGTCACGCTGTGGGGCCGCGACATCGCGTGGTGGCCCGCGAACCCGCGCCTGCCGGGCGTGACCGTTCCGGGCAGCGTGACCCCCACCGACGATCTTGGCCGCGCCGTGCAGGCCGACACGATCCTGCTGGCCCTGCCCGCGCAGGCGCTTGGCGGGTTCCTGGCGCAGCATGGCGCGGCCCTTGCGGGCAAGCGCCTGGTGAATACCGCCAAGGGCATCGACATGCAGCGCCTGACGGGACCATCGGCGCTGATCGCGGATGCCTGCCCCGGCGCGACGGTCGCGCTGCTGACGGGGCCGTCCTTCGCCGCCGACATCGCGCGCGGCCTGCCCACCGCGCTGACCTTGGCCTGCACCGACCCCGATGCCGGGGCGGCGCTTCAGGCGCGGCTGTCGACGCCGGTGCTGCGGCTGTACAGGACCACCGACGTGACCGGGGCCGAGCTGGGCGGCGCGCTGAAGAACGTGGCCGCCATCGCGGCGGGCGCGGTGATCGGCGCGGGTCTTGGCGACAGCGCGCGCGCCGCCATCATCACCCGCGGCTTTGCCGAGATGACGCGCCTTGCCACCCATCTGGGCGCCCGCCCCGAGACGCTGACCGGCCTGTCGGGCCTGGGCGACCTGACGCTGACCTGCACATCCGCGCAGTCGCGCAACTTCCGCTTCGGGCAGGCGCTTGGCGCGGGGGCCGAATTCGACAGCGCCACCACGGTCGAGGGTGCCGCGACCGCGCAGGCGCTGGCCCGCATGGCGCTGCGCGACGGCCTTGACCTGCCCATCGCCACGATGGTCGCGCGGCTTGCCCAAGGCGGCGTTTCCGTGGAAAAGGCGATGGACCACCTGCTCAGCCGCCCCTTGAAGGAGGAATGATGCCCCATTACGCCGTGATCTGCCGGGACAAGCCCGGCGCCCTGCAGACCCGCCTGGACAACCGCGACGCCCACCTGGCGCATCTGCGCGACAGCGGCCTCGTCTTCGTCGCCGGCCCCCTGATCGAGGAAGGCGAGATGCGCGGATCCATCGTGATCCTGGAAGCGCCCGACCTTGCGACCGCGCAGGACTGGGCCGACAACGATCCCTATGGCAAGGCCGGTCTCTTCGCCTCGGTCGAGGTGATCGAGTGGAAGAAGGTGATCGGCTGATGGCCTATTGGCTGTTCAAGTCCGAACCCGACGTCTTCGGCTGGGACGACCTGATCGCCAAGGGCGACGCGGGCGAGGAATGGGACGGGGTCCGCAACTATCAGGCGCGCAACATGATGCGGGCCATGAAGAAGGGCGACCTCGGGCTGTTCTACCATTCCAATATCGGCAAGGAGGCCGTCGGCATCTGCGAGGTGATCGCCGAGGCGCATCCCGACAGCACCGCCGACGATCCCAAGTGGGAATGCGTGGACGTGCGCGCAGTGCGCAAGCTGCCCCGCCCCGTCAGCCTGGACGAGGCCAAGTCCGAGCCGCGCCTGGCCGAGATGGTCCTCGTGAACAATACCCGCCTTTCGGTGCAGCCGGTGACGGATGCCGAATGGGCGGTCATCATGGAGCTGTCGGGCGCCGATCAGGACTGATCGGCCCCGCGCCCCCATCCTTCGCGGCGGGTTCCCTGCAGCCCGCCGTCACCCCAGACCAACAGGAGCCAACATGAGCCAGCGCCTGCATCTCGTCTTCGGAGGCGAGCTGATCGACCCGCAAGGGACCAAGTTCCGCAACACGGACGACATCCACGTCGTGGGCGTCTTCCCCAGCTACGACGCCGCCTATGCCGCATGGAAGGCCGAGGCGCAGCGCACCGTGGACAGCGCCCATACCCGCTACTTCATCGCGCATCTGCACCGCCTGCGCGACGAGGAACGCGAAGTCAGCCCGACCGAGGAACTGGGCGGCTGATGGCAGGGTCGGGGCTGGGCAGGCTGGGGCTCTGGTGGCATCTGCGCCAGGGCCGCGACAATGCGCAGGCCCTGCCCCGCATCCCGCAGGGCGCGGGCCCCGTGCTGCTGATGCACGTGGCCCCCGACGCCCGACAGGCGGAAGCGCAGGTCCGGCGCAGGCTGACGCAGGCCCGCCCCGAACTGCGCATCGTCGATCTGTCCCCCGAGGACGACCAGCCCGATCCCGCGGGCGACCCCTCGTTGATCGAGGCGCTGATCGACCGCGCCCGCCCCGTGGCCGTGCTGGCCCTGGGCAACGCCCTGCCCCCCGCGCTGATCGCGGTGGCGGCACGGCACGACATTCCCGTCATCCTGGCCGAGTTGCGGCTGGAACCGCGCGACCTGGCATGGGGGATGCAGGCGGGCATCCGTCGCAGCCTGCTGGCCAAGGCCTCGGCGCTGCAGCTGACCGACGCGGCCAGCCACGCCGCCGCCCGCCGCATGGGGCTGCCCGCGTGGCGCCTGCACATGACCGGCCCCGTATCCGAAATCCGCGAGCCGCTGCACTGCACCGAGCCCGAGCGCCAGGCGCTGGCCCAGCTGATCACGGGCCGCCATGCCTGGTTCGCCGCCGCCCTGCCCGAGGCCGAGGAGGACGCCGTCATCGCCGCCCACCAGGAGGTGACGCAGCATTCCCACCGCGCCCTGCTGTTCATCGCCCCCGCCGACGCCGGCCGCATCCCGCAGCTTGCCGCCAAGATCGAGGATGCGGGCCTGATCCTTGCCCGCCGGGACGAGGATGAGGAGCCCTCGGAAGAAGTGCAGGTGATGCTGACCGACGGCCTGACCGAGATGGGGCTGTGGTACCGCCTTGCGCCCGTCAGCTTCATGGGCGGCACGCTGAGCGGCACCGAGGACATGCGCCACCCGTTCGAGCCTGCGGCGCTGGGCTCGGCCATCGTCCACGGCCCCGAGACCGGCGGCTTCCAGACCGAATGGCAGCAGCTTGACGGCGCCCACGCGGCCCGGCGCGTCACCGGTCCCGAAGGGCTTGCCGCGGCGCTGGTCGAGCTGACCCAGGCCGAGTTCGCCGCCACCCTGGCCGCGAATGCCTGGCGCGTCAGCACCGGCGGGGCCGATGTCGCGATCCGCATCGCCGACCGCGTGCTGGCCTTCGTGGACGGCACGCCCCCCGCACGCGGATTTCCCGCCCCGCCCCCACCCGTCGCAACATCGAAGGCAGGCTGATGCGCACCCCCGGTTTCTGGTTCGTCACGCCCCCCACCCCGAAGGCGCGGCTTCTGGCCCCGCTTGGCGCGATATATGCCCGCGCGACGGCGCGCAGGCTGGCGGGCGGCGCAAGGGCGCGCGTCGGCGTGCCCGTGATCTGCGTCGGCAACGTGAATGCGGGCGGAACGGGCAAGACGCCCACCGTGATCCACCTGCAGATGGAACTGGCCGCGCGGGGGATCGCGGCGCATGTCGTGTCACGGGGCTATGGCGGCAGTGCGACCGGCCCGCTGCGCGTGCTGGACGGCCAACACGACGCCGCCCTGACCGGGGACGAGCCCCTGCTGATGGCGGCCTTCGGCCCCACCTGGGTCGCCAAGGACCGTGTCGCGGGTGCGCGGGCCGCGGTTGCTGCGGGCGCGCAGGCGATCATCCTGGACGACGGCTTCCAGGACGGGGCGCTGCATCACGACCTGTCGGTCGTCGTGGTCGATGCGGCCAAGGGCTTCGGCAACGGGCTGTGCCTGCCGGCGGGGCCGCTGCGCGAGCCCGTCGCGGCGGGGCTTGCGCGCGCGGACCTGCTGCTGTCGGTCGGCCCGGACGCGGCGCAGGCGCGCTTTGCCACGCCCGAAGGCGCGCCCCCGCATCTGCGCGGCATGCTGCGCCCGATCCGCACGGGCTTCGACTGGCGCGGCCACCGCGTCCTTGCCTTCGCGGGCATCGGCCACCCCGAGAAGTTCTTTGCCACCCTGCGCGATCTTGGCGCCGACATCCTCCGCCACGAAGCTCTGGAGGATCACCAGCCCTTCACCCCCGCCCTGCTGACCCGGCTGGAGACCGAGGCCCGCATGGTCGGCGCGCAGCTGGTCACCACCGAGAAGGATGCGGCCCGCCTGCCCCGTGCTTTCCGTCCCAAGGTGATGGCCCTGCCGGTCCGGATGTGGCTGCAGGACGACGCGCCCCTTCGCGACGCGCTGGACGCGATCTGGCCCGAAGCGGTTTGAAATCCGCCGCTCTTGGCCGATATAGAGGGTGAGAACCGCCGCGAAAGGGGTGCCCATGTCGTCCAAGGCCAGAACAAGGCTCAGCTTCTACCTGCTTCTGCTGCTGACGCTCTATGCGTCATTCGCGGGCGCGGCCTGACCCGGAGGGCATGATGGCACGGAAATACGGGGGGCGCTTCTCGCCCCGTGACATGCTGAGGAACAACCTGCCCGACGGCACGGCGCGGCCCGACCTGCCGCAGGTGCCGCGCCATCCCCATGAAGGGCGCCCGAAATGGGTGACGCTGGCTGCCAGCCCCTTCCTGCTGGGCGCGTTCTTCCAATCCGCGGGCGGCATGGTCGCCGATCTTGCGGCCTTCGGGATGATCGCCAGCGGCATGTGGATGACCCGCGAGGGGCTGGAGGCGCAGGCCGCCTTCGAGGCCCGCCGCGTGGCCAAGCGCCCCGCCATCCCGCGCAAGCTGTTCGGCGGCGTGCTGGCGGGACTGGGCCTGGGCATCGGGGCGGCGGAACCCGGCGCCATCGCGGGCACCGGCCTGATCGGCGCGGCGGGGCTGGTGCTGCACCAGCTGGCCTTCGGGCTGGACCCGTGGCGCGACAAGGGTGCCGAGGGCGTGGACGATTTCCAGCAGGAACGCGCCGACCGCATGATCGAGGAAGGCGAGACCTATCTGCGCGAGATGCGCGACGCCATCGCCCGCGCGGGCGACCGCCGGATCGAGGCCCGCGTGTCGATGTTCGAGGCCAGCGTCCGCCACCTGTTCGAACGGGTGCGCGCCAACCCCTCGGGGCTGGCATCGGCGCGGCGCTACATGGGCGTCTACCTGATGGGGGCGCGGGACGCGACCAGCCGCTTTGCCGACCTCTATTCCCAGACCCGCGACGAGGCTGCGCGGCAGGCCTATGCGAGTTTTCTGGACGACCTGGAAAAAGATTTCATCGCGCGCGCCGACCGCCTTCTTGACGGCAACCGCGAGGCCCTGGACATCGAGATGTCGGTCCTGCGCGAACGCCTTGCCCGCGAGGGGCTGACGGGTGCCGCCACCCAGGTTGACCCCGCCGACCGCGCCCGGCTGGAAAGCCACGAGGCCCAGACGCTGGACCAGCTGCTCTCGGCATCGTTTCCCGGACAGAAGACAGGGAACAGGCAGGACTGATGCCGCGCTTCGCATTGAAGGTCGAATATGACGGCGCCCCCTTTGCCGGCTGGCAGGCGCAGGCCGACCAGCCATCGGTGCAGGGCGCGATCGAGACCGCGCTGGCACGGCTGGACGCGGGCTTTGCCGCAGGCGCGCGCATCGCGGCGGCCGGTCGCACCGATGCGGGCGTCCATGCCACGGGCCAGGTCGCCCATGCCGATCTGCTGCGCGACTGGGACCCCTTCCGCCTGTCCGAGGCGCTGAACTTCCATCTGAAGCCCGCACCGGTGGCGATCCTCGCGGCGGCGCGGGTGGAGGACGAATTCCACGCCCGCTTCTCGGCGCATGAACGGCGCTACCTGTTCCGGGTGGTCAGCCGCCGCGCACCGATGACGACGCAGAAGGGTCAGATCTGGCAGGTGCAGAACCCGCTGGACCTGGACGCGATGCGCGAAGGCGCGGCGCATCTGGTCGGGCTGCACGACTTCACCACCTTCAGATCCTCGATCTGCCAGGCGAAAAGCCCGGTCAAGACCATCGACGAGATCACCATCGAGGCCCTGCCCATCCCGCACGGGACCGAATACCGGTTCCACCTGCGCGCGCGGTCGTTCCTGCACAACCAGGTCCGGTCCATCGTGGGCACGCTGGAGAGGGTCGGCGCAGGGTCCTGGACCCCGGATCGCGTGCGCGATGCGCTGCAGGCGGCCGACCGTGCGGCCTGCGGGCCGGTCTGCCCGCCGCAGGGGCTGTACCTGACGGGGGTGGGTTACCCGCGCGATCCCTTCGCCTGACGACGCTGGCGGCTGGCCGGACCGACCGGCAGCCACACGCGTTCGCCCCGGCGACGGCGCGGGCGTTCGTCCTTGCGCGACACGACGATCTTCAGCGTGTGCCACAGGATCCACAGGTCCATCCGCATGCTGCGATGCCGCTGATAGATCAGGTCGATCTTCAGCTTGGCAGGCAGGCACCGGCGGTAATAGGCGGCCTCGGTCGCCTGCGCGGACTTGCAGCGCGCAAGGATGCGGTCCTCGTGGCGGTGATAGATCAGCGTGGCAAGACCCGTCACGCCCGGACGGCTGTGCAGCACCTGCGCATAGACCGCGGGAAAGCGTTCCACGTATTCGCGCAGCGGCGGGCGGGGTCCGACAAAGCTCATGTCGCCGCGCAGGATGTTGAACAGCTGCGGCAGCTCGTCGATGCGGGACCGGCGGAGGAAGCGGCCGATGGGCGTGATTCGCCACGCCTTGTGCGCACCGGTCGCGCCGAAATCATGTTCCTCGCACAGCATGGTGCGGAACTTGAACTGGTTGAACGCCTCGTTCGGGCCGCGCATCCGGTGGGCGGTATAGAAGATCGGACGCCCCTGCAGGATCAACAGAAGGCAGCCCACGACCAGCATCACCACCGACAGCGGGATCAGCAGGACCAGCGCGAAGGTGAAGTCGAAGATCCGCTTGGAACGGGGCATGGGCTCGACGCCGGGGGCCGAAGCCTCGCCGATGAACCAGCCCATCCTGGGGGCGGTCAGGCCGGCCAGACGCGCCGCGTCGTTCTTGTCCCAGTCGTGGTGAATCGTCACGCTACCGTCCAATCATGGATGTTGCCGCCCCTTCGCCGCTAACACAGTTGCCGCGGCATGGGAACGTCTGCCGAAGGATTCGGCAGCAGATCTTGCACAAGCATGGCGCATCGGCCACTGTCATCGCGCAATATGGTCCATTCCGGGCAAAGGATAGGCGAAAACATGCGCAAGTTCCTCGTTCTGCTGGATGACAGCCGGGAATGCCTGAACGCGATGCGCTTCGCGGCGATGCGCGCCGCCAGGACCGAGGGCGGGGTCGTCATCCTGTCCGTCATTCCCGCCGACGAGATCCAGCACGGCTTCGGCGTGGCCGATGTCATGCGCGCCGAGGCCCGCGAGCGGATCGAGGCGCATTTCGAGGTCTTCGCGAAATGGATGCGGTCCCGCCCCGGCATCGAGCCCGAGCTGGTCATCCGCGAGGGCGACCCCGCCGAGGAGCTGATCGCCCAGATTGCCGAGGACGACGATATCGGCATCGTGGTGCTGGGGCTCAGCCCCGAGAAGGCGGGGCCGAACCCGGTGCTGAACCGCCTGCTGCGCGATCCGGGGGTGCTGCATTGCCCCATCACGGTCGTGCCGGGCGACCTGTCCAAGGAACGGCTGGAAGCGATCACCTGAGGGGCAGCCCCGCTTGACCCAAGGGCCGCGCATCGCCATATCGGGCCTCAAAGGAGCCGCCCATGTTCATCCAGACCGAAACGACCCCGAACCCCGCAACGCTGAAGTTCCTGCCCGGCGAGACCGTGCTGGGTGCAGGCACGGCCGATTTCCCGACGCCCGACAGCGCGGCGACCTCGCCGCTGGCGCGCCGCGTCTTCGCGGTCGAGGGCGTGACCGGCGTCTTCCTGGGCCGCGATTTCGTGACCGTCACCAAGGTCGAGACCGCCCCCTGGGACCACCTCAAGCCCTCGATCCTGGGCGCGATCATGGAGCATTTCCAGTCGGGCGCCCCGGCGGTCGAAGGCTCGGCCCAGAGCGACGGCCATGCCGAGCATGACGGCCCCGACGGAGAGATCGTCGGCCAGATCAAGGAACTGCTGGACACCCGCGTGCGTCCCGCCGTGGCGCAGGACGGTGGCGACATCACCTTCCACGGCTTCGACCGCGGCGTGGTCTATCTGCACATGCAGGGCGCCTGCGCCGGCTGCCCGTCCAGCACGCTGACGCTGAAGATGGGGATCGAGAACCTGCTGCGCCACTATATCCCCGAGGTGGTCGAGGTGCGCCCCGTTGCCTGACCGCCTGACACTGGGCTTCGACACGTCGGCCGCGCATTGCGCGGCCGCTTTGCTGCGTGGCGACCGCCTGCTGGCCAGCCGCCACGAGGAGATGGCCAAGGGCCAGGCCGAGCGGCTGATGCCCATGATCGAGGAGCTGCTGTCCGAAGCGGGCGCGACCTTCCGTCAGATCGACGTGATCGGCGTGGGCACCGGGCCGGGCAACTTCACCGGCATCCGCGTCGCGGTCGCGGCGGCGCGCGGGCTGTCCCTGGCGATGGGGGTGCCCGCGATCGGCGTCAGCGCGACCGATGCGCTGGCATGGGGTCTGCCCCGCCCGTGCCGCATCCAGATCCCGTCTCGCGCGGATACCGTGATCTGGCAGGATTTCGGGCAAGAGCCCCCGCAGGCCGGTGAACCGGTGGCGGGCAGCCGGCCGCAGCAGGCTGCGACCGGCGCGCTGCCGCCCGGCCCCGCGCCGGCTGCGCCGGCGGTCGCGATCGCCGAGGGCGTGGCGCGCATGGCCGCCATGCTGGCCGATCGCGGACCCCAGCCCCGCCCCGCGCCCGTCTATCTTCGGCCCGCCGATGCCGCGCCGGGCCGCGACGCGCCCCCCCGCATCCTGCCGTGACCGACAGCGCCGCGCTGGCCGCGACCCATGCCGCCTGCTTCGTGACGCCGCGTCCCTGGACCGCAGCCGAGTTCGACGATCTGCTGGCCGCGCGCGGGACCTTCCTGCTGGGCGATCCCGACGCCTTCCTCCTGGGCCGCAGCCTTGCCGGAGAGGCCGAGCTGCTGACCCTTGCGGTTTCACCCTCCCTTCGCAGGCAGGGTCACGGGCAGCGGCTGCTTGCGCATTTTGCCCGCCATGCGGGCGAAACGGGCGCCGAAAAGGCATTCCTGGAGGTGGCGTCGGACAACGTCGCGGCACGGGCGCTGTACCTGCGAAATGGATGGGTGGAAGCGGGTCTCAGGCGCCGCTATTACGGGCCGGTGACGGATGCGATCGTGATGCGGTCGTGCCCCGTCGCGGCCCAACAAGGCGGTTGACCGACCCCGAACGATGCGCCCTAATCGCGTCATCAGACGGGCAAATCTGAATCGCCCGCACCAACAGGATGAGGTTCCTCGATGTCTTTCATGAAAACGCTTCTGGCGGGTTCTGCGCTGACTGTTCTGTCTTCGGCTGCCGCGCTGGCCGATCCGGCGCTGATCTTCGATCTGGGCGGCAAGTTCGACAAGTCCTTCAACGAGGCGGCCTATGTCGGCGCGCAGCGTTGGGTCGAGGAGACCGGCGGCTCCTATCGCGAGCTGGAGATGCAGTCCGAGGCGCAGCGTGAGCAGGCCCTGCGTCGCCTGGCCGAGACGGGGTCCAACCCGATCGTGATGACCGGCTTTGCCTTCGGCGACGTGCTGACCAAGGTCTCGCCCGATTATCCCGACACGAAATTCGTCATCATCGACATGGTGGTCGATGCCCCGAACGTGCAGTCCGTCGTCTTCACCGAGGAACAGGGCAGCTATCTTGCCGGCGTGATGGCCGCGATGTCGTCCGACAGCGGCAAGGCCGGCTTCATCGGCGGCATGGACATCCCGCTGATCCACAAGTTCCACTGCGGCTTCGCGCAGGGCTTCAAGGCGACCCAGCCCGAGGGCGAGGTGTTCCTGAACTTCACCGGCACCACCCCGGCGGCCTGGAACGACCCCGTCAAGGGCGGCGAGCTGGCGCGCGCGCAGATCTCGCAGGGGGCCGACGTGATCTATGCGGCGGCGGGCGGCACCGGCATCGGCGTCCTTCAGGCGGCCGCCGACGAGGGCGTGCTGTCGGTCGGCGTGGACAGCAACCAGAACGCGCTGCATCCGGGCCAGGTCCTGACCTCGATGGTCAAGCGCGTGGACAACGCGGTCTTCGACGCCTTCACGGCGGGCGCGGATGTCGAGGCGGGCATCAAGGTCATGGACCTGTCCGCGGGCGGCGTCGACGTCGCGATCGACGACTCCAATGCCGAGCTGGTCGATGCCGAGATGCAGGCCGCCATCGACGAGGCCAAGGCGGGCATCGCCTCGGGCGAGATCGAGGTCCACGACTACATGACCGACAACAGCTGCCCGGCTTCGTAATGACTGCCGCAGGCGAAATGACGGGGGGGCGGTCGGACGCGGCCGCCCCCGCTGCAATCGAGCTGCGCGGCATCTCGAAGGCATTCGGCCCGGTTCAGGCGAACCGGAACATCAATCTGCGCGTGCCGAAGGGAACCATCCACGGCATCATCGGGGAAAACGGCGCGGGGAAATCGACCCTGATGTCGATCCTCTACGGTTTCTATCGCCCCGACGCGGGCGAGATCCTGGTGAACGGCCAGCCCATCGCCATCACCGACAGCCAGACCGCGATCCGCGCGGGCATCGGCATGGTGTTCCAGCACTTCAAGCTGGTCCAGAACTTCACCGTGCTGGAAAACGTGATCCTCGGGGCCGAGGACGGCGCGCTGCTGCGCCCGTCCCTGTCCAAGGCGCGCGGCGTGCTGAAGCAGCTGGCGCAGGAATACCAGCTGAACGTCGATCCCGACGAACGCATCGAGGAGCTGTCCGTCGGCCACCAGCAGCGGGTCGAGATCCTGAAGGCGCTGTACCGCCAGGCCGACATCCTGATCCTGGACGAGCCCACGGGCGTGCTGACCCCCGCCGAGGCCGATCACCTGTTCCGCATCCTCGAAGGGCTGCGCGACGAGGGCAAGACGATCATCCTGATCACGCACAAGCTGCGCGAGATCATGGACATCACCGACAATGTCAGCGTCATGCGCCGCGGCGAGATGGTCGCATCGGTCAAGACCGCCGAGACCGACCCCGAGGAGCTGGCCGAGCTGATGGTCGGCCGCAAGGTCCTGCTGAACGTCGAGAAGGCCCCCGCCACCCCCACCAAGCCGGTCCTGCAGGTCGAGGGCCTGCGCATGATCGACGATGACGGGGTCGAGCGCCTGCGCGGCATCGACCTGCAGATCCGCGCAGGAGAGATCCTGGGCCTTGCGGGCGTGTCCGGCAACGGCCAGACCCAGCTTCTGGAGATCCTCGGCGGCTATCCCCCGAAGGGATCGAAGGTCGAGGGGACCGTGACCATGAACGGCGCCCCCCTGCCGCTGTCGGGCCGCGGCTGCGATGCCGCGTCGCGCCGTCGCGCGGGCATGGGCCACATCCCCGAGGACCGACAGGTCGAGGGGCTGATCATGGACTTCGCCGCCTGGGAGAACGTCGCCTTCGGCTGGCAGGACGCCCCCGAATTCAACCGCGGCTGGCTGATGGACAATGCCGCCATCCGCAGCGACGCGGCCGACAAGATGGAACGCTTCGACGTGCGTCCCCGCAACCCGAACCTTGCCGCGCGCAACTTCTCGGGGGGGAACCAGCAGAAGATCGTCGTCGCCCGAGAGATCGAGCGCAATCCCGACCTGCTGCTGATCGGCCAGCCGACGCGCGGCGTGGATATCGGCGCGATCGAGTTCATCCACAAGCGCATCGTCGAGTTGCGCGACGCGGGCAAGGCGATCCTGCTGGTCAGCGTGGAACTGGACGAGATCCTGTCCCTGTCCGACCGCGTGGCCGTCATGTTCGACGGGCGCATCATGGGCGAACGCGATCCCGCATCGACCACCACGGGCGAACTGGGCCTGCTGATGGCGGGCGTCACCGACACGAAGAACACCCCCGACGACCAGGGCATCCCGCCCGAACACGCCCATGTCGACGGACTGCCGCAGGAGCCCCGCTGATGGACAAGATGCCGAAATGGGCCGATGTCATCCTGACCCCGCTGATCTCGCTGGTGCTGGCGATGGCGATCTCGGCGCTGGTGATCCTCGCCATCGGCGAGAGCCCGTGGGAGGCGATGAAGACCATGGTGCAGGGTGCGCTCGGATCCAGCTATGGCTGGGGGTTCACGCTGTATTACGCCACGAACTTCATCTTCACCGGGCTGGCCGTCATGGTCGCCTATCACGCCAGCCTGTTCAATATCGGCGGTGAGGGTCAGGCCGCGATGGGGGGCCTCGGCGTCGCGCTGGCGCTGCTCTACATCCCCCTGCCGCATTGGGCGCTGGCGCTGCCGGTCGCGATGGTCGGGGCGGCGATCCTGGGGGCCGCATGGGCCTTCATCCCCGCGATCCTTCAGGCGAAACGCGGCAGCCATATCGTCATCACGACGATCATGTTCAACTTCATCGCCGCCGCGGCGCTGAACTATGTGCTGGTGCGGCTGCTGCGCCCCGTGGGCAGCATGGACCCCGCATCGGCCCGCTTCCCCGAGGCGACGAACCTGCCGTCGCTGTCCGACGCCTTCGCATCCATCGGGATCGAGTGGGGCCGCAACACGCCTGCCAATGTCACCTTCTTCATCGCGCTGCTGGCCTGCCTTCTGGTCTGGCTGCTGATCTGGCGCACGCGCATGGGCTACGAGATCCGGGCCCTGGGCAAATCCGAACCGGGCGCCGTCTATGCCGGTATCAGCCCCGTGCGGATCACCGTGATCGCGATGCTGATCTCGGGCGGGCTGGCCGGGATGATGGCCATCAACAACGTCATGGGCGAGGCCGAGCGCCTTGTCCTGAACGCGGTCGAGGGCGCGGGCTTCATCGGCATCGCCGTGGCGCTGATGGGGCGCAACCACCCCTTCGGCGTGCTGCTGGCAGCCCTTCTCTTCGGGTTCCTCTACCAGGGCGGGGGCGAGCTTGCGCTCTGGACCTCGATCCCGCGGGAACTGATCATCGTCATCCAGGCCCTGGTGATCCTGTTCACCGGCGCGCTGGACAACATGGTGCGGATGCCGCTGGAACGCCTGTTCCTGCGCCTGCGCCGGAAGGAGGTCGCGGAATGAGGATCAAGGATTCCCTCACCGCCATCATCGTCGTCGCGATCTGCCTGGTCTGGGCCTTCGTGGATGCACGCGCGGCCCAGCAGGGCATCGACAGCGCGCTGCGCCTGATGACGCCGCTGCTGCTGGCCTGCCTTGCGGGCCTATATTCCGAACGCGCGGGCGTCTTCGACATCGGGCTGGAAGGCAAGATGCTGATGGCGGCCTTCACCGCCGCATCCGCCGCCTATCTGACGGGCAGCGCCTGGCTGGGGCTGCTGGCCGGGATCGCGGGGGCGCTGGCGCTGTCGCTGTCGCTGGTCCACGGGCTGGCCTCGATCACCTTCCGGGGCAACCAGCTGATTGCGGGCGTCGCGATCAACTTCCTGGCCTCGGGGCTGACGGTGCTGGTCGGGCAGAACGCCTTCGGGCTGGGCGGGCGGACGCCGTCGCTCAGCGGGGCGGGCCGGTTCAACCCGATCGACCTGCCCTTCGCGGAAACCCTGTCGGGCGTGCCGGTGATCGGGCCGATCTATTCGGGGCTGATCTCGGGGCAGACGATCCTGGTCTATGTCGCCTTCGCGATGGTGCCGCTGACCTGGTGGGTGCTGTTCCGCACCCGCTTCGGCCTGCGCCTGCGCGCGGTCGGGGAAAACCCGGCCTCGGTCGATACGGCGGGCGTGTCGGTCACGCGGCTGCGCTATGCCGCCGTGGCGATCTGCGGCGTGCTGACGGGGATCGCGGGCGCATACCTTGCCACGGGCCTGTCGGCGGGCTTCGTCAAGGAGATGACGGCCGGTCGCGGCTTCATCGCGCTGGCCGCGCTGATCTTCGCCAAGTGGAAGCCGTGGCAGGCGCTGTTCGCGACCTTCCTTTTCGGCCTGCTCGAGGCGATCGCGAACCTCTATCCCAACCTGGACCTGGGGATCGTGGTGGTGCCGTCCATGTTCATGAACGCGCTGCCCTACATCCTGACGGTGATCATCCTTGCGGGCTTCGTCGGCCGCGCGATCCCGCCCCGCGCCGGAGGAGAGCCCTATGTCAAGGAGCGCTGAGCTTGCAGCCCTCATCCGCGACCGCGCGGGTGAGGAGGCCCCCGAATACGCCCTGATCCTGGGATCGGGCCTGGGCCACCTGTCCGAGAAGGTCGAGGGCACCGCCATCCCCTACAGCGACCTGCCGGGCTTTCCCCATGCGGGCGTGTCAGGCCACGTGCCGCAGCTGGTCATCGGCGAGTTGGAGGGGCGGCGCGTCGCGGTCTTCGGCGGGCGGTCGCATTACTACGAATCCGGGCGGGCGGACGCGATGCGCCTGCCGCTCGAGGTGCTGGCGGCGCTTGGCTGCACGCGGCTGATCCTGACGAACGCGGCGGGGTCGCTGCGCCCCGACATCCCGCCCGGCGGGCTGATGCTGCTGAACGACCACATCGCCTTCGCGGGCACCAACCCGCTGATCGGCGAGGCCACGGATGCCCGCTTCGTCCCCATGACCGAGGCCCATGACGCGACGATGCGCGAGGGGCTTCTGGCCGCCGCGAAGGCCGAGGGCGTCGCGCTGCCGCAGGGCGTCTATTGCTGGTTCTCGGGGCCCAGCTTCGAGACCCCCGCCGAGATCCGTGCAGCACGGGTGCTGGGCGCGGATGCGGTCGGCATGTCCACCGTCCCCGAGATCATCCTGGCGCGGTTCCTAGGGCTGCGCGCGGCCGCGATCTCGGTCGTGACGAACATGGGTGCGGGGCTGTCGGACGAATCCATCAGCCACGACCACACCAAGGCGATGGCCCCCATCGGGGCCGCCAAGCTGGAGAAGCTGCTGCGCCGCTTCCTGCGCGAGGGCGAGTGATCAGGGAAGGCGGGCCAGGGCGTCCTGAACGCGGTCCGCCACCCTTTCCAGGTCGTCCAAGCCCTTGACCGCCAGCACGCCGCGTTCGCGTTCGGCATAGCGCAGGCGGTGCTTGAGGTATCGCGGATCATAGTGATCGCGCAAAAGCCCCTGCGACAGTTCCTTCCATTCCCGCCGTGCCAGCTGGCCGCGCCATGTCTCGATCCGCTCGGCCGGGTGCTGGGGGGCAAGACGTGTCAGGATCGCCTGCACGCGGTCGGGATCGGCCACCATGTCGTCGTAGCGCAGCGCGGTATAGGCCGCGCGGGCCTCGACCGGGATCTCCAGCCTCAGGCGGGGCGCGGCGCAGATGGCCTGCCACATGGCCTTGGGGATGGTGATGTTGCCGATGCGGCTGCTCTCGGCCTCGACGATGACGGGGCGCGCGGGGTCCAGCGCCTCGATCTGCGCGGCAAGGCGCCCCTCGAACAGCTTCTGGCCGGGCTGGCCTTCGGCCACCGCGCCGAACAGGCTGCCGCGATGCCGAGCAAGCCCTTCGAGGTCGATGACCTGGTGCCCGCGCGCGGCAAGGATGTGCAGGATCTCGGTCTTGGCGCTGCCGGTATTGCCGTCCAGCACCACGACGGGCGCAGGGATCGGACCGTTCTGCAGAAGGTCCACGACCAGCCCGCGCCACGCCTTGTATCCGCCCTCGATGCGGTTCACCCGCCAGCCGATCTGCTTCAGGATCACCTCGAAGCTGCCGGACCGCTGACCGCCGCGCCAGCAATAGACCAGCGGCTTCCATCCCCCGTCGCGATCCGCAAGCGGCCCCGCGATATGGCGCGCGGCATTGGCCGCGACCATCGCCGCCCCCATCCGCCGCGCATCGAAGGGCGAGACCTGCTTGTAGATCGTGCCGACCTGCGCGCGCTCGTCATCGCTCAGCACCGGCAGGTTGATCGCGCCGGGCAGGTGATCCTCGGCGAATTCGGCCGGGGCGCGCACGTCGATCACGTCGTCGAAGCCCGCAAGCGCGGGCCCCGAGATTCCCTCCAGACGAAGTGCCAAGATCAGAAGACGTAGACGGGCGTGCCGACCGGCACCTGTTCGAACAGCGCGATCACGGCCTCGTTGCGCATGCGCAGGCAGCCGTTCGACACGGCCTGCCCGATGGATCCGGGGTTGGTCGTGCCGTGGATGCGGATCGCCGTGTCGTTGCCGTTCTTGTCGTACAGGTACAGCGCGCGCGCCCCGAGCGGGTTCTGCGGACCGCCCGGCATGCCGTCGGCATATTTCTCGTAGGCGTCGGGATTGCGCTTGATCATGTCCTGCGTCGGACGCCAGCTGGGCCATTCGACCTTGCGCCCGATGGTGGCCTTGCCCTTCCAGACCAGTTCGGCCGTGCCGACGGCCACGCCGTAACGGACCGCGCGACCCGGTGCCACGACGTGATAGAGGAAGAAGTCCTTGCTGACGACGACGATGCTGCCGACCTCGAAATCGTCGCGGATGGCGACCTCGGTCGGGACATAGGGGTCGGCGGCGGGGGCGTCCTGCGCGGATGCCAGGGCGGGCATGGCGATCAGCGGCAGGGCCGAAAGGATCATCTGACGGCGGTTCATGGTCCGTATCCTTCTGTCTGTCTTGGCCCTTGCAATAGCGCGAAACCGGCTTTGCCCGCAACTGAGACGGGCGCATCGGCACGCGGGGCTTGACCATAACGCAACAGGTCCACATCTGTTGCACATGGAAACGGCCCCGACCTGCACGGCACGCAAGGCCCCTGCCCGCCCGCGCCACCTCTGCCGCGGACGGGGCGACCGGTCCTGCCGCTGCCATGTCGCGGATCGCAGGCAGGCGTCCCGCCCCCCGCGCAGGCCCCTGCCGCATGCGGTGATCCGTCCCGCGACCGATCCCCCCGCCCGCGCCCCATCGCCGCCCCAGGCCCCCCCTGCCCCATCAGCCGCAGCCCGTTCCTGCAAACCTGATGAGGCAAGACATGACATCGCATACTGAAATCGACCTGCCCGTTCCGGGCATCAGCTGCGCCGGTTGCGCATCCCGCGTGGGACGCGCGCTGGACGCCGTGCCGGGCATCGGCGCGCAATCCGTGAACCCCGTGACGCGCATCGCCCGCATCGAACTGGGCAGCGCATCGCTGGCCCGGATCCGCGACGCCCTGTCCGAGGCGGGCTATCCCGCGGCGCTGCAGGAAACCCGGCTTGCGATCCAGGGCATGAGCTGCGCGTCCTGTGCGGGCCGCATCGCCCGCGCGCTGGAGGCCCGCCCCGAGATCGCCGAGGCGCAGGTGAACCTTGCAACCCACGAGGCCCGCATCACCCATGCACCCAGCCTCGACCCCGCCGCGCTGGCGCGGATCGTGGGCGATCTGGGCTATCAGGCGCGCCCCCGTGCCGATGCCGCCGCGCCCCCCGAAGACGAGGCCGCCCCCCTTGCGCGCGACGCGGCCATCGCGGCGCTTCTGACCCTGCCGATCTTCGTGACGGAAATGGGCGGCCACCTGTTCCCGGCCTTTCACCACTGGCTGCATGCGCTGGTGCCGACGCGCGAGCTTTGGGCGATCCAGATGATCCTTGCGCTGGCGGTGCTTGCCGGTCCGGGGCGGCGCTTCTTCCGCGCAGGCATCCCGGCGCTGCTGCGCGGCACCCCCGAGATGAACAGCCTCGTGGCGCTTGGCGCAGGGACGGCCTTCGCCTTTTCGGTCGTGGTCGTGCTGGTCCCGCAGATCGTCCCCGAGCCATCCCGAAACGTCTGGTTCGAGGCCGCCGCCGTCATCGTCACGCTGATCCTGACCGGCCGCTGGCTCGAGGCCCGCGCACGAGGTCGCGCCGGACAGGCGATCCGGCAGCTGATCGACCTTGCGCCCGACCACGTGACGCTGCTGCGCGACGGCCAGCCGCGGCAGGTGCCGGTCGCGACGCTGGTGCCGGGCGACCTGCTGCGGCTTGCCCCCGGCGAACGCGTGGCCCTGGACGGAGAGCTGGTCGAGGGGCATGGCGATCTGGACGAATCCATGCTGACGGGCGAGCCTCTGCCCGTCGCCAAGGCCCCCGGCGACCGGCTGGTGGGCGGCACGCTGAACGGGCGAAGCGCCCTGACCTATCGCGTGACGGCGACGGGCAAGGATACGGTTCTGGCCCGCATCGTGCAGATGGTCGAGGATGCGCAGTCGGCGCGTCTGCCCGTGCAGGCGCTGATCGATCGGGTGACGCGGGTCTTCGTGCCAGCCGTGATCGGCCTGTCGCTGGCGACCTTCGCGCTGTGGCTGGCCTTCGGGCCGGGGCTTGCCCATGCGGTCGTCGCCGCCGTCGCGGTGCTGATCATCGCCTGCCCCTGCGCGATGGGGCTGGCGGTTCCCGTGGCGATCATGGTCGGCAGCGGGCGCGGCGCGCAGCTGGGCATCCTGTTCCGGCGCGGCGATGCGCTGCAACGGCTGGCCGATACGCGCATCGTGGCCTTCGACAAGACCGGCACCCTGACCGAGGGGCGCCCCCGCCTGACGGGCATCCGCACCGATGGCATCGACGAGGCACAGGCGCTCCGCCTTGCCGCCGCGGTCGAGGCGCGGTCCGAACATCCGCTGGCGGCGGCGATCCTTGCCGCGCATGACGGCGATCTGCCCGATGCCAATGGCGTCACGGCCACGCCCGGACGCGGCATCGCCGCCACGGTCGAGGGGAAGCGCATCACCCTGGGCAATCGCGCGGCACTTCTGGACGCGGGCATCGCCCCCGGCCTGCCATCGCAGGACGAGGGAACCGAGGTGCTGCTGGCCATCGACACTCGCCACGCAGCGACCCTGACCCTTGCCGACCGCGAACGCGAAAGCGCGGCCCGCGCGGTGGACGACCTGCACCGCATGGGCATCCGCACCGCGATCCTGTCGGGCGACCGCCCCGCCACCGCGCAGGCCGTTGCCCGACGCCTGGGGATCGACCGGGTCGAGGGCGGCCTGCTGCCCGAGGACAAGCTGCGCCTGATCCGCGATCTTGGCGCGGGCGGCGTCTTCGTCGGCGACGGCATCAACGACGCCCCCGCGCTTGCGGCGGCCCCAACGGGCATCGCCATCGGCACGGGCACCGACATCGCGATCGAGGCCGCCGACGCGGTGCTCGTGTCCGGCGACCCGCAGGGCGTGGCCCGCGCCATCCGCCTGTCGCGGGCGGTGATGCGCAACATCCGGCAGAACCTGTTCTGGGCCTTCGCCTATAACGTCGCGTTAATCCCGGTCGCGATGGGGGTGCTGGTGCCTTTCGGGGGACCGCAACTCTCGCCTATGCTGGGGGCTGGCGCGATGGCCCTGTCATCGGTCTTCGTCATCACCAACGCCCTTCGCCTGAGGTCCGCCGCATGAAGCTGAACCGCCGCCACCTGCTGTCCATCGCCGCCGCATCCGCGCTTGCGCCCGCCCTGCCCGCCACGGCACAGGGCGCGCCGCGCGTGCTGTGCTTCGGGGACAGCCTGACGGCGGGCTATGGGCTGGGCGCGGATCAGGGGCTGGTGCCGCAGCTGTCGGACTGGCTGACGCGCGCGGACCGGCCCGCGACGCTGCTCAACGGCGGGCTGTCGGGCGACACGACCTATGGCGGGCGCATCAGGATAGAGCTGGCGATGCCCCGCCACGAGCCCGATGCCGTCATCGTCGAGCTGGGCGGCAACGACATGCTGCGCGGCTGGACCGCCGCCGATGCGGAACCCAACCTGGATGCCATCCTGACCCGCGCGGGTCGCGGCGGCAGGCCGCTGCTGCTGGTGGGGATCCAGGCCCCCAAGGGCCCGGACGACTGGCGCGCGGACTGGGCCGCGATGTGGCCCCGCATCGCCGCGCGTCATGGCGCGCTGCTGCTGCCCGATCTCTATGCGCCGCTGGCCGCGGTCGCGCCCGATCTGCGCGGGCCGCTGCTGCAGCCCGACGGCATCCATGCATCCGCCGAGGGCGTGCGCCGCATCGTGGCCGAGCTTGGCCCCGTCACGGCGCAGCTGATCGGACGGCTGGCCGCCTGATCAGTGACCGGCATGGGCGTCATGCCCATGGCCCGCGTGATCGGCCTCGCGGTCGTTGTCCACGACGGCCTCGACCTCGACCGTGCCGCAATCGCCGAAATCCAGCGTCAGGGCGACCGGATCGCCGTCGTTCAGCGGCTGCGCCAGCCCCATCAGCATGACGTGGTCCGCACCGCGCGCCAGCTCGTGCGTCTCGCCCGCGGGGATCTCGATGCCGCCTTCGATGGCGCCCATGCGCATGACACCGTTGTCTTCGGTATGGGTGTGCAGTTCCACCTTCTCGGCGGCGTCGGATGCGACGCCCTGCAGGGTGCAGGCGGTCTGGCGGTGGTTTTCCAGCTGCATGAAGATCGCGCCGGTCACCGGGTTCGCACTGCGCGCATAGGCGTCGTTCACGTGCATCCCGTCATGGGCAAGCGCCGCAACGGGCAGAATCGCCAGAAGGCTGGCGGAAATGAGGGTTTTCATGATGTTCGTCCTTGGTCTGTCGTTTCGCGTGTGCTCAGGCAATCGGAACGACAGGCGGATCGCGCGCACGGAAGACACGGGCGCCGACCGCGTGCGGCGCAGGACGGACCGCGGGGCGCAGGACGCCTGCGGGAACCGGGGCGGGACGGGGCAGCGACACGCCCTCGGGCATCGGGGCGCTTAGCAATGCCAGCGCCATGTCGGGGCACAGATGCACCTGTCCGCCGCGCGGGTCGGGCACGCTGGTCACGCCCTCGCCCGTGCAGATGACCACCTGCCCGCCGATCCGCGCCGTCCCGCGCGCCGAACCCACACCGACCGAGGTCAGCGCGATGACGATGGCCAGAAGGATGGGCAGCGGACGCAACATGGCGCGGACCCTAGCAGCCGGTCCCGGCAAGGTCAGCAGCCAATCGGTCGCAGCCGCAAATGCAAAAACCCCGCCGGATGGCGGGGCATTGCGCAGGGCGTGTCGGCAGGGCGTCCCTGCCGTTCATGCCTCAGGCCGAAAGTGCTGCCGCACCCTCGTCCGATTTCGCGATCTCGCGCTTGATCTTCAGCGCACGATCCGAAAGCTCGGTGTCCTTGGCTTTGGCCAGGAAGGCATCGAGGCCGCCGCGGTGGTCGACCGAACGCAGTGCTGCGGCCGAAATGCGCAGCGAGAAGCCGCGGCCCAGCTTTTCCGACATCAGCGTGACGTCGTTCAGGTTCGGCAGGAAACGGCGACGGGTCTTGTTGTTGGCGTGGCTGACATTGTTGCCTGTCATCGGGCCTTTGCCGGTCAGTTCGCAGACGCGCGACATGGTGTTGTTCCTTCGTCTCAGCTTTGCGGGCGTTCCCGGCAGTGGGTCCGTCCCAATGTGAAAGGGCGCCGCGAGGCAGCGCCCGGAATTCCGTTCGCGGGTGATTACAGCGGCAGAAGCCCTGCGTCAACCCGATTCGCCCCCGGATCGCGATAGGACGCCTCGAGCGAGATCAGACGCTCCTTGCGCCACAGCCCCCCGGCATAGCCGGCAAGCCTACCGTCGCTGCCTATCACGCGGTGGCAGGGAATCACCAGCGCCAATCGGTTGTTCGCATTGGCCGAGGCGACCGCGCGGACGGCGCTCGGCCTGCCGATGGCCGCGGCCAGCCCGGCATAGCTGCAGGTCGCGCCCGGCGCGATGTCGCGCAGCGCGGTCCAGACGGCGCGCTGGAAATCGGTCCCGTGCAGCGTCACCGGCAGGTCCAGCCGCCCGTCGCGCCCCGCGAAGAAATCCCCAAGGGCGGCCTCGACCCGGTCGGTCATGGGCCTGCGCCCCAGCCCGATGCGCCCGCCGACCATCCGCGACAGCCGCGCAAGCCCCTGCGGCAGCGCCTTGCGGTCCACGAATTCCAGCAGGTGCAGCGAGCTGTCGTCCACGATCGCGATCATCCCGCCAAGGGGCGTCTCGATCCAGTCCGCCGCCAGGTCGCCGCCGCCGCGCAGGTCCTGCGGCGCATGGCCGAACAGACGCCGGAACGCCGCGCGAAACCCCGAGGCGCTGTCGAACCCCGCATCAAGCTGTGCCTCGATCACATCGTCCCCCATCGCGATACGTCCCATGCCCTGGCGCAGGCGCGCGTCCCGCGCCATCTGCAGGAAGCTGCGCCCCATATGCTGCCGGAATTGCCGCCTGACGGTCGAGGGATCAAGCCCCCGCGCCTTCAGGTCGCCCTCGGACCAGCGGCGTTCGGGATCGGCGCGGAGGGCTGCCAGCAGATCGGCCACGACGGGCGGCAGGGCGACCTGTTCGGGGCGGCAGCGCAGGCAGGGGCGAAACCCCGCATCCCGCGCCGAGGCCGCATCCGCGAACCAGCGGCAATTCCGGGCCAGCGGCTTGCGCGCCGGACAGGTCAGGCGGCAGAAGATCCCGGTCGAGGTCACGCCGACCAGCGCCCGCCCCTCGTAGGCGGGGTCGCGGGCCAGCAGCGCCCGATAGAGCATGTCATCCGTCAGATCGCGCATGGGTCCACCTTTCGTCATGGGGCGATCATCGCACGGATCGACCCGCGACGGGGCCGCAAATCGGGCAGCTATTTCAGGACTGCCGTCCGGCCAGCCAGTCCAGCATCTGCCGCGCGGCCTGGCCGGGGGGCAGATCGCCCGCCGCCACGCCACGCCCCAGCCGGTCCAGCCGCCCCCGCGCATCGGGCGTGTCCAGCTGCGCCAGAAGCCCCGCGCGCAGTTCGGCCATGAACCAGTGACGCGCCTGCTGCGCTCGGTTCGTGTCGAAATGCCCGTGATCGCGCCGCCATTTCGCCAAGTCCTGCATCTGCTGCCACGCCTCGGGCAGGCCGTCGCCCGTCGCGGCCGAAACCGGCAGCGCCTTGGGGAACCCCTCGGGGTCCTGGGGCCGCTTGCGCAGCAGGCGCAGCGCGCCCGCGTAATCCGCGACCGTCCGGCGGGCCGTCGGCAGCAGGTCGCCATCGGCCTTGTTGACCAGCACGAGGTCCGCCATCTCCATGATGCCGCGCTTGACGCCCTGCAATTCGTCGCCCCCCGCGGGTGCCAGCAGCAGGACGAACAGGTCCGTCATCTCGGCGACCAGCGTCTCGGACTGGCCGACGCCGACGGTCTCGATCAGCACGATGTCGTGGCCCGCGGCCTCGCACAGGCGCAGGGCCTCGCGGGTGCGGCGGGCGACGCCGCCCAGCTGCGCGCTGGAGGGGCTGGGCCGGATGAAGGCGCGGGGGTTGCGCGACAGCGTCTCCATCCGGGTCTTGTCGCCAAGGATTGATCCACCCGAACGGGTCGATGACGGATCGACCGCAAGGACCGCGACGCGCAGTCCCGCATCGGTCAGCGCGGTGCCGAACGACTCGATGAAGGTGGATTTGCCCACGCCGGGCGTGCCGGACAGCCCGATCCGTAGGCTGTTTTCCGCCGGTGGAAGCGCCGCGATCAGTTCCTGCGCCCGTTCGCGGTGATCCGGTCGGGTCGATTCAACCAGCGTGATCGCACGCGACAGCGCACGCCGATCGCCTTGCAATACTGGCTGAAGAAGCTGATCCATGGCCCTGTCCCCGCGCTTTTGCGCCAGACTGGACCAGCCGCGACCGGCGGGCAATAGCTGCATCCCGTGCAGTTCCCTAGACAGACAATACATCAAAAGGGTAGCATTCGGCATCCCGCGAAGGAGAATTGTTCCGATGCAGTTGCCATCCCGACGCGCCGTCATTGCCGGTCTGGCCCTGGGGTTCCTGCCCCTTGCCGCCCGCGCCGCGACGGATCTGCGGCTGATGGTGATCACTGCGGACGACTGCCACGAAAGCGCGGCCTTCCGCCGCGAGGTGATGCACGCACCGGGTGCCAGCGCGGCCGCGCGCATGGCCCCCATGTTCGAGCAGCCGCTGGATGCGCCCTGGCCCGACGGGCTGGCCATCGGACGGACGCCGCGCGTGACGCCCAGCTTCCTGCTGCTTGCGAACGGCATCGAGATCGACCGCTTCGAGGGATATTCCGACCCCGCTTCGTTCGACGCAAGGCTGCGCCATGTGCTGGACCGGGCCGCGGCCGGGGGTTGAATGGGGGGAATTCCATGAATCAGATTGCATATATCGAACGTTCCGTACCCGGATCTGAACCGTCGCCCGTCGCGATGGCCCGGACCGACATGGTCAAGCGCGCCGCCGAGGCCAGCAGCTTCATGAAGGCGCTGGCCCACGAGGGGCGCCTGATGATCCTGTGTCACCTGTCTTCGGGCGAACGCACCGTCGGCGAGCTGGAACACCTGCTGGGGCTGCGCCAGGCCGCGGTCAGCCAGCAGCTTGCGCGCCTGCGCTCGGAGGGGCTGGTGGAATGCCGGCGCGACGGCAAGGCGCGGCTCTATTCCGTGTCGGACCCCCGCGCCGCCGAGGTGGTGGGCCTGATGTACAAGCTGTTCTGCGATCCCGACCGCTAAGCGGGCTTTTGTCCTGCGCGGGCTTGGGTTAGGCATGCGGCGTTCCCAAGCGACAGGATCGACGCCATGCATGATATCCGGGCCATCCGTGAAAATCCCGAAGCCTTCGAGCGCGCGCTGAACCGGCGCGGCCTCAGCGGGCTCAGCAACCAGATCCTGTCGCTGGATTCCGAACGCCGCGCCCGCATCAGCGCAGCCGAGACCGCGCAGGCCGAACAGAACAAGGCCAGCAAGGAAGTCGGCGCCGCCAAGGCCCGCGGCGACGAGGACGAGTTCCAGCGCCTCCGCGCCCTTGTGGGCGAGAAGAAGGCCGATATCGCGCGCATGCAGTCCGAGGCCGACGAGCTGGACGCCCGCCTGCGCGATCTGCTGATGGGCATTCCGAACCTGCCGCTGGACACCGTCCCCGACGGCGAGGACGAGGACGACAATGTCGAGCTGCGCCGTTGGGGCACCCCGCGCGCCTTCGATTTCAAGCCGCGCGAGCATTACGAGATCGCGGGCGTCGTCCCCGGCATGGATTTCGAGACCGGCGCCAAGCTGTCGGGCAGCCGCTTCGTCGTGCTTAAGGGCGCGGTCGCCCGCGTGCATCGCGCGCTGGCGCAGTTCATGATCGACCTCCACGTCGACGAACACGGCCTGCAGGAGACCTGGACCCCCGTGCTGGTCCTCGAGGACATGATGACCGGCACCGGCCAGCTGCCGAAATTCGGCGAGGACAGCTACAAGACCCGCGAGGGCTATTGGCTGATCCCCACCTCCGAGGTAACGCTGACGAACACCGTCCATGGCGACCTGGTCGACCATTCCGCCCTGCCCCGCCGCATGGTGGCCCACAGCCAGTGCTTCCGCTCCGAGGCGGGCAGCGCGGGTCGCGACACCAGCGGCATGCTGCGCCAGCACCAGTTCGAGAAAGTCGAGATGGTCTCGATCACCGATGCCGAGAACGGCCTGGCCGAACACGAGCGCATGACCCGCTGCGCCGAGACGGTGCTGGAGAAGCTGGGCCTGCCCTATCGCACGATGATCCTCTGTGCGGGCGACATGGGCGCGGGCGCCCGCGTCACCTATGACATGGAGGTCTGGTTGCCGGGTCAGGACCGCTATCGCGAGATTTCCAGCGTCAGCTATTGCGGCGACTACCAGGCGCGGCGCATGAATGCCCGCTATCGCCCCGAGGGCGGCGGCAAGCCGGAATTCGTGCACACGCTGAACGGTTCGGGCCTGGCCGTGGGCCGCACGCTGATCGCGGTGCTGGAAAACGGCCAGCAGGCGGACGGTTCGGTCGCCCTGCCCGAAGTGCTCTGGCCCTATCTGGGCGGCAAGCGCAGCCTGACCGCCGACGGCCAGCTGGCCTAAGACGGTGTCGCACCCCGGTTGCAACCGGGGACGCCTTCGCGCGTTGGCCGGGATGAAACTGGCCAACGCGATCATACAAAGCCTTGCCGCCGCGATCTTCGTGATCGGGGGCATCGTCTTTGCATGGCGCACGCATCCGCCGGTCTTCACCCCGGCGCTGCTGCCGCTGCCAAGCTTCATGAACCCCTACAACGTCACCTCGGCCGAACTGAGCCCCGGCGCGCCGGAACTGGCCGAGGGGATGACGATCCCGCTTCTGTACCTCGATCCGGCGAATTTCCTGATGTGGGGGCTGCTGCTGACGATCTGGGCCGCGGTCGCGATGGACGCAGCGGGCCAGTGGTTGTTCCCGAGCGATCGCCGCGACATGCGCAACGGGCGCTGCCGCATCTGGCCGCAACTGGTCGCGGGTCTGGTCGTGCTGTCGGCGGCCCCGTGGTTCCTGCTGGATCAGCGCGACGCGCTGCTGGCGGCGAACGGGGCCGGAATGTTCCTGACGATATGGGCCGCGCGACGGGCAGCGGGACGCAAGCGCCCTGCGGTGGGCTTCGTCGCGGGTTGGGCCACGGCGCTGTTCTCGGCCACGCTGGCCGGTGCGCTGACAGGCGCGCTGAGCCTTCAGACGCAGGCGGTGGCGGCGCTGGCGATCCTGCCGGGCACGGCCATCGGGATGGCGGCGCAAATCTGGATCGGCCCCAGCATCGGCTATTCCACGGCGCTGATCTGGGCGTTCTGCGCCATCGCGCTGACCGCGATGGGCAGCGATCCGGTCATCGCATTCGCCGCCATCCTGGGGATTTCCGGGATGGCGGCGGTGCTGATCCGGGCGGCCAGCTGATCAGCCGCCCTTGGGCTTCTGCCGGTTCTTGTGCTTGGACAGCGCGCCCGACTGATTGATCTTCTGCGCCTTGGCCTTGTACGGGTTGTCCTGACCCTGGTCGCGGAAGAACAGCCGGATCGGCGTTCCGGGCATGTCGAAATCGATCCGCAACCCGTTGATCAGATACCGCTGATAGCTGTCGGGGATGTGATCCGTATGCGTCGCCTTGACGATGAAGGCCGGCGGGCGCGTCTTGACCTGCGTCATGTAGCGCAGGCGGATGCGGCGGCCGCCCGGCGCGGGGGGCGGGTGGCTCTCGGTCATCGCCTCCAGCCAGCGGTTCAGGCGGGCGGTGCTGACGCGGCGGTTCCAGACCTCGTGCGCCTTCAGGATGGCGTTGTGCAGGCGGTCCAGCCCCTTGCCCGTGCGGGCCGAGACGGTGACCAGCGGCGCACCCTTCAACTGCGGCAGCAGCTTTTCGAAGCTGGCGCGCAGCTCGTTCAGCTTGTGCGGCTTGTCGTCTTCGAGGTCCCACTTGTTCGCGGCGACGACGACGGCACGGCCCTCGGTCTCGGCGAAATCGGCGATGCGCAGGTCCTGCTGCTCGAACGGGATGGCCACGTCCAGAAGGACGACCACCACCTCGGCAAAGCGGACGGCGCGGAGACCGTCGGCGACCGACAGCTTCTCGACCTTGTCGGTGACCTTGGCGCGCTTGCGCATCCCCGCAGTGTCGAAGATCCGCATCGGCGTATCCATGAACTGCGTGGTCACGCTGATGGAATCGCGGGTGATGCCGGCCTCGGGGCCGGTCAGCAGGCGATCCTCGCCGATGATCTTGTTGATCAGCGTGGACTTGCCCGCATTCGGGCGCCCGATCACGGCCAGCTGCAGGGGGCGCGCGGCGCTCGGACGCCAGTCCTCCTCGCCCTCGCCGGTCTCGGCATCCTCGTCGGACAGGGTCACGTCGGTCTCGGCGGCGATGGGTGCGGGGCGCGCGGCCTCGACCTCGTCGGCCAGCGGAACCAGCGTGGAATAGAGATCGTCCATCCCCTCGCCATGTTCGGCCGAGATGCGCAGCGGTTCGCCCAGGCCCAGGCCATAGGCCTCGAGCGCGCCGGATTCGCCCGCGCGACCCTCGGCCTTGTTGGCGGCCAGGATCACGTGCTTGGCGCGGCGCCGCAGGATGTCGGCGAAATATTCGTCCGCCGCCGTGATGCCCGCACGGGCATCCACGACGAACAGGCAGATATCGGCCTCGTCCACGGCGCGTTCGGTCAGGCGGCGCATGCGCCCCTGCAGGCTGTCATCCTCGGCCATTTCAAGGCCGGCGCTGTCGATCACGACAAAGCGGAGATCGCCCAGGCGGCCCGCGCCTTCGCGCAGGTCGCGGGTCACCCCCGGCTGGTCGTCCACAAGCGCCAGCTTCTTGCCGACGAGACGGTTGAATAGGGTCGACTTGCCCACGTTGGGTCTGCCGACGATGGCGAGTGTGAAGGTCATCTGTATGCGTGCAACTGGCCGTCGCGTCCGACGACATAGAGGGTCTGTCCGGCGACCGCAGGAGCAGAGGCGGCCCCGCCGGGAATTTCAGCCTTCCCCGTCAGCGTGCCGGACGCCGGGTCGAAGACCCGCAGCACGCCATCCGAAGAGGCGACGAACAGCCGACCGCCTGCAAGGACGGGGCCGTAATGAGCGTGGATGCCGGACTGGCGGCGAACACGCTCGGTGGTGAAATAGGGCATGGGCTGGCGCCAGATGACGCCGCCGGTCGCGGCGTCGAGGCGGATCAGCTCTGCCTGGTCGTTGACGGCGAAGACGGACCCGCCCGCCACGACGACGGGGCTGGAGGCGCCGTCATCGGCGGACCAGCCGCGCAGGCCGCTGGCCAGGTCCACCGCGTCGATCCGCCCCGAGGACGTGCCGCCGAAGACCCGCCCGCCCGAGACGACCGGATCGCCCGTCACGTCGCGGATATAGCCGATGCTGCGCCCTGCCCGCTGCCCCGCGATCTGCGAGGTCCAGGTCGTCAGACCGCTGGCCGCATCCACGGCCACCAGCTGCCCCGACGAGAACGGGAAGATCACCGTGTCGCCCGCGACCGCCGGGGTCGAGACGCCCATCACCCCCGAGGTCGAGGGCGAACCCGAGGTCTGCCACATCACGCGACCGTCGCTGGCGCGCACGGCCCAGCCCACGCTGCTGCGCGAGGCGACATAGACCATGCCGTTGCTGACGGCGGGCCCGCCGCCGATGGCGTTGTCCACGCGCTGGCGCCACAGCACCGCGCCGCTGGTGGCGTCCAGCGCGACCAGTTCGCCGAAGCCCGTGGTCGCGAAGATGCGCCCGCCTTCATAGGCGAGGCCCCCGCCCGAGGCGCTTGCCGGGTTTTCCTGCACCGGCGTGATGTCGGTCGACCAGGCACGCCCGCCCCCGACCGAGGTCGCGGTGACGCGCGCCTGCGCATCCAGCGTGAACACGAGGCCGCCCGCCACGACCGGATCGGCGGTGATGCGGTGGCGCTTGGACTGGGCCTGCCCGATGGGGGCCGACCAGATGCGGTTCGTGCCCTGCCCGATCGCGGCATGGACCGGCGCATGCGCGGCATTGCCCGCGCGTTGGGTCCATTCGGAATTGCCGCTGATGCCCGGCAGCGACAAGGCCGTGCCTGTGATCCCGGCCGCGCCCTCGTATCCCGGACCGTCGGGCGAGGTCACGGCAAGCGGGTCCAGCCGCTGGCCCGGCAGCTTCTCGTCGCGGTCGCAGGCTGCCAGCCCGAAGGCGGTGGCAATCGCCAGCGTCAGTCGCAAGGTCGCGGTCATTCCCCGAATCTCCCTCGTCCGTTCTTGCTGCCAGGGCCGCGGATCAGCTGCCCGAGGCCATGTCGTCATTCGGCGCGGGGTCCGCACCAAGGGCGATCATCATCTCGGTCAGGCGGTTGCGCAAGGCCTGGCTGAGCCCGTTCTTCTGCTGGATCTGGCGGATCAGCGTGATCGCATCCTCGGTCCGGCCCGCATCGACCAGCGCCACGGCCTTCTGTTCCAGGGCCAGCAGCTCGAACGGGGCGCCCGCGCGCGACAGGCGCGTCAGGATCTGGTCGCGTTCCGATGCATCCATCGAGTTGCCAGCCGCGATGACGCGCTTCAACTGCGCCAGATCGCGCAGGACGTCGCCTTCGGGGGCGGCGGTCGCGGCCTCTTGCAGCGCGGCGATGGCGGCTTCGTCATCGCCCTCGGCACGCCATGCGCCCGATGCCAGCAGCTGGATCAGGGCGGCGCGCGCGGCGCTGCCCTCGGGGTCCAGCTCCGCGATCTGGGCCGGGCCGGCATTCTCGGCAGCAAGGACCGCATCGCCGAATGCCTGCGCCGAGGCGCTGTCGCGGCTGCTGCTGTATTCGCGCCACGCAGCCCCGCCGACAATGGCAAGGATCACCACGCCGCCGATCCAGCCGAAACGGCGGAATGCACCATAGAGGCGGTCCCGGCGCAGTTCGTCGGTGACTTCGTCGATGAAGCTGTCGTTCTGGTTGGCCATGGCGGCGATTGTCCGATCTGGTGGCAGTCCGTCCGGTCATATACCGCGACGGGCGGAAAAGCCAATGCCGCACGGGCCTGCAGGCCATTCACGGTGTTGCAACCATGCAGAAGGGCCCGCCGCGATGCGACGGGCCCTGCCATGTGGGTGACGTGGGAGGATCAGAGGCGCGAAGCCACGTTGTCCCAGTTCACCAGCTTCTCGAGGAAGTTCGACAGGTAGTTCGGACGCGCGTTGCGGAAGTCGATGTAGTAGCTGTGCTCCCACACGTCGCAGCCCAGAAGCGCGGTCTGACCGAAGCAGAGCGGGTTGACGCCGTTCTCGGTCTTGGTCACCTCGAGGCTGCCGTCGCTGTTCTTCACCAGCCAAACCCAGCCCGAACCGAACTGGCCGACGCCGTTCTCGGTGAACTTCTTCTTGAACTCGTCGACCGAACCGAAGCTCTCGGTGATCGCGGCTTCCAGGTTGGCGGGCATCGGGCCGGGGTTCGGGCCCATCATTTCCCAGAACTGGCTGTGGTTCCAGTGCTGGCTGGCATTGTTGAAGATGCCGTTCTGGGCAACCGCGTCGGGCTGATAGGTGCCCTTGACGATCTCTTCCAGCGACTTGCCTTCCCATTCGGTGCCGGCGACCAGCTCGTTCAGCTTGGTGACATAGGCGTTGTGGTGCTTGTCGTGGTGGAATTCCAGCGTTTCCTTGGACATGCCACCTGCGGCAAGCGCGTCGTGTGCATAGGGAAGATCGGGAAGCGTGAAGGCCATTTTCCGTCCTTTCTGAATAGGTTGGACCAGTCCGGGCGCACAGTCCCGTATTCGGCCCGTCAACGCAAGGGGTCAGGGCGGGGTTCCCCGCCCGATCACCGCCCCATCACCGCGGCGCCAGCCCGCTGCCGGCGATCGCGGCATTGCGCAGGATCAGTCCCAGGTAATCGCCGGTGGATCGGAACCCGATCACGCGGAAGCCGCCCTCGATGCGCCAGATCGCGGTGGCGACCTGCGCCATGCGCGTGCGGCGCAGGTGGCCCTGCGGCATCGCCGCCGCATCGACCGGCGCCAGCTTGGCGATCACGTCGGCGGCCCCCGGCCCGATCACGTCGAAGACCGCGCGCGCATCCGACACGTCCGCGACCAGCGCGTGCTGGCCGTCCAGCGCCAGGGTCAGGGCCTCGACCGCCTCGGGTGTCTGCGGGGCGGGCAGGATCAGCAGCGCCTCGTCGGGGGACATCCAAGCCAGGCTGCGGGGGCCGTCGGTCGCGATGCCGGTCCGGTCGGGCGCGGCCATCCCGGCGGCATCCGCGATCGCGGCCAGGTCGCCGCGCAGGGCGATCATGCCGAGATCGGTCACGGGGGAAATGCGGGCCAGATGCTCAGCCATTCAGGCGGCTCCCTTCCTTGTCGTAGAATACCGGATCGACGATCCGCGCCTTCATCACCGCCCCCGAGGGCATGGGGAATTCCAGCACCTGCCCCATCCGCGCGGGGCCGTGGCGCACCAGCCCCATCGCGACGGGGCGGTCCAGCGTGGGCGAGCGGTAGCTGGAGGTCACGCGCCCCTCGGTCACGCGCTGGCCATTGGCGTTGACCTGGTCGGTCGCGGCATAGGCGCCGTCCGGCAGCACCTGCCCGTCGAGGCTTTGAAGGCCGACCAGCTTCCAGCGGGTGCCGTCGACCATGTGCAGGCGGCGCTGCGCCCGCTTGCCGATGTAATCCGCCTTCTTCTTCGAGATCGCCCAGTCCAGTCCCAGATCCTGCGGGATGATCGTGCCGTCCGTCTCGTCGCCGATCATGATGAAGCCCTTCTCGGCGCGCATGACATGCATCGCCTCGGTGCCATAGGGGGTGATCCCCAGATCGGCGCCCGCGTCGTGCAGCTTCTCCCACAGTTCCAACCCGCGCGCGGCCGGGACCGCGATCTCGAAGCTCAGTTCCCCCGAGAAGCTGATGCGGAAGATCCGCGCGGGAATGCCCGCAAGGTCGCCCTCGGCCCAGGCCATGAAGGGCAGCGCATCCGCCGACAGGTCGATGCTGCCGTTCAGACGCTCCAGCAGGGTGCGCGCCTGCGGGCCGGCCACGGCGATCTGGGCATATTGCTCGGTCAGGTTGGCGGTGAAGACCTTCCAGTCCCACCACTCGCATTGCAGCCAATCCTCCATATGGGCATGGATGCGGTCGGCCCCGCCGGTCGTGGTGTGGCACAGCCAGGTGTCGTCGGACAGGCGCGCGACGACGCCGTCATCCATCAGGAAGCCGTTCTCGTTGCACATCAGCCCATAGCGGCAGCGCCCGACCTTCAGCGTGGACATCATGTTCGTGTACATCATGTCCATGAAGCGACCCGCATCCGGCCCCTTCACGACGATCTTGCCGAGGGTGGATGCATCAAGTGTGCCGACACCCTTGCGCACGGCCAGGATCTCTCGCGCGACGGCGGCCTCGCGGTCCTCGGCGCCCTGCGGATAGGCATAGGGCCTGCGCCAATGGCCGACAGGTTCCCAGGATGCCCCCTTCGCCTCGTGCCAGCCATGCATCGGGGTCTTGCGCAGCGGCTGGAACGCCTCGCCCCGCGCGTCGGCGGCGATGGTCGCAAGCGTCAGGGGCGTATAGGGCGGGCGGAAGGTCGTGGTCCCCGTGGCCGGGATCGGCTGGTCCAGCGCGCCCGACAGGACGGCCAGCCCGTTGATGTTGCTCAGCTTGCCTTGATCGGTCGCCATCCCAAGGGTGGTGTATCGCTTGGTATGTTCGACCGAGGCATAGCCTTCGCGCGCGGCCAGTTCGACATCGGTGACCTTCACGTCATTCTGGTAATCCAGCCACATCTTGGCGCGCAGCTTGTGGGGCGCGCGGGCGGGCATGACCCAGACCGGCATGGTTGCGCCCTCGGGCCGCTCCAGGTCGCCCGCGCAGCACAGATCGCCATTCGCCGCGCCCACGGCCTGCGCGATCCCCTGCCCGTCCGCACCCAAAGGCGGGCGGTCCGGGTCGGGGCGGAACAGGGCCTGCGCATCGTCCCAAGTCAGCTTGCCGCCGCAGTGGCTGTAGAGATGGACGACCGGCGACCAGCCGCCCGACATCGCCACCGCGTCGCACTCGACGGTGCGGGTGATCTTCCCCTCGCCGTCCTGATCGCAGATGGCGACCGCCTCGACATGGCGGCGGCCCTTCACCTTGGCGATCGCGCTACCGGTCAGCACCTCGATCCCGCGGTCGCGGACGGCCTGCGGCAGATCGCCCGTCGCCTGCGGGCGGGCATCGACGATGGCGGCCACGTCCAGCCCGGCATCGGCGGCGATCAGCGCCGTGCGATAGGCGTCATCGTTATTCGTCACCACCACGATGCGCTGCCCCGGCGCGACGCCGTGCAGGTCGATGAAATCGCGCATGGCCGAGGCCAGCATCACGCCCGGCACGTCGTTGCAGGCGAAGGACAGCGGGCGTTCCAGTGCGCCTGTCGCGGTGATCACGCGACCCGCGCGGATCCGCCACAGGCGCTGGCGCGGGATGCCCTGGTTCGGATCGTGATCGGCCAGCGCCTCACGTGCGATCAGATAGCCGTGATCGTAAAGCCCCGTCGCCATGCAGTTTCGGCGCAGGGTAACGCCGGGCATGGCGCGCAGATCAGTCAGCAGCGCGTCGATGGCGTCCTGCCCGCCCGCATGGTCGATGGGCGTGCGCCCGCCCCAATGAGGCGACTGTTCCAGCACGGTGACCGAGCCGCCCCCAGCCGCGGCGTCGCGCGCGGCCTGCAGCCCGGCGATGCCGCCGCCGACGACCACCACGTCGGCAAAGCCATAGGCCTGTTCATAGAGATCGGGATCGGGATCGGTCGGCGCCTTGCCCAGACCCGCGCTGCGCCGGATCACGGGTTCGAAGACATGCTTCCAGAAGGGGCGCGGATGGATGAAGGTCTTGTAGTAGAAGCCCGCCGGCAGCAGCGGCGACAGCCAGTCGTTCACCGCCCCGATATCGGCATCCAGCGACGGCCAGCAGTTCTGGCTGCGCGTCACCATGCCGGGCACCAGCGCGGTGGTCGTCGCGCGCTGGTTCGGCTCGAACCGGCCGCCCTGCCCCAGGCCCAGAAGGGCGTTCGGCTCCTCGGCCCCCGAAGCGACCGGGCCGCGCGGGCGGTGATACTTGAAGGACCGGCCCATCATCATCTGGCCGTTGGCCAGCAGCGCCGATGCCAGCGTGTCCCCGCGCAGCCCGCGCAGGTGGCGACCGTCGAAGCGGAACCCCAGCTGGTCCGAACGGTCGATCAGGCGGCCGCCCCGAGGCAGCCGGAAGGGGGGCACATGGGTCATTCGGAGGCGCCTTCTTCGGTCGGGTTCCAGTCGGGACGCGCGGCGCGGACGGCCTGCACGATATGGTCGGGGGGCGTCGTCGTCTGCGCGGCATAGGTCCCGAAGACCTGCAGCGTCACCGTGCAGCGGGCGGCGATGAACCACTTGCCGCAGCCATAGGCGTGACGCCAGCGTTCCAGGTGGACCCCGCGCGGGTTCCTGCGGGCGAACATGTAGCCCTCGAATTCCTCGTCGCTGCCATCCGGGCCGACGCGCTTCAGATGCGCCTCGCCGCCGTTGTGCAGTTCGGTTTCCTCGGCTTGGATGCCGCAATGCGGGCAGGTCAGGATCAGCATGGGGCGGTCCTTGCAGGCAGGGTGTCGGAACGCGAAACGGCACCGCGCGGGGGGACCCCGGCGGTGCCGTTCGAAATCACGCGCGGTCGCGCGGTATCAGTTCGCCGGTTCGGGCGATTCGGCCTCGACCGAGACGTCGGGCGCCTCGGCAGGCTCACCGCCGCCGGCATCCACGTTGACCTCGGTGTTGTCGCCGCCACCGGCTGCGGGCATCTCGGCATCGCCGCCCGCCAGGAAGAAGAACAGCAGTGCCACGACGACCACGAGGCCGCCGACGATGAAGTAAAGACCGTTGTTGTTGCGATCGGACATTGGCTTTCCTTTCTCCGTTCGGAGTTGCGAAAAGCTAATGCGGAAACCCCGCCTCGGGTTTCCGGGGGCGCGACACGTGGCGAAACCGTGCTCAATGTGCCACTCCTGCCGCGACGGATTCGTCGATGAAGCGCCCCTCGCGGAAGCGGTCCAGCCCGAAATCGGCGGCCAGCGGTCCGGGGCGGCCCTTGGCGACCAGTTCGGCCATGGCCCAGCCCGATCCGGGGATGGCCTTGAAGCCCCCCGTGCCCCAGCCGCAATTGACGAAGACCCCGCCCACGGGCGTCGTCGACAGGATGGGTGATCGGTCGCCCGTCATGTCCACGATCCCGCCCCATTGGCGCAGCATCTTCAGGCGCCCGATCATGGGGAAGGTCTCGACCAGGGCGCGGACGGTTTCCTCGACATGGTGCCAGCTGCCGCGTTGGGTGAAGTTGTTGAAATGGTCGGTGCCGCCGCCGATGACCATTTCCCCCTTGTCGGATTGCGACAGGTATCCGTGGACGGTGTTGGCCATCACGACGACATCCATGCAGGGCTTGATCGGTTCGCTGACCAGGGCCTGCAGGGCGACGCTCTCGATGGGCAGGCGGAAGCCCGCCATTTCCGCAAGCTGGCTGGAATGACCGGCCACGACCATCGCCAGCTTCTCGCAGCCGATGCGGCCCTTGCTGGTGTTGACGGCGCGGACCTGCCCGCCCTCGGTCTCGACCCCCGTCACCTCGCAGTTCTGGATGATGTGCATGCCCATGTCGGAACAGGCGCGGGCATAGCCCCAGGCGACCGCGTCGTGCCGCGCGGTGCCGCCGCGTTCCTGGTACAGCCCGCCCAGCACGGGATAACGCGGCCCGTCGATATTGATGATCGGCACCAGCTCCTTCAGGCGCTGCGCGTCGATCCATTCGGTGCTGACGCCCTGCAGGTTGTTGGCATAGACGGTGCGCTTGTAGCCGCGCACCTCGTGTTCGGTCTGGGCCAGCATGATCAACCCGCGCGGGCTGAACATGACGTTGTAGTTCAGGTCCTGGCTCAGGCCTTCATACAGCTTAAGGGCCTTGTCATAGATCGCCGCCGACGGATCCTGCAGATAGTTCGACCGGATGATCGTCGTGTTGCGGCCCGTGTTGCCGCCGCCCAGCCAGCCCTTGTCCAGCACCGCCACATCGGTGATGCCGAAGTTCTTGCCCAGGTAGTATGCGGTGGCCAGCCCGTGTCCGCCCGCCCCCACGACGATCACCTTGTAGCGGTCGCGCGGTTCGGGGCTGGCCCATGCGCGGTTCCAGCCCTTGTGCTGGCGCAGCGCCTCGCGGGCGATGGCGAAGACGGAGTAGCGGCCGGAACGGGCGGTATCGGGCATGGGGGCCTCATCGGTGTTTCGGGGCAGCATGGCGGCGCGCAGCCCCACGGGCAAGGCGGCGAACGGCAGATCGCGGCAAAATGCGACATCCCGCCGATGGGCGCGTCACGCCGCCGCTTTCGATCGGGCGGGAATGGCGATAGTCAGGGCAGCGAAGCCAAGGGGGACCCTCATGTTCTGGATCGTCGGGACAGCCATGATCGCCGCGACCGCAGCCGCAATCGCGATGCCGCTGCGCCGTGCGGATGCGCATGCCGAACCGGCGGCGGCCTATGACCTGCGCGTCTATCGCGACCAGCTGCGAGAGGTGGAGCGCGACCTGGAACGCGGCGTGCTGGCCCCCGAGGATGCCGAGCGCCTGCGCCGCGAGATCGGCCGCAAGGTGCTGGATGCCGACCGCCGCATGACGGGGGCCGCGCCCTCGGGCGGCGCGGCGGGCGGGCGCGTCGCGGTGGCGGTGCTGGCCGTGCTGATGGCGGCAGGGGTCGGGCTGTATCTGTGGCAGGGCGTGCCCGGCGCGCGCGACCTGCCCCTGCAGGCGCGGTTCGAGGCCGCCGAGGACGCCTATCGCAACCGCCCGACGCAGGCGCAGGCCGAAAGGCTGGCCCCCGCCCCGCAGGTTCAGGCGGACCAGGATTACCGCGACCTGGTCGACCGGTTGCGCGACCGCGTGGCCGAACGTCCCGACGACCCGCAGGGCCTTGCCCTTCTGGCCGAGAGCGAGGCGAACCTGGGCAACCTCGCCGCCGCGCGCGAGGCGCAGCAGCGGCTGACCGATCTGCAGCCCTCGGCCTTGAGCCACGCGCGGCTTGCCTCGGTCATGGTCGAGGCGGCGGGCGGCATCGTCACCCCCGAGGCCGAGGCCGAGCTGGCCCGCAGCCTGCGCGCCGATCCCGGCCAGCCGCAGGCGCGATACCTGCAGGGCGTGCTGATGGTTCAGAACGGGCGTCCCGACCGCGCCTTTCCGATCTGGCGCGACCTGCTGGAGACCGGCCCCGAGGACGCGCCCTGGAACGATTTCCTGCGCGCGACCCTGCCGGAACTGGCCTGGCTTGCGGGCCAGCCCGATTACGAGCTGCCCGCCCGTCCCGGCCCCACCGCCGACGACATCGCCGCCGCAGGCGATCTGAGCGACGAGGAACGCGCGCAGATGATCGACGGCATGGTCGAGGGCCTGCGCGACCGCCTGGCCCGCGAAGGCGGCAGCCCCGCCGAATGGGCGCGGCTGATCGGCGCGCTGGCCGTGCAGGGCCGGACGGCGGACGCCAACGCGGTCCTGTCCGAGGCCCGCACGATATTCGAGGACAGCGCATCCGCGCTGGACAGCATCAACGCGGCAGCCAGCCGCGCGGGCCTTGACGCCCCCGACACGAAAGGGACCCCGGATGGTCCATGACGACATCGCCGATTTCATGACCGCCCTGCCGCCGATGGGCGCGATCGCGGGGCTCGACCTTGGCACCAAGACCATCGGGGTCGCGGTCAGCGACGGGCTGCGCTCGGTCGCGACGCCGATCACGGTGGTCCGCCGCAAGAAGTTCGGCCTGGACGCGCAGGCGCTGCTGGAGATCGTGGCCGACCGCGACCTCAAGGGCCTGATCCTGGGCCTGCCGCGCAACATGGACGGGTCCGAAGGCCCGCGCTGCCAGTCCACCCGCGCCTTCGCGCGCAACCTGTCGCGGCTGACCGACCTGCCCATCGGGTTCTGGGACGAACGCCTGTCCACCGTCGCCGCCGAACGCGCCCTGCTCGAGGCCGACACCTCGCGCAGGAAGCGCGCCGAGGTGATCGACCAGGTCGCGGCGGGGTACATCCTGCAGGGCGCGCTGGACCGGCTGCGCCATCTGCGCGGATGACACGCAGCCCCTGCATCGGTACCTGCCGGATAGAACCGGACAGCCAGCTGTGCGCGGGATGCCTGCGCACCCTGTCCGAGATCGCGTCATGGGCGGGGATGTCGGATGCGGAACGCCGCGCGGTGATGGACGACCTGCCCGCGCGGCGGAAGGATCAGCCCCGCGGATCGTAGCCGCGGGTCTTGCGCCATTCGGTCAGGAAGGCCGCCAGTTCCTCGTCGGGTTCGGGCATCGCGACGCGCAGCTCGACATGCTGGTCGCCGCCGTTGATGCCGCGTCCGCGCAGGCGCATCTTCTGACCCGAGGTCGCGCCCGCCGGAATGGACAGCCGCACCGGACCGTCGATGGTGGGCGCGGCGACCTTCGCCCCCAGCACGGCCTCGTCGATGGTGATGGGCAGGATCACGTGCACGTCGTCGCCCTCGCGGCGGAACTGCGGATGCGGATCGACCGACACCTCGAGGTACAGGTCGCCCGCCGGGCCGCGGCCCATGCCCGGCTCTCCCTTGCCGCGCAGGCGGATGGACTGACCGTCGCGCACGCCCTTGGGGATCGTCACCTCCAGCGTGCCGCCATCGGGCAGCGTGATGCGCTTGCGCCCGCCGGTGGCGGCGGTCATGAAATCGACCCGCATGGCCATGCGCAGGTCCTCTCCGCGCCGGGTGCCGCCCCCGAAACCGCCGAAGCCCCCGAAGCCGCCACGACGCCCCTGCTGCGACTGCGCCTGCCCGAACAGGTCCGCGAAGATGTCCGACAGGTCGGGATCGCCATGCGACGGCCCCTGGCCGAAGGGGTTGCCGCCGCCACGGCCCCAGCCCGCCATCTTCTCGTTGCCGTCGGCGTCGATCTCTCCGGCGTCGAAGCGTCGGCGGCGGTCCTCGTCCTTCAGCAGGTCATAGGCGGCGGTCGCCGCCTTGAAGCGCGCGGTCGCCTCCGGGTCCGGATTCACGTCCGGATGGTCGGTCTTGACGATACGGCGATAGGCGCTCTTGATGTCGCTGGTGCCGGCACCGCGCGACAGACCAAGCGCCGCATATGGATCGCTTGCCATGCATGGTCCCCATTTGTGCAATCAACCGGGCTGCACCCAAGATAGATGCAGCCCGGCGGGTATCAATAGGGCAACGGATGCGCGCGGTGAAGCCTGTCGATGCCGCGGACCAGATCCTCGGGCAGCTCGCGGCCCAGACCCTCGATCAGGTGCGTCAGCTGCGGCACCGTGGTCGCGCCGATGATCGGCACGACCTTGAAGGGGCGCGTCAGCTGCCACGCGGTCGCCATGTGGACCACGTCCCAGCCATGCTCGGCGGCCAGATCGACGTAATCCTGCGCGGCGGCCATGCCCGCGGCGGTCTTGCGACCGCCCAGGTTGCCTTGCCCGCCGCTTGCCTTGTCCACCGAGGCGCGGCTGCCCTCGGGCATGGCGCCGCCGGCATATTTCCCCGTCAGCAGCCCCGCCGCCAGCGTGGAATAGGACAGCAGCGTCAGGTCCTCGTTCACGACCGTCTCGGCCAGATCGGTGTCGAACAGACGATAGAGCGGCGAATACTCGTTCTGGATCGCGGCCATGCGCGGCGCACCCGTGCGGTCGGCCACGTCGCACCAGCGGGCGGTGCCCCAGGCGCTCTCGTTCGAGAGGCCGATGGCGCGCAGCTTGCCCGCGCGGACGGCCTCGTGCAGGGCCTCCAGCACATCGGCCATGTGGTCCAGCGTGCGGGCCTTGTCCTGCCCCGAGGGATCGTAGCGCCAGTTCTGGCGGAACGCCCAGGATCCGCGCACCGGCCAGTGCAGCTGGTACAGGTCGATGCGGTCCGTCTGCAGCCGCGCCAGCGACGCATCGATGCATTCGCGCACCGTCGCCCCGTCATAGGGCCTGCCGTCGCGCAGGATCTGGCTGGGGCCGGTGATCTTGGTCGCGATCTCGACCCGGTCGCGATTGCCGGTGCGGGCCAGCCAGTTGCCGATGATCTGTTCAGACACGCCGATCGTCTCTCGGCGGACGGGGTTCACGGGATACATCTCGGCCACGTCCATGAAGGTCATGCCGGCATCCAGCGCGATGTCCATCTGGCGATGGGCCTCAGCCTCGGGGGTCTGGTTGCCGAAGGTCATGGTGCCCAGGCAGATCTCGCTGACCTCGACATCGCTGCCGCCAAGTTTCACGCGTTTCATGCTGCTCTCTCCGCAAATCCGTGTCGGAACGACGTTTCGGGGGGCAAGCTAGCGATCGCGGCGCGGAGCGCAAGCAGATCGCAGGCGGCACCGGGCGGACGCCGGCACCCCGCGATGGGGATGCCTGAACCAACAAAAACTGCCTAAACGGCAAAACCAATCAACGCCCGCGCCGGTGACGCACAGGTCAATTAAATAGACAAAACGGTCGTTTCCATAGCGCATTGGGGCTATGTTGCCTGTTGGACACGGGCCCACCGAATGATAGCTCTATTCCAAAGTATATTCTGGCTTCCCTGCGGCGGGAGGCGATCCATTCAATTACAACAAACGCGTGTATTCCAGGCGCTTATTCAATGAACGAAATTCAGGATATCGAAGACAGGATCAGCACGCTGGCCCCGCGCGGCTTCATGTGCGGATACCATATCCGCTTCTCGCGGCCGGTGCGCAGGGTCACGACCTATGCCACGGAATGGACGCAGGAATATACCCGGCGGAACATGATCGTGGCCGACCCCTCGGTGATTTGGGGGATGATGAACGACGGTGCCCTGCGCTGGAGCACGCTTGAACGGCATTGCGACGATCCGATGGGTGTCATGGCGATGGCGCGCAGCTTCGGCGTCGCCTACGGCCTATCGATCGGGGTGGGCGATCCGCAGTCCCGGACGGTCTGCGGCGTCGCGCATGGCAGCCGCGAATTCACCGACGCCGAGGTCGAGGAACTGCTGGACCTGGTCCGTCGGGGCCACGAGATCGTGGGCCGCGACCTGCATCTGCGCCCCATCCTGATCGAGGCGCTGGAGGCCATCGCCTGCGGCATGACCCACGAACAGGCCTGCGCCCATCTAGGCATCTCGCGCACCGCCCTGCGATACCGGCTGAACGCCGCCCGAGAGGCGCTGGACGCGCAGGACAATCGCCAGGCGATCCAGAAGGCAATCGAATCCGGCCTGCTGTCCAGCGACAGCCCCGCCGGCATCGCGCATGGCCTACCGACGGGACCGGCGAAGTGACCGCAGCCTGCGGAACCAGCCCAGCCTGAGACCGCGCCTGGCGGGGGCCTCGAATATCTGGTCGGGGCCATCGGGGTCCAGGATCTCGTTATCGGCCAGCCACTCGACGAAGCCGTTCAGGTCCGGGATCTGGTAAGGCACCAGCGTGCGCCCCTGCCCGCGCGGACGCAGCTGCGCCTCGATCGCGGGGATCAGGCCGCCATGATCCCGAATGGCCGCAGTCATTTCATCCGTGGACAGGCCCAGATGTTCGGCAAGCAGGTCGTCGCGCAGCGCGGTGATGCGCGGGCCGATACCCTCGGCCCCGGGTCGATCCGCCGCCAGCACGACGTCGCATTCCGTATCCAGCCGCATCGAGCGGTTGTTGAAGTTCGACGACCCGACCCGCAGGTACAGATCGTCCACGACCGTCACCTTGGCATGGACATAGATGTCCTCGCCCCCGTCCGTCACCGGATGGTACAGCCGCAGCCGGTCGCGGTGATCCAGCCGCTTCAGCGCCTCGAACAACTTGGCGCGGGCGCTGTCCATCGCGATGGGCTCCAACCAGCCCTGGGCCGAGACCGGGTTCACGATCACGATCTCGGGCGGATCGTCCTCGATCAGGCGGCGCGCGATGGCCTGCGCCACGCGGCGGGACGCGAAATACTGGCTCTCGGCATAGATCGTGCGCCGCGCGCGCGCGATCAGGTCCAGGTACATCTGCTCGATCTCGAAGCTGGGATGCACGTCGGGCATGTCGGGCCGCGTTCGCGCGATGGCAAGCGGCATGTCGCGGAACTCGGGGGTCAGGATCTGCGGCCAGCAGCCCTGCGCATCCGTCACGGGCGCAAGGTCCTGCCCCGTCGCGATCCGCCAACGGTCCCGCGCCAGATCCCCAAGCGCCCGCGCCGCAGGTCCGTCGAAGGCCGAGGTCGCGTCGTGCCAGGGCTTCAGCGCCGCCCCCGAGGGCGCCACGCGGCGCGGATCGTCGTCGCGGTGCTCGCGCGTGTCCCACCGCCCCTCGGTCATGTCGATCCCGCCGCAGAAGGCCAGGCAATCGTCGATCACCACGATCTTGTGGTGATGCGAACTGGCGATCGGATGCTTGCCGTCCAGCCGCAGCGTGATGCGCGGATGCGCCTTCCAGCGCAGGATGGTCAGCAGCGTGTTGCCCCGGAACATCGCCTTGAGCGCGCCCGTGTCCCACCGCAGCAGCCGGATCTGCAACCCGTCGTTCCGATCCGCCAGCCAGCGCACGAAATCGCCCAGCTTCGCGGGGCCGCCATCCTCGGGGTTGCCCAGTTCGATCCGCGCGTCGAAATCCCAGCCTATCATCAGGATGCTGCGGCGCGCCTGCAGCATCGCCTGCCGCACGGCGGTGAAATAGGTGTCGGCATCGACGATGAAGGCAAAGCGGTTCGACTGCTCGATCCGCCAGCAATTGTGACCGGGACGCGTAAGGCGGGTCGTCGAACCTTCCATGCAGCTGTCTTGCGCCCCCTCGTCCGTGTGCGTGCAATTCGCGCGCAGGATGCCGCGTCCCGCGCGGCGTGACAACGTCTGCCGCGCAAGGGTCGTTCCCGCGACCGTCAGCCGCGATGTTGGGCGGGTATCGCGGCGCAATCCGCGATGATGGCCTGCGCGCCGCCTTGCGGACAGGAAACGCGACCGAACGAGGCGATGGTTCAGCAACCCCCGCAGCGCATCGGCGCAAGGCGCGCAATGCGATTGCCTGCGCGATCGGGGGGGGGGGGCGACGGGCTGTTCTGCCCCACCGACATGGCACATAGCCCGATCACGATATTCGGCAGGCGGCATGCCACCAGCCGTGTGGCGCGTATCAACGATGCTGGGGGAAATGGTAGCGGAGGAGGGACTTGAACCCCCGACACGCGGATTATGATTCCGCTGCTCTAACCAACTGAGCTACTCCGCCACGGAGTGCGGGCGATGTACGGCGTGCCGCGAACAAGGTCAAGCGCATTCGGCACGAAATCTGCGCCCCCGGTGCATTTTTCCGGCGCGCCCCCTGCGGGGCTTGAAACGGCCGGGGGGTGCGGGGGGCAGGCAGCCCCCCGCACCCCCCGCGGGACGCAAGAAATCGCGACCGTTCTTCCTGGCTCAGCCGCGTGCCTTGACCACTTCCAGAAGCGGCATGACATCCGACATGTCGGGACCGTGCGCCTGGCCCGTCAGCGCCTTGCGCAGCGGCATGAACAGCCCCTTGCCCTTGCGGCCGGTCGCCTCCTTCACCTTGGCGGTGAATTCGGACCAGGTCGCCTCGTCATAGGGCGGCGGCGGCAGCAGGGTCATCGCCTGGGCGATGAAATCGGCATCCTCGGGGGCGATATCGGGCTCGGCGCCCTTGCTGAAGATCTCCCACCAGGGGCCCAGATCGTCCAGCACCGTGATGTTCTGCGAAGCCACGCGCCAGAAGCGCTCGACCTTGTCGGCAGGCACGCCAAGCGCCACGATCCGGTCGCGCACCGCGTCCAGCGGCAGCGCCTGGTTGCGTTCGCGCGTCAGCGGCCAAAGATCCTCGGCATCGAACTTGGTGGGCGATGCGCCGAACTGCGACAGGTCGAACGCCTGGGCCAGCTCGTCCAGCGAGGACAGCTCGACCGGCTGCCCCGAGCCCAGCCGCGCCATCAGCGAGATCAGCGCCTCGGGGGCCACGCCCGCCTCGCGCAGATCCTTCAGCGACAGCGCGCCGATGCGCTTGGACAGCTCCTCGCCCTTGGCGCCGGTCAGCAGCGAATGATGCGCGAAGGACGGCGGCGTCCCGCCAAGCGCCTGGATGATCTGGATCTGGGTCGCCGTGTTCGTGACATGGTCCGATCCGCGAACGATATGGGTCACGCCCATGTCGGTATCGTCCACGCTGCTGGCGAAGGTGTACAGCACCTGCCCGTCCGCGCGGATCAGCACCGGGTCGCTGACCGACGCCGCGTCGATCGAGATGTCGCCCAGGATGCCGTCGTTCCACTCGATCCGTTCCAGGTCCAGCCGGAAGCGCCAGTAACCCTGGCGGCCCTCGGCGCGCAGGCGTTCCTTGTCGGCATCGCTCAGGTTCAGGCCGGTGCGGTCATAGACCGGCGGCTTGCCCATGTTCAGCTGCTTCTTGCGCTTCAGGTCCAGCTCGGTCGGGGTCTCGAACACCTCGTAGAGCCGGCCCGACGCCTTCAGCGCCTCGGCCTCGGCGCGATAGCGTTCCAGCCGCAGCGACTGGCGTTCCTCGCGGTCCCAGGTCAGCCCCAGCCATTCGAGGTCGCGCTTGATGCCGTCCACGTATTCCTGCTTGCTGCGTTCCTGATCGGTATCGTCCAGCCGCAGGATGAACGTGCCGCCATGCTTGCGGGCGATCAGATGGTTGAACAGCGCGGTGCGCAGGTTGCCCACATGGATATGGCCGGTGGGCGACGGCGCGAAGCGGGTGATGGTCATTGCGGTCTCCTGTCGGGGCTTGCTCTTTCACAACGGGCGTTTTTTGTCCATATCGAGGACGGATCACATGGCAGGGCGGACGCGATGAACGACTGGACCGGATGCGAGGCCCCCGCGGTCTCCGAGATCGAGGCCATTGCCCGAAAGGCGATCGCCAACCTTCCCGTGGCCTTCGCGGGGCCGGCGGCGGATGTGGCGATCCGCGTGGCGGAATTCGCCGACGAGGACATGCTGGACGAATTGCAGATCGACGACGCGTTCGAACTGACGGGTCTCTATGACGGGATCCCGATGACGCAGAAATCGGTGTCGGACCAGATGGCGCTGCCGGACACGATCTGGCTGTTCCGCCGTCCCATCATCGACGAATGGGCCGCGCGCGGGGATGTGGGCCTGGCCGAGCTGGTGCACCATGTCGTCATCCACGAGATGGCGCATCATTTCGGCTGGTCCGACGACGACATCGCCGCCATCGACCGCTGGTGGGAATGACGCCATGAGCGGCCAGACCCCGATCCTGACCGTCACGCTGAACCCCGCGCTGGATGTCAGCACCGCCGCGGACGAGGTGCGTCCCGACCTCAAGCTGCGCTGCGACAAGCCGGTCTTCGATCCGGGTGGCGGCGGCATCAATGTCAGCCGCGCGATCAAGCTGATCGGCGGGCAGTCCCGCGCGATGGTCGCGCTTGGCGGGGCGACCGGCATCCGCATGGGCGAGATGCTGAAGGCCGCGGGCCTCGACGTGTTGCGCCTGACCGCCCCCGGCGAGACCCGCCAGTCCCTGGCCGTCACCGACCGCGCGACCGGCGGGCAGTACCGCTTCGTCATGCCCGGCCCCGAATGGCACATGGCGCAGGTCGGCACCGCGATGGCCTCGATCGCCGAGGCCGCGCTGGCGGGGGGCTGGGTCGTCGTGTCCGGATCGAACCCGCCCGGCATCGCCCCCGGGTTCGAGCAGATGCTGACGGTTCGCCTGAAGGACGGACGCGCCAAGCTGATGGTCGACACCTCGGGCGATGCGCTTATGGCGATGGCGGGGTCGTCGATCCCGGTCGACGTGCTGCGCATGGACAGCCACGAGGCCGAGACCCTTGCGGGCCGCCCCCTGCCTGCCCGCGCAGACAGCGCGGAATTTGCGGCAGGGCTGGTCCGCAACGGGGCCGCGCGGGCCGTGATCGTGGCGCGTGGCGCCGACGGATCGGTCATCGCCGACGAACGCGGCGCATGGCACGCCGAGGCAGCCCCCGTGCAGGTCGTCAGCGCGGTCGGCGCGGGCGACAGCTTCGTGGCGGGCTTCGTCCTTGCGATGGCCCGCGGATGGCCCGCCGAAGAGGCGCTGGCCCTTGGCGCCGCCGCGGCCTCGGCTGCCGTGATGACACCCGCGACCGAGCTTTGCCGCGCGGACGACGTGCGCCACTTCTATTCGCAGCGCGTCGTCACCCGCCTCGCCTGATCGCAGCACTGCCGATCGCAACAAAAGAGGCCGCCCCGAAGGACGGCCCTAGGGCAACCGGCGTGATGAACCGGTATCAGGCGGCCTCGGCCTCGTCGGCCTCTGCGGCCATGCGGCGCTCGCTCTCTTCGCGCGACAGCGCGACCGAGGTGCGCACACCCTTCGCCACGAATTCCATGAGGCCTTTCACCACGCGCTCGTTCGGGTCGATCCCGGCGCAGGACAGCACCTCGCGACCGTCGCGCGACCGCGCCCAACGGGCGATCTGCTCGGGGCCGTTGCCGTATTTCTTGTCATCCGCAATCGCGTCATCCAGCGCGGCAAGAACCACGGCCGCGAACAGCTTGCGGGCACGTTGGCCTTGTTCGAAATTGAAAGCGGAGCCGTCAACAAAATCGCGCATATTATTTGTCCATCACTTGCGGTCACTGCCCGAAAAGCAGGACCATCGGGAAAACTGGACGCTTTCCCTTGTTTCTTACTTCCGTTTCTCCGACGGTGCCGCACTGCTTACGCCGCCGGCACCCCGATTCGATATGCCCTGCACCGCATGGCAGCCATTCGTGCCGTGCATGACACGCAAAAGGTGGGGTAATCCCGTCCCGATCACGCAAATGTCAAACGCGGTTGCCGACAAGCGTCGACTTGACAACGCCACAACTGCCTTTTGGTTGCCTGAGGGGTTCCAGCCCGATATAGGGGCGCCATCCCGCCGTTCAATGATGCAACCGGCGGCACCCCCTCAGAATCGTGAGAATCCTGATGCCCAAGATCAACGGCAACGAAATCCGCCCCGGCAACGTGCTGGAACATGACGGGGGCCTGTGGGCTGCCGTCAAGGTCAACCACGTCAAGCCCGGCAAGGGCGGCGCCTTCGCCCAGGTCGAGATGAAGAACCTGCGCGACGGCCGCAAGCTGAACGAGCGTTTCCGCAGCGAGGACAAGGTCGAGCGCGTGCGCCTGGACCAGAAGGACCAGCAGTTCCTGTACGAGACCGACGGCAAGCTGGTCTTCATGGACAGCGAGACCTTCGAGCAGACCGAGCTTGATTCCGACCTGCTGGGCGAGCGTCGCCCCTTCCTGCAGGACGGCATGACCGCGACCATCGAATATTACGGCGAGGAGCCGCTGTCGGTCGCCCTGCCCCAGAAGGTCACCTGCACCATCGCCGAGACCGAGCCGGTTGTGAAGGGCCAGACGGCTGCCAACAGCTACAAGCCCGCGATCCTCGACAACGGCGTGCGCATCATGGTCCCCCCCTTCGTCGGCGAAGGCGAGGCGATCATCGTGAACACCGAACTGTTCGAATACAGCGAACGCGCCTGAGTTCGCGCACCGCAGGACGATGAAATGGCCGCGCGTCCAGCGCGGCCCTTTTTGCATCCTATCTCTCGACCAGGATGCCGATCAGCGCCTCGCGTTCGCCGGTCTTGCCTGCATCGTGCCTGGCAAAGCTGGTCTGGGCGACGACACGCCCCCAGCCGCGCTTGCGACGAACCGAGAATTCCTGCGCAGCCGCGGCATCCTCTCGACGCCCGCCAAGCAGGACGACATGCTTCATGAGCCGCTTCAGCGCACGCCCCTCGGCGGGGAACTGCATGGAGAAATGGCCCGCCTTGCGACCATCCGTCCTCATGGTCATCGGCTGCCCGCCCTCGGAGGCGATCACATAGGCGCAGATCACCTTGCCATCGGCACGGATCGTGGTTTCCTCGTCGACGGCATAGAGGTCCGCCTTGATGACGCGGTTCTCGAAACGCTCGTCGGGGGCACGGTCGGGCCTGAGAAGGTGCAGCGTCGATCCGTCGAAGCACGGGTCCGACACCGGCACGCGCGCCTGTCCAAGGCGGTTGTTCACGGCTGTCGCGATGCGGCGGGGAAAGCCGGTCCCCAGCTTGTAATGCTGCGGGTCCGAGTAGAAGAAACCCGGCATTCGTCCGCGTTTCGAGGCGAATTCGTCTAGGACAGGACGCATGTCCACGGCGTGAAGCCCCCGCGCCTCGATGAGGGCGAACATCGCATCGCGGTAACCCCGCCTTGCATCGGCCCGCAATTCGGGCTGGTTCCAGAAGATGAGCGGCAGAACCCGGATGTCGCGCCGGGCGGCCAGTTCGAGGAACCACGCAAGGTTGTCCATCAGGCTTTCAAGGGACTGCCCCACCGCCCAGTGCGTCTGCTCGTTCAGCGAATATTCCCAGATGACGGTCGCGCCGTCGGGGATCTCGCCCGACAGCAGGCGATAGGTCGCCATCAGGCTGGTCGATCCCCCGACCGCGAGGTTTGTCACGGCAAGTTCGGGCGCGATCTCGGACCATTGCGCGACCCAGCCGTTGGTCATCAGGCAGTTCGAGCCGCCCACGACATAAACCGTGTCGGGCCTGCTCATGCCAGCGTCTCGGCGGCGAAGGTTCGGGTGGGGGTCACGAATTCCTCCTGCGCGGCGATCAGGCGGATCTCTCGGGTGCCGGCGCGGGCGGTTTCGGACAGCACGCCATGGACCGAGGCCGCGGCGCGGGACAGGGCCTCGGACGGGTTGCCGCTGCGCAGGTGGTGGACGAAGAATAGGGCCGCGACCATGTCGCCCGTGCCGTTGGCGTTCAGCTCCAGCCGGGGGGTGCGGACGCGCCACTGGCCTTGGGCGGTGCTGGCCACCATGTCGATGGCATCGGCGGGCGTATCCTCCAGCAGGACCGAGGTCGCCAGAACGACGCTCGGCCCCATCGCGTGCAGCGCCCCGAGCGCGCGACGCAGCGCGGCCAGGTCGCGGACGGGGGTGCCGGTCAGGAACTCCAGCTCGAAATGGTTGGGGGTCACGATGTCGGCGGCGGGAACGGCGATGTCGCGCATGAATTCGGGGATGCCGGGACGCACGAAGATGCCGCGCCCCACATCGCCGATCACCGGATCGCAGCACCACATGGCCCTGGGGTTCGCCGCGCGCACGGCCTCGGCCGCGTGGATCACCGCGTTGCCGATGTCGGACGACCCCATATAGCCCGAGATCACCCCGTCGCAGCCCGCCAGCACGCCGCGATCGGCGATGCCCTCGACGATCTCCTCGACGGCGGGACCGTCGAAGACGCGGCCCTTCCAGTCGCCATATCCGGTATGGTTGGAGAACTGCACCGTGTGGACGGGCCAGACCTCGACGCCCAGGCGCTGCATCGGAAAGACCGCCGCGGCGTTTCCGGCATGGCCGTAGGCCACGTGCGACTGGATCGACAGGATGTTCATGGCGGCCCCCTTCGGATGATCGGCTTGCCCTTCGATAGGGCGCGCGCGAAGTTTTGAAAAGCACGAACGGAGAGGTTGCATGAACCGATACCTGAACATCGCGGGACGCGTGCTGATCGCGATCCTGTTCGCGGGCGGCGCCCTGCAGAAGATCGCGGACCCCGCCCCCGTCGCGCGGATGATCGCGGGGATCGGGCTGCCGGGCGGGCTGGTCTGGACGGTCGCCGCGTTCAACGCGCTGGCAGCGGTCTGCCTGGTCTTCGGGCCCTATGTGCGGGCATGGGCGCTGCTGCTGGCGATCTATTGCATCGGGACCAGCTGGTTCCACTGGCAGCTGCGGGTCGATCCCTGGCAGGTCAGCATCATGGTCAAGAACTGGGCCATTGCCGGCGGGCTGCTGATCCTGGCCTCGCAGCCGAAGGGGCGCTAGGGGAACAGGTCCAGCTGCTCGGGGCCGCTGTCCGGCGCGTCGAAGCCCGACAGGGTGATGCCCAGAAGCCGCGCCCCGCGCGGATCGGGCAGCACGCCCCGCGCCAGCTCGCGCGCGATGGACAGCAGTTCGCCCTCGGACGCGACGGGATGGGACAGGCTGCGCGCCCGCGTGATCTGCCGGAAGTCCGAGAACTTGACCTTGAGCGTCACCGTCCGCCCGTGCAGGTCGTGCCGCCCGACCGAGGTCCAGACCTTGGCCGCCAGCGGCACCAGCGCCTCATCCGCCTGATCCAGCGTCATCAGGTCGGCGGCAAAGGTGTTCTCGGCGCCCACCGACTTGCGCACGCGTTCGTTGCTGACGCGCCGATGATCCACCCCGCGAGAGATGTTCCAGTAATACCGCCCCGCCTTGCCGAAGCGCCGCGTCAGGAAATCCAGCGTCTGCGCGCGCAGGTCCGCGCCGGTATGGATGCCCATCGCCTGCATCTTGGCGGCGGTGGCGGGACCGATGCCGTGGAACTTGCCCACCGGCAGGCCCAGCACGAATTCGGGACCGCGCTCGGGGGTGATGACGCACAGCCCGTCGGGCTTGTTCTGGTCCGATGCCAGCTTGGCCAGGAACTTGTTGTAGCTTACGCCCGCGCTGGCGGTCAGCCCGGTCGCCTGCCGGATGCGCGCGCGGATCTGCTTGGCGATGGCGGTGGCCGTCACGCCCTCGGGCAGATGGTCGGTCACGTCCAGATAGGCCTCGTCCAGGGACAGCGGCTCGATCAGGGGGGTATAATCGGCGAAGATCTCGCGGATCTGCTGGCTGACGGCGCGATAGACCTCGAAGCGGTGACGCACGAAGATCAGGTCGGGGCACAGCCGCGCCGCCGTGACCGACGGCATGGCCGAGCGCACGCCGAAGACCCGCGCCTCGTAGCTGGCGGCGGCCACGACGCCCCGCTGGCTGGAGCCGCCGACCGCCACCGGCTTGCCGCGCAGTTCGGGGTTGTCGCGCTGTTCGACCGAGGCAAAGAACGCATCCATGTCCACGTGGATGATCCGGCGCGGGGGCGGATCATCCGGTCCGGGGGTCATTCCGCGGCGACCGCCACGCCATCCGCCTCCATCCCCTCGCCCATGCGGTCGAAGCGCAGATAGGCGATGGCCCGCCCGCCCGATTGCGTGAGGACGCGCCCGACCTCTCGGCCGTCGCGGGTGATGGGCGTGCCGGGGTCGACGGGACCGTCGATGGCGACGGTGCGTAGTCCCTTGCGCAGCTCGGTCTTGTGCTTCATCCGGGCGGTGACCTCCTGCCCGACATAGCAGCCCTTGCGGAAATCGACGCCGTTCAGACGCTCGAACCCGACCTCGAGGATGAAGGTCTCGTTCGGGACCAGCTCGACCAGGGTCTCGGGGATGCAATGGGCCACGCGGATCGCGTCCCAGTCGCTGCCGTCATCGCCCGAGGCGCCGTAATGGCGCCAGCCCATCGCCGGATCGCGCGGATCGGTCACGGCGCCTTCGGGGGCGGGACCGGTGCCGCGCGCGACGTCCATCTCCACGGGTTCCAGCGCCACCTTGGATCGCAGCTTGTACATGGACAGGCGGCGGGTCACGTCCTCGGCCAGCCGCGCATCGACGTCGATCAGCAGCGCGTCGCCATCGGGGATCACGAAGAAATCGGCCAGGTACTTGCCCTGCGGCGTCAGCAGCGCGGTCCAGCAGGGCGCGCGCCGGATGTCGTTCGTGACCAGCCCCTGCAGGAACTCGACCCGGTCCTCGCCGGTCACGCGGATGATCTGGCGGCTCATTCAGTCTCTCCGAATTGCAATGCGACAAGGCGGGCATAGGCCCCGCCCTTCTGCATCAACTGGTCATGCGTGCCCTGTTCCACAACCCGCCCGGATTCCAGCACGACGATCTTGTCGGCATTGCGGATGGTGGACAGGCGATGCGCGATCACCAGCGTGGTGCGGTCCCTGGACAGCCGGTCCAGCGCGTCCTGGACCAGCCGCTCGCTTGCGGTGTCCAGCGCGCTGGTGGCCTCGTCCAGCAGCAGGATCGGGGCGTCGCGCAGGACGGCGCGGGCGATGGCCACGCGCTGGCGCTGACCGCCCGACAGGGACGATCCGCGCGGGCCCGCCGGGCTGTCCAGATCGCGCTGTCCGTCCAGGAAGTTGCGCACATGCGCGGCGTCCAGCGCCTGCTGCAGATCGGCCTCGGGGGCGTCGGGGCGGCCCATCAGGATGTTGTCGCGCAGGCTCTCGTCGAACAGCGCCGCATCCTGCGACACGGTCGAGAACTGGTCGCGCAGCGTGCCCAGATCGTAATCCGTGACCGGCACGCCGCCCAGAAGGACCTGCCCGCGATCGGGATCGACCATGCGGGTCAGCAGGTTGAAGACGGTGGACTTGCCCGCGCCCGACGGGCCGACCAGCGCGGTGGTGCGGCCCGCCTCGGCCTCGAAGGTCAGGCCGTGCAGGACGGTCTGCCCGTCATAGGACAGCCACACGTCGTCCAGCCGGATGCCCGCATCGTCGGGCGCATCCTTGCGCGGCCCCGACCGGACCGAGGGTTCGGTGTCGAACACCTGGTAGATCCGTTCCAGGCTGGCCGCCGCCGTCTGCCACGTGCCCGCAAGCCCGCCCAGCCGGCGCATCGGCTGGAAGGCCAGCGCCAGCGCGGTGAAGAAGGCCATGAAGTCGCCGACGCTGCGGTTCCCCTCCATCACCTCGTTCCCGCCAAGCGCCAGCACGGCGACGAAGCCGATGCCCGTGACGATGTCGGTCAGCGCGGGAATGACGCTGGCCGTGGCCGCGACCTTGGTCTCGGCCTTGCGGATGCGGCCCACGATGGATGCGAAGCGCGCGGTCTGCGCATCCTCGGCGCGGTTGAGCCGGATGGCCTGGATGCCGTGCAGCACCTCGTCCAGGCGCGTGGCGCGCAGGCTGGCATTTGCGCGGTTCTGGCGCATCTTGCGGCGGATGTATTTCTGCACCAGCGCGGCGGGCATGATCAGGATCGGCGCACCGATCAGCGCGCCGAAGGTCCAGACCGGATCGATGGTCAGCGCCACCGCGAACAGCATCACCAGCGAGATCACGTCGCGGGTCGAGCTGGTGATCAGCGTGGCCCACACGCCCTGCACCGCGATGGTGTCGCCCTGGATGCGCTCGATCATGGCACCGGGGGAATTGTCGCGGAAGAAGCGCTGGTCCAGCGTCAGGATATGCGCCAGAAGCCGCGTCTGCATCAGCGTGGACACCGACAGCGAGATGCGCGTCAGCAGCGCGCGGCTGGCGATCAGCGTCACCGCGCGCAGCAGGAACACCCCGAAGATCGCCATGCCGACCCACCAGATCGCGCCCTGCTGCTTGCCCACGAAGACAAGATCGAACAGCGGCTTCAGCATCCAGCTGATCAGGGCCAGGGTCGACCCCTCGACCGTCATCAGCGCAAAGGCCAGCGCCATCCCGCCGCGATGCGGACGCAGATAGTCCTGCCACAATCGCGCAAGCAGGCCCTGCACCTTCCTGGGGGTGGGGCGGGACTGGGCGGCCCCCGCCTCGGCGATCATGCGGGTCGGGCTTTGGGTCTTGGGGTCCACGTGATGATCGTGCCTTCGGTGGTGGATGTTTCCGCCCACAGGCTTACCCCCCTTGGCGGGGGTGCCACAAGTGCGGCCCCTTGCGGTTGACCGGCGCGGGCAAGCTGCCTACCGATTGCGGGTCAGAAACCACCGCGCCCGAGATCCGAAGATGACCCTTGCCCACGGCCACGAGCTGATCGCCATTCCCGGCCCCTCGCCCCTGCCCGCAAGGGTCATGAACGCCGCCCACCGCGCATCCCCCGACATCTATGGCGAGCCGCTGGCGCAGGTGAACCTGGCGCTGATGGCGCAGCTGAAGCGGCTGGCGGGGACGCGGGCGAACCTTGCGACCTATATCGGCAACGGCCATGCGGGATGGGAGGCCGTCGCCGCGAACCTGCTGGAGCGCGGCGACCCGGTGCTGGTCGTGACCTCGGGGCATTTCGGCCGGTCCTGGGCCGACATGCTGGAACGCACGGGCATCGCGGTCGAGCGGCTGGATTCCGGCAACCTGCCCCCCGAGCCTGACCGCCTGCGCGACCGGCTGGCGCAGGATGCGGACGGCGCCATCCGCGCCGTGATGATCTGCCAGACCGACACGGCCACCGGCACCATGGCCGACATCCCGGCCTTCCGCGCGGCGATGGGGGAGCACCCCGCGCTGCTGGTCGTCGATGCGATCGCGTCCCTCGGATGCGCGCCGATGCGGATGGACGACTGGGGCGTGGACGTGCTGATCTCGGCCAGCCAGAAGGGTCTGATGTCGCCGCCGGGCCTGTCCTTCGTCTGGTTCTCGGACAGGGCGGCGGCGCGGGGGCGGACGGGCCTGACGACGCCCTGGTGGGACTGGCACGGCCGCGCGAATGCGGGGGCGCTGTGGCAGTTCTGGGGCGGCACCCCGCCCGTGCAGTCCATCTTCGCCCTGTCCGAGGCCCTGACCATGATCCTGGACGAGGAAGGGCTGGAGGCCGTCTGGCACCGCCATGCGCGGCTGGCCCGCGCCGTCTGGGCGGCGGTCGATGCCTGGGGCGCGAATGGCAGCGGCATCCGCCTGACGGTCGCGGATCCCGAACGCCGCGCGGCATCGGTCACGGCGGTGACGCTGCCCGGCGCGGCACGGCTGCGCGAATGGGTGACGCGGGAATGCGGCGTGACCCTGGGCGTGGGCATCGGGTCGGACACGCCCGAGGACGCGCTGCGCATCGCCCATATGGGCCATACCGGCGCGGGAACGATCATGGGCGTGCTGGGCGCGATGCAGGCGGGGCTGATAGCGCTGGACATCCCCCACGGGCCGGGCGCGCTGGAGGCCGCGGCCGCCAGCATCGCCGCCTCAGCCTAGGGGCAGCCGCGCCAGCGTCACCACGGTATCGCCATAGCTGCGCTGGTCCAGCAGGGTCAGCGCGGCGGGCAGCAGCGGCGGGCGGGCCTCTTCCCACAGGACGGTCGCGCCGGGTGCCAGCCAGCCGCCCTCCAGCGCGGATGCGATCGCCAGTTCACCCTTGCCCTGCCCATAGGGCGGATCGAGAAAGACCATCCCGAAGGGCTTGCCCCGGATCTCTCCCAGCTTGGTCGCATCGCGCCGCCACAGGTCGGTCGTGCCCTGCGCGCGGGCCTTCTCCACGTTCTGCCGGATCAGCGCGCGCGACTTCACCCCGTCATCGACGAAGGTGACATGGGACGCCCCCCGCGACAGCGCCTCGAGGCCCAGTGCCCCCGTCCCCGCGAACAGGTCCAGCACCCGCGCGCCGGGCAGCGGGTTTCCGTGGGTGCCGTTGATCAGCAGGTTGAAGATCGATTCCCGCACGCGGTCGGTCGTCGGGCGCAGATGGGCGGCCATGTCCCCCTCGCCCAGATCGGCCAGCTTGAGGCCGCGCAGGCTGCCGCCGACGATCCTCACAGCAGCACCTTCAGGTCGGGCGCGGACGGGATCGCGTCGGGGTCGGGGCTGCGACCGGCCTCGATCAGGCGCTTGCCGATCATGTAGGCGCGGGCGTCGTTCAGCGCATCGACCGCGATCAGGCGGCCGTCGCGGAAATACCAGACCGAGCCCGCGTGATCGCCCTGCCCCGCCCGCGTCACGATCCGGTCGTGGCCCGCGCCGATGCCCGCGATCTGCAGCTTGGCGTCGAACTGGTCGGACCAGAACCACGGCTTGGGGGCATAGTCGCGATCCGCGCCCAGCATGTTCTCGGCCACGCATTCGGCCATGTCGATGGCGTTGCCGACGCTTTCCAGCCGCATCCGGCCCGCGGGGGTGGCGAAGCTTGCGCAATCGCCCGCGGCCCAGATGGCCGGATCGGACGTGCGCCCCTGCGCATCGGTCGCGATGCCGTCATCCAGCGCCAGACCCGCCGCGCCCGCCAGCGCGGTCTCGGGCAGGACGCCGATGCCCTGGATCACGATGTCGGCGGGGATGCCGCGCCCGTCGGTCAGGTGCACGCCGGTCGCGCGGTCGGCCCCCTCGATGGCGGCGATGCCCGTGCCCTCCAGGATCTCGACCCCGTGGGCGCGGTGCAGGTCGCGGATCATGTCCGCCGTCTCGGGGGCGGCGACGCGGCCCAGGATGCGGGGCGCGGCCTCGATCAGGGTGACGTTCAGGCCCAGCTTGCGCGCCACCGCCGCAGCCTCCAGCCCGATATAGCCGCCGCCGATCACCACGAGGTTGCGCCCGGCCTGCATCGCGGGCGCCAGCGCGTCCACGTCGGCCAGGTTGCGGATGACATGGGTGCCGGGCAGATCGCCCCCCATCGCGGCGGGCAGCCTGCGCGGCGCGGCGCCCAGTGCCAAGGCCAGCGCATCGTATTCATGCACCCCCGCATCGGTCGTGACGGTCCGGGCCGCACGGTCGATGGACAGCGCGCGTTCGCCGGTCCGCAGGTCGATCCGCTGGTCGGTCCACCATTCGGGCCCGCGCAGCGTCAGGCGGTCCAGCGCCATCTCGCCCAGCAGATAGGCCTTGGACAGCGGTGGCCGCTGATAGGGGGCGGCGGCCTCGTCGCCGATCACGGTCAACGGGCCGTCATGGCCCTTCGCCCGCAGACGTGCCGCCATCGAGGCCGCCGCCTGCCCCGCCCCCAAGATGACGATGCGCATTTCTTCCCGCCTTCTGGTCTGTGTCAGGCACGCACCCTATATTCCCTGCGAATCCGTTGCAATTCAGGAGCGTTACATGACCATCGCCGCCGGAGACAAACTGCCCGAGGGCAACCTGCTGCGCATCGGCGCGGAAGGGCCCGAAGCCGTTTCCACGACCGAGCTGAGCACGGGCCGCGTCGCCCTGTTCGGCCTGCCGGGCGCCTATACCGGCACCTGCACCAACGCGCATATGCCCAGCTTCGTGCGCACCGCCGACGCCTTCCGCGACAAGGGCATCGACCGCATCGTCTGCGTGACCGTGAACGACCCCTTCGTGGCCGCCGCATGGGCCGAATCCACCGGCGCGACCGCTGCGGGGATCGAGGTCCTGGCCGATGCCGACGGCAGCGTGACCAAGGCGATGGGCCTCGATTTCGACGCGCCCCCGGTCGGCTTCTTCGGCCGCTGCAAGCGTTTCGCGTCGCTGGTCAAGGATGGCACGGTCGAGACGATCGAGGTCGAGGACAGCCCGGGCACCTGCAGCGTCAGCGCGGGCGAGAGCCTGCTGGAAAAGGCCTGATCCGGTCCGGTCGGGGGGCAGCCCCCGACCGTCAGCCGCCCTTGCGGAAGGGCGTGAAATCCGCCAGCGCCGCAATTTCGCGGCCCATCGCGTCGCGTTCCTCGTCCAGGTAGTTCTCCAGCGCCCGCAGGAAACCCGGATCGCGCACCCAGTGCAGCGAATGGATGGGGACGGCCTCGTATCCGCGCGCCAGCTTGTGTTCGCCCTGCGCCCCGGCCTCGACCCGGCTCAGCCCGTGGGCGATCGCATGGTCGATGGCCTGATGATAGCACAGCTCGAAATGCAGGAAGGCGTGGTCCTGCACGCAGCCCCAGTATCGGCCATAGACCGCATCCGGCCCGAGGAAGTTCAGCGCCCCGGCGATGGGGCGTCCGTCATCCTCGGCCATGACCAGCAGCATGTCGTCGCGCATCGTCTCCTGCACGCGGTCGAAAAAGGCCCGCGTCAGGTAGGGCTGGCCCCATTTGCGCGCGCCGGTATCCTGGTAGAATTCCCAGAACGCGTCCCAATGTTCGGGCCGCAGATCGTCGCCCGTCAGGTGCCTGATGGTGCCGCCGAAGCCCTGCGCCTTCGCGCGTTCCTTGCGCAGGTCCTTGCGCTTGCGCGAGGACAGCGCGGCCAGGAAATCGTCATAGCTGCCATATCCGCGGTTCAGCCAGTGATACTGCTGCGTGACCCGCGGCAGAAAGCCCGCATCGGCACCCAAAGCGGCCTCGGACGCGGTGCAGAAGGTGACATGCGCGCCCGAACATTCGGCGCGGTCGGTCAGCTGCATCAGCGCCTGCAGCAGCGCCGCGCGGTCGCGGTTGTCGCGCGCCAGAAGCCGCTGGCCCGTGGCGGGGGTGAAGGGCACGGTGGCCTGCAGCTTGGGGTAATACCGCCCGCCCGCGCGCATGTATGCGTCGGCCCAGGCATGGTCGAAGATGTATTCGCCCTGGCTGTGCGATTTCGCATAGAGCGGCATGGCCGCCACGACCTCGCCCCCACGCTCCAGCGTAAGGTGCAGCGGCTGCCAGCCCGTGCCGGTGCCGACGGAGCGCGAATCCTCCAGCGCGGCCAGAAAGCGGTGGGTCGTGAAGGGGTTGCCGTCGCCAAGGCCGTCCCAGATCTCGGGCGCGACCTTGTGGATCGAATCATGGGTGGACAGCGTCAGCGCATCGGTCATGGCCCGAAGATAGGGGGCGATGCCGCCGATGTCAGGGGGGCCGGGGCGGACAGGGTGCCACATGCACCCTGCCCCTGTTCACTTACGCGGCATAGCCTTCGAAGGTGATGTTCTGCGCGACCTTGCGGGCCTCGGCCTCCTGTTCCGGGGACCGGATGGTCCATGTCAGGACCGCCGCGCCATCGGCACGCAGCGCATCGACGCGCGGATTGCCCAGATCGCCCCGCGCATGCGAGATGAAGCAGGCGCCCACGCGGTCGTAATCGACGATCAGCGACAGCGCCTCGCGGCGCTCGGCGGGCACCTGCGGCCAGTCGGCCTCGGCATAGTCGCAGGTCGTCAGCCCCACGGGCACGGCGGGTGCCGCCGCATGGAAGGCCGCGACCGTGTCCGGGCTGAAGGACATCAGCGCGACCGGCCCGTCATAGCCCTCGAGCGCCTGCGCCACGCGCGCGGGCAGATCGCCCACATCCGGGCCCAGCCTGCCGTCCTGGTCTTTGATCTCAATCAGCAGGGGCACGCGGCCCGCCACCAGGTCCAGGAACTCGGCCAGGGTCGGGATCTTCTCGTCGCTGCCGGTCAGGGGCAGGGCCGCCAGATCGGCGGGCGAGGTCCTGGCGATGAAGCCCGCCTGCCCCGTCAGCCGCGCCATGTCATAGTCGTGAAAGACCATCGGCGTGCCGTCGGCCGCCGGCTGGATGTCGCATTCGATCCCGTATCCGGCCTCGATCGCGGCACGCGCGGCGGCAAGGCTGTTTTCCGGGACGCCCGGGGCATGGAAGCCCCGATGCGCGATGGGCGTGGTCAGGAAGACCTGCGGCAGGGTCATCAGGCGATCTCGAAGATGGCCTCGATCTCGACCGCGACGCCGAAGGGCAGCGAGGGGGCCGAGACGGCGGCACGCGAATGGCGCCCGGCATCGCCGAACACCTCGACCATCAGGTCCGAACAGCCGTTGATCACCTTGGGCTGGTCCGTGAAGTCGGGGGTCGAGTTCACGAAGCCGGTCAGCTTGACCACGCGTGTCACGCGGTCCAGATCGCCGATGGCGGCCTTCAGCTGCGCGATCAGGGCCAGCCCGCAGCGGCGCGCGGCGGCGGCACCATCCTCGACGCTGGTGCCGTCGCCCACCTTGCCGGTGATCAGGCCGTTCTCGTCGGCGCTGATCTGCCCCGAGATGAAGACAAGGTTGCCGGTCTGCACGAAGGGCACGTAATTCGCGGCGGGCATGGGTGCTTCGGGAAGGGTGATGCCCTTGTCGGCCAGGGTCTGTTCGACGCTCATGATGTCCTCGCGGTTGGGATTCGCGGGCGACCCTAGCGCGGGCGGCCTCAGGCGACCAGAGCCTCGGCGCGCTTGAGGTCCACGCTGACCAGCTGGCTGACGCCCTGTTCGACCATCGTGACGCCGAACAGCCGGTCCATCCGCGCCATCGTCACCGCATGGTGGGTGATGATCAGGAATCGCGTCTCGGTCCGGCGTGTCATCTCGTCCAGCAGATCGCAGAAGCGGCTGACATTGGCGTCGTCCAAGGGCGCGTCGACCTCGTCCAGAACGCAGATCGGGGCGGGGTTCGCCAGGAAGACCGCGAAGATCAGCGCCATCGCGGTCAGCGTCTGCTCGCCCCCCGACAGAAGCGACAGCGTCGACAGGCGCTTGCCCGGCGGCTGGCACATGATCTCCAGCCCCGCCTCCAGCGGATCGTCGGATTCGACCATGACCAGGCGTGCCTCGCCCCCGCCGAACAGCGTGGTGAACAGCGTGCCGAAATTGGCGTTCACCGTCTCGAAGGCCGCAAGCAGGCGTTCGCGACCCTCGCGGTTCAGGCTGCCGATGCCCGCACGAAGCTTGCGGATGGCCTCTTCCAGGTCGGTTTTCTCGGCGGCAAGGCGGTCGCGCTCGGTCTCCAGCTCCTGCTTGTCCTCGTCGGCGCGCAGGTTCACGGCCCCGAGCGCGTCGCGGCTGGACCGCAGCCTCGCGATCTGCGCCTCGAGCGTGTCCGCGGCCACGTCGTCCGGGATGTCGCCAAGCGCGTCGCGCAGCTCGGCGGGGGTCTTCTCGGTCTCCTCGTGGATGCGCAGGCGGGCGGCTTCTTCCAGGTCGCGGGCGGCCTCGGCGCGGGCCTCGCGGGCGGCGCGGGTCTCGCGTGCATCCGAGGCAAGGCGCTCGGCCTCGCGGGCGGCAAGGGCGGCGCTGCGGGCGGCATCGTCGGCGGCGGCCAGCGCGTCGCGGGCGCGGGACAGGCGGGTCTCGGCCTCGGCCTCGCGTTCGGCCATGGCACGGCGGCGTTCGGCCAGGATGGCGGGCTGGCCACGGGCGCCGACCAGCTGATCGCGGGCCTCGTCGCGGCGCTGGATCAGTTCGGCGGCGCGGGTGCCGGCCTGCTGCAGGCGCAGACGCCAGCCGGATTCTTCCTTGGCGATCTCCTGCAGGCGCTTCAGGCGGGCATTCGCCTCTCGGCGCAGCTCGTCCAGCGCGGCGCGGCGGGTCATGGTGGCGATGCGCGCGGCCTCGACGCCCGTGCGGGCATGTTCGACGGCATCGGCGGCGGCCCCGCGATCGGGCAGCGCGGCCAGCTGGCCCTCGGCCTCGGACAGGCGCGCGGTGGCGTCGGCGGCATCGGCGCGGTGACGGGCCAGTTCGCCTCGCGCGCTTTCGGCACGGCTGCTGGCCATCGCCAGGTCGGATTCGGCGCGGGTCGCGGCGCGGGCGGCCTCGGACAGCAGGCGCTCGGCCTCCCGGCGGGCATCGCGGGCGGATTTCTCGGCCTCGGAGGCCGCCGCCAGCGCGCCGCGCGCATCCTCATGCGCCTCGGTCGCGGCCTCGGCGCGGGCCTGCGCGGTCTCGGACTGGCGCGTGATCTCGGCCAGCTCGTTGACCTTCTGCAGGTGCAGCGCGGCGGATGAGGACGCCTCGCCCGCCATGACGCGCATCCCGTCCCACCGGAACAGATCGCCCGCAGGGGTCACCAGGCGCTGGCCCGGCAGCAGCGAAGGCTGCAGCGACGCGGCGCGGTCGGCGTCGACGGCCAGCCCCGTCTGCGACAGGCGGCGGGCCAGTTCGCGCGGTCCCTGCACATGCGGCGACAGGGGCTGAGCCCCTTCGGGCAGGGGCTGCGGGGCATCCCAGAAGGGCAGCATGTGCCACCCCGAGCCGTCATCCGTGACGCCCGCGCGCAGATCGTCGCCAAGCGCCGCCCCGAAGGCGGTCTCGTAGCCGCGGGCGACCTCGACCCGGTCCAGCAGCGTGCCTCCCCCCTGGCTGCCCCGCTCGACCAGCCGCTTCAGGGCGGCCATCTCGGCGGCAAGGGCGCTTGCCTCGCCCTCGGCCTCGGCGCGGGCGGAACGCGCGGCGCTCTCGATGCCCTCGCGGTCGGCGCGGGATTCCTCGGCGGCGGCCAGCGCCTCTTCGGCGGCCTCGACGCGGTCGCGGGCCTGGCCCTGCGCGGCATCGGCCCGTTCCAGCGCCTGCTGCGCATCCGTGCCGGACGCGGTGGCGCGGGCGACGGCCTCCTCGGCCTCGGACGCGGCGTGGGTCGCGCGGTCGGACATGGCGCGCAGATCCGCGACCAGGCGTTCGGCGGATTGGTGGCGCGCGGCAAGACGGGCGGATTCGTCGGTCAGCTCGGCCAGCCGCTGCTCGACCTCGCGCAGCGCCTCCGAGGCCTGTTCGGCGGCCTCGGCTGCGGCGTCCAGCCGGTCGTCATGGCCCTCGGCGGCCTTTTCCAGCTCGGCCTGTTCCCAGGCCAGCCTCTCGACCACCTCGCCCGCGTCGCGGTTCAGCGATTCCTCGCGGTCGATATCGCGCTCCAGCTGGGCGATACGCGATTCCAGCGCGGCGATGGCCTCGGTGGCGCGGGTCTCGGCATCCAGCAGCGCGTCGCGTTCGACGGTCAGGCGCGACAGGATCGCGGCGGCGATCTGCTCTTCCTCGCGCAGGGGGGGCAGCGATTCCTCGGCCAGGGCGCGGCGTTCCTCGGCCTCGGTCGCGGCATGGCCGGCCTCGGTCGCGGCGCGGATGGCGGCGGACAGCGCTTCGGAAGCGGCAAGGCGGGCGGCCTCGGCCTCGGACCAGCGGCGGAACAGCAGCACGCCCTCGGCCTGGCGCAGGGCGGCGCCGATCTCTCGGTATTTCGCGGCGGCGCGGGCCTGCCGCGCCAGCGTCGCCGCCTGCGAGGACAGCTGGTCCAGCGTGTCATCCAGCCGCGACAGGTTCGTCTCGGCCCCGTTCAGCTTCAGCTCGGCCTCGTGGCGGCGGGCATAGAGCCCCGAGATCCCGGCAGCCTCCTCGAGGATGCGGCGGCGGCTTTTGGGCTTGGCGTTGATCAGTTCGCTGATCTGGCCCTGCCGCACCAGCGCCGGGCTGTGCGCCCCGGTCGAGGCATCTGCGAACAGCATCTGCACGTCGCGGGCCCGCACGTCCTTGCCCGCGATCTTGTAGGCGCTGCCCGCGTCGCGGGTGATGCGGCGGGTGATGTCGAAGCCGTCATCCTCGTTGAAGCCCGCGGGCGCCAGCCGGTCGCGGTTGTCCACCGACAGCGACACCTCGGCATGGGCGCGGGCGGGGCGGCGCGCGGTGCCCGCGAAGATCACGTCCTCCATCCCGTCGCCGCGCATGGCGGTGGGGCGGTTCTCGCCCATGACCCAGCGCAGGGCCTCAAGCAGGTTAGACTTGCCGCAGCCGTTCGGACCGACCACGCCGGTCAGCCCCTCGCGGATGACAAGATCCGTGGGGTCGACGAAGCTCTTGAAGCCGTTGAGCCGCAGCCTGTCGAAGCGCAATGGGTCCACCTTGGTCGGGGTCGGTCGGGAATTGTCCCAATCCCGCATCGGCAAGTCAACCGCAACCCCATATCTGGCGGGGTTTCGCCGGCCCCTCCACAAGATGAACGGGGCTGGCGCAGGGCAATGTGGCGCAGTATCCTGCGGCATGATCCCCGGCCTTGCCATCATCCTCTGCTTCCAGCTTGCGGGCGAGATCGCGACCCGCGCCCTTGGCCTTCCCGTGCCCGGCCCCGTGCTGGGCATGATCCTGATGGTGGCCGCCTGCGCGATGCGGCCACGGCTGACCGCCCGCATCCGCCCCGTCGCCGAAGGCCTGCTGGCAAACCTGTCGCTGTTCTTCGTGCCCGCGGGCGTGGGGGTGGTGGCGCATCTGGCGCTGATCCGCGAACAGGGCGTCGCGCTGGCCGTGGCGATCGCGGTTTCGACCGTGCTGGCCATCGCGATCGGGGCGCTGGTCTTTCAATGGGTGTCGCGACTGACCGGCACGACCGACCCGAACGCCGTGAAATCCGGGTGGGGGGCGCGATGATCTGGTCCTACCTGACGCAGGAACCCCTGATCTGGCTGACCGCCACGCTTCTGGCCTATCTTGCCGGGACCGCCTGTTCGCGCGCGACCGGCGGCCAGAGCTGGGCGAACCCGGTGATGATCGCGGTGATCCTGCTGGGGGCGCTGCTGTCCCTGACGGGCACGGATTACGCGACCTATTTCGAGGGCGCGCAGTTCGTGCATTTCATGCTGGGCCCCGCGACGGTCGCCCTGGGCCTGCCGCTGCTGGACAACCTGCACCGCCTGCGCCGCGCGGCCCTGCCGATGATCGCGGCGCTGCTGGCGGGGTCGGGAACGGCGGTGATCAGCGCACTGGCCATCGCCCGCGCCATGGGCGTCGAGGGCACCGTGCTGGCATCGCTTGCGCCGAAATCCACGACCGCCCCCGTTGCCATCGGCATCGCCGAGCGGTTGGGAGGGGAGCCCACGCTGACCGCCGTGATGGTCCTGCTGACCGGCATCTTCGGCGCGGTGGTAGTCACGCCGCTTCTGGACCTGCTGCGCATCCGCGACTGGCGTGCGCGCGGCTTCGCCATCGGCGTCGCGGCCCACGGGATCGGGACCGCCCGCGCATTCCAGGTGAACCAGACCGCCGGCGCGTTCTCGGGCATCGGGATGGGGCTGAACGCCGTGCTGACGGCGATCATCGCCCCCCTGGCGCTGGCCGTCTTCGGCTGAGTTTGCCCCGGCGGCGATTTGACGCCGAGACAGCCCCGACCTTTCCGCACCCGGCTCAAGATGCGTGACATGCAAGGGAATTGGGGTATAGTTCGCAGGTACGGTTCCCGGTTCCCTGTCATGATGTCTTTTGTTCCACTGACCCACCGCGTCAAGCGCATCGCCGGAAGATCACGCGGGCTTGCCGAGGCCGCAGCCGAGGTCGTGGTCCTTGCCCCGTCCGAGGTTTCGCGGCGCAGCAGGGCGTTATACCTTCCCGGCCAGCTGGACAGGATTGTCGCCGCGCAGGCCGACACATCGATTGCCTATGAATTGCTGCGCATCGATTGCTCGGAGGTCGTTCACGATCCGACACTGGCCTTTCGTCTTGTCGATGCACAGCTTCTGGGCGGAACGCTGTTCGCCGCCGGGACGATGCACCAGATGGTCGGGCGACACTCTCCGCGCATCCGGGGCCGCACCCAGCAACGGATCGAGGATACGGTCGCGCTTGTCGGCACGCCCGTCAGCGACCTCTATTTCGGGCACCGCGTCGTCGACGACAATGTGACGGCGCTGATGGCCGCGGAATTCGGTCTGGTCTGCCGCCCCAAGGCTGTCCAGCGACCGGACTGGCCTCATGTCCGCGCCTATGGGCAGGCCCTGGGCGCGACCTGCCACGAGATCGGCGATGTCGATCTTGCCGAGGCTTGGGTCTTTCAGGACCACGGTATGACCGATCACCGCCGCCAGCGGATGAAGCGGCTGCGGGACAGTCTGCGGTTGGATACGGGCGGCGGCCAAGGCGTCGTGATCACGCGCGGATCGTCGGGCCAAGCGAGGCGATTGCGCAACGAAGGCGAAATGGTCGACATGCTTAGCGCAAAGGGATTCGAAGTGGTCGACCCGCAACGCGACAACCTGGGCGCCATCCGCCAGAAGCTGTCCAACGCTTCCACCGTTGTCGGGGTCGAGGGCAGCGCGCTTGCCCATGCGCTGCTGCTGGGCGCAGACGACATGATGCTTCTGACGATCCAGCCCCCCAGCAGGTTCAACAACCTGTGGAAGGATTTCACCGACCTGATGGGAATGCATTACGGCTTCGTCGTGGCCGAGGGCCAAGGAGAGGATTTCACCGTCGATTGCGACGACATCCTCCGGACCCTCGACCTGAGGCCGGTCACTTCGCCCTGGGCCTGAACGCCTCGATCCGGGCGGGGTCGGTCTCGATACGGGCAGCGCCCAGCAGGTCCAGGCAATAGGGGACGGCGGCGAAGACCGCGTCCAGACAGGTCGCGATGGCCGAGGGCTTGCCGGGGATGGTGATGATCAGCGTCCGGCCGCGACTGACGGCGGTCTGGCGCGACAGGATCGCGGTCGGCACCTCGCGCAGCGATGCACGGCGCATTTCCTCGCCAAAGCCCGGATATTCGCGCTCGGCCACTTCGGACACGGCCTCGGGGGTCAGGTCGCGCGGCGCGGGGCCGGTCCCGCCGGTCACAAGGATCAGGTCCGCGCCGCCTTCCCCGTCCGCAAGTTCGCGCAGCTTCGCGGCCACGATCTCTCGGCCGTCGGGGACGACATGCCGGTCGATTGCCATGTCCGAGGTGATAACCCCGCGCAGCCAGGCCTCGGCCCCGGGACCGCCCTTGTCCTCGTATTCGCCGCTGGCGGCGCGGTCGCTGACGGTCAGGATGGCGATGCGGGCGGGACGGGTCATGGGGCGGCCTTTCGATGATGCGCGGCCAATCTGACGAGGCGCGGCGCAAAAGGAAACCCCGCCGGACGAAGGTCCGACGGGGCCGTGCAAACGCGTTTCGCGGCGCTTATTTGAAGCGGGCGTTGCGGTTCGCGACCAGCTTCAGGCGCAGGGCGTTCAGCTTGATGAAGCCCGCCGCGTCCTTCTGGTCGTAGGCGCCGGCGTCATCCTCGAAGGTGACATGCGCCTCGGAATAGAGCGAATGATCCGACCAGCGGCCCACGCAGGTCGCGCTGCCCTTGTACAGTTTCAGGCGGACGGTGCCGCTGACATGTTCCTGCGACTTGTCGATGGCGGCCTGCAGCATCTCGCGCTCGGGGCTGAACCAGAAACCGTTATAAATCAGCTCGGCATAGCGGGGCATCAGGCTGTCCTTGAGGTGGCCTGCGCCGCTGTCCAGCGTGATCTGCTCGATCCCGCGATGGGCCTCCAGCAGGACGGTGCCGCCGGGCGTCTCGTAGATGCCGCGCGACTTCATGCCGACAAAGCGGTTTTCCACGAAGTCCAGGCGACCGATGCCGTGCTTGCCGCCCAGCTCGTTCAGCTTGGTCAGGATCGTGGCGGGCGACATCGCCTCGCCGTCGATGGCGACCGCATCGCCCTTCTCGAAGGTCACCTCGATGAACTCGGGCGTCTCGGGGGCATCCTCGGGGGCGACGGTGCGCTGATAGACATATTCGGGCGCGGCATCGGCGGGGTTCTCCAGCGCCTTGCCCTCGCTGCTGGTGTGCAGCAGGTTCGCGTCCACGCTGAAGGGCGCCTCGCCGCGCTTGTCCTTGGCGATCGGGATCTGGTTCTGTTCGGCGAACTCGATCAGCTTGGTGCGGCTGGTCAGGTCCCATTCACGCCAGGGCGCAATGACCTTGATCGACGGGTCCAGCGCATAGGCCGACAGCTCGAACCGGACCTGATCGTTGCCCTTGCCGGTCGCGCCATGGGCCACGGCATCGGCACCATGCTTCTTCGCCAGCTCGACCAGGCGCTGCGAGATCAGCGGCCGCGCGATCGAGGTGCCCAGCAGGTACAGCCCCTCGTACAGCGCATTGGCGCGGAACATCGGGAAGACGAAATCGCGCACGAATTCCTCGCGCAGATCCTCGATATGGATGTTCTCGGGGGCGATGCCCAGCATCTCGGCCTTGGCGCGGGCCGGCTCCAGTTCCTCGCCCTGCCCCAGATCGGCAGTGAAGGTGATGACCTCGCAGCCGTATTCGGTCTGCAGCCATTTCAGGATGATCGAGGTGTCCAATCCGCCCGAATAGGCTAGGACGACTTTTTTCGGCGCGTCGGTCATGCGGTTAACCCTTCATCGAATTTTCGCAGGGAATACGGCGTTCCGCGCGTTGTCACAAGGGTTCGACACGGATTACGGTCGGACGGCATTCAATAAGGGCATTTTCATGCTGGCCTTCCGCCTTCTGCGCCATTCGGTGCCGATGCTGTTCCGCGACCCGCGCGCCACCCTGCGGATTGGGCTGCCCTACCTGGTCGTCGTGGCGGCCACGCAGATCATCACGGCCAAGACGCAGGCCGTCGAGGCGCAGTTCGGTCTTCTGGAGGCATCGCAGTGGAGGGACGCAAAGACGTTTGCCGATCTGCTGATCTGGCTGGTCCTGCTGCCGACCGCCGTGTCCTGGCACCGGCATGTCCTGCTGGGCGAACCGCCCCGGTTGATTGCGCGCGGGCGTTGGCGGCAGGTGCTTTCCTATGCCCTGACGGGCCTTCTGTTCAGCCTGCTGTTGGTCATGACGGTGGTGATGGGCGTGCTTGCGGCCTCGCAGCTTTTCGCGCTGTTCGGAGATGTCACCATCAGTCTCTCCGCCGGCATCCCCCTGCTGGCGTTCATGTTGCTGGGCCTCACGCTGGCCGCCGCCTTCGCCCTTCGGTTGGCCACCGCCTTTCCCGGTGCGGCGCTTGGCCAGATCCCGGCGATCAAGACGGCATGGCGGGCCACCCGCGGTCACATGCGCAGCTTCCTGGCGCTCGGCCTTGTCTACGTGATGGCGCAGGGGGGCCTTGCGCTGCTTTCCGCACGGGTGATGTCCCCGACTCAGCCGAATGTCGGGGGCGTGCTGGCATTCGGCGTGATGTCATGGGCCACCTTCATGCTGTCGCTTTCGGTGCTGACCACGCTCTGGGGTCATTTCGTCGAAGGTCGCGATCTGCGCTGAGCCCTTGCCAAGCGCCCTCTTTCGCGGCATGGCCTTGGCCATGGAAAATTTTGTCGCCTCCGTCCAGAAAGCCGAGGCCGCGCTTCGCGACCTGTTCGAGCCCACGCCCCTGCAGCGCAACGACCACCTGTCTGCCAAGTTCGGTGCCGACATCTGGCTGAAGCGCGAGGATCTGACACCGGTGCGCAGCTACAAGCTGCGCGGCGCGTTCAACGCCATGCGCAAGCTGGTCCGCCCCGGCGCACCCGGCCATTTCGTCTGCGCCAGCGCGGGCAACCACGCGCAGGGCGTGGCCTATGCCTGCCGCCATTTCGGCGCCAAGGGCACGATCTTCATGCCCGTCACCACCCCCCAGCAGAAGATCCAGAAGACGCGCGTCTTCGGCGGCGACGCCATCGAGATCGTGCTGACCGGCGACTATTTCGACCAGACGCTGGCGGCGGCCCAGGCCTTCTGCGCCGAACAGGGCGCGGCCTTCCTGTCACCCTTCGACGCGCCAGACGTGATCGAGGGTCAGGCGACCGTCGGGATGGAGATGCTGGACCAGCTGGGCTGCGCGCCCGACCTGGTGGTGCTGCCCGTGGGCGGCGGCGGCCTTGCATCGGGCGTCACCCGCTATCTTCGCGGGCTGTGCCCTGAAACGCAGTTCGCATTCGCCGAACCCGAAGGCGGCGCCAGCCTGCAGGCCGCCCTGCAGACCGGCAAGCCGGTCGCGCTGAACGCGGTCGACAGCTTCGTCGACGGGGCCGCCGTGGCCAAGCTGGGCGCCTTGCCCTACGAGCACCTGTCGCATTTCTCGTCCGATCAGGTCTTCCTGGCACCCGAGGACCGCATCTGCGGCACCATGCTGGAGATGCTGAACGCCGAGGGCATCGTGCTGGAACCCGCGGGCGCGCTGGCGCTGGACGTGCTGGCCGACATGGGCGATCTGACCGACAAGACCGTGGTCGTAGTCTGCTCGGGCGGGAATTTCGACTTCGAGCGCCTGCCCGAGGTCAAGGAACGCGCGCAGCGCTTCTCGGGGCTGAAGAAATATTTCGTCCTGCGCATGCCGCAGCGTCCGGGTGCGCTGCGCGACCTGTTGCAGCTTCTGGGCCCCGACGACGACATCGCCCGCTTCGAATACCTAAAGAAATCCGCGCGGAACTTCGGCTCGGTCCTGATCGGGATCGAGACGACGGCCCCCGCGAACCTGACATCGCTGATGGAGCGCCTGACCGAGGGCGGGTTCAACTTCCGCGACATCACCAATGACGGCATCCTGTCCGAGCTTCTGGTCTGACGCGTCCTCGGCGGCGCGACCCGCGCCGCCGAAATCCGCGCAAGTTTAGCGGTCGTCTGTTGCGCGCTTTACGGCTTCTTTACGCCGAACGCGCTAGAGACGATGCCATGAAAGCCGCGAATCCCTCATCACGCACCAAGGCGACCGCGCCAGCCCCGCTGCGACGGCAGGCATTGCTTGCGGGGCCGAACGGGGTCTGCCGCAAGGCGCTGGCCGACCTGCTGGACGCGGCGGGGGTCGATTGCACGCTGGTCGATACCGGCGCCGATGCCCTGCGATCCGTCGATGCCCGCCAGCCCGACATCCTTCTGTCCGCGGCGGCCCTGCCCGACATGACGGGGCTGGACCTGTGCCGCGACTTCCGCTCTCGGCCGGGGCCGCATTACGGCTATTTCCTGCTGCTGACGCCCGACCGCAGCGATGACGGGATGGCTGCGGGGCTTGCCGCCGGGGTGGACGATTTCCTGTCGCTTCCCGTCGCGCGCCCCGAACTGCTCGCGCGTCTTGCCGCCGCCGAACGCATGCGCCGGATCGAGGACGACCTGCGCGCCACCAACTCCCGTCTGCGCAGCGCGATGGCCCAGCTGTCGGAAACCCAGGCCGCGATGGAACGCGACCTGCGCGAGGCACGCAAGCTGCAGCAGGGCCTGGTGCGCGAACGGTCGGGCCGCTTCGGCCAGATCGACATCAGCCTGCTTCTGCGTCCGGCGGGCCATATCGGCGGCGACCTCGTCGGGTTCTTTCCGATCGCGGGGGACTGGATCGGGGTCTATGCGCTGGACGTGTCGGGGCATGGCGTCACGGCCGCGCTGCTGACCGCGCAGCTGTCGGTGCACCTGTCGGGATCGTCGGACCTGAACGTCGCGCTGCGCGCCGCGCAGGGCGGGGTCGATCCGCGCGGCCCCGGCGCGCTGGCGCATTTCTTCAACGGCATGATGCTCGAGGAGATGAACACCGACAGCTACTTCACGATGATCTATGCCGAACTGAACCACGTCACGGGGCAACTGCGCATGGTGCAGGCGGGCCACCCCCATCCCGTGCTGCAACGCGCCGACGGCCGGGTCGAGCATCTGGGCCAAGGCGGCATGCCCATCGGCGTCTTCGAACGCCCGATCTTCGACGAGATGGAGCTGCGGCTGGAACCGGGGGACCGCCTTCTGATCACCTCGGACGGGGTGACCGAGGCCGCGTCCCCGAACGGCGTGCAGCTGGGCGACGAGGGGCTGGAGGCGATCCTGCGCACCAACGCCTTCCTATCGGGTCACGGGTTCCTGGAATCGATGGCCTGGTCGGTGTCGGAATACAGCCGCGGCGAAAGGCTGGACGACGTGTCCGCCGTCCTGATCGAGATGCGGGGCGACAGCCGCGTCACCCCCATGCCCGTCAGGCCAGCCAGGCCCTGAGCGCGGCCAGCGAACCCGCATCCTCCAGCAGGTCCAGCGCCTCGTGGGGGGTGACCCAATGCGCGCTGTGGCCCGGTTCGGTCGGCGGTCCGATGCGCAGCGTCGGGCGCGCGGCCCAGATCTCGCAGCGCTTCTCGGCGTGGAAGCCAAGTTCGGGCATGTGGCAGAACCGGCGATAGGCACCGATCCGCTGCGCGTGCCCGATCCGCCAGCCGGTTTCCTCGAAGACCTCGCGATGCAGCGCGCGGATTGGGGATTCGCCCGGATCGATCCCCCCGCCGGGCAGCTGGAATTCATGTTCGGGCTGCCGCTGGAAGGTCAGCAGGATCCGCCCCTCGCGCCACAGGATCGCATAGGCCCCCGCCCGCCTGCGATAGCGGCGCGTGGCAAGCGGCGGCGGTCCGAAACGCGGAATCATGGCTTGTTCCCCCTGGCGGCGATATGCGCCCCGGTGATACCGCGCATGTCCTGCGGGCGAAAGCCGGGCCCTTGGGATCGCCGCAAAATCGCCTATATTGGGCCCCGACCCGGCGCTTCGCCCCCCGGACAAGAATTTCAAGGAAGCCTGATGAACAAGATCAACCAGATAGCCTGGGACGATACGGTCCTGCCGTTTCAGCTGGACCGCTCGGACATCCGCGGCCGCGTGGCCCGGCTGGACGGCGTTCTGGACCACATCCTCACCCGCCACGACTATCCCGCGCCCGTCGCCGCGCTGGTGGCCGAGATCGCGCTGCTGACCGCGCTGATCGGCCCCACCATGAAGCTGCGCTGGAAGCTGAGCCTGCAGGTCCGCGGCACCGGCGCGATCCGCACGCTGGCGGCGGATTACTATGCCCCGGAATCCGACGGCAAGCCCGCGCGCATCCGCGCCTGGGCCAGCTTCGACGAGGATCGGCTCGACGCCTCGCAGCCCTTCGAGCAGATCGGCGACGGGTATTTCGCGATCCTGATCGACCAGGGCCAGGGCAGCACGCCCTATCAGGGGATCACGCCCCTGGCGGGCGGGTCGCTGTCAGCCTGTGCACAGACCTATTTCGCGCAGTCTGAACAGCTTCCGACGCGCTTCAGCCTGGCCTCGGGCCATTCGCACCTGCCGGGCAGCGACGCGCAGTGGCGCGCGGGCGGCGTGATGCTGCAGACCCTGCCCGCCCAGCCGCAGGTCGGCCCCGAGGGCGGCAGCGGCAAGGACGGCCTGATCGAGGCCGCCGACATCCTGCAGGGCGGCGAATCCGAGGACTGGAACCGCGCCAACATGCTGCTGGACACCGTCGAGACGCTGGAGCTGATCGGCCCCTCGGTCGGGCCGACCGACCTGCTGGTGCGCCTGTTCCACGAAGAGGCCCCGCGCGTCTACGACCCCCAGCCGGTCGAGTTCGGCTGCTCGTGCAGCTCGGACCGGGTGCGCGGCACGCTGTCGATCTATTCCGCCAAGGATATCGATCACATGACCACCGACGAGGGGATCGTGACCGCCGATTGCCAGTTCTGCGGCGCGCATTACGAATTCGACCCCAGCAGCCTGGGGTTCGAGGCGACCGTCGATCACGAAGGCAACCCCGTGGAGGCCCAGCCGGACCCGAAGGAGGGGCAGTGATTCCCGACTGGTCCGGCGATACCCTGCGCCGGGCCCTTGCCGCGTCGGGCGCGGCCAGTTCGGATTACGACCTGAACCCCGACGCGACCCCGCCCGATGCGCCCCTGCGCCGGGCGGGGGTCCTGGCCGCCTTTCACGCAGATGACGGGCGGCTGGTGCTGACCAAGCGCGCATCGGGCCTGCGCCATCATCCGGGCCAGATCGCCCTGCCCGGCGGCAAGGTCGATCCATCCGATGCCGACGAGACCGCCGCCGCCCTGCGCGAGGCCCGGGAGGAAGTCGGCCTCGACCCTGCATCCGTCACCATCCTCGGCACGCTTCCCATGCACCGCACGGTGACGGGCTTCGCCGTCACGCCCATCGTCGGGCTGATCACCGGCCCCTTCGATCCGCGCCCCGAACCCGGAGAGGTGCAGGAAGTCTTCACCCTGCCCTTCGCCCATGTCGCCGATCCCGACCGCTATGTCATTCATCGCAGGCGCTGGCGCGGCGGGTGGCGGGCCTATCAGGCAGCGCCCTTCGGGCCGTATTACCTGTGGGGCGCGACCGCGCGCATCCTGTTCGGCCTGTCCGAAAGGCTGGCGCGATGACCCGGATGCCCGCCCGCATCATGGACGATCCCGACCTGCGCCGCGTGCTGGGCGTGCTGACCCGTGACGGCGCGCGCGCCTGGCTGGTCGGCGGCGCGGTGCGCAACGCGCTGCTGGATCAGCCGGTGGACGATATCGACATCGCGACCGACGCGCTGCCGCAGCGGGTCATGGCGATGGCAGCGGATGCGGGCCTGCGCGCGGTTCCGACCGGCATCGACCACGGCACCGTCACGCTGGTCGCGGGCGGCAAGGGATACGAGATCACGACCCTGCGCCGCGACGTGGAAACCGATGGCCGCCACGCGGTCGTCAGCTTCTCGGACGACCTGGCCGAGGATGCGGCGCGGCGCGACTTCACGATGAACGCGCTGTATGCGGGCCCCGACGGCGCGGTGCTGGATCCGATGGGCGGGCTGCCCGACCTTGCGGCGCGGCGGCTGCGCTTCGTGGGCGATCCCGAACGCCGCATCGCCGAGGATTACCTGCGCATCCTGCGCTTCTTCCGCTTCCTGGCCTGGTATGGCGACGATGCGGACCCGCAGGCCGTCGATGCCTGCGCCGCGCTGGCGGGCGGGCTGGACCGCATCGCCCGCGAACGCATCGGCGCCGAGATGCGCAAGCTGCTGGCCGCACCGGATCCGCGCGCCTCGGTCGCGCTGATGGCGCGGACGGGGGTGCTGGCGCATCTGCTGCCGGACGCCGATGCCGATGCGCTGGCCGACCTGGTCGCGACCGAGATCGCGCTGGAGGAACCGCCCCGCTGGCCGCGCCGGCTGGCCGCGCTTGGCACCGATGCCGCCGATGCCCTGCGCCTGTCCAAGGCCGAGGCCCGCCACCAGCAGGCCCTGCGCGCCGCCGCCGACTGGTCCCTGGACGAGGCCGGTTACCGCATGGACCCCGATGCCGCGCGCGACCATGCCGTGCTGACCGCCGCGCGCGGCATGCCCCTGCCCCCAGAATGGCGTGCGCAGCTGGAACGGGCGCGATCCGCGCGCCTGCCGATCGCCGCGGCGGATCTTGCCCCCCTGCGCGGCCCCGCCATCGGGCGCGGCCTTCGCGCCGCCGAGGCCGCCTGGATCGCCTCGGGCTTCGTGCTGCCCGCACCCGCCCTGATCGACACCGCCATCGCCGCCGCCGAGGAGACCGCATGAACCTTCACGCCCGCATGGGTCGCATGGTCGACGCCTTCCGTCCCGCAGACGGCCCCCCGCCGCGCACGCTGCTGGCCTTCTTCCGCTGGTGCCTGTCGGGCGCATGGAAGGGCCTGGGCTTTGCCGCGGTCGCATCCGCGATGGGCGGGCTTGCGGACGTGATCTCGGCCATGCTGCTGGGGCTGATGGTCGATGCGGTCACCGGCAGCACGCCCGGCAGCTTCTGGGCCGACAACTGGACCGCGATGATCCTGTTCATCGCCTTCTTCCTGCTGCTGCGTCCCGCCATCTTCGGGCTGTCCACCGCCAGCAGCAGCGTCATCGTCGGGCCGAACGTGCTGCCCCTCGTGCTGTCGCGGCTGCATCGCTGGACGATGGGACAGTCCGTCACCTTCTTCGACAACGATTTCGCCGGGCGGCTGGCGCAGAAGCAGATGCAGACCGCGCGCGCCGTCACCGATGTCGCATCGGAACTGGTGAACGTCGTGGCCTTCGCCCTCGCCTCGGTGCTGGGATCGGCCGCGTTCCTGATCTCGGTCGATGGCTGGGGGGCGCTTGCGCTGGTGGTGTGGTTTGGCGCCTATCTGGGGCTGATCCGCTTCTTCCTGCCGCGCATCCGGGCGAAATCGGGCGCGCGCGCATCGGCCCGCGCGATGGTCACCGGACAGGTCGTGGACACGATCACCAACATCAAGACAGTCAAGCTGTTCGCCCATGACGACCACGAGGACCAGGCAGCCCTTGGCGCGATGGCGGGGTTCCGCGAACGCGCGCTGGATTTCGGGGTGGTGTCCACCTGGTTCCGCTTCTCGCTGATGTTCGTGGCGGGCATCCTGCCGGTGATCCTGGTCGGCGGCTCGGTCATCCTGTGGCGCGACGGCATGGCCAGCGTGGGCGATGTCGCGGCCTCGGGGGCGATCGCGCTGCGGCTATCGCAGATGACCGGCTGGGTCAGCATGGCGCTGATGGGCATGTGGGGCAATATCGGCGAGGTCGAGGACGGGATGAAGACCCTGTCGCCGCCCCACGCGCTGTCGGACGCCCCCGACGCCACCGCGATCGAGCGTGCCGATGGCCGGATCGAGTTCGCGGGCGTGGGCTTCGCCTATGGTCGCCGCGCGGGCGGGTTGCAGGACCTGGACCTGGTGATCGAACCCGGCCAGAAGATCGGCATCGTGGGCGCTTCGGGGGCCGGGAAATCGACCCTCGTGGCGCTGCTGCTGCGGCTCTATGATGTCGAGACGGGATCGATCCGGCTGGACGGGCGCGACCTGCGCCGCATCCGGCAGGACAGCCTGCGCCGCCAGATCGCGATGGTCACGCAGGAAACCGCGATGTTCAACCGCTCGGCCCGCGACAACATCCTGTATGGTCGGCCCGGCGCGTCGCAGGACGACATCGTCGCCGCCGCCAAGGCCGCCGAGGCGCATGACTTCATCTTGGGGCTGGAGGATCACGCCGGCCGCAAGGGATACGACGCCCATCTGGGCGAACGCGGGGTCAAGCTGTCGGGCGGCCAGCGCCAGCGCATCGCCATCGCCCGCGCCTTTCTGAAGGACGCCCCGATCCTGGTCCTGGACGAGGCGACCAGCGCCCTCGACAGCGAGGTCGAGGCCCAGGTCCAGGACGCGCTGACCCGCGCGATGCGGGGCAAGACGGTGCTGGCCATCGCGCACCGCCTGTCCACCATCGCGGAACTGGACCGGATCGTGGTGCTGGATGGCGGCCGCATCGTCGAACAGGGCAGCCACGATGAACTGCTGGCGCAGAACGGGCTTTACGCGCGCTACTGGAACCGGCAATCGGGCGGCTTCCTGGGCACCGAGGAGGCGGCCGAATGAACTGGACCATCGAACGGCTGGGCCGTCGCGGCGACGGCGTGGCCCTGCGTGGCGACGAACGCGCGCTGGCACCCCTGACCCTGCCGGGCGAAGAAATCGCGGGCGAGGTCGCGGACGGCCGGATCGCGCAACCGAAGATCGTCACGCCCTCGCCCGACCGGGTCCGCCCGATCTGCACGCATTACCGCGCCTGCGGGGGCTGCTCGCTGATGCACGCCTCCGAGGGATTCACCGCGGAATGGAAGGCGCAGGTGGTCGCCGCCGCCCTTGCCGCCCACGGGATCGAGGCGCGGGTGGACGGGGTCGACACCTCTCCGCTGCAATCGCGCAGGCGCGCGGTCCTGTCGGGCAAGCGCACGAAGAAGGGCGCGCTGCTGGGCTTCCACGCCCGTGCATCCGACGTGATCGTGGACCTGGCCGAATGCCACATCCTGCACCCTGCGATCATGGCCGCCCTGCCGCTGCTGAGGCGGGTGGTCGTGACGGGGGCGTCCCGGCAGGCCGAACTGACGCTGACGGTCATCCACACCCCCGAGGGGTTGGACGTGACCGTCACCGGCGGCAAGCCGATGGAGCCTGCGCTGTTCGCGGCACTGGCGGCCTTGGCCGAAGAGGGCGATCTTGCGCGCCTGACATGGGACGGCGAATCAATCACCCGTCGCGCCCCCGCCCTGCCGATGGGTCGCGCCCGCATGGTTCCGCCGCCCGCCGCCTTCCTGCAGGCCACCGCCGAGGGCGAGGCCGCGCTGTTGTCCGAGGTGCGCCGCATCACGCAGGGCGCATCGCGGATCGCGGATCTCTTTTCCGGCTGCGGGACCTTCACCCTGCCCCTTGCGGAAACCGCCGAGATGCACGCGGTCGAGGGGCTGGACGCGCCACTGCGCGCGCTTGATTCGGCCTGGCGCGCGGCCAGCGGCCTGCGCCGCGTCACGACCGAGCTGCGCGACCTGGCCCGCCGCCCGCTTCTGCCCGACGAGCTGACGGAATTTGACGCGATCGTGATCGATCCGCCACGGGCCGGTGCCGCGGCACAGGTGGCCCAGATCGCCCATGCGCGCGTGCCCCGACTGGCCTTCGTCGCCTGTGATCCGGTGAATTTCTCCAAGGATGCGCGCATCTTGGTCGATGCGGGATACCGGATCGAATCGCTGCGCGTGATCGACCAGTTCCGCTTTTCGCCACATGTCGAAATTGTCGCGCATTTAACGCTGGCTTAAGGCGCGGCTAGGCACGATACGGCAGCTTGTGGTATCCAGATATCTCAACAAACAAGAACACGTCTCAGAGGCAGTGATGGGCAGAACGACTCGTCGGAGTTTCACCTTGTCGGCGCTTGCGCTGCTGGCCGCTTGCGGCAAGCCGCAGGAGCCCAGCAAGTTCCAGCGCTATTCCGGGCCGCCGGTGACGCAGATCAACGTGAACAAGGGTGCGCGCAAGCTGTACCTTGTCAGCGGCAATACCGTCGTCAAATCCTACGATGTCAGCCTGGGCTTCGCGCCCATGGGCCACAAGCAGTTCGAAGGCGACGGCAAGACCCCTGAGGGCGTGTACTATATCGACCGGTTCAACCCGCGCAGCGCGTTCCACCTGTCGGTCGGCGTGTCCTATCCCAACCCGAACGACCGCGCCTTTGCCGAATCCCAGGGCCGCAGCCCCGGTGGCGACATCTTCATCCATGGCCGCGGCCCCGAGGGGAACAACCTGTTCCCGCGCCGCCGCGACTGGACGGCCGGCTGCATCGCCGTCACCGACGAGGAGATCGAGGAGATCTATGCGATGGTCCCGCCGGGCATCCCCATCGTGATCACCGCCTGACCCCGACGGCCCCGCCACTCGCGGGGCCTTTTCACATCCGGGCTCAGCTGCCGGTCAGCAGAACCCACCACAGCTTGCCCGACGGCTCCTTGTACCAGTCGAAGCCAAGCTGCGTCGCGCCCGGGTCCATGATGACATCGCGGGTGTCGCGCGTGCTCATCCAGGCCGACAGGGTCTCGATCTCGTTCTCATAGGTCTCCGAGATGTTCTCGCCCACCAGCGATCCCTGGAACCCCGCCCTGCGCGCACGGTCCAGCGGCGACGACCCGTCCGAGCCCCAGTGCCATGCCCGGTTCTGGGCCGACATGTCGCGGGCATGGGCCAGCGCCGCAGCCTTCAGCTGGTCGTTCGGCGTCAGGGGCGGCTGGCCGATATTGCCGCGCAGCGTGTTGATCTGCTGCAACACCCGGTCACCGATCGCGGCCCTGTCATCGACCGGTGCGACGGGTGCCGCAACGGGCTGCGGCGCCTGCGGAAGCTGCTGCTGCAGGTGATACGGCGTGCAGCCCGATGCCAGCAGCATGCCTGCGACGGCGATCGCCTTGAATTGCATGGTTTTCCTCGCGTCCCTCGAAGATTGTCGTCCCGAGCATTATCCAAACCCGGCCCGCGCATCAAACGCAACTTCACGTGACCGCGAGCGTGACGCCCCCGCGACCTTCGGGGTTTGTGGCGAATCGAGCGGCGGGCTATTCTGCGGGCAGACAACCCGCCCGTGAAGCGGGAACCAAGCAACGGATCAGAGCAGATGAGCAGATCGTCCTTCGACCGCCGGGCCTTTCTCGGTTCGGCCGCCGCATTCGGCGCCGCGGCGCTTGCCGTTCCGGCGCGCGCGCAGCAATACGACCCCTATACCGGCCAGCCCCTGCCCGCGGCCGAGGCCGTTCCGGCGACGCCCGCCGCACCGGTGAACAGCGGCCCGCAGCACAACATCTCCAGCTTCCGCATGCAGGACTGGCGCCCCCATTTCGAGACGCTGGCCAATGGCGCGATCCTGTGCGACCTGACCTCGCGCGCGGTGCATTACTGGTCCGAGGACGGGAACACCTATCGCGTCTATCCCAGCTCGATCCCGGTCAGCGCGGAACTGACCCGCACCGGCCGGACCGAGATCATCAAGAAGGTCGACGGTCCCAGCTGGGCACCGACGCCGGACATGAAGAAGCGCAACCCCGAATGGCCGGATTTCGTGCCGCCTGGGCCGGACAACCCCCTGGGGACGCATGCGCTGTGGCTGTCCTGGCAGTATTACCGCATCCACGGCACGCATGACACGCGCAAGATCGGGCGCAAATCCTCGAACGGGTGCATCGGTCTCTATAACGAACACATCGCCGAGCTGTTCGGCTTCGCCAAGCTTGGCACCCAGGTCCTGGTCATGGCCTGAATCCGGAGGGGGGCGGCAGCGATGCCGCCCCCTTCGCGTCACACCCAGCCGTGGATGTTCTCGCGCACGATCTCCAGCATCATGCGGACATGCGCCTCGTCGTCGTTCAGGCAGGGGATATAGGTGAAGCCGTGGCCGCCGGCCTCTTCGTAGGCTTCGAAGATCTCGCCGTTGATCTCCTCCAGCGTCTCGATGCAGTCCGACGAGAAGGCGGGCGAGATGACGGCGATGTCGCTGTGGCCCTGCCTTGCCAGTTCGGCCACATGCTCGACCGTATAGGGGCGCAGCCATTCCTCCTTGCCGAAGACCGACTGGAAGGTCGTGTCGATCACGCCCTCGGGCCAGCCCAGCGCCTCGCGCAGCAGGCGAGAGGTCTTCTGGCACTGGCAGTGATACGGGTCGCCCTGCATCAGGTAACGCTTGGGCATGCCGTGATAGGACGCGACCAGCTTGGACGGGATGCGGTCGCCCAGCGTGCGCCGCACGCTGTCGGCCAGCGCCGCGATATAGTCGGGGCGGTCCACATAGGGCTCGCAGGTGCGGATGGCGGGCTGCCAGGTCTGCTCCATCGCGGCGCGGAACAGCTGGTCGTTCGCCGTGGCCGAGGTCGGCCCCGCATATTGCGGATAGAGCGGCAGGAACACGATCCGCCGGCACCCCGCCTTCACCATCCGGTCCAGCACGTCATGCGTCGAGGGGTTCCCGTAGCGCATGCAGTAATCGACCATCACCCGGTCGCCCCATTCCGCCTCGGCCATCTGGGCCAGCATGCGGGTCTGGGACTTGGTGATCGTGGCCAGCGGGCTCTCGTTCGCTTCCTCGTTCCAGATCGACTTGTAGTTCTTGCCGGAACTGAAGGGCCGGAAGGTCAGGATGATCCCCTGCAGCAGCGGCTGCCATTTCCAGCGCGGCAGGTCGATCACCCGGCGGTCGGACAGGAACTCGTTCAGGTATCGCCGCATCGACCAGTAGTCGTAATTGTCCGGCGTCCCCAGGTTCGCGATGAGGATGCCGGTCTTGCCGGGCTTGATGCCGGGGTGGTCCGCGGGCGCGTGGGTCGGTTTCATTCGTCGTTCTTCCTGAACTGGTTCAGCGCATCGGCCAACGAGGTCTTGGCCGAGCCGGGCCTGAGGGGTTTCTGCTGGTTTTCGGCCGGGGCCCATCCGGTCAGAAAGACCAGATCGAAGGTGACTGCGACACGGGACGGATCGTCGCGGTCGGCATGGTGTTCGGCCATGATCGCCCCCGCCCGCGCGAAGACCGCCCGAGAGGTCGGCCGCCGCAACCGGGCCGCCATCGCGTTCCCCTCGCCCATGGCCCGCAGGTCGTGGGCAAGGTGCAGGATGTCGCGATAGCTGGCACGCTGGCTCAACAGGTCGGCCACCGGCAGCGCCAGCCCGCCCCGCTGCAGCAGGCCGCCCAGATCGCGGATCTCACCCATGGGCAGGATGCGGGGGGCAAGGCCACCCGTCACCTCGGCCTCGGCCTGGGCCAGCGCGCCGCGCAGTTCCTGCAGGGTCTGGTTCCCGAAGGCCACGCCCATGAAAAGCCCATCCGGCATCAGCGCCCGGCGGCATTGCGCGATCTGGCCCACCGGATCGTCGGCCCAGTGCAGCGCCATCGCGTGGATCACCAGGTCATGCGCAGCGGGTTCAAGATCCAGCACCGCGTCGTCCGCGACGACCCGCGGCCCCGGAAAGCGTGCCTGCCACAGGTCCGGAAAGCCCGTCACGATCGCGATGCGCGTAAAACTTCTGTTAACCTCGATCAGCCTATCCTCGATCTCGTCGGCGGCGATCTGGTGGAACAGATCGACCATGCCCTGGGCCTGCGCGCGCGCACGCTGGCGCAGCAGGGCGTCTCGGTCGGTCAGGTTCGGTCGGGTCCGGGGATCGGGAATTTTCATGACGCTTCAACATAGGGCGCTTTCGGGGGCGGTTAAAGCCGCGCTGGCGCTGATATATCCGCCCCAATGCCTGTGCTGCGGCGCGGCCGTCGCCCCCACGGGCGACGTGCAGCTGTGCCCCGACTGCTGGCCCGGGGCCGAATTCCTGTGGCGGTCGGTCTGTGACTGCTGCGGGGTGCCCCTGCCCGATGACGGCCTGGCCGAGGCGTCGGGCATCGTCTGCGACGACTGCCTCGATGCCCCGCGCCCCTGGTCGCGCGGACGGGCGGCGATGGTCTATGGCGGGACGGCACGGCGGCTGATCCTGGGGCTGAAGCATGGCGACAGGCTGGACATGGTGCCGCCGCTTGCGGGCTGGCTGGCCCGCGCCGCCCTGCCACTGGTCGAGCCCGACCAGATCGTCGTGCCCATCCCCATCCATCCGCGCAGGCTGCTCAGGCGGCGCTACAACCAGGCGGCGCAGCTGGCCGCGCGGCTGGCGCGGGACCTGGACCTGCCGCATCACCCGACGATGCTGCGCAGGACGCGCCACACGCAGTCGCAGGACCGGCGCGGCAGGCTGGAGCGCATCGCCAACCAGACCGACGCCTTTGCCGTCGCGCAGGGGCAGATCGCGGCGTTGCAGGACAGGCCGGTGCTGCTGGTCGACGACGTGATGGCCTCGGGGGGGACGATCTCGGCGGCGTCGCATGCGCTGCTGCAGGCCGGCTCGGGGCCTGTTTCGGTGGTGGTTCTGGCAAGGTCGCTCAAGGAACACTAGATAAGGCGTCCAGACAGAAAGGACCGACATGACCCAACCCCGGATCGAGATCTTCACCACCCGCACCTGCCCCTTCTGCATCCGCGCCAAGCAGCTGCTGAACCAGAAGGGCGTGTCCTACGAGGAAACCGACGTGGGCGCCGATCCCGCCCTGCGCGAGGCGATGACCAAGCGCGCGGGCAAGCGCAGCGTCCCGCAGATCTTCGTGGGCGATTTCCATGTCGGCGGCTGCGACGAGCTGTATGCCATGGACCGCGCGGGCAAGCTGGACCCGCTGCTGAAGGGCGCGGCCTGATGGCCCCTGCCTCGCTGACGGTGGGGCTGGTGCAGCTGAGCGTGGGGGACGACCCCGCAGCGAACCTGCAGACCACGATCCCGCTGATCCGCGAGGCCGCAGCCTCGGGCGCAGGGCTGATCCTGACGCCCGAGGCCACGAACATCCTGTCGCCCTCGCGCGACCGGCAGCGTGCGGTCCTGGAACCCGAACATCGCGACCGGACCCTGGCCGCCCTGCGGACCGAGGCGCGGCGCGCGCGCGCATGGCTGATGGTCGGATCGCTGGCGCTGCTGACGGACGATCCCGACGGCCGCTTTGCCAATCGCAGCCTGCTGATCGCCCCGGACGGCACCGTCGCCGCGCGATACGACAAGCTGCACATGTTCGACGTCACCATCAGCCCGACCGAGAGCTTTCGCGAAAGCGCGGCCTATCGCCCCGGCGACAGGGCCGTCGTCGCGGATGCGGGCGGGGTGCGGCTGGGCATGACCGTGTGCTACGACCTGCGCTTTCCGCACCTGTACCGGCGGCTGGCGCAGGCCGGCGCGCAACTGCTGACGGTGCCCTCGGCCTTCCACCCCGAAACCGGCGCCGCCCATTGGGAGGTGCTGCTGCGTGCCCGCGCGATCGAGACGGGCTGCTTCGTGCTGGCGCCCGCGCAATGCGGCACCCATCCCTGCCCGCACAGCCCAGACCGGACACCCCGCCGCAGCCATGGCCGCAGCCTGGTCGTCGACCCCTGGGGCAAGGTGCTTGCGGATGGCGGGACGGAACCCGGCGTCACGACGGTTTCGCTTGACCTTCAGGCGGTTGGCGATGCACGTTCCCGCATCCCTTCCCTGACGCATGACCGTCCCTTTGCGGGACCCCGAGGCTATGACGAAACCTGTGAACCGCAATGATGCCGGCCACCTGAACGGCGGGCTGGCCGCAAGCCTGTTCGCCGAGGTGCTGATCGCGGATCAGCTCTCTCGCAACCTGATCGGCAAGGCGTTGCCGCGCGGGATGCAGATTTCGCATTTCTCGGTCCTGAACCTACTGGCCCATGTGAACGAGGAACGCACCCCCGCCCAGCTGGCCGAGGCGTTCCACGTCACCCGCGGCGCGATGACGAACACGCTGTCGCGGCTGGAATGGGCGGGGCATATCCATATCCGCCCCGACTGGGACGATGCGCGGCGCAAGTTCGTGTCGATCAGCCGCACGGGGCGCGAGGCCCGCGACCAGGCGATCGCGGCCTTCATGCCGCTGATCGCGGGCGTGGTCCGCGACATCGGCGCCGACCGGGTCCGCAGCGCCCTGCCCGTCCTGCGCGAATTGCGCAGCCGGCTGGAGGAGGATCCGCCCAGCGCCGAGGACGCTCAGGGCGCGCGCGACGTCAGCAGATAGTTCACCGACAGGTCGGTCGCGGACAGCCGCCAGCCGAAGCTGACGGGGTTGAACACCATCCCGCAGCGATCGACGGGCAGCAGCCCGCCGCGTTCGGCCATCGCGGCCAACTCGTCCGGCGTCGGGAACCGCTGCCAGTCATGCGTGCCGCGCGGCAGCCAGCGCATCACCCATTCCGCGCCCACAATCGCCGCAAGGAAGCTTTTGGTCGTGCGGTTCAGCGTGGACAGGATCACCAACCCGCCGGGACGGACCAGCCTGCGGCAGGTGGCGACGAACTCGGCCGGATCGGCGACATGCTCGACGATCTCCAGCGCCAGGACCACGTCGAAGACCTCGCCCGCCTCGACCAGCGCCTCGGCGGTGGTCGCGCGATAGTCGATGTCCAGACCCTGCGCCTCGGCATGGGTGCGGGCGACGTTGATGTTCAGCTCGGCCGCGTCGGCGCCGACGACCGTGGCGCCCAGCCGGGTCATCGGTTCCGCGACCAGCCCGCCGCCGCAGCCGATATCCAGCACGCGCAGCCCCTCGAAGGGGCGCGCCTCGCGGCGGTCGCGTCCGAACTCGGTCCCGATCTGGGTGGTGATGTAGTCCAGCCGGATGGGGTTCATCAGGTGCAGCGGGCGGAACTTGCCCTTCGGGTCCCACCATTCGGCGGCCATGGCCTCGAACTTGGCGATCTCGGCGGGGTCGATGCTGGCGCTCATGCGGGCGTCCTTCTGGCAGGCGTCGTCTGTCTGTCTTATATAGGGGGCATGGACCGATTGGCAGGACAAATCACCGCGTCACATGGACGCCTTCACCCGGCCTCCGAGCCCTTCGCCCGCCACATGCTGGAGGTGGGCGACGGACATACCCTGTATGTCGAGGAATGCGGCAACCCCGCCGGACGACCCGTCGTCGTGCTGCATGGCGGACCGGGGGGCGGGTGCAGCCCGTTCATGCGCCGCTTCTTCGACCCTAGGCATTTCCGCGTCATCCTGTTCGACCAACGCGGCTGCGGGCGGTCCCGGCCCCAGGCCTCGGTCGAGGCCAACACCACCCCCCACCTGGTCGCCGATATCGAAACGATTCGCACGCGCCTGGGCATCGACCGCTGGCTGCTGTTCGGCGGCAGCTGGGGCGCGACCCTTGCCGTCGCCTATGCCGAGGCGCATCCCGACCGGGTGACGGGCCTCGTGCTGCGCGGCGTGTTCCTGGGCATGCAGACCGAGCTGGACTGGTTCTATGGCGGCGGCGCGGGGCGGTTCTTCCCCGACCTGTGGGCGCAGTTCCAGGAACCGATCCCTGAAGCCGAACGCGGCGACATGATCGCGGCCTATCACAAGCGGCTGTTCGATCCCGACGCCTCGCGGCAGGCGCGTTACGCGCAGCCCTGGCTGATGTGGGAAAACGCGCTGGCGGGGCTGCAATCGTCGGGGGGCAGCCACGCGCCCGCCGATTACGCCCGCGCCTTCGCCCGGCTCGAGAATCACTTCTTCAGCAATGCCTGCTTCTTGGAAGAAGGCCAGCTGCTGCGCGACCGCCACCGGATCGAGCATCTTCCCGCCGTGATCGTTCAGGGCCGCTATGACATGGTCTGCCCACCCGCCAGCGCATGGCGGCTGGCCGATGGCTGGGGGCGCTGCCAGCTGCGGCTGGTGCCCGCATCGGGCCATGCCCTGTCCGAACCCCGCATCACCGCGGAACTGGCGGGCGTGATGGACCAGATCCGCGACGACGACCGCGCCAGGGCCGGCACAGAAGGACGCGACGCATGAACCTGTTCCTCGTGTTCCTGCTGGCAAGCGCGGCCGCCGCGACGACCGGCATCGTGTTCAAGCCCGGCGCCTGGTATGACGGGCTGCGCAAGCCCGGCTTCACCCCGCCGAAATGGGCGTTTCCCGTGGCCTGGACCGCGATCTATCTTCTGTCGGCCTATGCCGCATCGCGCATCGCTCCGCTGCCCGGGGCGGGCATGGCCTTGGCGCTGTGGGCCGCGCAGATCGCGCTGAACACGCTGTGGACGCCGCTGTTCTTCGGGGCGCACCGGATGGCGCTGGCGATGGTCTGCATGCTGACCCTGCTGGTGACGGTGCTGGCCATGACGCTGGCCTTCTGGCGGCTGGACTGGCTGTCGGGGCTGATGATCCTGCCCTATCTGGGCTGGCTGGTCGTGGCGGCGGGGCTGAACTGGCGGATCTGGCGCGACAACGCCTGATCGCGGTCGCGCTTGCATTTGGGGGGAAGCGGCGCTATATGCCCAGCAAGACAGCGGTGCAGGGGTCCAAACCCTGCCCACCGGAAATTCCGCATGGGGGCCGCTGACGGCCCCTTTTTCATGTCCGAGAGGATCTCATGTCGAACGATCTGCCCGTCTCGAACGACCTCATCGCCAAGACCGCGATCGACCGTCGCCTGGCCGAGATCATCATTCCGGTGATCGAGGATATGGGCTTCGAACTGGTGCGCGTGCGCCTGCAGGGCGGCAAGACGCCGCTGCTGCAGATCATGGCCGACCGCCCCGAGGGCGGCATCAACGTGGACGACTGCGCCGAGATCTCGACCGCGGTCAGCGCCACGCTGGACGTCGAGGATCCGGTCGAGGACGCCTACAACCTCGAGGTCAGCAGCCCCGGCATCGACCGGCCGCTGACCCGCATGAAGGATTTCGAGACCTTCGAGGGCTACGAGGTCAAGCTGGAGACGAACCAGCAGATCGACGGCCGCAAGCGCTGGAAGGGCATCCTTGCAGGCACCGAGGGCAACGAGGTCCTGATCAACATCGAGGAAGCCGGCGAGACGCACACGATCGGCCTGGATTTCGACTGGCTGTCGGATGCCAAGCTGGTGCTGACCGACGAGCTGATCAAGGAAATGCTGCGTCAGAAGAAGGAAGCCGGGGTCGAGATCGACAACCTGGACGAAACCGCCTTCGACGAGATCGAAACCGACGACCAAGATGGCGCAGACGGCGCCGAAACGAAGGAGTGAGCGATGGCGATCACCTCTGCCAATCAGCTGGAACTGCTGCAGACGGCCGAAGCCGTCGCACGCGAGAAGATGATCGACCCCGAGCTGGTCATCGAAGCCATGGAGGACAGCCTCGCCCGTGCCGCCAAGTCGCGCTACGGGGCCGAGATGGACATCCGCGTGAAGATCGACCGCCGCAACGGCAACGCGACCTTTACCCGCGTCCGCACCGTCGTCGCCGATGACGAGGTCGAGAACTACCAGGCGCAACTGACCGTCGAGCAGGCCCGCCCCTATCTGGACGAGCCCAAGGTCGGCGACGAGATCACCGACCAGGTCCCGCCCGTGGAACTGGGCCGCATCGCCGCCCAGTCGGCCAAGCAGGTCATCCTGCAGCGCGTCCGCGAGGCCGAGCGCGACCGCCAGTACGAGGAATTCAAGGATCGTGCCGGCACCATCATCAACGGCATCGTCAAGCGCGAGGAATACGGCAACATCATCGTCGATGTGGGCCGTGGCGAGGCGATCCTGCGCCGCAACGAGAAGATCGGCCGCGAAAGCTATCGCCCGAACGACCGCATCCGCGCCTATGTGAAGGATGTCCGCCGCGAGAACCGCGGCCCGCAGATCTTCCTGTCGCGCACCGATCCGCAGTTCATGGCCGAGCTGTTCAAGATGGAAGTGCCGGAAATCTATGACGGCGTCATCGAAATCAAGGCCGTGGCCCGCGACCCCGGTTCGCGCGCGAAGATCGCCGTCATCAGCTATGACAACTCGATCGACCCGGTCGGCGCCTGCGTCGGCATGCGCGGCAGCCGCGTTCAGGCCGTGGTCGGCGAATTGCAGGGCGAGAAGATCGACATCATCCCCTGGAACGAGGATCAGGCCACCTTCCTGGTGAACGCCCTGCAGCCCGCCGAGGTCAGCAAGGTCGTCTTCGACGAGGAAGCCAACAAGATCGAGGTCGTCGTCCCCGAGGAGCAGCTGTCGCTGGCCATCGGCCGCCGCGGCCAGAACGTGCGCCTTGCCAGCCAGCTGACGGGCCTAGACATCGACATCCTGACCGACGAGGAGGAATCCAAGCGTCGCCAGGCCGAGTTCAACGCCCGCACCGGCCTGTTCATGGAGGCGCTGGACCTGGACGAGTTCTTCGCCCAGCTGCTGGTGGCCGAAGGCTTCACCACGCTGGACGAGGTCGCCTATGTCGACCAGGACGAGCTTCTGTCGATCGAGGGCGTGGACGAAGGCACCGCCGAGGAGCTGCAGGCCCGCGCCCGCGACGTCCTCGAGGCCAAGAACAAGGCCGCGCTTGCGGCAGCCCGCGAACTGGGCGCCGAGGACAGCCTCATTGAATTCGACGGCCTGACACCCCAGATGGTCGAGGCGCTTGCCAAGGATGGCGTGAAGACGCTGGAAGACTTCGCGACCTGCGCGGACTGGGAACTTGCCGGTGGCTGGACCACCGTCAACGGCCAGCGCGTCAAGGACGAGGGGCTTCTCGAACCCTTCGAGGTCACCCTGGAAGAGGCGCAGACCCTCGTGATGACGGCCCGCGTTTCGTTGGGCTGGGTCGATCCGGCCGAACTCGAGACCGAGGAAGAGCCGGTCGAGGACGAGATCGACGACGAGGAGACCGGGGCCTGATGCGCCCCGGACTGGAGGGCAGGATTGAGCCGAGGCGGACGCAACAATGACCGGGAGGACCCCGAACGCCGCTGCATAGCGACGGGCGAGGTCCAACCCAAGAGAGGGCTGATCCGCTTCGTGATCGGCCCCGAGGACCAGGTCGTTCCCGACCTGGCCGAGAAACTGCCCGGCCGCGGCATCTGGGTTGCGGCCGATCGCGACGCGCTTGAAAAGGCGACCTCGAAGGGTCTCTTTTCGCGGGCGGCGCGGACGAAGGTGACGGTGCCCGCCGACCTCGTGGCCCAGGTCGAGGACGGCCTGGCCAGGCGGGTTGTCGAACTGGTATCGCTGGCGCGAAAGACCGGAAAGGCCGTCGCCGGCTTCGAGAAGGTCAAGGGCTGGCTGGCCGAGGGACGCGCGAAGGTGCTTCTCCAGGCCAGCGACGGGTCCGAACGCGGCAAGGGAAAACTGTGGACTCCGACCGGCGGACGCTGGTTCGGGTGCCTTACCGCATCAGAATTGGGTTTGTCCTTCGGGCGTGATCATGTCATACACGGCGCGCTTGCGGCGGGTGGCCTGACGGACAAGGTGATCTTGGAAGCCGGCAGACTGACGGGTCTGCGCGGGCATGACGGCGGCAATTCGGCTGCCGGGAAGGAATGAAGACGCATATGAGCGACAAAGACGGAAAGAAGCCCCTGGGCGTCGGCGGCAGCGGCCGCTCGGGCCAGGTCAAGCAGAGTTTCAGCCATGGCCGCACGAAAAGCGTGGTCGTGGAAACCAAACGCAAGCGCGTCGTCGCCAAGCCCGGCGCCGGCGCTTCCCAGCCTGCCGACAAGGCAAAGACGCCGCTGACCGCGCGCGTCGCTGGTGACCCCTCGAAACGCCCGGCGGGCATCTCGGATGCCGAGATGGAGCGCCGCCTGAAGGCGCTTGCCGCAGCCAAGGCCCGCGAGGCCGAGGATGCAGAGCGCCGCGCGGCCGAGGAAAAGGCACGCGAGGAAGAACGCGAGCGCCGCCGCGCCGATATCGAGGCGAAGGCCCGCGAAGAGCGCGAGCGCGAAGAGGCCCTGAAGGCCAAGGCCGAGGAAGAGGCACGCGCCGCGCGCGAGGCCGAGGAAGCCAAGGCCCGCCAGAAGGAAGACGCCAAGCGCGAAGCGCGTCCGAAGCCCGCAGCGGCATCGGCCAAGCCCTCGGCGCCCGACCAGGCGACCATCGAGGCCGCCGCCGCGCGCGCCGAGACCAAGGGCGTCGCCAACACGCAGCGCAAGCCCGAGCGTGAGCGCAACGAGCGCGAGAACCGCAACAAGGGCGGCCGCGACGACAACCGTCGCTCCGGCAAGCTGTCGCTGAACCAGGCGCTGAACGGCGAAGGTGGCCGCCAGCGCAGCCTGGCCGCGATGAAGCGCAAGCAGGACAAGGCTCGCCAGAAGGCCATGGGTGGCAGCGCCCGTGCCGAGAAGCAGGTCCGCGACGTCCAGCTGCCCGAGACGATCGTCGTCTCGGAGCTGGCGAACCGCATGGCCGAACGCGCAGCCGACGTGGTCAAGTCGCTCATGAAGATGGGCATGATGGTCAGCATGAACCAGGCCATCGACGCTGACACCGCGGAACTGGTGATCGAGGAATTCGGCCACCGCACCGTGCGCGTCAGCGACTCGGACGTGGAACAGGTCATCGACAGCGTCGAGGACAAGGCCGAGGACCTGCAGGGTCGCCCGCCGATCATCACGATCATGGGCCATGTCGACCACGGCAAGACTTCGCTTCTGGACGCGATCCGCAAGGCGAACGTCGTCTCGGGCGAGGCCGGCGGCATCACCCAGCATATCGGCGCCTATCAGGTGAAGGCGGAATCGGGGGCGGTGCTGACCTTCCTCGACACGCCGGGCCACGCGGCATTCACCTCGATGCGTGCCCGCGGTGCGAACGTGACCGACATCGTCGTCCTGGTCGTCGCGGCGGATGACGCCGTGATGCCGCAGACGGTCGAGGCCATCAACCACGCCAAGGCGGCGGGTGTGCCGATGATCGTCGCGATCAACAAGGTCGACAAGCCGACCGCCGACGTCCAGAAGGTCCGCACGGCCCTTCTGCAGCACGAGGTCGTGGTCGAGCAGATGTCCGGCGACGTGCAGGATGTCGAGGTTTCGGCCAAGACCGGCAAGGGCCTGGACGCCCTGCTGGAAGCCATCGCGCTTCAGGCAGAGATCCTGGAACTGAAGGCCAACCCCGCTCGCGCCGCCCAGGGCGCCGTGATCGAGGCACAGCTGGACGTGGGCCGCGGCCCCGTGGCGACCGTCCTGGTGCAGCACGGCACCCTGCGTCGCGGCGACATCTTCGTCGTCGGCGAACAGTGGGGCAAGGTGCGCGCGCTGATCAACGACCAGGGCGAGCGCGTCGAGGAGGCCGGTCCGTCGGTCCCCGTCGAGGTACTGGGCCTGAACGGCACGCCGGAAGCCGGTGACGTGCTGAACGTGGTCGAGACCGAGGCCCAGGCCCGCGAGATCGCCGAGTTCCGCACCCAGCAGGCCAAGGACAAGCGCGCAGCCGCAGGTGCGGCGATCACGCTGGACCAGATGCTGGCCAAGGCGAAGGCCGACCAGACCGTCGCCGAACTGCCGGTGGTCGTGAAGGCCGACGTGCAGGGCTCGGCCGAGGCGATCGTCCAGGCGCTGGAGAAGGTCGGCAACGACGAGGTCCGCGTCCGCGTGCTGCATTACGGCGTCGGTGCGATCACCGAATCCGATATCGGTCTGGCCGAAGCAAGCCAGGCGCCGGTCATCGGCTTCAACGTCCGTGCGAACGCTCCGGCCCGCAACTCGGCCAACCAGAAGGGCGTCGAGATCCGCTACTACTCGGTCATCTACGACCTGGTGGACGACATCAAGGCGGCCGCATCGGGCCTGCTGTCGGCGGAAGTGCGCGAGAACTTCATCGGCTATGCCGAGATCCGCGAAGTCTTCAAGGTCACGGGCGTCGGCAAGGTCGCAGGCTGCCTGGTCACCGAAGGCGTTGCACGCCGCAGCGCGGGCGTCCGCCTGCTGCGCGACAACGTGGTGATCCACGAAGGCACGCTGAAGACGCTCAAGCGCTTCAAGGACGAGGTCAAGGAAGTGCAGTCCGGTCAGGAATGCGGCATGGCCTTCGAGAACTACGACGACATCCGCCCGAGCGATGTCATCGAGATCTTCGAGCGGGAAGAGGTCGAGCGCACGCTCTGATCCCTTCCGGTTCCGGATGACGAAAGGGGCGGCCATCTGGCCGCCCCTTTTCGCATTCCGGGTCCGCTGCCTGTGGGCAAAAGAAAAAGGGGCAGTCCGAAGACTGCCCCTTCCCCCTCCTCCCGGATGTCGGGCCGGTCCCTCCCAAGACCGGCGCGCGGGAATTCAGCGTGCGACCGGCTTGCCCTCGTAGGTGCGGTTGCCGACGCGGACCACGATGTTGCCATCTGCGGTCGAGCCCTCGAAAAGGCCCTGAACGGAAATGTAGCTTCCGACGGAAATGGTGCGGATCATGTCAAGCCTCCTTTGCGCCCAATCCAAAGGTAGTCATGAAATGGTTAAAAAAGCATACAGAACGCGCTCAATAGATCGCGTGGCAGGCATTATTGCAAGGGAAAATCGGGAACCGTGACCCTAGAGCCACATCTGCAGGGCCGGGATCAACGGGATATCCGCCGCGGGCATGTCGTAATTGCGCAAATCGCGGGCATAAGACCAGGCCAGACGCTGTCCCTCGCGCGGTTGCACGATTCCCTGCCACTTGCGGCAGGCAAAGACCGGCATCAGCAGGTGGAACGATTCGTAGCTGTGGCTGGCAAAGGTCAGCGGCGCGAGGCAGCTTTCCCAGGTCTCGATGCCCAGCTCCTCGTGCAGTTCGCGGATCAGGGCGGCCTCGGGGGTCTCGCCGGGTTCGACCTTGCCGCCGGGGAACTCCCACAGGCCGGCCATGGACTTGCCCTCGGGGCGCTGTGCCAGCAGCACGCGCCCCTCGGGGTCGATCAGCGCAACGGCAGATACCAGGACCGTCTTCACGACCGGTAATCCGCGTTGATGTCGATATAGCCGTGGGTCAGATCGCAGGTCCACACGGTCTGCGCGCCCTGCCCCAGCCCCAGGTCCACCGCGATGCGCAGGTCCTGGTTCTTCATGTAGGCGCTGGCCTCGGCCTCGTCGTAATCGGGATCGCGCCAGCCGTCGCGGGCCACGACCATGTCGCCGAAGGCGATGGACAGACGGTCGCGGTCGGCATTCGCGCCGGACTTGCCCACCGCGGCTACGATGCGGCCCCAATTCGCGTCCTCGCCCGCGATGGCGGTCTTGACCAGCGGCGAATTGGCGATCGACATGGCGACCAGGCGCGCATCGGCATCGCTGTCGGCACCGGTCACGGCGATCTCGACGAACTTGGTGGCGCCCTCGCCGTCACGCACGACCAGATGCGCCAGTTCGCGCATCACGCCGTGCAGCGCGGTCACGAAGGCCGCACCCACGCCATCCTGCAACGAGGTGATCGGCGCCGCAGTGGACCGGCCCGTCGCCGCCAGGATCAGCGCGTCCGAGGTCGAGGTGTCGCTGTCCACGGTGATCGCGTTGAAGCTGCCGTTCAGCCCGCCCGTCAGTGCCTGCTGCAGCAGGTCCGCCGAAATCGCCGCGTCGGTGAAGACATAGACGAGCATCGTCGCCATGTCCGGCGCGATCATCCCCGACCCCTTGGCGATGCCTGCGATGCGGATCTCTCCGCCCTCGCCCGCGACGGTCGCGGATGCACCCTTGGGGAAGGTGTCGGTCGTCATGATCGCGCGCGCGGCTTCGGCCGCACCTGCCGGGTCCAGCGCGCCTGCAAGGCCGCCGATCGCCGCGACGATGCGGTCATGGGGCAGCGGTTCCCCGATCACCCCGGTCGAGGACGAGAAGACCCGCGATGCGGGCAGCGACAGGGCCGATGCGACGGCCCCCGTCACGGCATCGACCGATTCCTGCCCGCGCGCGCCCGTGAAGGCGTTGGCATTGCCGGAATTGATGATGATCGCGGCACCTTCGGGCGCGTCGCCCCCCTGTGCCAGCTTGGCCTGGTTGTCCAGCACGCAGGCCGCACGGGTCGAGGAACGCGTGAACGCCCCCGCCACCGTGCTGCCCGGTGCCACGCGGATCAGCGTGACATCGGTGCGGCCCTGGTATTTCACGCCCGCGGCGGCGCTGGCGAATTCCACGCCCTCGATCACCGGAAGATCGGGGAAGGACGCGGGTGCAAGGGGCGAGACGGGAAGCCCGGCCTTGCCCATCACTCGGTCTCCAGCAGGCTGTCGTCCTGCAGCAGCGCGGGGTCCAGATCCTCGGTCTTCGTGACCTCGGCCTCGCCCGCGATGCGCTCGATCTCGGCCTCGACCTTCTCGCGGCGGACCATCTGCGCCAGTTCGCCCCGGACCTCGTCCAGCGAGGGGGCCTCCTGCATGCGGGTCTCGTTCAGCTTGATGACGTGCCAGCCGAAATCGGTCTGCACCGGATCCGAGATCGCGCCCGGCTCCATCGCGGCGACGGCCTCGGCGAAGGGGGGGACCATCTGGTCGGCGGCGAACCATCCCAGATCGCCGCGGTTCGGACCGGACGGGCCGGTCGAGTGCTGTTCGGCCAGGTCGCCGAATTCCGCGCCGTCGTCCAGCTGCGCCTTGAGGTCCTTCGCCTCCTCCTCGGTCTCGACCAGGATATGGGCGGCGTTGTATTCCTTCACGGCCTCGGCTTCGGCGAACAGCTTGTCATAGGCCGCCTGCAGTTCCTCGTCCGAGGGCTCGGCCTCGGCCATCTGGCCCACGAAGGCGGTGGCGGCGGTGTTGCGGGCCTGCAGTTCCTGCTGGGCGCGCAGCATGGGCGTGTCCTCGGCGGCGCCGGCGACGGCGGCCTGGCGGACCAGCTGGTCCAGCAGCGTGTCCCACAGCGCCTCGGCGGGCATGCCGGCCATGGCCGGGTCCTGCACCGACTGGCGCATCACGATCATCTGGCCCAGGGTGATGTCCTGCCCGTCCACGGTCGCGACCACGGTATCGGCATCCTGCGCCTGCGCGGCAGCGGCCATCAGCGGCAGCGCCACGAATGCGGCCTTCAGAGTCGGTCGAAACATCGGGAAATCCCTTCAGATCACGGCACCGTGCCCGTCACGGGCATTGGCGCCAACATTGACAGTCAGGCAGGGCGGGCCTACATCCCGAAGCAACTCCGTGGAAGGCGCCGCCGCCGCGTTCGTTCAGGGCCCTGATACGGCAATGCGACCGGTGCGGGCAAGTGGCCCGCTGCTGACGCACCTTTCCCAACTATGTGATTGTGAAGGTAACATGCTCGGAACTCTGGCGAAGAAGGTCTTTGGCACGCCCAACGACCGCAAGGTGAAATCGACCCGCACGATGGTCGCCCGCATCAACGCCCTGGAGGAGCAGTTCGCAGCACTGTCCGACGAGGGCCTGGTCGAGAAGACCCGCGAATTCCAGGACCGCGTCGCCAAGGGCGAGAGCCTCGATGCCATCCTGCCCGAAGCCTTCGCCAACTGCCGCGAAGGGGCCCGCCGCGCCCTTGGCCTGCGGGCCTTCGACGTGCAGCTGATGGGCGGTATCTTCCTGCACGAAGGCAACATCGCCGAGATGAAGACCGGCGAGGGCAAGACCCTGGTCGCGACCTTCCCGGCCTATCTGAACGCGCTGACCGGCAAGGGCGTGCATGTCGTCACGGTCAACGACTACCTGGCCAAGCGCGATGCGGAATGGATGTCCAAGGTCTATGCCCAGCTGGGCCTGACCTGCGGCGTCGTCGTCCCCTTCCAGCCCGAGGACGAGAAGCGGCAGGCCTATGCCGCTGACGTGACTTATGCGACCAACAACGAGCTGGGCTTCGATTACCTGCGCGACAACATGAAGGGCAGCGTCGCGGAAATGGTCCAGCGCGGCCACCACTATGCCATCGTGGACGAGGTCGACAGCATCCTGATCGACGAGGCCCGCACGCCGCTGATCATCAGCGGCCCGTCGCAGGACCGGTCCGAGCTGTACCGCGTGCTGGACCAGTACGTGCCCCTGCTGACCGAGGAACACTACAAGCTGGACGAGAAGGCCCGCAACGCGACCTTCACCGAGGAAGGCAACGAGTTCCTCGAACAACGCCTGCAGGCCGATGGCGTCCTGCCCGAAGGCCAGACGCTGTACGATCCCGAATCGACGACCATCGTCCATCACGCCAGCCAGGCCCTGCGCGCGCACAAGCTGTTCCTGAAGGACCAGCACTACATGATCCGCGACGGAGAGGTCGCGCTGATCGACGAGTTCACCGGCCGCATGATGAAGGGCCGCCGCCTGTCGGACGGCCTGCACCAGGCGATCGAGGCCAAGGAAGGCGTCGAGATCCAGCCCGAGAACGTGACGCTGGCCAGCGTGACCTTCCAGAACTACTTCCGTCTCTATGAAAAACTGGGCGGCATGACCGGCACGGCCTCGACCGAGGCCGAGGAATTCGCCGAGATCTACAAGCTGGGCGTAGTCGAGGTTCCGACCAACCGCGGCATCGCGCGTCTTGACGAACACGACCGCGTCTATCGCACCGCGCAGGAAAAATATGCCGCCGTGATCGAGGCGATCAAGGAGGCCCACGCCAAGGGCCAGCCCACCCTGGTCGGCACCACCAGCATCGAGAAATCCGAGATGCTGTCCCAGCTGCTGACCCGCGACGGCGTCCCCCACAACGTCCTGAACGCCCGCCAGCACGAGGCCGAGGCCCAGATCGTCGCCGATGCCGGCAAGATCGGCGCGGTGACCATCGCCACCAACATGGCCGGTCGCGGCACCGACATCCAGCTGGGCGGCAATGTCGAGATGAAGGTCATGGAGGCCCTCAAGGCCGATCCCGAGGCCAATCCCGACGAGCTGCGCGCCCGCATCGAGGCCGAGCATGCGGACGAGAAGGCGAAGGTGCTGGAAGCCGGCGGCCTGTTCGTCCTGGGCACCGAACGCCACGAGAGCCGCCGTATCGACAACCAGCTGCGCGGCCGTTCGGGCCGTCAGGGCGATCCGGGCCGTTCGCTGTTCTTCCTGTCGCTGGACGACGACCTGATGCGCATCTTCGGGTCCGAGCGTCTGGACAAGGTCCTCTCGACGCTTGGCATGAAGGATGGCGAAGCGATCGTGCACCCTTGGGTGAACAAGTCGCTGGAACGCGCACAGGCCAAGGTCGAGGGTCGCAACTTCGACATCCGCAAGCAGCTGCTGAAGTTCGACGACGTGATGAACGACCAGCGCAAGGCGATCTTCAGCCAGCGCCGCGAGATCATGGACAGTGAGGAAGTGGGCGAGATCACCGCCGACATGCGCCACCAGGTCATCGACGACCTGGTCGAGGATTTCATGCCCGCGCGCAGCTATGCCGACCAGTGGGATGTCGAGGGGCTGGGCACCGCCATCCGCGAGCGGCTGAACATGAACCTGCCGCTGGCCGATTGGGCCGCCGAGGAAGGCGTGGACCAGGAAGCCATGCGCGAGCGCATCGTGGATGCGACCGACACCTACATGACCGAGAAGACCCAGGGCTTCGGCCCCGAGAACATGGCCATGATCGAGAAGCAGGTCCTGCTGCAGATGATCGACCAGAAATGGCGCGAGCATCTGCTCACGCTGGATCACCTGCGTTCGGTCGTGGGCTTCCGCGGCTATGCGCAGCGCGACCCGCTGTCGGAATACAAGACCGAGGCGTTCCAGCTGTTCGAATCGCTGCTGGACGGGCTGCGCTTCGACGTGACGCAGCGCCTGGCGCAGATTCGGCCCCTGACCGAGACCGAGCGCGAGGAGATGATGCGCCAGATGGCGGATCAGCAGAAGGCTGCGCAATCCGACCTGACCGCCGAGCATCCGGGCGACAGCGACGCCGCCGCCGAGGAGAACCCCGCGCGCCTGCCGGGCTTCGACGAGAACGACCCCTCGACCTGGGGGAACCCGTCGCGGAACGACCTGTGCCCCTGCGGTTCGGGCCAGAAGTTCAAGCACTGCCACGGCGCGATCTGATCGCGTGAAGTCGCGGGGAGCGATTGCGTCCCGCGACGGTTTCGGCCCGGCCGGGCGGGGCCAAGCCCCGCCGCGATCCGGACCGAAGGCCGGGGTGAACCCGGCCGGACCCGCCGCTTGCGGTGTCCTGCGGCCCTAGGTCAGGCGGTCGGGCAGCTTCCAGCCGCGCAGAAGATCACCGGCCGCCATCGGGCGCTTGCCCGCCGGTTGCGCCTGGAGGATGCGGATGGCCCCAGTGCCGCAGGCGACGGTCAGCCCCTCGATCAGCTGGCCCGGTTCCCCCTGCCCCTCGACCACGGTCGAGCGGAGCAGCTTCAGCCGTTCCTCGCCCATCATGCACCACGCGCCCGGAAAGGGTGACAGGCCGCGGATCTGGCGGTCCACCTCGGATGCGGGGCGAGTCCAGTCGATGCGGGCCTCGGCCTTGTCGATCTTGGCGGCATAGGTCACGCCCGCCTGCGGCTGGGGCGTCGCCTCCTTGGGCAGCGTCGAGAGCGTGCGCAGGATCAGCGACGCGCCGATCCCCGCCAGCCGGTCGTGCAGGTCCGAGGTCGTCTCGGACGCGCCGATGGGCGTCGTTTCCAGGTCGAGCACCGGACCCGTGTCCAGACCCGCCTCCATCTGCATGATCGCGATGCCGGTCTCCGCATCCCCCGCCATGATCGCGCGGTGGATCGGCGCGGCCCCGCGCCAGCGCGGCAGGATCGAGGCGTGGATGTTCACGCAGCCCAGTCGCGGCGCGTCCAGCACCGGCTGCGGCAGGATCAGACCATAGGCCACGACCACCGCCACATCGGCACCGAGATCCGCGAAGTCTTGCTGGTCGGCCGGATCGCGCAGCCTTTCGGGATGGCGCACCGGCAGGCCCAGCTCCTGCGCCGCAAGATGGACGGGCGAGGGTCGCGCCTTCTGGCCGCGCCCCGCCGCGCGCGGCGGCTGGGTATAGACGACCACGACCTCGTGTTCGGCTGCGATCGCGCGCAGCGCCGGGACGGAGAATTCGGGCGTTCCCATGAAGATCACGCGCATGGCGGTTTCCCTTCGATGCGTTTGCGGGTCAGCGGCGCGACAGCTTGGCGGATTTCTGGACCAGCATCTTGCGGCGCAGGGGCGACAGGTGATCGACATACATCTTGCCGTTCAGATGGTCGATCTGGTGCTGCACGCTGGTCGCCCAGAGGCCGACGAAATCGCGTTCCTCGGTCTGGCCGTCGGCATTCAGGAAGCGGACCGTGACCGCGCGCGGACGTTCGATCCGGGCGAAGACGCCGGGCAGGTTCGGGCTGGCCTCGTCATGGGCGCGCAGCTGCACGCTTTCGTGCAGGATCTCGGGATTGGCCATGCGGACGGCCTGGCCGCGCTTGTCCGAGGCATCGACCACGGCCAGGCGCATCGTGATGCCGATCTGGGGCGCGGCAAGGCCCACGCCGGGCATGGCATCCATCGTGGCGATCATGTCGTCCCAGATCATGCGGACGGTCTCGGTCACCTGGTCCACCGGGTCGGCGGGGCGGTGCAGGCGCGGATCGGCATAGGGGATGAAGGGGCGGGCAGGCATTCAGGACTCCGGTATCATGCGGCCGTCGAGGTGATCGGCCAGGTGCTGCGCGATGCGGGCGTCGGGCCCGTCCAGCAGCGCCTCGTGGTAACGCCCGTCCAGATCGTACCAGCCAAGCCGGATCTCGACGGGGCGATCGACATGGCAGGAGCGGTCCGGACGCGACAGGCAGGTCTCGATGCGGCTTTCGGTACGCTCGGACCGCCAGAGGATCTCGGGATCGATGCAGATGACGGGGGGGTCGCCCTCGATCACGAAGATGCGGTTCATGGCGCCGATCTGGGGCGCGGCGATGCCCCTGCCCCGTGCCAGCCGCAAGGTGGCGATCAGGTCCGAAACGATCCCGACGATCGCGCCGGCATCCAGCACCCCCGCGGGTTCGCAACGTTGCAGAAGGCGGGCATCGGGTGCCAGCAGCAGCTGGCGCGGCTGGCCCGAAGCCAGCCCCGGCAGGACCGGACGGGTTGCCCCGCCCCGACCTGCCAGCCCGTCAGCCACGCGCCCTCTCGCGCTTCAGCTTGACCATCTTGCGGGTGATCATCTGGCGCTTCATCGCAGAGAGGTGGTCGATGAACAGCACGCCGTCCAGGTGGTCCAGCTCGTGCTGGGCGCAGGTCGCCCACAGCCCGTCGAATTCCCGTTCGTGCATCGCGCCGTCCAGGCCCAGCCAGCGCATCTTGACCTCTGAGGGGCGCGTCACCTCGGCATACTGGTCGGGGATCGACAGGCAGCCTTCCTCGTAGACGTTGCGGTCATCCGAGGACCAGGTGATCTCGGGGTTGATCAGCACCAGGGGCGCGGGCTCGGCCTCGGGGTCGCGGGTGGCGTCCATGACGAAGATGCGGCTGTTCACGCCGATCTGCGGACCGGCCAGCCCGATGCCCGGCGCGTCGTACATGGTCGCAAGCATGTCGGCGGCCAGCGTCTCGACCTCGGGGGTGATGCGCGCGACGGGTTCGGCCACCTTCTTGAGGCGGGGATCGGGATGGATCAGGATCGGTTTCAGGCTCATTCCCGCGAAATAAGCCAAGCCTTCACCATAGGCAACATCCGGCGTATGCAAGGGGCCAAGGCCCTGAAACACAGCCAGACCCCTGGGGGACAGATGCACCAGCCCGATTTCGACGAGATCATCGACCGCACCGGCACCCGCTGCAGCAAGTGGGACGACATGGAGGCCGCCTATGGCGTGTCCCCCGACGACGGGCTGGCGATGTGGGTCGCGGACATGGACTTCCGCCCGCCCCAGGCGGTGCAGAAGGCGGTCGAACAGGCGGCGGCGCACGGGGTCTACGGCTATCCGGGGGCGAACCGGCCCTATCTGGACGCGATCTGCTGGTGGATGGCCGAACGCCACGGCTGGACGATCGAGCCGTCCTGGATCCTGACCTGCGCGGGGCTGGTCAACGGGGTCGCGATGGCGCTGGACGCCTTCACCGCACCGGGCGACGGGGTCATCGTGATGTCGCCGGTCTATCACGCCTTCGGGCGCGTCGTGAACGCATCGGGCCGCAAGCTGGTCGAGCTGCCGCTGGCGCAGCGCGACGGGATCTACGGCTTCGACTGGCCCGCATGGGAGGAGATGCTGACCGGCAACGAGCGGCTGATGATCCTGTGCTCGCCGCACAATCCCGGCGGCCGCATCTGGACCGCCGACGAGCTGACCGAGGTGGCCGAGTTCTGCCGCCGCCACGACCTGATCCTCGTGTCCGACGACATCCATTGCGACCTGGTGATGCCCGGCTGCGGGCCGCACCGGATGATCGCGACCGTCGCCCCCCAGATCGCCGACCGGCTGGTCACGCTGACCGCCGCCACCAAGACATTCAACATCGCGGGCGCGCATATCGGCAACGCGATCATCGCGGATGCGGGGCTGCGGGCGCGGTTCCAGGGGGCGCTTGCCGCGCGCGGCGTCTCGGCGGGGATGCTGGGCATGGACATGGTCGCAGCCGCCTATTCGCCCGAAGGCGCCGCCTGGGTCGATGCGCTGGTCGAATACCTGGACGGCAACCGCCGCATCTTCGACGAGGGCATCGCCACGATCCCCGGGTTGCGGTCCATGCCGCTGCAGGCGACCTACCTGTCCTGGGTCGATTTCTCGGGGACGGGGATGGCGCCTGCGGAATTCACCGCGCGCGTGCAGGACGGCGCCCGTATCGCGGCCAATCACGGCGCGACCTTCGGCACGGGCGGGGCGCAGTTCCTGCGCTTCAACATCGCCACGCCCCGCGCCCGCGTCACCGAGGCGGTGGCCCGCCTGCGACATGCCTTCGCGGACCTGCAATAAGCGGCCCGCGTTGCAACCGGCACGGGCCTTGCTTATACAGCCAGCGAAACAGAACCCAAAGGCGTCACCTGATGGTCTATCTTGATTTCGAAAAGCCGCTTGCCGACATCGAGGGCAAGGCCGAGGAACTGCGGGCCATGGGCCGCAAGGGCGAAGGCGCCGTCGATGTCGAGAAAGAGGCGGCCGCGCTGGACAAGAAGTCGCGCGACCTTCTCAAGGAACTGTATTCCAGCCTGACGCCCTGGCGTAAGGCGCAGGTGGCGCGTCACCCGAACCGTCCGCATTGCCGCGACTATATCGACGCGCTGTTCACCGAATACACGCCGCTTGCGGGCGACCGTGCCTTCGGCGACGACCATGCCGTCATGGGCGGCCTTGCGCGGTTCCAGGACAAGCCCTGCGTCGTCATCGGCCACGAGAAGGGCAACGACACCAAGTCGCGCCTGGTCCACAATTTCGGCATGGCCCGGCCCGAAGGCTATCGCAAGGCGATCCGCCTGATGGACATGGCCGACCGTTTCAACCTGCCGGTCATCACGCTGGTCGACACGCCCGGCGCCTATCCCGGCAAGGGCGCCGAGGAACGCGGCCAGTCCGAGGCCATCGCCCGCTCGACCGAGAAATGCCTCCAGGTCGGCGTGCCGCTGGTCTCGGTCGTGATCGGCGAAGGCGGATCGGGCGGGGCCGTGGCCTTCGCGACCGCGAACCGCATCGCGATGCTGGAACATTCGATCTACTCGGTCATCTCGCCCGAGGGCTGCGCCTCGATCCTGTGGAAGGACGCCGAACGCATGCGCGAGGCCGCCGAGGCCCTGCGCCTGACCGCGCAGGACCTGAAGAAGCTGGCGATCATCGACCGCATCATCGGCGAACCGATGGGCGGTGCGCAGCGCGCGCCCGCCGACGCGATCGCCGCCGTCGGCACCGAGATCGCGGCCATGCTGGACGACCTGTCGGGCAAATCCCCCGAGGAACTGGTCAAGGACCGCCGCGAGAAGTTCCTGAAGATGGGCTCGGTCGGCCTGGGCTGAACGGGTTTCGCGAAAACGTGACCAAAGCGCCACAGCGGGCCTGCAAGCACCGCTAGTGGCGCTTTTTCGTTTGCGCGACGGGCGGAACGCGGCAACGCTCCGCCCTGCCCGAAATGTCGTGAACGAAGGAGGGGCTGGATGAACCATACCGCACAGCAACTCCGACAAGGGGCCACCGTCAGGACGTCGAACCGACGCTGAACGCCGCCCCACGGGCAATTACCGCAGATGACATGACCGCATGACCCCTTTTGCCGGGGCCGATGCCGCATGCGCTGCATTTCCACATCCAAAGACCGGAACGCGATGCCAAGGGGGGAATCCCTTCATCGCCAGGAGAAAAGACCATGATCGCAGAGATGCACCCCGGCCACGGGCCGCTCATGCCCGCCATCCACCGCCTGATCCTTCGCCACGGCGCAAGCGCCGTCGCATGGGCCATGCTGCGCGCGCTGCTGATGCCACGGAAAAGGCGGCCGAGGCCGCCCGATCCCTACCATCTCAGCCCGCATATGCGGCGCGACATCGGGCTGCCGCCCGAGGCCCCGCACGTGCCGCGCTACTATGAATTGCGCTGATCGGCGATCGGCGTGAACCCCGCCTCGGCCATCAATCGGTCCGAGGCGGTCTCGATCTCGGCCTCGAGCCGCGGAAGGAAGCCTTCGCGCGGAGCCTCGGGGCCGATTTCGGGCAGGAACTCGATGATGGCGGTGCCGGGGCGGATGCCCCAGCCCTTGCGCGGCCAGAACAGCCCGGTGTTCACCGCGACCGGCGCGACCGACAGCCCCGTGCTGGCGCGGATGGTCGAGACGCCGTGCTTGTAGGGGCGGCGTTCGCCCGGCAGCGTCCGCGTTCCTTCGGGATAGATGATCAGCTGGCCCAGCCCGTCTCCCGCCAGCCGCTGGTTGATCTGCGACGAGATCGCGGCCATCGCGTCCCGCCCCTTGCGGCGGTCGATGGGGATGCAGCCGACCTTCCAGGCGAACCAGCCCACGACCGGGACGCGCATCACCTCGCGCTTCATGATGAAGGCGCGGCGGGGAACCGCCTGCGCGATCATCAGGATGTCCCAGAAGCACTGGTGCTTGGCGGCGACGATGATGTCGCGCGTGGGGGGCGTGCCCCGCACCTCGCAGCGCAGGCCCAGATGGATGCGGGCGGCCCATGCCAGATGCGCGATCCAGCGATCGCCCACGCGGTTCGCACCGCGCCGTCCGTCCCGCAGGCTGATCAGCCCGAACAGCCCGATCAGCAGGGTGGCGATGGCGGCATGCACGTAGAAGGTCACGTTGCGCAGGTATTGCAGCGGGGTCAGCGGGCCGGGGCGGTAATCGCTCATCGCACGGCCTCCAGCATCTTCAGCGCGGCCCAACGGGTGGCGAAGAAGCCGACCGCCGCGGCGATCAGCGGGATGGTCAGCGGCACCAGCCAGCCAAGGCCCTGGAACCCGAGGCCCGTCAGGAACCCGCCCGCCTGTTCGGCCGATGGCAGGATCGCGATGCCCAGCATCCCCGCCGCGGTGCCGACCGAAGCGCCTGCCGCCGCGCGGCGGGTGAAGCGGCGCACGAAAGCCGTGGCGATGGTCAGGTCGCGCGCCCCGATCAGGCGCAGCACGCGGATCACCTGCCCGTTCGCGGCCAGCGCGGCCTTGGCGGCCAGCGTGATCATCGCGGCCGATGCCGCCGCGATCAGGATCAGCGACACGATCCCCAAGAATTTCAGGCGCTTCGCCGCCGAGATCAGCGGCCGCCGCCATTCGGTATGATCGTCCAGCACCGAACCCGGCGCCTCGGCCTCGAGGCGCAGGCGCAGGCCCTCGGGGTCGAAATCCGCGCTTTCGACCGGCAGGTCGATCAGCGCGGGCATGGGCAGCGCGTCGACCGGCATGTCGGGGCCGAACCACGGTTCCAGCAGGGCGGCCAGTTCCTCGGGGGGCAGCTGGCGCGGCTGGCCGACGCCGGGCGTGGTGCGCAGGATCTGCAGCGCGGACTGGACGCGGGCCTCCTGTTCGCCGGCGGGGGCGCTGACGCGCACCGTGACGGCGCCTGCAAGGTCCGAGGACCAGCGCTCGGCCAGCCGCCCCGTCGCCATCGCAAGCGCCAGCGCGAAGACGGCCAGGAAGGCCATCGCCCCGGCCGAGAACAGCGTCAGCTGCGCGGTGAAGCCGGTCGGCGGCACGATGCGGTCGCTGCCATTCACCTCGGATCCGAACAGGCCGCGCCACAGGGCGATCGGGTTCAGCGTTCTGCGGTCGTTGCCCATCACAGGTCGGCCCCCGCCAGATGCAGCGTCCCGCCCGAGATGCGCAGCACGCGCGCCGTCACCTGCGCCTTGGTGGCGCGGATCAGGTTCAGGTCATGGGTCGCGACCAGCACGGTCTTGCCCGATTTGTTCAGCTCGATCAGCAGCTGCATCAGCCGCATGGACATCTCCCAGTCCAGGTTGCCCGTGGGTTCGTCCGCAAGGACGACATCGGGCGACAATATCACGGCGCGGGCCAAGGCGGCGCGCTGTCTTTCGCCGCCCGACAGCGATGGCGGCAGCGCGCGGGCGTGGTTCTGCAACTGCACCCAGCCCAGAAGGTCGCGCATCGCCTGCAGGTCGACCGGCTCGCCCGCGATGGTCAGCGGCAGGGCGATGTTCTCGGCCACGGGCAGGTGGTCGAGGAACTGCGGGTCCTGGTGGACCACGCCGACCCGGCGGCGCAGGTCGGCCACCGCGTCGCGGTCCAGCGAACGCGGCTCCTCTCCGAACAGGTTCATCCGGCCCGAACTGGGCATCAGGTCGCCATAGCACAGCCGCAGAAGCGTGGTCTTGCCCGCCCCCGACGGCCCGGTCAGGAAATGGAACATCCCCGCCTGAAGGCTCAGGTTCATGTCCGACAATAGCTCGGCCTGGCCCTGATAGCCGAAACCGACGTCCCGCATCTCGATCAAGCGCCACCTCATCGTTCCAAATCGGCCCGTCTTGATGCGGGCCCTGCGCCCGGATGCTTGGAAGCCGGACTGACGCTTGATAAAACAGCCGCAGGACGATTACGAGGGTGCCATGTCTGAAATCAGGTTGATCTGTCCGGGATGCGGATCGGACTATGCTTTGCCGGTTTCAGCGATCCCGGAGGCGGGCCGCGAGGTGGAATGCGCCGATTGCGGGCGCGTCTGGCTGGCGCGGCGCGGCGATGCGGTCCAGGCAGCCGCCGATCACGATGACGAGATCGCGCCCGAAGACGATGCCCCGCCCCCGCAGCGCGAGGCGGTGATGCCCAGCAAGCGGCTGGCCCCCGACATGCTGCAATTCCTCAAGGACGAGGTCGAACACGAACGCCGCCTGCGCGAGGCCGAGGGTCAGACCCGTTACCGCCCCATCAGCAGCGAGGCCTACGAGGCCGACTGGCCCGCGACCACCGTGACCCTGCCCGCCGCCGCGACGACGACCACTGCGACGGGGACCCGCGTGATCCGGCACAAGCCTCAGCCCGCAGCCGAGCCGCAGCCCGAAGCGTCCGTCCGCGTCGGCGGGGACGACGCCCCGACACGCCCCGCCCGCGTCACGCGCATCATCGAACCCGCCCCCGTTCCCGAACTCGCCGCTGTTCCCGAACCGGCCGTCGTGGCGGTGCCGGAAGCGAAGCGGCGCAGCGGTTACGGGGCCGGGATGGCGCTGATGCTGGCGGTCGCCGCATCGGCGGCCGTGGTCTATGTCGCGGCGCCGAACCTCGCCCCCGACAGCCCCGTGGGCGAGACGCTGATGGAATGGCGCGGCGGTCTGGACCGTGCGCGGCTGTGGCTGGACGGTCAGGCCGCGCGGCTGAGGGGCTAGAACCGTTCGAGCAGCCGGCCCAAGTAGTCGCGCTCGTCGCTCGGGCGGTTCGGGTCGGCGCTGCGGCGGCGGATCTCGTCCAGCAGCTCGCGCGCGCGGCGGTTGCCGTCGCCCGCGCCATCCGCCATGTCGCCGCCCTGCGCCGAACCGCCGCCATTCCCCGCCTCGCGGCCAAGGGGATCGCGACCGTTGCGTCCGCCGCGCGCGGACTGGCTGCCATCCTGCCCCTGTCCCTGCGCGTTCTCGTCGGCGGCCTCGCCCGGTTGCCCTTCCTGCGCCAGCATGTCGGCCAGCGCGCGCATCCCTTCGCGCATCGCGGTGATCGCATCCGCCTGCCGGCGCATCGCCCCCGAGGGATCGCCGTCGCGCAGTGCCTGTTCGGCCTCTTCCATCGCACGGCCGGCCTCGTCCATGCGGCGTCGGGCCTCGTCGCCATCATCGGACCCCTCGCCCGGCATCAATTCGCGCTGACGGCCCAGTTCCTCGCGCAGTTCGCGCTGGCGGGCGGCCAGATCGTCGTCGCCCCCCTGCCCGCGCTGCATCTGGCGGAACGCCTCGTCCGACAGGTCCTGCTGGTCGCGCAGCGTGTCGGCCAGGCGGTTCATCGAGGGGCTGCCCCGGCGCCCCTCGCCGCCCTGCTGGCCCTGCGACTGGCGGACCTCGATATTCTCCATCAGGCGGTTGAACTGCTCCAGCAGCTGCTCGGCCTCGGCCATGCGGCCCTCGTTCATCAGGCGCTGGATCTCGTCCATCATCTGCTGGATCTGGTCGCCCGTGACCTCGGCATTGCGCTGCTCGCCCCGGTCGGGGCGGTCGGTCATGTCCTCGGGTTCGGCCTGTTCCGCCAGCATCTGCGTATAGGCGTCGGTCGCCTCGCGCAGCTCGTCCATGAGGCGCTGGATCTCGTCGGGGCTGGCACCGTTGCGGATCGCCTCGGACAGGCGCTGCTGGGCATCCCGCATCCGTTGCAGCGCGTCCGACAGGCCGCCATCCTCCAGCAGGACCGCCGCCTCCCACAGGGCATCGGCAAGGCGGTCGCGGGCCTCGGCGTCGAAGGCATCGCCCTCCAGCAGCCCAACCGCACCACGCAGTTCGGAATAGAGATCGGGCTCGACGAAGCCCTCGGGCTGCCAGGTCAGGGCGCGCAGGATCTCGGCGCTGCGGCGGGCGTTCCGGCGCGACCACAGCAGGTCGCGGCGCAGCTCGATCAGGGCGGCGGCCATCGGCGCGAAGAAGCGGCGGCCCGGCAGGTCCATCGCGCGGGGGGCGGACAGCCCCTCCTGACCGATGCCGTCAAGCGCGCGCAGGCGCAGCGTCACCGGCAGGTTGGCCCAGGGGTGGCGCGACAGGTCCTGCGCGATCTGGCCCGCGATGTCGTCGCGGCCCGTGCGCGGCAGGGCGATGGGCAGGGCCAGATCGTCCCGGGGTTCGGGATCGACGGCCAGCCCGAAGCGGCGGTCCACCGCGGGCAGATCCAGCGCGATGCGGGCCTCGGCCGCGGTGACGCCGTGATCGTCGCCGGCGGTATAGTCCTGCACCATCCGCCCGTCGGCGCGGCGCTGCGGCACGTCGCCAAGCGCAATGACCGGCGCGGCATCCGGCAGCACGGTGATCGCGAAGTCGCGCCCCCCCACCCCAAGCGTGCCGCTGCGTTCGGCGACCAGTTCGGGCGCGCCCTCGTCGCCGGTCGTTTCCGAAGCCACGTCCTGCACGACCGGCACGTCGGCGCCATAGATGCGCAGGCTGATGCGGCTGCCCTTGGGCAGGTCCAACACCTCGCCGTCAGGCAGGGCGTTCAGATAGATCGCGGGACGGCGGGTATAGGCGGGGGGCTCGGCCCATCCTTCCCATTCGGGGCCGGTGGGTGCGGCGTCGGTCAGCGCGGCGCGGGGAAGGACGGTCGCGGCCATGGCGCGGATGCCCTGCCCCATCTGGTCGGCACCGCCGAAGATCAGCGCCATCGCAAAGGCCAGAAGCGCCGCCAGCCGCAGCGCGAAGGGGTCGCGGCGCGACAGGCCCGCATCGGGCGGCACGGCGCGGGCGCGGGCGGCAAGGTCGCGCATCTGGTGCAGGTGGGCCTGCCACAACGGGCCCGCATCGCCGATGGCGGGCCGGTCGTTCAGCGCGGCCAGCGGGCGCCCCGGCAGGCTGCGGTCAAGCCGTTCGCGCGCGTCGGGCGCGCGCACGCGGCGGTGACGCAACCCGCCATGCACCGCGGCGGCCAGCGTCGCGGCCAGCCACGCGCCGCCGATCCACGGCAGGGCGGAAGGCTCGATGCCCGCCACCAGCCCGCCCCACATCGCGGCGAAGGCAAGGCCAAGCAGGCAGGCCAGCGGCCAGAAGGCCGAAATCGCGCGTTCCCAGACCAGCCCCATCCGGGTCAGGCGCAGGGCGCGGCGCAGGCGGGTGTCGGTGGGGAATTCGTCATCGGTCCGGGGGCGCACGGCCCCCGGCCCGTATCGGGCAGCAAGGCGCCGGATCAAAGCCATTCCGGGATGGTATCCCGGGCCAGCATCTCCTCATATGTCGGGCGGGCGCGGATAACGGCGAATTGATCGCCATCGACCAGCACCTCGGGGACGAGGGGGCGGGAATTGTATTCCGACGCCATCACGGCCCCGTATGCCCCGGCCGAGCGGAATGCGATCAGCTCGCCCGCCTCCATCGCGGGCAGCTGCGCGCCCTTCTGGAAGGTGTCGCCGGATTCGCAGACCGGGCCCACCACGTCATAGGGGCGGACCTGCGCACCCACGTCCGGTTCGCGGACCGCGACGATGTCGTGATGCGCGCCGTACATGGCCGGGCGCAGCAGGTCGTTCATCGCCGCGTCCACGATCAGGAAGTCGCGATCCTCGCCGTTCTTGACATAGACGACCTCGCTCAGCAGCACGCCCGCATTGCCGACGATGTTGCGGCCCGGCTCGATCTCGATCTCGCAGCCCAGATGGCCGACGGCATCGCGGATCACCTGCCCGTATTCGATGGGCAGGGGCGGCGCGTTGTTGTCGCGGCGATAGGGGATGCCCAGGCCCCCGCCCAGGTCCAGGCGCGTGATCTCGTGCCCCTCGGCGCGCAGCATGGTCGTCAGTTCCGCGACCTTCGCATAGGCGGCGCGGAACGGGTCCAGATCGGTCAGCTGGCTGCCGATATGCACGTCCACGCCCACGACCTTCAGACCCGGCAGGGACGCGGCCTCGGCATAGACCTCTCGCGCGCGGGAAATCGGGATGCCGAACTTGTTCTCGGACTTGCCGGTCGCGATCTTCTCGTGGGTCTTGGCATCGACATCGGGGTTCACGCGGATCGCCACGGGGACGGTCGCGCCCATGCTGGCGGCCACCTCGGACAGGACCCGCATCTCGGGCTCGCTCTCGATGTTGAACTGGCGGATGCCGCCCTCGATGGTCTGGCGCATCTCGGCGCGGGTCTTGCCCACGCCCGAGAACACGATCCGGTCACCCGGCACGCCCGCCGCGCGGGCCCGCGCATATTCGCCGCCCGAGACGACATCCATGCCCGCGCCCATGTCGCCCATCAGCTTGAGCACGGCAAGGTTGCTGTTCGACTTGACCGCGAAGCAGACGAGGTGGTCCGTCCAGTCCAGCGCCTGCCGGAACAGGCCGAAATGCCGCCGCAGCGTGGCCGCGGAATAGACGTAGACGGGGCTGCCCACCTCGGCCGCGATGCGGCTCAGGGGCACGTCCTCGGCGTGAAGCGCGCCGTCGCGATAGAGGAAATGATCCATGGACTACTCGGTCGCGATGCCGATACGGGCATCGCCGCTGATGGTGATGCCGGATTGCGCCGGCTTGTCGGCGGGACGCTTCGGGGCGCCGTCGACGCCGCAGGCCCCAAGGGCCAGCAGCGCCATGATGCAGGTGATGCGGGTCATGCCAGCTTCTCCTTCCAGCGGGCGATCTGGGCGCGGACCTGGTCGGGTGCCGTCCCGCCATAGCTTTGGCGCGAGGCGACCGAGTTGTGGACCCCCAGCACGCCAAACACGTCCTGCGTGATGCCGTCATGGACGGACCGCATGTCCTCCAGCGTCAGGTCCGGCAGGTCGATCCCGCGCGTCTCGGCCATGGCGACCAGCGATCCGGTGACGTGATGGGCATCGCGGAAGGGCAGCCCCAGTTCGCGCACCAGCCAGTCGGCAAGGTCGGTCGCGGTGGAAAAGCCCGCGCTTGCGGCCCCTTCCAGACGGTCGCGATTGGCGGTCAGGTCGGTGATCATGCCCGACATGGCGGCCAGCGACAAAAGCAGGTTGTCGGCGGCGTCGAAGACCTGTTCCTTGTCCTCCTGCATGTCCTTGGAATAGGCCAAGGGCAGGCCCTTCATCACCGTGAACAGCGCGACCGTGCCGCCCAGGATGCGCCCGATCTTGGCGCGGATCAGTTCCGCCGCATCCGGGTTGCGCTTCTGCGGCATGATCGACGACCCGGTCGACCACTTGTCCGACATCGACACGAAGCGGAACTGGGCCGAGGACCAGATCACCAGCTCCTCGCTCAGGCGCGACAGGTGGACGGCGCAGATCGAGGCGCAGGACAGGAATTCCAGCGCGAAATCGCGGTCGCTGACGGCATCGAGGCTGTTGGCCATCGGGCGGTCGAAGCCCAGATCGCGGGCGGTCGCCTGACGGTCGATGGGGTATCCCGTGCCCGCCAGCGCCGCGGCACCCAGGGGCGATTCGTTCATCCGCGCACGCGCATCGCGGAAGCGCGACAGGTCGCGGCCGAACATCTCGACATAGGCCATCATGTGGTGGCCCCAGGTGACCGGCTGGGCGGTCTGCAGATGGGTGAAGCCCGGCATGACCCAGTCGGCGCCCGCCTCGGCCTGGCCCAGGCAGGCGCGGATCAGGGCCTCCAGCCCCTCGATCGCGGCATCGCACTGGTCGCGGACCCACAGGCGGAAATCGGTCGCGACCTGATCGTTGCGCGACCGGCCCGTGTGCAGACGGCCCGCGGGTTCGCCGATGATCTCCTTCAGGCGGGCCTCCACGTTCATGTGGATGTCCTCCAGCGCGGTGCGGAAGGGGAAATTCCCGGCCTCGATCTCTGACAAGACGGTGAGCAGGCCTTCCCTGATGGCCTCGGCATCGGTATCGCTGATGATGCCCTGCGCCGCCAGCATCGCGGCATGGGCCCGGCTGCCGCGGATGTCCTGGGCATAGAGGCGCCGGTCGAATCCAATCGAGGCGTTGATCGCCTCCATGATCGCATCGGGTCCGGCGGCGAAGCGCCCGCCCCACATGCTGTTGGCGGCGTCGTTGCTGTCGGGCCGGTCGGTCATCTGTCAGTCCTTCGGAGGTCCAATGCTGCGTTCCGTCCTGCTTTATACGGCACTGTTACTCGGTGCAAATGCCGCCTATGCCGAACCCGACTGGCAGGCCGCGAAGGAAGGCGGCCTTCCCAAGCTGGTCGTGGCCGACGATGCCCCCCCGGTCGGCGACACGGTCTTCACCGATCCCGATGGCGGCGAGCATCGCCTGGCCGACTGGAAGGGCAAGATCGTGCTGGTGAACTTCTGGGCGACCTGGTGCGCCCCCTGCCGCGAGGAGATGCCCGCGCTGGACAACCTGCAGAAGGAGCTGGGCGGCGAGGATTTCGAGGTGGTGACCATCGCCACCGGCCGCAACGCCCCCGCGCGCATCGACGATTTCTTCGACGAGGTCGGCGTGACCGACCTGCCCGTCCTTCTGGATCCGCGCCAGCAGCTGGCACGGGAAATGGGCGTGGTGGGCCTGCCGGTGACCGTGCTGCTGGACCGCGACGGCAACGAGGTCGCGCGTTACCTGGGCGATGCGGAATGGGATTCGGACACCGCCAAGACCCTGATCGGTCAGCTTATCGAGGGCTGATCGCGCCGTGCCGGTGGCAGGTGGCGACATGGTCGTCCACCATGCCCGTGGCCTGCATGAAGGCATAGGTGATGACCGGCCCGCAGAAGCCGAAGCCCTCGGATTTCAGCGCCTTGGACATGGCCTGCGATTCGGGCGTCTGCGCGGGCACCTGCGACAGGTCGGCGGGCGAATTGCGGATCGGATCGCCCCCGACGACCCCCCACAACCACGGCGAGAAGCCGCGTTCGTCCTCGATCCGCAGGAAGGATCGTGCGCCGCGGACGGCGGCCTCGATCTTCGCGCGGTGGCGGATGATGCCGGGATTGCCCATCGCGCGGTCGATGCGCGCCTGGTCCCAGGCGGCGACGCGTTCGGGGTCGAAGCCGTCGAATTCCTGCCGGAACCCCTCGCGCTTGCGCAGGATGGTGATCCAGCTCAGCCCGGCCTGGAACGCCTCGAGGGTCAGCGCCTCCCACAGGGCGCGGGGGTCGCGTTCGGGCACGCCCCATTCGCGGTCGTGATAATCGACATAGAGCGGATCGTCCCCGCACCAGCCGCAGCGTTCAACCATGGGTTAACCCAGTTTCCAGATATCCCTGACGATTCACGCAAGGTTAAGGCATGGTGCGCAGACTGCAAGCCAGACGAAGGACATGAGGCGCACCGTGACCAGATACCCGGAAAACTCTTCGCCGCTGGAAGACGCGATCCGGCACCAGGACAGCCTGACGCTCTCGGCCGTGTCGATGGCGGTGGATCGCGGCAGCGCGGTGCTGGCCTTCCAGCCCATCGTCCAGGCGCAGCGCACCAAGACGCCCGCCTTCTACGAGGGGCTGATCCGCGTCATCGACGAAAGCGGGCGACTGGTCCCCCTGCGCGATTTCATGCCCCAGGCGGAAAAGACCGAGCTGGGCCGCAAGATCGACTGCTTGTCGCTGTCCCTCGGGATGCAGACCCTGGCCGAGGATCCGGGCCTGCGCCTTTCGATCAACATGTCCGCCCGCTCGATCCTTTATCCCCGCTGGATGGAGACCCTGCGCCGCGGCATATCCGAGGACCCGACCCTGGGCGAACGCCTGATCCTGGAGATCACCGAAAGCAGCGCGATGGACATGCCGCAGGACGTGCAGCGCTTCATGTCCGAAGTGCAGTCCCACGGCGTCAGCCTTGCGCTGGACGATTTCGGCGCGGGCTATACCTCGTTCCGCTATCTGCGCGACTTCTGCTTCGACATGATCAAGATCGACGGGCAGTTCATCCGCCAGATCGCGGGCAACCCCGACAACCAGGTCCTGACCCGCGCGCTACAGTCCATCGCGCATCACTTCGACATGTTCACCGTCGCGGAATCGGTCGAGACCGCCGAGGATGCGGCCTTCCTGATCGATATCGGGGTGGATTGCATGCAGGGCTACTATTTCGGGGCGCCGACCATCGCGCCCCCGTGGAAGAAGCCGCCCTCGCTGGCCACGCGCTAGGCAGTCCGGGCCGTCATCCAACTGTTGCCACACAGCGCTTGACGTGGCGTCGGCAACCCGCATCCTGACCCCATCAGCCGGCACCGCCCGGCAACGAAGGGAAGGAGCCCGCCATGACCAAAGCCGTAATCGTATCTGCCGCACGTACCCCCGTCGGCAGCTTCATGGGCGCATTCGCCAATGTCCCCGCACATGATCTGGGCGCCGCCGTCCTGCGCGAGGTCGTGGCCCGCGCCGGTGTCGACCCCGCCGAGGTCAGCGAGACGATCCTGGGCCAGGTGCTGACCGCCGCGCAGGGCCAGAACCCCGCGCGCCAGGCGCATATCAATGCGGGCCTGCCCAAGGAATCGGCGGCGTGGCTCATCAACCAGGTCTGCGGCTCGGGGCTGCGCGCCGTCGCGCTGGCGGCGCAGCAGGTCATGCTGGGCGATGCGCAGATCGTTCTGGCGGGGGGCCAGGAGAGCATGTCGCTGTCGACCCATGCCGCCTATCTGCGCGCGGGCCAGAAGATGGGCGACATGAAGATGATCGACACCATGATCCGCGACGGGCTGTGGGATGCCTTCAACGGCTATCACATGGGTCAGACCGCCGAGAACGTGGCCGACCAGTGGTCGATCAGCCGCGACCAGCAGGACGAATTCGCCCTGGCTTCGCAGAACAAGGCCGAGGCCGCGCAGAATGCGGGCCGCTTCGATGACGAAATCGTCGCCTATACCGTCAAGGGCCGCAAGGGCGACACGGTCGTCGACAAGGACGAATACATCCGCCACGGCGCCACGATCGAGGGCATGCAGAAGCTGCGCCCCGCCTTCACCAAGGAAGGCTCGGTCACGGCGGGCAACGCGTCGGGCCTGAACGACGGCGCGGCGGCCGTCATGGTCATGTCCGAGGACGAGGCCGCACGCCGCGGGCTGACGCCGCTGGCGCGCATCGCCTCCTATGCGACGGCGGGCCTCGACCCGGCGATCATGGGCACCGGGCCGATCCCCTCCAGCCGCAAGGCGCTGGAAAAGGCGGGCTGGTCGGTCGGCGACCTGGACCTGGTCGAGGCGAACGAGGCCTTTGCCGCGCAGGCCTGCGCCGTGAACAAGGACATGGGCTGGGATCCGTCCATCGTGAACGTCAACGGCGGCGCGATCGCCATCGGCCACCCGATCGGCGCCTCGGGGGCGCGGATCCTGAACACCCTGCTGTTCGAGATGCAGCGCCGCGACGCCAAGAAGGGCCTTGCGACGCTGTGCATCGGCGGCGGCATGGGCGTCGCCATGTGCCTCGAACGCTGAACGACCGGCGTGTGCGCAATTTAATTGCGCACACGCCCCCTGCAAAGTAGCAATGTTTTACGATAACGAATGAAGGGGGGAATCATGTCCAAGGTAGCACTGGTCACCGGCGGATCGCGCGGCATCGGCGCCGAGATCTGCAAGGCGCTTCAGGCCGCAGGCTATACCGTCGCCGCGAACTATGCCGGCAATGACGACGCGGCCAAGGCCTTCACCGAGGAAACCGGCATCAAGACCTACAAGTGGTCGGTCGCCGATTACGATGCCTGCAAGGCCGGCATCGCCCAGGTCGAAGAGGATCTGGGCCCGATCGCCGTGCTGGTCAACAATGCCGGGATCACCCGCGACGCGCCCTTCCACAAGATGACGCCCGAGAAGTGGAAGGAGGTCATCGACACCAACCTGACCGGCACCTTCAACATGACCCATCCGGTCTGGCCGGGCATGCGCGAACGCAAGTTCGGACGCGTCATCAACATCAGCTCGATCAACGGGCAGAAGGGCCAGTTCGGGCAGGCGAACTATGCCGCGGCCAAGGCGGGCGACCTGGGCTTCACCAAGTCGCTGGCGCAGGAAGGCGCGCGCAACAACATCACCGTCAACGCGATCTGCCCCGGCTATATCGCGACGGACATGGTGATGGCCGTTCCCGAACAGGTCCGCGAGGGGATCATCGCGCAGATCCCCGTCGGCCGCTTGGGCGAGCCGTCCGAGATCGCGCGCTGCGTGGTGTTCCTGGCCTCCGACGATGCGGGCTTCGTCACAGGCTCGACCATCACGGCGAATGGCGGCCAGTACTACATCTGATCGAAGGCCCCGGAACGAAGCAGGCCCGCGCTGAACGCGCGGGCCTTTTCATGTGGCTGTCACCGTCGAAGGGATCAGTGGCCGTATCTGGAGATCTGTTCCTTCAGGCGCAGTTTCTCGCGCTTCAGCGCCGTCAGCTCCAGGTCGCTGGAGCCGGGACTTTTCTGAGCCCTTTCAACTGCATCCGAAAGCTTTTGATGTTTGCGGCGAAGTTCCTCGACATGCGAAGCAACCGACATCACGTCCTCCATAAGAAGTGGTTCGAACAGGGTCAGTGCAGCACGCTTTGGCGATTCTGTCACGAGACTTTCGCAAATCAAATCGTGATCGGCAGTCCGTCGCGAAGAACCGCCTGCGCGGCGGGGGTCAGGTCCTCTCGGTCGACGTCATGGCGGGGGGCGTCGTGCATCACGAAGGGGGCCAGCAGGCGCAGCGGTGCGCGTGCGCCCTTGCGGGCCGCGACGATGACGCGCCCCGCCTCGCGGCCCTGGCGCGCGGCGATCGGCAAGATGGCGATCGCACCCGCCCGCCCCTGCAATGCGGCGATGATCCGGTCCAGCCGGTCGGCGCGCTGGATCACCGTCAGCCAGCCCTTGGGGTTCAGCCGCCGCAGCCCCGCGTCCAGCCAGTCGTCCAGCGGCGTCTCCTCGGTCCGTGCCGTCGCGCGGCCCGCATCGGGCGCGGGCGTGCCGCCAAGGAAATAGGGCGGGTTCATGATGACGTGGTCGAAGCCCCTGCCCCGCAGCCCTGCCGGCGGATCCGACAGATCGCCTGTCAGCACGTCCAGCGGCAGCCCGCATTCCTGCGCGTTCCGCAGGGCCAGCGCGGCATAATCGGCCTGACGCTCCAGCCCGGTGCAGCGCAGCCCCGGCACGCGCGCGGCCAGGCACAGGCTGGCGACGCCCGCCCCGCATCCCAGTTCCAGCACGCTGTCGCCCGGCGCCGCGCGGCAGGCAGCGGCCAGCATCACCGCATCCGCGCCCGACCTGTACCCGCGCGCGGGCTGCCACAGCTGCAGCCGCCCGCCCAGGAACCCGTCGCGGCGAAGATCACTCATCCAGGCCCGCGTCGCGCAGGATGGCGCGGGCCATGAACTCGTCCCGGTCGGCCACCATGACGCGCTGCGCCAGGATGCCGATCGACCCTTCCAGCACGCTCATGTGCTGGTCCATCTGGAAGGTCGTGATCCCCTCGGCTTCCAGCAGGCTCTGGGCCGCCGAGATGCGCACGGGATCGTTGCTGCGGAAAAGCTCTTTCATGGCCGCGACGTTATGCGGCGGTTGCGCATTTGTCGATGGCATGGCAATGCGAGGGCGCAGACACGGGATGATGTGATGAACGTGCAGGAAGACGTCCGCAAACCACTGGACCGGCTGGCCGAGGCGCTGGCACCCGAGATGGAGGCCGTGAACGCGCTGATCCGCGAACGCATGGCCAGCAGGCATGCGCCGCGCATCCCCGAGGTGACCGCCCACCTGATCGAGGCCGGCGGCAAGCGCCTGCGCCCGATGCTGACCCTGGCCGCGGCGAAGCTGCTTGGCTATGGCGGCCCCTATCACGTGCATCTGGCCGCGACGGTCGAATTCATCCACACCGCGACCCTGCTGCATGACGACGTGGTCGACGAAAGCCGCCAGCGCCGCGGGCGTCCGACGGCGAACCTGCTGTGGGACAACAAGTCCAGCGTGCTGGTCGGCGATTACCTGTTCGCGCGCAGCTTCCAGCTGATGGTCGAACCCGGCAGCATGCGCACGCTCGAGATCCTGTCGAACGCCGCCGCCACCATCGCCGAGGGCGAGGTGCTGCAGCTGACCGCGGCGCAGGATCTGGCCACGAACGAGGACATCTATCTGCAGGTCGTGCGCGGCAAGACGGCAGCGCTGTTCTCGGCCGCGACCGAGGTGGGCGGCGTCATCGCGGGCGTCCCCGATGCGCAGGTCCGCGCGCTGTTCGATTACGGCGACGCGCTTGGCATCGCCTTCCAGATCGTGGACGACCTGCTGGATTACGGCGGCACCGCCGAGGCGATCGGCAAGAATACCGGCGACGATTTCCGCGAACGCAAGCTGACGCTGCCGGTGATCAAGGCCGTGGCCCGCGCCACCCCCGAGGAACGCGCCTTCTGGTCGCGCACCATCGAGAAGGGCGACCAGAAGGACGGCGACCTTGAACACGCGCTGGAACTGCTGGCCCGCCACGGCGCGATGGCCGATGCCCGCCGCGACGCGCTGGACTGGGCGGCCAGGGCCCGCGCCTCCCTGCAGATCCTGCCCGAGCATCCGATCCGCGACATGCTGTCGGACCTGGCCGATTTCGTGGTCGAACGCATCGCCTGACCCCCAGCCCCAAGAACGACGACGAAGGCCCGCCATCATGGCGGGCCTTTCGCATTCCGGGGCCCCGAAACGGAAGGGGCGGGCCGCATTGCGCGACCCGCCCCCTCTCCGGGAAGAGACCCGTTATGTCGCGGCGATCATTTCGCCTGGACGAAGTCCGGATAGGCTTCCATCCCCATCTCCGAGATGTCGAGACCGGTGATCTCGGCTTCCTTGCTGACGCGGATGCCCATGGTCGCCTTCAGGATCGACCAGATGATGAAGCTGACCACGAAGACGAAGGCGCCGATGGAGACGATGCCGATGGCCTGCGTGACGAAGCTGGTATCGGGGTTCGTCGCCGGGACGATGATCGTGCCCCAGATGCCCGCCACCAGGTGGACCGGGATCGCGCCGACCACGTCGTCGATCTTCATCTTGTCCAGCATCGGGACCACGAAGCAGGCGATCGCACCACCCACGCCGCCGATCAGGATCGAGGCGAAGATCGTGGGCGTCAGCGGCTCGGCCGTGATCGAGACGAGGCCCGCCAGCGCGCCGTTCAGCACCATGGTCAGGTCGATCTTGCCATAGACCAGCTGCGTCACGATGACGGCGGCCACGGCACCGGCCGATGCGGCCATGTTGGTGTTCACGAAGATGCGGCTGACATCGGCCGCGTCATTGACCGACCCGATGGCCAGCTGCGACGCGCCGTTGAAGCCGAACCAACCCAGCCACAGGATGAACGTGCCGAGCGTCGCCAGCGCCAGGTTCGAACCGGGCATCGGCTGCATGCGGCCGTCGGGACGGTACTTGCCGTGACGTGCGCCCAGCACGATCGCACCTGCCAGTGCCGCGAAGCCGCCTGCCGCGTGGACCAGGGTCGAACCCGCGAAGTCCGAGAAGCCCATCTCGCTCAGGAAGCCGCCGCCCCACTGCCAGCTGGCCTCGATCGGGTAGATGACGCCGGTCAGCACGACCGTGAAGATCAGGAAGGGCCACAGCTTCACGCGCTCGGCCAGGGTGCCCGAGACGATGGACGCGGTGGTCGCGCAGAACATCAGCTGGAAGAAGAAGTCCGAACCGGACGAGTAGCCGTCATCGGCCACGCCCGCGCCGACGGGGTCGATGCCCTTGGGGCTGAAGATCTCGCCGATGACACCCGGCATGGTCCATTCGCCCGGATACATCAGGTTGTAGCCGATCAGCCAGTACATGATGCCCGCGATCGCGAACAGCGAGATGTTCTTGAACAGCTGGGTCGTCACGTTCTTGGAACGCACCAGGCCCGCCTCGAGCATGGCGAAGCCCGCGGCCATCCACATCACGAGGAAGCCGCCGATCAGGAACAGCAGGGTGTTGAAGATATAGACGACATCCGCGCTGACAGCGGCGGCCGCCTCCGCGGGCGCCGCGGCATCCTGCGCGGCAGCAGGATAGGCTGCCAGCGTCGCAAGTGTCGCGATGAGCGGAAGGGTCTTTTGCATGTGTTAAACCTCGCTTCGTGCCACAGCCGCCGGTCCGGCTGCCATCGCCCTTTTCATCGGCAATAGGGACCAGCGGGCAAAGATGTGCCCGCAAGACAGGCCCACGGAATCGCGATCTGCCGCGATTATGGGCAGAATCCGCGCCCTTTGCCCGCCTTTCGGGCCGGATCGGTCTGATCTTTCCGCAGCGATGCCCGCCATGCGTGCAGCGGCGGCCCCTTGCGCGGCGGAATCCCGCGACCGGCGGGAATCCCCCCGGCCGCTGCGGCCCAGATCACGAATTGGCCAATGGAATTCCCCTGAGGGTCAAACTCATGTAGCTTGCGCACAATCACGCCGGCAGAACCGGCACTGGCAGTCACGCAGGCATCCTTGGCATGAAACGACCCACCGGAACCCCGCCCCGCAAGGGCAAGAGCCCCGTTGCCGAAAGGCGCGCCGCGCCCGAAGGCAAGCCCGCCGCGCCCGAAGGCAAGCCCGCCGCGCCCGAAGGCAAGCCCGCCGCGAAGAAGGTTCGCCGCCACAGGCCGCGCCGCGCGAACCGCGGGCCGGTCGGCTGGATCGCAGGCTTCGTGTCGCTGATCTGGCGGATCGTCTGGGGCTCGATCTGGCGCCTGGCCATGACGGTCGCGCTGATCGTGGGCGCCGCGACGGCCTATTTCTACATCAACCTCCCCGAGGCGCAGGAGCTGTTCGACGGCCGCGCGCGCGGGTCGGTGACGATGCTGGACCGCGACGGCCGCGTCTTCGCCTGGCGCGGCGAGACCTATGGCGCGGTCGACAGCACCGAGATCGCGCCCGTCCTGAAGCATGCCGTCATCGCGACCGAGGACCGCCGCTTCTACGGGCACCTGGGTGTCAGCCCGCGCGGCGTCGCCAGCGCCATCAAGATCAACATGGCCGAGGGCCGCGGCCCGCTGGAAGGTCACGGCGGCTCGACCATCACGCAGCAGGTCGCCAAGCTGCTGTGCCTGGGCGAGACCTTCGACCCCACCCAGTACAAGAACGAGGCCGAGTTCGAGGCCGCCTGCCGCGTCGGCAGCCTGTGGCGCAAGATCAAGGAAGTGCCCTTCGCCTTCGCCATGGAGGCGAAATACGGCAAGGACGACATCCTCAACATCTACATGAACCGCTCCTATCTGGGCGGCGGCGCGCGCGGCTTCGAGGCCGCAAGCCAGCGCTACTTCAACAAGCCCGCAAGCCAGGTGACCCCCGCCGAGGCCGCGATGCTGGCGGGCCTCCTGGTCGCGCCCAGCCGCTATGCCCCCACCGCCAGCATCGAGCGCGCGCAGGAACGCGCCAATGTCGTGCTGGGGCTGATGGCCGAACAGGGCTATATTGACGACCAGCAGCTGGCCGAGGCCCGCGCCAATCCCGCCACCCTGTCGCAGGCCGCCGATGCCCGCGCGGGCGGGTATTTCGCCGATTGGCTGATGGAATCCGGCCCCGGCTTCCTGACCAGCGAGACGACCGAGGACGTGACCATCCGCACGACCTTCGACCAGCGCATCCAGCGCGCGGCCGAACGTGCCCTGCAGCGCGTCTTCGACGAGAAGGTCAAGGACGGGTCCAAGGCCGAGGCCGCGGTCGTCGTCATGTCCGCCGACGGCGCCGTCCGCGCCATGATCGGCGGGCGCGACAGCACCGTGAACGGCGCGTTCAACCGCGCGACCCAGGCCAAGCGCCAGACCGGCTCGTCCTTCAAGCCCTTCGTCTATGCCGCGGCGCTCGAGGCGGGCTATGGTCCCGCCGACCGCGTGGACGACAGCCCGCTGACGATCCGCATTCCGGGCGGCAAGAACTGGTCGCCCCAGAACTATACCCGCCGCTTCCACGGCACGGTCAGCATGACCACCGCGCTGGCGCAGTCGCTGAACGTCGCCACGATCCGCCTGCAGGAACTGGCGGGCCGCGACCAGGTAATCCGCATCGCCCATGATTTCGGCATCGTCAGCAACCTGACCCGCAGCCCGTCCCTGGGCCTGGGCGCGTCCGAGGCGACGCTGCTGGAACTGACCGGCGCCTATGCGGGCATCCGCAACGGCGGCACCTCGGTCGCGCCCTACGGGGTGATCGACCTGACCATGCGCGGCGACGACCGGCCCATGATGGGCCAGACCGGCGGCTTCGGCGAGCGTGTCATCAGCCAGCGCGCGGCGGGCCAGCTGATCTACATGATGCAGAAGGTCATCACCGAGGGCACCGGCGGTCGCGCCAGCCTGGGCAGCCGTCCCGTCGCGGGCAAGACCGGCACGACCAGCAGCTATCGCGATGCGTGGTTCGTGGGCTTTACCGAGCAGTATGTCACCGGCGTCTGGATGGGCTATGACGACAACACGCCCCTGTCGGGCGTGACCGGCGGCGGCCTTCCGGCCGAGATCTGGCAGGCCGTCATGTCCGAGATCCACGAGGGTCTGCCGGAACTGGCGCTGTCCACCGTGTCGCCGGACGGCAGCGGCATCATCATGTCGCAGGGCGATTCGACGCCCAAGGTCGTCACCTCGGGTTCGGCGGACGATCCGCTGGCCGCGGCGCTGGCAGGCGTGATGAACACCATCGAGGCCGAGCGTCGGGGCGATCCCGCCCCCGCCGCGCCGACGCCCGCAAGCAACAGCGGCGCCAGCAGCGACGATGCGCTGTCGCGGGCGCTGAACGGGATCCTGGGCGGGAACTGACCCGCAGATCCGGGAACGCCAAGGGGGCGGGCCATCGCGGCCCGCCCTTTCTCGTTCAGCCCGCCTGCTGCAGGTCGGCCGTCAGCGCGGCCACGTCGCCGCCCCGGCGTGCCAGCATGGCCGCGATCTCGGCGCGCTCGCTGGCCAGCATGTTCACGCCCTCGATGATGATGTTGAAGAACAGGTCGCGCCCGGACTTGTCCGAGACGTGCCATTCCACCTCCATCGGCGCGCGACCGTTCAGATAGGCGACCGAGGAGACGGCATAGAAGCTTTTGAGCGGACGCGCGCCCGTCACCTCGATCCGGCTGCCGATGAACTCGCGGAAGCGCTTGCCGTACTTGCGCCCGATATAGCCCTGGAAGGCTGCCTTGTAGACCGCGAACTGCGCCGCATCGATCTGGCGCGCGACGGGGCCCATGGCCGAACGGGCGATCACGTCCACATCGGCATGGCGGGCAAAGATCGCCTCGAAGTCGCGATACATCTGCGCGGGGGCCTTGCCGGAATTGATCACGGCATAGACCTCGGCCAGGGACCGGTCGATCAGCGCGCGCGCGCCGTTCGAATCCAGCGCCCATGCAGGCGCGGCGACCAGCGCCGCCCCCGAGGCGATCAGCCCCAGAAAGCCGCGGCGGTCATTCATAGGGGTCGATGACGGCATCGTCGCCGTAGGGATCGATATCTGCACTCTCTTCTCCAAGCTCGTGGCGGCGGTTCATCAGCCAGATCAGCCGCGTCTGTGCATAACTGTCGGCGCTGCCCTGAAGGATCCCGTCGATCGTGTCGCCGAAACGGGCGCGGTCGGTGGCCTTGGCCCCCACCCGCAGCGCGAAGGCCGCGCGGCGTTCGGGGGCGTCCAGCACCTGGCCAAGCGGATCGATCGCGATGTCGACCACCCGCCCCGCCGTGTCGCGCAGGGTCGAGGGGCCGATCAGCGGCAGCTCCAGATAGGCCCCCTCGGGGGCGCCCCAGACGGCCAGCGTCTCGCCGAAATCGGTGTCGCGCTCGGTCCAGCCGAAGCTGTCGGCGGCGGGATCGAACAGGCCCCCAAGACCGACGGTCGTGTTCGTCGCGAAGCGCAGCGCGTTCATCCCCGCATTGCCGGGGCGCCCCTGCAGCAGCCCGTTCAGCGCCTTGCCCGGCAGCGACAGGTTGCGGCCCGCATTGGCCATCATCCGCACCGGCCCGATCGGATCGCCCGGCTGCGGCGCGGGACCGGCATCCGCGCCGTCCCCCTTGAGGCGGTTCGCGACGGGGCCCACGACATGCGCGTCCACGCCCTTGTTGAAGGCGTGGACGCGGCGGTTCGCGGCCTCGTAGGGGTCGTCGATCAGCACGCCGTCGCGCATCTGCGGATCGCTGGCGCAGCCCGCGGCGGTCAAGACGGCAAGAAGCGCGATGGGAAGGAGGGGGTTCACGTCCGGATGCGCCTTTCGATGCTGCCCGGCCTCGGTTCGCGGCCAATCTGTCGCCAACCGGACAAGACACGGTTTTTTAGTTCATCTCCGGTGATATGGTCGTGATCGATTTCAGACAAGCCCCGCACCCACGGGGCTGCGGACGGGACCGGAAAATGAGCCAAAGACCGCTGCCCCATGACGGGGACAAGGAACTGCGCGCCGCAAGGGCCACGGGCTGGAGGCTGTTCGTGGCGGTCGCCCTGTTCTCGGCGGTGGTGAACCTGCTGATGCTGACGGGCCCGCTGTTCATGCTGCAGGTCTATGACCGCGTCCTCGCCTCGCGCTCGGTCGAGACGCTGACCGCGCTGTTCGTGCTGGTGGCGGTCGCGGGTGCAAGCGCAGGACAGCAACGGGCGGGCGACACGTCCTCCGGGTTCACGGTCTTCTCGCGGACCTTTCAGTTGTTCTTGCAAAGCGCGATGCTGGCCACCGGCGCGTGGCTGGTGCTGCAGTAGCAACTGACACCGGGCGCGATGATCGCCAACTAGATCCTGATGGGGCGTGCGCGGTTTTTCGGGGGGCTGGCGGCCCTTCTGTTCCATCAGCCGGCGGGGAAATCTACGCTGGCCCGTGCGCGGGCCGATCATCGCGGGCACGCTGGCCGTGACGCTTCTGGTGGGCGGCTTCGTGACATGGGCGCTGGCGACCAACATCTCGGGCGCGATCGTCGCCACCGGCCAGGTCGAGGTCGAGCAGCAGCGCCAGGTCGTCCAGCACCTGGATGGCGGCGTGGTCAAGGCCATCGCCGTCAAGGACGGTGCCAGCGTCGAGGCGGGCGACCTGCTGATCGCGCTGGACGGCAACCTGCTGCAGACCGAATTGGCCATCGTCGAGGGCCAGTATTTCGAGATCCTCGCACGCCGTGGCAGGCTCGAGGCCGAGCGCGGCGATGCCGACACCGTCACCTTCCCCGAGGAACTGACCGAGGCGGCCGCCGATTCCGCAGAACTGCGCGACCTGATCGACGGCCAGACCAGCCTGTTCGCCACGCGCCTGGACACGCTGCGCCAGTCGCTGGACCAGCTGGCCAAGCAGTCCGAACAGATCGACAGCGAAGTGAAGGGCGTCGATGCCCAGATCGAGGCGCTGGCCACGCAGCGCGAGCTGATCGGCCGCGAACTGGCCGACCAGCAGAGCCTTCTGGACCGCGGCCTTGCGCAGGCATCGCGCGTGCTGGCCCTGGAACGCGAGGCCGCGCGCATGGACGGCGAACTGGGATCGCTGCAGGCCAACCGCGCCTCGGTCGAGATCCGCAAGACCGAGATCGAGATCCAGCGCCTCGGCCTGTCCGCGGAACGCCGCGAGGTGGCCGAGACCGAGCTGCGCGACCTCGGCTATCGGGAACTCGAGCTGGCCGAACGCCGCCGCAGCCTGATCGAGCAGATCAGCCGGCTTGAGATCCGCGCCCCGGCCTCGGGCATCGTCTACAACCTGCAGGTCACGACCCCGCGTTCGGTCGTGCGTGCGGCGGACCCGATCCTGTACATCATCCCGCAGGACCGCCCGCTGGTCATCGGCGCGCGCGTGGCGACCATCAACGTCGACGAGGTGCAGGCCGGCCAGCCGGTCGTGCTGCGCTTCTCGGCCTTCTCATCGCGCACCACCCCCGAGATCGACGGCAGGCTGGAGCGCATCTCGGCCGATGCGCTGATCGACGAGGCCACGCAGGTGCCCTATTACCGCGCCGAGGTGTCGATCCCGCAAGACGAGATGTCGAAGCTGGGCGATCTGGCGCTGGTCCCCGGCATGCCGGTCGAGGTCTATATCCAGACCGGCGAACGCAGCCCGATGGCCTATCTGGTCAAGCCGCTGTCGGATTACTTCAACCGGGCCTTCCGCGAAAGCTGAGCGCCTTGCCTTCCCCCTTCGGTTGACGCAGCCTCGCCGCGAAAACCGAAGGGAGGAAACAATGCTGCGAATTCTGTCGCGACCCGCCACGCGCCTCATGGAGCGCTGGCTGCCGGACGCGTTCATCTTCGTGATCGTGCTGACGCTGATCGCCGCCGCCGCCGCCATGCTGACGCAGGGCACGACCCCCGATCAGCTGATCGAATACTGGGGCGGAGGGTTCTGGGAACTGCTGTCCTTCTCGATGCAGATGCTGCTGGTCCTGGTGACGGGCTACATCCTTGCATCCTCGCCGCCGGTGCGGCGGATCCTGGCGCGGCTGGCGGGGCTGGCCGGTTCGGCGGGCGGGGCGATCGTGCTGGTGACGCTGGTGTCGCTGGCCGCCAGCTGGATCAACTGGGGCTTCGGCCTGGTGGTCGGCGCGATCTTCGCCAAGGAGCTGGCACGCCAGATCCGCGTCGATTACCGCCTGCTGGTCGCATCGGCCTATTCCGGCTTTCTTGTCTGGCATGGCGGCCTGGCCGGGTCGATCCCGCTGACCATCGCGACGCCGGGCCATTTCACCGAAGACCAGATCGGCGTGATCCCGACCTCGCAGACCATCTTCTCGGCCTGGAACCTGGGCCTGGTGGCCGCGCTGTTCGTCATCATGCCGCTGGTCAACCGCGCCATGCTGCCGCGCCGCGAGGAAGAGGTCCTGGTCGATCCCGCGATCCTGCATGACGACAGGCTTGAGCGTCGCCGCGCCGCCACCCCGGCCGAGCGGCTGGAGAACAGCCCCCTGCTGATGTACCTGATCGGCCTGCCGGGCCTTGCGTGGCTGGCGATGCACTTCATCGGCGGCGGGGCCATCAACCTCAACGTGGTGAACTTCCTGTTCCTGTTCGCGGGCATCCTGCTGCATGGCAGCCCGCGCAGCCTGCTGGACGCGCTGGACGATGCGATCCGCGGGGGTGCGGGCATCGTGATCCAGTTCCCCTTCTATGCGGGGATCATGGCCATCATGATCCAGAGCGGGCTGGCGGCCTCGATGTCGGAATGGTTCGTGTCCATCTCGACCGCGAAGACCCTGCCCTTCTGGAGCTTCATCAGCGCGGGCATCGTCAACATCTTCGTGCCCTCGGGCGGGGGACAATGGGCGGTGCAGGCACCGGTCATGCTGCCCGCCGCCGAGGCGCTTGGCGCGGATGCCGCGAAGGTCGCGATGGGCGTGGCATGGGGCGATGCCTGGACCAACCTGCTGCAGCCCTTCTGGGCGCTGCCCATGCTGGGGATCGCGGGGCTGAAGGCGCGCGACATCATGGGCTTCTGCGTGGTGATGCTGCTGATCACCGGCGTGGTGATCGGCGGGGTGCTGTGGATGATCTGACGGGGCGCCGGGGGTTCGCGCCCCCGGCCACCCTGCTCAGCGCTTGCGGCGGCGCTTGGTCGCGCGCTTGACCTCGGCCAGCCGCGCCTTGGTGGACATGCGCCCAGACGGCCCGCGGCGACGCCCCTTCTGGGAACCGCGCGGCAGGCTGTTGCCCTCCAGCTCCAGCAGCTCCAGCGTCAGGCCGCCGGTCATCGGGATCGCCTCGGTCAGGCGCACGGTCACGCGCTGGCCGATGCCGATCTCCAGCCCCGTATCCGCGCCGATCAGCATCTGCGCGTCGGGGTCGAAGTGGAAATACTCGCGCCCGATGGTGCGGATCGGCAGCAGCCCGTCCGCGCCGCTGTCATCCAGCTTCACGAAGGCGCCGAATTTCTGGATGCCGCTGATGCGGCCCGTCATCTCGGCCCCCACCCGATCCGCCAGATAGGCCGCAAGGTAGCGGTCGGTCGTGTCGCGTTCCGCGGTCATCGAGCGGCGCTCGGTCTCGCTGATATGCTTGGCGGTCTCGTCCAGGCGCTCGATCTGGTCGGGGTCCAGCCCGTCCTTGCCCCAGCTATGCCCCGAGATCAGCGCCCGGTGCACCACGAGGTCGGCATAGCGCCGGATGGGCGAGGTGAAATGCGCATAGCTTTTCAGCGCCAGGCCGAAATGGCCGTAATTCTCGGGGTGGTAATAGGCCTGCGTCATCGACCGCAGCGTGCTGATGTTGATCAGCTCGTCGAAATCGGTGCCCTCGGCCTGGCCCAGAAGGCGGTTCAGGTGGCTGGTCTGCAGCACCTGCCCCTTGGCCAGGTTGAAGCCCGATGCCTGCGCCACCTCGCGCAGCGCGTCCATCTTTTCGAGGCTGGGTTCCTCGTGGACGCGGAACAGAAGCGGTCGCCCGCGCTGCGTCAGTTCCTCGGCGGCGGCGACGTTCGCCAGCACCATGAATTCCTCGATCAGCTTGTGAGCATCCAGCCGGTCGCGGAAGTTCACCGATTTCACGCGCCCCTCGGGCGTCAGCTCGATCCGACGTTCGGGCAGGTCCAGCTCCAGCGGCTGGCGGCGGTTGCGCGCATCGCGCAGCAGGCCATAGGCGTGCCACAGCGGACGGATCACGTTGTCCATCAGCGGTTCGGTCTGCTCGTCCGGATTGCCGTCCGCCCCCGCCTGCGCCTGTTCATAGGCAAGGCTGGCGCGGCTGTTCATGATCCCGCGATGGAAGCGGTGGCTGATCTTGTTGCCCTGCGCATCCAGCCGCATCCGGACGGCGATGACGGCGCGGTCCACACCCTCGTGCAGCGAACACAGATCGGCCGACAGCGCCTCGGGCAGCATTGGCACCACGCGGTCGGGGAAATAGGTCGAGTTGCCGCGCTTCCATGCCTCGCGGTCCAGCGCGCTGCCGGGCGTGACGTAATGGGCGACATCGGCGATGGCGACCCAGATGGTCGCGCCGCCATCCTCTTCGATATGGGCCGCGACGGCATCGTCGTGGTCGCGCGCATCCGACGGGTCGATGGTGACCAGCGGCAGGTCGCGCAGATCCTCGCGGTTCTTTTCCGCGGCGGGCTTGGCGGCCTCGGCCTCGCGCAGGACGGCGTCGGGGAATTCGTCGGGGATGCCGTGCTGGTGGATCGCGATCAGGCTGACGGCGCGCGGGGCCGAGGCATCGCCCAGCCGGTCGGTGATGCGCGCCCAGGGCACACCCATCCGCCCGCGCGGGCCGATCTGCTCGGCCTGGACCAGCTCGCCATCCTCGGCATGCTGGGTCGCGTCCTCGCGCACGCGCCATTCGCGGTCCTGACCCTTGTCCACGGGCACGATGCGACCGCCCTGCGTCTCCTTGCGGAAGATGCCGGTGATGCGGTTGGGGCTGGCGGTGATGCGACGGATCAGGCGGGCCTGGTACTGGTGATCCTCGCCCGCGACCTCGATCAGGCGGCCAAGGAAGCGGTCGCCGCGACCCAGTGCCGGATCGGCCTCTCGCGGGGCGAACAGGATGCGCGGCGCGGGGGCGTCGCCGCGCCACTCGATCGGCTTGGCGAACAGGTCGCCCGACCCGTCGGGGGCCAGCAGTTCCAGCACCGTGACGGGGGGCAGCTTCTCGGCGTCCAGGTAATGCCTGCGGCGGCGTTCCAGCTGGCCTTCGGATTCCAGCTCCTTCAGCAGGCGCTTCAGCTCGATCCGGGCGGCGCCCTTGATGCCGAACGCCTTGGCGATGTCGCGCTTGGAATTCGCCTCGGGGTGGTCGTTCACCCATTCGAGGATCTGGGCCTTGCTGGGAATCGTCTTCATCGCGTCATGCCTTCATCAGTCGCCAACGCGCCTGCGTTGTCAGAGTTCGCGGCTCATGTCACGATGGGGAATGCCGGCATCGTCGTAAACCGGGCCGTGGGCCGCAAATCCCAGTTTCTCGTAAAAGCCGATGGCATGGACTTGGGAACTCAGCTTGGCGCGCACAACCCCCGGCCTTGCACGCAGCGCATCCAGCGCCGCCCGCATCAGCGCCGCGCCCGCGCCCGTCCCGCGCATCCGGGGCAGCACGCAGACGCGCCCGATCTTGCCGGTATCGCCCTGCACGAACAGCCGCGCCGTTCCCCAGGGGCCGTCCTCATCCTGACCCAGAAGGTGGATCGCCAGGTCGTCCAGGTCGTCCATCTCGTCGGCCTCGGGGACGGCCTGTTCGTCGATGAAGACCCTGCGGCGCAGCATGTGGCAGGCGGCCAGATCGTCGGTTTCCTCGATCCTCATGCGAAGAACCTTTCCAGCATGCGGCCATAGATGGTCTTGAGCTGGTTGACCTGCGCTGCGGGCACGCGTTCGTCGATCTGGTGCATGTACAGGCCCACCAGCCCGAATTCGACCACCGGGCAGTGGTTCTTGACATAGCGCGCGTCCGAGGTCCCCCCCGAGGTGGACAGCACCGGCTGGCGGTTCGTTTCCTGTGTGACGACCTCGCGGATCATGTCGACGAAGGGGCCGGGCGCGGTCAGGAACGCCTCGCCCGAGATGTCGGCCGACAGGTCGATCCGCACGCCGGTCTCGTGCGTGATGCGGTCGGCATGGGCCTGCAGCCGCTCGGTCAGGGATGCGCCCGTGTGCAGGTCGTTGAAGCGGATGTTGACCACTGCCGTCGCGCGTTCGGGGATGACGTTCGATGCCGGGTTCCCGCAATCGACCGAGGTGACCTGCAACCCCGAGGGGTCGAAATGGTCGGTCCCCTCGTCCAGCGGCTCGGCGGTCAGTTCGAACAGGAACCGCGTCAGCGCGTGCAGCGGGTTGTTGGCCTTGTGCGGATAGGCCGCGTGCCCCTGCTTGCCCGTCGCGCGGATGTTGAAGGTCATCGAGCCGCGACGCCCGATCTTCATCATCTCGCCCATGACCTCGGGGTTCGACGGCTCGCCCACGATGCAGGCATCCATGCGCTCCCCGTTCGCGTCCATCCAGTCAAGCAGCGCGGGCGTGCCGTCCTTCGAGGGGCCTTCCTCGTCGCCGGTGATGGTCAGGATGATCGCGCCCTCGGGCGGCGTGTCGCGGACGAAGTCGATGGCGGCGGCGACGAAGGCCGCGACGCCCGATTTCATGTCCGTGGCCCCGCGCCCCCAGATCGTGCCATCGGCATCGACATGCCCGGAAAAGGGCGGATGCGTCCAGGATGCCGGATCGCCGGTCGGCACCACGTCCACATGCCCGTTGAAGCCGATGGTCTTCGCCCCCTTCGCGCCCCACCGCGCGAACAGGTTCGGCGTGCCGTTGCGGTCGGCGCGGTGGCACTCGAAGCCCGCCTCGGACAGCATGCCCTCCAGCAGTTCCAGCGCCTCGTGCGCGTCGGGCGTCACCGAGGGGCAGCGGATCAGGCGGGCGGTCAGGTCGGCGGCGTCAATCATCACATGCTCCAGAGTTCAAGCGCGCGGCGGATCAGGTTCAGGCCGGTCAGGATCAAAAGGACCAGCGTCCAGCGGCGAAACTGCCCCACATCCAACCGGTCCTGCAAGGCGAAGCCCAGCTTCATGCCGACGAAGCCCGGCAGGCACAGGATCAGCGACAGGGGCACCGTCTGCGCGTTCAGCACGCCCGAGAACAGATGCGCTACCGTCAGCACCACCGCGCCGATCAGGAAGACCACGCCCTGCACGCGGACCTGTTCCTTCTTCTCGATCCCGATGGACAGCAGATAGACGATCAGCGGCGGCCCCCAGATCCCCGAGATCCCGCCGTACAGACCCCCGATCACGCCCGACACGGCCTCGGCCCGCTTCTGGTGGCGCAGGCTCATGGTCATGGGGCGGCCCGACAGCTGCCACAGCGCGAACAGCGTGATCGGCAGACCCAGGATCGCGTACATCAGCCATTGCGGGATGATGTTGGCAAACCCCGCCGAGACGCAGATGAAGACGCCCACCATCGCGATATGCAGCCGGAACCGCCGGATCGACCCGGCAGCCGCCGGCACCCCGTCGCGCATCGCCTGCTGGATGTTGGTGAACAGCGTCGGCAGGATCATCGCCGCCAGCGCCGTGGTGGCGGGCATGATCGATCCGAAGACCGAGATCATGATCATGGGCATGGCAAAGCCGATCGCCCCCTTCACGAATCCCGCGAACAGCGTGACCCCGAGGGCCGCGACGAATTGCCAAAGCTCTAATCCGAACATGCGCGCACGCTAAACGCGGGGTTCGGAAAGGAAAAGACAAATACGGCAGCGATTCCGTTGCGACATTTTAGAACCTTTGGGGATCACTTGGCGCATAATTGTTGCGCTGCGGATGCAAAGGCGCTACCCATGCTGCAACGCCGCAAAGGGGAAAGCGATGAAAGACATGCAGCACCGGTCCGAGGCCGTCCTGTCCGAGCTTGACGATCTGCAGACCCGCGCGACCGAGGCGCTGCGGGCGCTGGTCGCACCTTCGGGCAAACCCGATCCGCAATTGCTGGAGGTGCATCAGCACGCCGCCCATGCGCTGTCCTGGCTGGCCACCTATGTCGAATCCATCCGGCAGCTGCATGCATGGTCGGGCCGCGTCTCGGGCCGGGTCGAGGATCTGATCGCCGCCATCGGAATGGGCGAATACCTGACCCAGATCGCCCATGGCATCCCCATGAGCCAGACCGAATTCGCCCGCCTGTCGGATCTTGGCATCGAATGGACGCCGTCGGACGCCGCGCGCGACCTGATGGGCGGCAACACCCCCGCCGCGCGGGCCGAGCTTGCGCGCCTGATCGCGGATGCTCAGGGCGCCCCCACCTTCGGGGCCTCGGGCCTGGACGAGGACCTGGAGATGATCCGCGACCAGTTCCGCCGCTGGACCGAGGACAAGGTCGTCCCCCATGCCCATGACTGGCACCTGAAGGACGAGCTGATCCCCATGGAGGTGATCGAGGAGCTGGCCGAGCTGGGCGTCTTCGGCCTGACCATCCCCGAGGAATTCGGCGGGCTGGGCATGCCCAAGGCCGCGATGGTCGTCGTGTCCGAGGAACTGTCGCGCGGCTATATCGGCGTGGGATCCCTCGGCACCCGAAGCGAGATCGCGGCCGAGCTGATCCTCTGCGGCGGCACTGATGCGCAGAAGGCCCATTGGCTGCCGCGCCTTGCCAGCGGCGAGACGCTGCCCACCGCGGTCTTCACCGAGCCCAATACGGGCAGCGACCTCGGCAGCCTGCGCACCCGCGCGGTGCGGGACGGCGACGATTGGGTCGTGACCGGCAACAAGACCTGGATCACCCACGCGGCCCGCACCCATGTCATGACGCTGCTGGCCCGCACCGACCCCGACACGACGGATTATCGCGGCCTGTCGATGTTCATCGCCGAAAAGACCCCCGGCACGGATGCCGACCCCTTCCCCACCCCCGGCATGACGGGGGGCGAGATCGAGGTGCTGGGCTATCGCGGGATGAAGGAATACGAGCTGGGCTTCGACGGCTTCCGCGTGGCGGGCGGCAACCTTCTGGGCGGGCAGACGGGCCAGGGCTTCAAGCAGCTGATGCAGACCTTCGAATCCGCGCGCATCCAGACCGCCGCCCGCGCCATCGGCGTGGCGCAGAACGCGCTGGAGCTGGGCCTGCGCTATGCGCTGGACCGCAAGCAGTTCGGCAAGCCGCTGGTCGAATTTCCCCGCGTGGCCGACAAGCTGGCGATGATGGCTGTCGAAATCATGATCGCAAGGCAGCTCACTTATTTCAGCGCGTGGCAGAAAGATCACGACCGCCGCTGCGACCTCGAGGCCGGGATGGCCAAGCTGCTGGGGGCCCGCGTGGCCTGGTCGGCGGCGGACAACGCGCTGCAAATCCACGGTGGCAACGGTTTCGCGCTGGAATACCAGGTCAGCCGGGTGCTGTGCGACGCCCGCATCCTCAACATCTTCGAGGGCGCGGCGGAAATTCAGGCACAGGTCATCGCGCGGCGTCTTCTGGGATGAACGGGATCGGACTGGAACGGGAAATGGTTTAAGGATAATCCGTTCCGGTCCGCTTTCCGCCAAGGAGTTCTGCCATGTTCCGTTCCGTCTTCCAAACGCGCCGCAAGATGCCGCTCGTCGCGCTCGGTGCCGCCGCGTTGACGCTTGCCGCCTGTTCCTCGGAACCTGCGGGCGATCCCATGGGCGGCCTGCCCGCGAACGACTACGTGCTGGTCGGCATCGGCAACGGCACCGTGCCGCTGCGCAACATCACCCTGACGCTGCGCCCCGAAGGCGTGTCCGGCCGCGGCCCGTGCAACGGCTATGCCGCCAAGAACACCGTCCAGCTGCCCGCCGTCGCGTTCGAGCCGCTGCAGACCAGCGGCGTCACCGACTGCAAGGACCTGGCCGTCGAACAGCGCTTCTTCGAAGCCCTTCAGAACGCGACCGAGATGGAGTTCTATGGCGGCGTGCTGAAGATCAAGGGCCCGACCTGGCTGATCTTCGAAAGCGGTCGTCCCGCCGATCAGGTGACCGACGCGCTGTCGGCCGCGCGCGGCAACCAGTAAGCCCTAGCCCCTCGCGCGGGTCAGCCGTCCGACCAGACGGCCCCGCGCGGCGGGAAGCGGCTTGCCGACCAGATCCTCGGCCAGCCGCGATTGCAGGAAATGGCCCGTCAGGGCCAGCCCCTCGGCCAGATCGCGCCCCCTGCCCGGTTCTTCGCCGCCCATCAGCGGTGGCAGGGGCAGCAGGCGCGGCGCGTAATCCCCCGCCCCGTCACGCGACACCGCCCGCCCCGAACGCGGGCTGACGAAGGCCAGCCTATCGGCGGCCCCCGTCACCGCGCAGGCCGACAGGTCCAGCCCGAAGCCCATCTCGTCCAGCAGCGACATCTCCCACAGCAGATAGCCTGCGGGCCAGTCGGGATTACCCGCCTCGATCGCGTCCAGAAGCGTCTCGGTCCGGGCGGCCAGCGCGGGATGCGGATCGCGTTCGGGCAGCGCGAAGACTAGAAGCGCGCAGATCGCGTTCAGCCCCGCCAGCCCGGCCGGGTCGGACATCAGGCCCGACCGCATGCGCACCGGCTCGATCGCGAAATTGCCCAACTGATCGGATTGCCGCGCGCGCCAGCGGAGGTCCAGCCGCGTGCCCGGTTGCAGCATGGCCGCGCGTTTCGACGACGCGCCCCCCGGCACGATGCCCGCATGGCGCCCGTGTTCGGCGGTCAGCACGTCGATGATGACGGCGGTTTCGCCATGCGCGCGGCGTGCGATGACGGTGCCCTGTGCCTGCCACTCCATCAGCCGATCCCCCTTGCCATCACGGCAGGATGCGGGAAGCGCCGCGAAGATGCCAGATCACTGCATCCGGCGCGTGGCCGCCAGCCTGCGATCGCGCCGCCTGCGCCCCGCCTGCCGCAAGAGCGAGGCGGTATAGATCGCAAGCGCCGCCCAGATCATCGGGAAGGCCACGAGGCGCGCACCCTCGAAGGGTTCGCCGAAGACGATCACGGCGCACAGGAATATCAGCGTGGGCGTGACGTATTGCAGGATGCCGATGGTGGACAGCCGGATTAGCTTGGCCCCGTTGGCATAGAACAGCAGCGGGATCGCCGTGACGGGTCCGCAGCCCAGCAGCAGCGCCCAGGTGCCGGCATCATAGGACAGACCCTGCCCCGTGGCGCCCATCCAGCCAAGATAGATCAGCGCCAGCGGCATCAGCAGCAGCACCTCCAGCGTGAAGCCCTGGTTGGGTCCAAGCGGAAGGCGCTTCTTGCAATAGGCATAGGTCCCCCAGGACAGCGTCAGTCCCATCGCGACCATCGGCAGGCGCCCGGCCTGCACGGTCAGGATCACCACCGCCCCCGCCGCCAGCGCGATGGCCAGAAGCTGGCTGCGCGACAGCACCTCCTTGAGGACGAGCGCCCCCAGAAGCACGCTGAACAGCGGGTTGATATAGTAGCCGAGCGCCGCGTCCAGCGCGTGGTCATGCGTGATCGCCCAGACATAGATCAGCCAGTTGGCCGAGATCAGCACCGCCGTCAGCGCGGCCATCGCCAAGAGGCGCGGCTGGCGCAGCGCGGCCAGCACCTGGTCCTGCCGCCCCTGCCAGATCAGCACCGCCGCCGCGATGGGCAGCGACCAGATCACGCGATGGGCGATGATCTCGGCCGCGGGGACATCCGACAGCGCCTTCATGTAGATCGGCAGCGCACCCCAGCACAGATAGGCGGAAAGGGCATAGACGAGGCCTATGGGCGAATCGGTCTGGGGATCGGGTGCGCTGCTCATGGGAATTGCATAAGCTGCAGCCCCGCCCCGCGCCAGAGGCTTAGAACAGCCCCTCCTGGTCCAGAAGGGTCGCGCCGTCGCGGCTCTCGATCTCGATCACCCACAGGTCGGGGTCGCTGGCGCGGGCGCGCGCGATGGTCGCGTCGATCTCGGGTTCGGGGCCGGCATCGGTGGCGATCCAGGGGCGGGTGTCGGTCTCGAAGTCCCATTCCCGCCGCCACAGGGTCGCGCGCCCGTCCAGATGGGCGCATTTGACGGCGATGGCGCCCGCCGTGTCGTCGCCGCGCGCCATCACATAGGCCGGGATGTTCGCCAGCCCCAGCCGCGCAAGATAGGCGCCGACCCAGAGGCCGGCGGCCAGCCGTGCCTCAGCCATCACCGTCGCGGAAGTTCAGGCCCATCTCGTCGTAGCGTTCGGATTCGTTCAGCCAGTTCTCGCGGACGCGGACCTGCAGGAACAGGTGCACGCGGCGGCCCATGAACTCTTCCAGCTCGGCGCGGGCGGCCTGGCCCACGGCCTTGATCGTCTCGCCGCCCTTGCCCAGCACGATGCCCTTGTGGCCCGGACGCATGACGTAGACGACCTGCTCGACCCGCGCGCTGCCGTCGCCCTTCTCCTCCCACTGCTCGGTCTCGACCGTCAGCTGATAGGGGATTTCCTCATGCAGGCGCAGGGTCAGCTTCTCGCGGGTGATCTCGGCGGCGATCATGCGCATGGGCAGATCGGCGATCTGGTCCTCGGGATACAGCCACGGGCTTGCGGGCAGGCTGGCGGCCAGCCAGCCGCGCAGTTCCTGGGTGCCGTAACCCTTCTCGGCCGAGATCATGAAGGTCTCGGCAAAGGGGAAGGCCTCGTTCGCCTTGGCCGACAGGGCCAGCAGGGTCTCGGCCTTGACGCGGTCGATCTTGTTGATGATCAGCGCGACGGGACGGTTCTGGGCGCTTTCCTTCAGCTGCTCGATGATGGCCATGGCGCCTTCCGTCAGGCCGCGATGCGCCTCGATCAGGAACAGCACCAGGTCGGCATCGGACGCACCGCCCCATGCGGCGGCGACCATGCTGCGATCCAGGCGGCGACGCGGGCGGAAGATGCCCGGCGTGTCCACGAAGACGATCTGGCTGTCCCCCTCCATCGCGATGCCGCGGATGCGGGCGCGGGTGGTCTGCACCTTGTGGGTCACGATGGACACCTTGGCGCCGACCATCTGGTTCAGCAGCGTGGACTTGCCAGCATTGGGTTCGCCGATCAGCGCGACGAAGCCTGCGCGGGTTTGGGTTTCGTCGGTCATTCCTGTCCTTCCAGACGTTCCAGCAGCGCCTTCGCGGCGGCCTGTTCGATGCTGCGCTTGGTCCCCGCGCCACGGGCCTCGGCCTTGCGCCCATCGGCAAGGCTGACGGTGATGTGAAAGACCGGGGCGTGATCCGGCCCGGTCCGGTCGGTCTGGTCATAGGACGGGGGCGGCATGCCCTGCGCCTGCGACCATTCCTGCAATGCGGTCTTGGCGTCCCGCGCGTCATCCGCGACCGAGGACAGCCGCTGCTTCCACAGACGCAGCACGACGCCGCGCGCGGCCTCCAGCCCGGCATCCAGATAGATCGCGGCCAGCACGGCCTCCATCCCGTCGGCCAGCAGCGCATCCTTGCGCCGCCCGCCCGACAGCATTTCCGAACGGCCCAGCTTCAGCACCTCGCCCAGCCCGATATCGCGGGCGATGGCGGCGCATGTCTCGCCCTTGACCAGCGCGTTGAAGCGGGGGGCAAGCTGACCCTCGCTGGCCTCGGTATCGGCCTGGAACAGCGCCTCGGCCATGATCAGCCCGAGGACGCGGTCGCCCAGGAATTCCAGCCGCTGGTTGTCGGGCCGCGTGACCGAGGCGATCGAGCCATGGGTCAGCGCCCGCACCAGCAGTTCGGGTCGGGTGAATTCATGACCCAGCCGGGTCATGAAGGCGCGTATGTCTGCAGAGGGGGTCAATTCACCGCCTTGAGGAAACGATCGGGACGCCAGGTCCAGAAATACAGAAGCGAGCGACCCGCCGAGGAGAACATGATCCGGTCCGCGCGCCCGATCAGGTATTCGGCGGGCACGAAGCCCAGGCCGCCGATCTCGGTCGGGAAGCGCGAATCCTCGGAATTGTCGCGGTTGTCGCCCATGAAGAAGTAATGCCCTTCGGGGACCGTGTAGGTCGGCGTGTCGTCCGCGACCCAGCCATCCGTGATGTTCAGCACGTCATAGCTGTGGCCGCCGGGAAGGGTCTCGGTCGTGCGGGTCTTGACGCACTCGCCGCCCGCATCGACGGGGTCGTTGACGCAGCGCGGGATCAGGCCCTGCGGGCCCTGCTGTTCCTTGGTCTCGACGAAATCGCCGGCGGGGGTGGTCTGGACCTCCTCGCCATTCAGGAACAGGCGTCCGCCGCGCATCTGCACGGTATCGCCCGGCAGGCCGATCACGCGCTTGATGAAATCGACGTTGCGGACCGGGTGGCGGAAGACCACCACGTCACCGCGTTCGGGGTCCGACCCCAGGATCCGCCCCGAGATCGGGCAGACCGAGAAGGGGCAGCTGTGCTGCGAATAGCCGTAGGCCATCTTGTTGACGAACAGGAAGTCGCCGATCAGCAGCGTGTCCTTCATCGAGCCCGACGGAATCCAGAAGGGCTGGAAGAACAGGGTGCGGAAGATGCCGGCGATGACCAGCGCCCAGAAGATCGTCTTGATCGTCTCCCAGATGCCATCCTTCTTCTTCGGGGCTGCGCTTTCGGCCATACCGCGTCATCCTTTGCAATCGCAGGGGGCCAGCGGCCCCGGTCGGGCGTTCATGGTCCCGCATGCGGGCCAAAGTCAAGCTTTGGCACCCGCCTCGGGCAGGGCCTCGATCACGACGAAGGCCTGCGCCCAGGGGTGATCGTCGGTCAGCGTCACGTGGACGACCGCCCGGTGCCCCGGCGGGGTCATCCCCCGCAGGCGGTCGGCGGCCCATCCCGTCAGTTCCATCATCGGCTGGCCGGACCGCAGGTTCGACACCGCCATGTCCTTCCAGGCGATGCCCATCGCAAGCCCCGTTCCCAATGCCTTCGAACACGCCTCCTTCGCGGCCCACCGCTTGGCCAGGGTCCCGGCCTCGTCGGCGCGGCGGGCGGCCTTGGCCAGTTCCCGCTCGGTGAAGACCCGGTTGCGGAAGCGGTCGCCGAAGCGGTCCAGCGTGCCCTGGATCCGGTCGATATTCGCCAGGTCGGTGCCGATGCCCAGGATCATGCGCGCGCCATGTCCATGCGGCGGCGCATCTCGCGGATGGCTCCGTCGAGGCCGAGGAACACCGATTCCCCGATCAGGAAATGCCCGATGTTCAGCTCGGCCAGCTGCGGGATCGCGGCGATAGGACCGACCGTGCCGAAGGTCAGCCCGTGGCCCGCATGCACCTCGAGGCCCAGATCGGCGGCCAGACGCGCGCCCTGCTGCAGCGCCTGCAGTTCGGCATCGCGTTCGTCATGCCGCCCTTCGGTGTCCAGATCGCAATAGGCGCCGGTATGCAGCTCGACCACGGCGGCGCCCACGCGGGCGCTGGCGCGGATCTGTTCGGGCTGATGGCCGATGAACAGCGACACGCGGCAGCCAGCCTCGCGCAGGGGGGCGATGAAGGCCGCCAGCGCGTCCTCCTGTCCCGCGACGTCGAGCCCGCCTTCGGTCGTGCGTTCCTCGCGCTTCTCGGGGACGATACAGACGGCATGGGGGCGGTGGCGCAGCGCGATGGCCTGCATCTCGGGGGTGGCCGCCATCTCGAAGTTCAGCGGCAGGGTCAGCCGCGCCATCAGCGTGTCGATATCCTCGTCGCGAATGTGGCGGCGATCCTCGCGCAGATGGGCGGTGATGCCATCCGCGCCCGCGGCCTGCGCCAGTTCGGCCGCGCGCATCGGGTCCGGCCAGGGCGTCCCCCGCGCATTCCTAAGGGTCGCGACGTGATCGATATTGACGCCCAGACGAAGCATGAGAGAGGCCCTTTGCAGCAATTTCCCGCAATCTAGCGCCGCCGCCCGGCGGATGCCAGTTACGAGGCGTCGCAGTTTCGGGGGGTGCAGCCCCGCCGCTTATTCGGACGCGGTGTCGCGGACATCGGGCAAGGGCGCATCGTCGGTGTCGCCGCGCGCGGCTTCCTCGGCCAGGACGCGATCCAGCCCGCGATCCAGCTTGGCGCGGATGCGGTCGGGATCGACATCGCCCGTGTCGGTCGGCTCCAGCGACAGGGCGCGCTGCCACTGGATCTCGGCCTCGCGCTGACGGCCCACCTTCCAGTAGATGTCGCCCAGGTGATCGTTCACCAGGGGATCGGCCGACATGCTGGCGACGGCTTCCTCCATGGGGGCCACCGCGTCCTGATAGCGGCCCATGCGGAAATAGGCCCATGCCAGCGAATCGAGGATGTAGCCGTCGCCGGGCGACAGCTCGACCGCCTTCTGGATCATCGCCAGCGCGCGATCCAGGTTCTGGTTCCGGTCGATCCAGCTGTAGCCGAGATAGTTGAGGCAGCTTGCATGTTCGGGCCGGATTTCCAGCGCGGCAAGCAGGTCCTTCTCGGCGCGGTCGAACTGGCCCGCACGTTCCAGCGCGATCCCCCGCGCATAGAGCGGGAACCACCGCGCCCCTTCGGGCGCATCGGCCAGAAGCGACAGCGCGCGGTCATAGGCCGGCACGGCGCTGTCGAACTTTTCCTGCTGGCGCAGCACGTCGCCAAGCGCGATCCAGGCCTGCGCAAGATCGGGATAGGCGGCGGTCAGGGCCAGCGCGGCCTGCTCGGCCTCGGGGTTGCGATCGGCGCGGGACAGGGCGTCGATGCGCGTCATCTCGGCCACGGGGCGCATCTCGCCCATCTGGCGGACGGCGGCGAACTCGGCCTCGGCCAGGTCCAGCTGCTGGCGTTCCTGCAGAAGCTGGGCGACCATCAGCCGCGCCTCGGCATCCTCGGGGGCGATCCAGGACGCGACCCGCGCGTGGATCAGCGCCAGCGGTTCGGGATCGGGGCTGGAGGCCAGCGCCGAGGCGAAGGACAGCAGCAGATGCGCGATCCCGTCGCCGGGACCGCCGACCACGTCGAAGGGCACCGGGGCGTCCGCTTGCAGCGCGTCGCGCAGGGCGACCAGCTGCGGTTCGGCCTCGATCCCCTCCACCTGATCCAGCAAGGCCAGCGCCTCGTCGCGGCGGTCGAGCTGCGCAAGGATCTGCACGCGGGTGACAAGACCCATCAGGTCGGCAATTCCGTCCGATTCCTCCAGCAGCGTCTCGGCGGTCTCGTAATCGCCGACCAGTGCGCGTGCCAGGGCCAGGTGATAGTTCACGACCGGCGCAAGCGAGGGGTCGTCGGCCAGCGCCTGGAACGCGGCCAGCGCGTCCTGCGCGCGCCCCGCCCCCAGGAGCGCCCAGCCGCGCATGATGCCGTCCATCAGATCCTCGTTGACGGGGGCGTCGGGATCGCGATGCGCGTCGATCAGCGCCAGAAGCCCCTGCCAGTCGCCCGCGCGGATCAGCTGCCCGCGCCGCACGAGGGCCGCAAGCTCGGTCTCGTTTCCGTCGTCGAACAGGTCGTCGGTGATCTGCCCGGCCCGGTCCAGCCGCCCCGCCGAGATCAGCGCGAGGATGGCGTTGTCCTGAAGATAGACGTCGTCGGGCAGCGCATCCGCCGAGCGGGCGAAATATTCCGCCGCCGCGCTGAAGTCGTTCTCGACCGTGGCGAGCCGGGCGGCCAGGTAGGGACCGGCCAGCCCGTGGGTCAGCGGCGCTGCCATCTCGTGGGCGGGGCGCGGCTGCGGACGGCTGTCCTGCGCATGGGCCGCACCCGCCATCAGCATGGCGATCAGCGCGGTCTTGAGGGGGCCGGCAAGGGGCAGGTCGCTGTGCAGGATGTTCACGTCAGAAAGGTCCGCTGGTCACATTCACGTTTGGTCCAGCCTAGACCAGGGAAGGCGGGGGTCGCAACGCCCCCCGCCGAACCCGTCATCACATGTTCGGGTAATTCGGCCCGTCACCGCCCTGCGGCGTGGTCCAGACGATGTTCTGGCTGGGATCCTTGATGTCGCAGGTCTTGCAGTGGACGCAGTTCTGGAAATTGATCTGGAAGCGCGGCCCGTCCGCATCCTCGACCACCTCGTAGACGCCGGCCGGGCAATAGCGCTGCGCCGGTTCGGCATATTCGGGCAGGTTGACCGCGATCGGCACCGAAGGGTCGCGCAGCTTCAGGTGGCAGGGCTGGCTTTCCTCGTGGTTGGTGAAGCTGAAGGCCACGTTCGTCAGGCGGTCGAAGGACAGCTTGCCGTCGGGCTTGGGGTAGTCGATCACCGGGAAGTCCGCGGCCTTGCCGGTCGCCGCGGCGTCGGTCTTGCCGTGCTTCCACGTGCCCATCGGGTTCCAGCCGGTCAGGTTCGACACCCACATGTCGATGCCGCCCAGCATCAGGCTGGCGGTCAGGCCCATGCGCGACCAGATCGGCTTGACGTTGCGCACGCGCTTCAGGTCGGTGCCGACCGCGCCGTCGCGGACAGCGGCGTCGTAATCCTCCAGCCGGTCGCCCTCGCGGCCCGCCTTCAGCGCGGCGGCCGCGGCCTCGGCGGCCTCGATGCCCGAATGCATGGCGTTGTGGTTGCCCTTGATGCGCGGCACGTTGACCATGCCCGCGCTGCAGCCCAAGAGCACGCCGCCCGCGAAGGACAGCTGCGGCAGCGACTGGAAGCCGCCCTCGCTGATGGCGCGCGCGCCGTATGCGACACGCTTGCCGCCCTCCAGCAGTTCCGCGACCATCGGGTGGTGCTTGAAGCGCTGGAACTCCATGTAGGGATACAGATGCGGGTTCTTGTAGTTCAGGTGCACGACAAAGCCGACCAGCACCTGGTTGTCCTCGAAGTGATAGATGAAGCTGCCGCCGCCCGCGTTCTTGCCAAGCGGCCAGCCCATCGTGTGGACGACACGGCCTTTCTTGAACTTCTCGGGCGAAACCTCCCAGATCTCCTTCATGCCGATGCCGTATTTCTGCGGCTCGGATCCGGCGTCGAGGCCCAGCTTGGCGATGATCTCCTTGGACAGGCTGCCGCGCACGCCCTCGGCGATGAAGACGTATTTGCCGTGCAGCTCCATCCCGGGCTCGTAGCCGTCGCCGATCGTGCCGTCGGGATTGCGCCCGAATTCGCCCGCGACGACGCCCTTCACGCGATCGCCGTCCCAGACCAGCTGGCTGGCGGCCATGCCCGGGAAGATCTCGACGCCCAGTTCCTCGGCCTGCTCGGCCATCCAGCGGCAGACATTGCCCATGCTGACGACATAGTTGCCGTGATTGTTCATCAGCGGCGGCATCGGCCAGTTCGGCACGCGCACCTGCCCGCTTTCGCCCAGCACGAAGAAGTTGTCGTCCACCACCTCGGTGTTGAGGGGGGCGCCCTTCTCCTTCCAGTCGGGGATCAGGCGGTCGAGGCCCGACGGATCGAGGACCGCGCCCGACAGGATATGCGCGCCGACCTCGGAACCTTTTTCCAGAACCACGACCGAGATCTCGGGGTCGATCTGCTTCAGCCGGATCGCCGCGGACAGCCCCGACGGGCCCGCGCCGACGATCACGACGTCGTATTCCATTGATTCTCGTTCGATCGTGGCGTCGTCGGTCATCGGCTCGCATCCTCCCGTGATGTCTGGCTTTGGACAAATTGGTAGCTTGACGGGATGCCGGGGGCAATCGTGACGCCGCGAAGAAATCCGCCGATGGGGCGACTGCCCACCAAGCAGGCTTGCAAAGGTCGCGGAATTGGGTTCACGATGAATGCCTGATGCCGACCACGCCCCTGCCATCCCCATGGCGGGGGCGTTGGCTTGGCAGCGAATGACCAAGAACCGCATCCCATGAAGGACAGGGCAGCGATGGATAAGATACCGATGACCCGGAAGGGCTTTCAGGCGCTGGAACGCGAACTGACCGATCTGAAGACGAAAGAGCGCCCCGCCGTCATCCGCGCCATCGCCGAAGCGCGAGAGCATGGCGACCTGTCCGAGAACGCGGAATACCACGCCGCCCGCGAGAAGCAGGGCTTCATCGAGGGCCGCATCAAGGAACTGGAGGGCCTGCTGTCGCGGGCCGAGGTGTTCGACCCCGAAAAACTGTCGGGCAGCATCAAGTTCGGCGCCACCGTCACCATGGTCGACGAGGATACCGACGAGGAACGCACCTACCAGATCGTGGGCGAGGCCGAGGCCGATATCGAGCGCGGCCTGCTGAACATGCGTTCCCCCCTGGCCCGCGCCCTGATCGGCAAGGACGAGGGCGACAGCGTCGAGGTGAAGACCCCCGGCGGCGAGCGCAGCTACGAGATCCTCTCGATCAAATACGTCTGATCCCATGTCCGTGATCGCCAAGATTGCAAGCCTGTCGCGCCGGGACCGCATCTCGTCGGTGGGCTATGCCCTCAGCGGGGTGTGGCTGTTCCTCGTGGCGCTGTTCTGGATGCTGGCCCCCGGCGGCGAAGGCGGGGGCGGCGGCATCGCGCGGCTGATGGCCGTGGTGGGCGTGGCCCTGCCGCTGGCGCTGATCTGGCTGGCGGTGTCGCTGGCCCGCAGCATCGCCGTCCTGCGCGCCGAGGCCGAGGATCTGCGCGCCACGCTGGCCCGCATGGGCCGCGACATCCCCGAGGCACCGCCCCCCGCGCCGAAGCCTCTGCATGGCGGCATCGCACCCGCGCCCGACGCACCGCGCCCGCAATCCCGTCCGCGCCTGCCCGAACCGCCGCGCCCCGATGCGCCGCGCCCCGATGCCCAGCCCTCGATGGCGCTGGACGCCCCGCCGTCCCAGTCCGTGGATGCGGCGACCCTGATCCGGGCACTGAACTTCCCCGACGGACCCGACGATCACGAGGCGATCGACGCGCTGCGCCAGGCCCTGCGCGACACGACCAATTCGCGCGTGCTGCGCAGCGCCCAGGACGTGGTGACCCTGCTGGCGGGGCGCGACATCTACATGGACGACCTGCCGCCCGACGCGGCGCAGGCCGATGCGTGGCGCCGCTTCGCCGCGGGCGAGCGTGGCAGCGCGGTCGCCTCGCTCGGGGCGGTCCATGACGACCAGGCGCTGGAGGCGGTCTCGGCGATGCTGCATGACGACGACGTGTTCCGCGACACGGCGCATCACTTCCTGCGCAATTTCGACGGGTTGCTGGCGCGGCTGGTTCCGGAACTGGACGACCTGCAGATCGCCGTGATGGCCGACAGCCGCTCGGGCCGGGCATTCATGCTGCTGGGGCGCGTCGCGGGCGCCTTCGGCTAGGCCGCGTCGCGGCGCAGCACCAGGACCTGCCCCCACCAGGGCAGGCCGAACCTGCCCCGCGTTTCCTCCTGGAACCCAGTCGCCTCATAGAAAGCACGCGCCGGCGCGTTCGAGGCCCGCACCTCGACCCGCAGGCCGGGACGCCCCCGCAGGACGGCCTGCCGGTCGGCCTCGGCCAGAAGCGCGCGACCGATGCCGCGCCGCCCCTGCACCACCGCGATGCCATCGACGACCAGGTCGCCCGTCGCGGGCGCCGCGCGGAACAGGTGCCGCAGCAGGCCGCCGCGTTCGGGCGCAAAGCCCCCGCCCGCATCGCGCAGACCCGCCACGCCCAGCACGCGCCCCGCATCGTCCAGCGCCACGACGCCCCGTTCGGCGCGGCAGGGATCGACCCCACCCCAGCCGCCGAAATGACGCCACCAGAGTGCTGCGGCATCCTCCAGCGCGTGGGCCGGGATGGGGCTGGCCATGCGGATGTCACGGTCTTGTGTCGGGTTGCGCATCATGCAAGCAAGGTGGCGCGAAGCGAAGCTGGACGAAAGCCTCATGTCACCGACACCGGAACCACGCCCGGATCCCGCGCAGGAAACCGCCGATCCGATCACCGCACGCGCATTGGCGCGCACGCCCCTGCAGGCCTTCTGGCACGGGATGTGGCAGTCGCTGCCCTTCCTGATCGTCATCGTGCCGTTCTCGTTGCTGTTCGGGGTCGTCGCCTCCGAGGCCGGGCTGGACCTTGCGCAGATCATGGGCTTCTCGGTGCTGGTGCTGGCGGGGGCGTCGCAATTCACCGCGGTGCAGCTGATGTCCGACAACGCGCCCGCCATCATCGTCATCCTGTCCAGCCTTGCGGTGAACCTGCGCATGGCGATGTATTCGGCCTCGCTGGTGCCGTGGCTGGGCGATGCGCCGGCCAAGCACAAGGCGTGGCTGTCCTATGTGCTGGTCGATCAAAGCTATGCGCTGTCGATCCAGCATTACGAACGCCACCCGCGCCTGAGCATGATGCAGCGGCTGGCCTATTTCGCGGGCTGCGCGGTGCTGATCTGCGTGCCCTGGATGATCGCCACGGCGGTGGGTGCGATCATCGGGCAATCCATGCCCGAGGGCATCGCGCTGGATTTCGCCATGCCGATCACCTTCCTCGCGATGATCGCGCCGATGCTGCGCACGGTCGCGCATATGGCGGCCTGCTTCACCTCGATCGTGCTGGCGCTGGTTCTGGCGGGGCTGCCCTCGGGGCTGGGGCTGCTGATCGCATCGCCCCTGGGCATGATCGCAGGCGCCGTCGTCGAGGCGCGCATGGCACCGAAGGAGGCCTGAGATGCCGGTATCCGACCTGACCATCTGGATCGTCATCCTGATCCTCGGGGTCTTCACCTATCTGATCCGGTGGTCGTTCCTGGGGGTGCTGGGCGGTCGCGACCTGCCCGAATGGGTGCTGCGGATGCTGCGCTATACCCCGGTGGCGGTGCTGCCCGCGCTGGTCGCGCCGCTGGTCGTCTGGCCCGCCGCTACGGGTGGGCAGCCCGATCCGGCGCGCATGGCCGCCGCGCTGGCGACGGTCATCGCGGGCCTGTGGACCCGCAATGTCCTCGCCTCGATCGCGGCGGGGGCCGCGACCCTGGCGCTGATGCTCTATCTTCTGGCGTAGCCGGTGATCTGGCCGTCCTTCTGCTGCAGAAGGACGTCGTGATTGTTGGCCGGATCGCCGTCCTGGTGCCGCTTGGACACCACGCCCGGACGCGACAGGAACCAGTCGCGCAGCCGCAGGGGCGAGAAGCCGCGCGGTGCATCCTCGAAGCCCGGAACGCCCTGCAGGACGCTGCCCACCGACACCGCGCAGAAGCTCTTGTTGGCGGGGCCGTGGGCCTCGGCGCGCCGGATGGCGATATCGGCCACCTCGCGCGTGACGGGGATGCTGTCCTCGGCCACCCACCAGGTCGAGCGGGCGTGATAGTCGATGTAGAAGTTCTTGTAGTTGTCCGTGATCCCGTACAGCACGTCATGCCGTTCGGGGATGCGAGGGTGGTTCCAGCTGCCCGCCGGGTCGAAGACCACGCGCTGGCTGCCGTTGATCATCAGCGCCGAATGGCCGCCCTGCCCGCGCGGAATGCCGATCACCGTGAACAGCGTGATCGAGGGCGGCTGGTCGGACACGAAGCGCGCCGCGCGCACCGTCTGGTCGGGTGCCCAGACATTGTCGGCGCCGCATGCCGCAAGGGCCGCCGGAAGCGAGGCGGCAAGGAATGTCCTGCGTTTCATCGCCGGCTCAGATATTCGTCAGCGCCATGAAGATCAGCACCACGAGCGACCCGATGGTCACCCAGGTGATGCCGCTCATCAGGCCGGCGAAGGCGCGCTTCTGCGCGGTCACGTCCATGGTGCCCTGAGTGGCTTCGGGTTTGTTGTCGAGATCGGCCATTCCTGCCCCCTTGGTCAGTATCCTGTCCTTGCGATAGCCGAAGCGCGTTGCCCTGTCACGCCCCCCACAGCACCGCGCCGTCCCTTTCGCCCACGGGTCTTGCACGACCGTCACGCCCCAGCCGGTTCAGGTGGGCGACGGCCTCGACCAGGGCCAGGCCGAACTCGCCCTCGCCGATGCGGCGGCGGAACAGGATGTCGAAGCAGTCGACCGCGCTGCGGGGCGTTTCGGCCAGCGCCGCGGCCAGGCGGTCCAGCGCGGCGCGGTGATTCTCGATCAGCTGGCGCAGGCGGAAGGGCAGCCCGACAAAGGGCAGCTTGTGCCCCGGCAGGACCAGCTGGTCGTCGCGCGACAGAGGCAGCAGGCGTTCGCAGCTGTCCAGCCATTCGCCCACCGGATCCGCGCCGGGTTCCGTCGGATAGACCCCCAGATTGGGCGAGATCGAGGGCAGAAGCTGATCGCCCCCGATGACCAGCCCGTCATCCTGCGACCAGAAGGTCGCGTGGCAGGGCGCATGGCCATGCCCCATCGCGATGCGCCAGTCCCGCCCGCCCATGCGGATCACCTGCCCCTCGGACAGGCGATCGAACCCAAGGGGCAGCGGATGCACCACGTCGGCGAAGTTGAACGGACGTTCGGCGGCGCGCTTGGCCAGCAGCTCGACGGGCATCCCTGCGCGGCGCCAGAAGTCCAGCGATTCCGCAGGCGGGCGCGGCTGGTCGTCCAGCACCAGCATCCGCGCCATCAGCCAGGCGGTGCGCGTCATCGCAAGCGATGCGCCCTGCCTGGCCATCAGCCAGCCCGCAAGGCCGATATGGTCGGGGTGGTGATGCGTGCCGATCACGCGGGTGACGGGCCGCCCGCCAAGCGGTCCGGCCAGCAGCCCTTCCCAGATCGCACGGCCCCGCCTGCTGTCGAAGCCGGTGTCGATCACCGTCCAGCCGTCCCCGTCATCCAGCGCGAAGACGTTCACATGGTCCAGCCGCATCGGCAGCGGCAGGCGCATCCACAGGATGCCGGGCGCGACCTCGATGGCCGCGCCTTCCTCGGGCGGGGTGTCGAAGGGCGTGCGGATCACGCGGCGAAATCGCCCGCCAGCGCCTCGTCGGCGATGCCGGTCAGATCGTCCAGCCCTGCCAGCGCCTCGGCCAGGTCGCCCGCGTTGCGGGGCAGCACGCGCGCCATGAAGACCCGCGCCAGCGCCCGGTGCGATTCCCCGCCGCGCAGCGCCGCCCTGAGGTGGTAATGCCCGCCAAGCACCCGCGCGAAGGCGGTCAGATAGGGCACGGCCCCGGCGAAGCGCACGGGAAGGTCGCGATCCAGCAACGCGATCGTCGCCTCGCGCAGGGTCTCGGCGGCCTGCCACAGCTGATGGGCCAGTTCCGGGTTGTCGGCCTGCGCGGCCTTCGCGCCGTCCAGCACCTCGTCCAGCAGGCGCATCGCGGCATCGCCGCCATCGGCCAGCTTGCGCCCCACCAGGTCCATCGCCTGGATGCCGTTCGTCCCCTCGTAGATCGAGGTGATGCGCACGTCGCGCAGATATTGCGCGGCGCCCGTCTCCTCGACATAGCCCATGCCGCCATGGACCTGCACGCCCATGTCGGCCACGCGGATGCCGGTGTCGGTGCCATATGCCTTGGCGATCGGCGTCAGGAAGGCCGCGCGGGCGGCGTGATCGGCATCGCCCGTCGCGCGCTCCATGTCGATGGCCGTGGCGCAGGCCAGGCCGATGGCGCGGGCGGCAAAGACCTCGGCCCGCGCGGTGGCCAGCATGCGGCGCACGTCGGGGTGGCGGATGATCGGGCCCATCTGGTTGCGGTCCTGCGCATAGGCGACGGCCTTCTGCAGCGCGGCCTCGGCCACGCCGACGCCCTGCATGCCGACGCCCAGCCGCGCGCAGTTCATCATCGTGAACATCGCGGCCATGCCCTTGTTTTCCGCACCGACCAGCCAGCCGGTCGCACCGTCATAGGACATGACGCAGGTCGGGCTGCCGTGGATGCCCAGCTTTTCCTCCAGGCTGACGACCTTGAGATCGTTGGCCACGCCCGGGTTGCCCTGATCGTCGGGGATGAATTTCGGGACCATGAACAGGCTGATGCCGCGCGTGCCCTTGTCCGCCCCCGGCAGGCGGGCCAGCACCAGGTGGCACACGTTCGATGTGACGTCGCTGTCGCCCCAAGTGATGTAGATCTTCTGCCCCGTGATCCGGTAGGTGCCGTCGCCCGCGGGTTCGGCCCGCGTGACCAGCGCGCCCACGTCGCTGCCCGCGCCCGGCTCGGTCAGGTTCATGGTGCCCGACCATTCGCCGCTGATCAGCTTGGGCAGGTACAGGGCCTTCAGCTCGTCGCTGGCGTGATGTTCCAGCGCCTCGATCTGCCCTTGGGTCAGCAGCGGGTTCAGCTGCAGCGCAAGGTTCGCGCCCGACATCATTTCCGCGACCGACATGTTCAGCGCCTGCGGCAGGCCCATGCCGCCATGTTCGGGATCGGCGGAGACGCCGACCCAGCCGCCCTCGGCGATGGCCCGGAACCCGTCCGCGAAGCCGGGCGAGGATCTGACGACGCCGTTCTCCAGCACCGCGGGGGTGTGATCGCCGGCCATGTTCAGCGGCGCCAGCACCTCCGAGCACAGCTTGCCGGCCTCGTCCAGGATCGCGGTCGCGGTTTCCGGCGTCGCCTCGGCGAAGCGTTCGGTCGCGGCGACATCCGCGAAGGGCACGACATGGCGAAGGATGAAGTCGATCTGCGCGACCGGCGCCTTGTAGGACATCGGGGTCTCCTCCATGCGCCTTGGCATCCGGGGCCGGCGCGACTATCAAATGCGTTCAGCGGCATCTTGGGCCGCCAACGAAACCGGCTCAACCGAAACCCCGCGTCACGGATGAACACCCTCAGGCTGAACCCCGACGATACCGGCATGCAGTCGGCAGCGGATCTGCTGTCGGCGGGCGAATGCGTGGCCATCCCGACCGAGACCGTCTACGGCCTTGCCGCCGATGCGCGACAGGGGCAGGCGGTCGCGCGGATCTATGCCGCCAAGGGGCGGCCCAGCTTCAACCCGCTGATCGTGCACGTCCCCGATGCGGATGCTGCCGCGGCCATCGCGGACTTGGCCCCGCAGGCGCGCGCGCTGGCCGATGCCTTCTGGCCGGGTCCGCTGACGATGGTGCTGCCCTTGCGCGCGGATGCGGGCATCGCCTCGCTGGTGACGGCGGGGCTGGACACGATCGGGCTGCGCGTGCCCGCCCATCCGGCGGCGCGCGACCTGCTGCGCCGCTTCGGCGGACCGCTGGCCGCGCCCTCGGCCAATGCCTCGGGCCGGATCAGCCCGACCAGCGCGGATCACGTCCTGTCGCCCGATGGCGGGCTGGACGGGCGCATCGCCGCGGTGCTGGATGCCGGCCCCTGCGCGGTGGGCGTGGAATCGACGATCATGGGCTGGCCCGAGGGCACGGCGACGCTGCTGCGTCCGGGCGGCATCGCCGCCGAGGATATCGAGACCGTGCTGGGCGCCCCCGTCGCGCGGCACCAGGGCGACCCCTCACGCCCCAGTGCGCCGGGTCAGCTGAGCAGCCATTACGCGCCGAACGCGGCCCTGCGGCTGGACGTGACCGACCCCCTGCCCCACGAGACGCATATCGCCTTCGGTCAGCCGGGGCCCTTCACCCTGTCGGCCAGCGGCGACCTGTCCGAGGCCGCCGCCCGCCTGTTCGACATGCTGCGCCGCGCCGACCTGGCGGGGCGTCCGATCTCGGTCGCGCCGATCCCGGAAGGGGGCCTTGGCGCGGCGATCAACGACCGCCTGCGCCGTGCCGCGGCCCCCCGCGACTGATCACAACCCGAGCGAGTTGTAGACGTTCGAGATCCGGCGGATCGCCACGACATAGGCGGCCGTGCGCATGTCGTCGACGCGCGGGTTGTTCACCCAGACCTCCTTCATCTTCTTGAAGCTTTCGCGCATCGTGTCGTCCAGACCCGAGCGCACCAGCTCCAGCTCGTCCGCGCCGGTCAGGAAGCTTTCCTTGAAGCCCTTGGACAGGGTCCAGTTCAGGCCGGTATCGGCCGACAGGCGCTCCAGCTCCTCGACGATCATGCGGGCGCGGGCCTCCTCGTGGCGACGCTCCAGCCGGCCGAGGCTGATCTGCGACAGGTTCTTGACCCATTCGAAATACGAGACCGTCACACCGCCCGCGTTGGCATACATGTCGGGGATGATCACGGTGCCCTTCTCGCGCAGGATGCGGTCGGCATCGGCGGTGACGGGACCGTTCGCGGCCTCGATGATCAGCCTGGCGCGGATGCGGTCGGCATTGGTCGCGTCGATCACGCTCTCGACCGCGGCGGGGATCAGGATGTCGCAATCGTCTTCCAGCGCGCGCAGGCCGTCCTCGGTGAAATCGCCGCCGGCAAAGCCCTTCACGCCGCCCGTCGCGCGGATATGGCCGCGCAGCGCGTCGATGTTGATGCCCTGCGGGTTGCGGATCACGCCGTCGCGCTCGATGACGCAGGTGACCAGCGCCTTGTCCTCGGCCGACAGGAACTGCGCGGCGTGATAGCCCACATTGCCCAGACCCTGCACGACGACGCGCTTGCCGCCCAGATCGCCGGTCAGCCCGGCCTTCTTCATCACGTCGTCATGGCGGAAGAATTCGCGCAGCGCGTATTGCACGCCGCGGCCCGTGGCCTCGACCCGTCCGTCGATGCCGCCCGCGTGGCGCGGCTTGCCGGTGACGCAGGCCTTGGCGTTGATGTCGTCGGGGTGCAGGCGCTTGTAGGCGTCGGCCATCCAGGCCATCTCGCGCTCGCCCGTGCCCATGTCGGGGGCCGGCACGTTCTGGCTGGGCGAGATCAGGTTGCGGCGCGACAGCTCGTAGGTGAAGCGGCGGGTGATGCGCTCCAGCTCGTCCTCGTTCCAGGCGCGGGGGTCGATGCACAGCCCGCCCTTGGACCCGCCGAAGGGCACCTCGACCAGTGCGCATTTATAGGTCATCAGGGCGGCCAGCGCCTCGACCTCGTCCTGGTTCACGTCCAGCGAATAGCGGATGCCGCCCTTCACGGGCTCCATATGTTCGGAATGGACCGCGCGATAGCCGGTGAAGGTGTGGATCTGGCCGCGAAGCCGGACCCCGAAGCGAACGACATAGGTCGAGTTGCAGACCCGGATCTTTTCCTCGAGTCCCGGCGACAATTCCATCAGGCTGGCGGCCTTCGTGAACATCTGATCGACCGAATCACGGAACGAAAGAAGGTTGTGGGCCATGATCGCTGTCCTCCTGGGTGGCGCGTATGTTGGTTATGGCGCCGCCAAACTAGGGTGATTCCAAGCCGTTAACCACAGGGGATCGACAGGGTTCTGCACATAATTTAATCACGTCGCCGAGATATCGGTGAAAACCTGCTTAAATTTGAATGTACAAATATGGTCGGGAACGACATTTGGTCGGAAGCGATTATAGAACCCTGCGATATAACGAAGAAGACGATTTTCATGACGCCAGATCCGGACATCACCCGCGGTCGCAAGTTCGAGCAGGTTCGGCGCGGCGCCTCGGCGATCTTCCTTCGGGACGGCTTCGCAGGTGCCAGCGTCGACGACATTGCCCGCGCGGCACAGGTCTCCAAGGCCACGCTCTATACCTACTTCACCGACAAGTCGGTCATGTTCCGCGAGGTCATGAGCGCCAGTGCGGCCGAACTGTTCGACCCCCGGATGAACCTGGAACCGGTCGATCTGCCGCCCGACGGGCATTTCGCGGACATGCTGGCCGACGTGCTGAGCTGGGCGCTGGACCCCGAATGCCTGCGCCTCCACCGCCTTGCCATCGCCGAGGCCCACCGCTTCCCCGATTGCGTCGGCAACTATCTGCGCCTGCGCGAGGCCTGCATCGTCCAGCCGATCCGCGCGCAGATCGATCTGTGGATCAGTCAGGGCAGCATCCGCGAACATGACAGCGACCGGTCGTCGCGGAACGTCGCCGCGATGCTGCTGGGCAATGCCATCCCGCAGGCGCTGCTGGGCCAGGTCCCCGACGAGGGCCGCATCCGCGCGACCGCCCGCGACTGCGCCTGGCTGTTCACGCTGGTCCACGGCATCCGCCAGGACACGACAGCCTGATCGTCCGTGTCTTTTCAGACGCCCCGACGCATCGTATCATCCCGCCATAAGCCGGACGCATCCAAGCGTCCCGAGGGCAGTATCGGCAGGAAGAGATTTCAGATGAACAGCCATGTTCTCATGGGCGGGGCGGCGCTGATCGCGCTTGGCGGATGTGCGGCACCCTTCTCGCGCACGCCACCCCTGGCCATCGACAGCTATCCCCAGGCGGTGGTGGATCAGCAGCAGGCGCAGGGCTATCAGCCCTATCCGGCGCAGGCGGCACCCGCCTATGGCGACCCCTATGCCGGGACGGCCTATGCGCAGGGCGCTGCACCGGTCGCGGCACCGGTGCAGGCGACGCCCGCGGCCCCCGCCGCCGCCAGCGGCATCGAGGGGCTGGAGGAACGCAAGCCCGACCTGTGCAAGGCGCAGACCCATCGCGGCGCGATCGGCCAGCCCGGCAGCACGATCCCCTCGCTGGGGCTGGACCGGTCCTATCGGGTGGTCGAATATCGCGGGATCGAGCCGCAGGACTACGACCCCAACCGCATCGTCTTCCGACTGGACGAGGCGGGCAACATCTCCAACGTCGATTGCGGGTGACAGCATGAAGAAGATCGCTCTCCTCCTTCCCCTTGCAGGGCTGCTTGCCGCATGCGAGCCCGTGGCACCCCCCGAACCCGAGGATGCCTGCGGCGCCGCCGGTTACCAGGGGCTGATCGGCCAGCCGCGCTCGGTGCTGGAAAACATGAACTTCCCGCTCGGCACCCGCGTCATCGGCCCCGAGGATGCGGTGACGGCGGATTTCCGTCCCGACCGGCTGAACATCGAATACGCGCCGAACGACCGGATCGAGAAGGTCGCCTGCTATTGATTTGCGGCGGCGGCGCTGTCACCATTCCGACATGATGAACGCCACGCCGCCGTTTCATGCAGATCCCGATCGCGTCACCTTCGACCGCCGCGAGCTGGGCCTGATCCTGTCCACCTATGGCCGCTTCGTCGCTGCGGGCGAATGGCGCGACTATGCGATGTCGTTCCTCAGGGATGTCGCGGTGTTCAGCGTCTTTCGCCGCGCGACGGAACACCCGCTCTACCGGATCGAGAAGCGCCCGCGCCTGCGGAACGCCCAGGGGGCCTATGCCGTGATCGGCATGGACGGACAGATCCTGAAGCGCGGGCACGATCTGGCCCAGGTCCTGCGCGTGCTGGACCGCAAGCTGATCCGAGGCGTGGACTAGGTCCCGCGCGGCTTGGCGCGGGTCGTGGGGTCGGCCTCGGTCGGATCCTCGGGCCAGGGATGGCGGGGATACCTGCCGCGCATGTCCTTCCTGACATCGCCATAGCTGCTGGCCCAGAAACCCGGCAGATCCATCGTCACCTGCACCGGACGCCCGGCGGGCGACAGCAGCGCGATCCGCAGGGGCCTGCCGCCGACGACCGGATGGCGCGTGACGCCGAACATCTCCTGCAGCTTCACCTCGATCGAGGGATCCTCGGCGTCGTAATCGATGGGCACGCGGCGCCCCAGGGGGGTCGTGAAATGCGCGGGCGCGGCACGGTCCAGCGCCTGCTGGCCGTCCCAGCCGATACGGGCCTTCAGCGCCTCGGCCAGGTCAAGCGCGCGGATGTCGCCGCGATTGCGGATGCGCGTCAGCCAGGGCAGCAGCCATTCGGGATCGGCCAGCAGGGCCGCGTCGTCCACCGGCCCCAGTTCGGGCACCAGCGCGATGCGGGCGCGCAGGCGGGCCGCGCCGCGCGACCAGGGGATGCCGTCCTGGCGCACCCCTTCCAGCGCGGCCAGCGCGATCTGGTCGTCCGGGGCGTCGGCCCAGGCGCGATCCGACAGGACCAGCGCGCCCAGCCGTTCCTGGCTGCGGGCCATCACGCGCCCCTCGCGGCGGGACCATTCGCAGAAATCGACGGCCACGATCCGGTCGCCATGCAGGTCGCGGATCTCGGGTTCGGTCAGGGGGGCGGCCAGGCGGATGCGGGCCTCGCGCTGATCGCCATCGAGGTCCAGCGCGACGAGAAAGGCCGCGCGCCCGGTCTGATCCTCGGGGGGAAGCGCCGCGCCCTTGCCGCCCGACAGGACATAGCGCGGCTGATCGCCCTTGCGCCGCTGCCCGATCCGGTCGGGATAGGCCAGCGATGCGATGGCCCCCATCGACAGCGCGTCCCCGCCCTTGCCCGCCATCCGGCGCAGGCGCGTGGATTCCTGCCTGATCCGCGCGACGGACTGGCGGTTCACCTCGAACGGGTGACGCCCCGAGGGATCGCGCAGCGCAGCCATGCGCAGTGCAAGGTCGGCGGGGGCACCGCGCAGCGGGTCGCGGTCGGACAGCAGCGCGGCCAGATCGGCGGCCTGCGGGCCCGCCATCAGCAGCATATGCGCCAGCCGGGGGTGCAGCGGCAGGCGGGCCAGCGCCTTGCCGTGGGGCGTGATGCGACCGCCGGCGTCCAGCGCCCCCAGCCCCGCCAGCAGGGATTGCGCCTCGGACAGGGCGCCTTCGGGCGGCGCGGTCAGGAATGCCAGGTCGCCGGGCGCGGCGCCCCATGCGGCCAGTTCCAGCGCAAGGCCGGTCAGGTCCGCGACCTCGATCTCGGGCGGGGCGAAGGCGGGGAAGCCACCCTCCTCGGTCCGCGCCCACATGCGATAGCAGATGCCGGGCGCCACGCGGCCCGCGCGACCGCGCCGCTGCTCGGCCTCGGCACGGCTGGCGCGTTCGGTGACCAGCCGCGACATGCCGCTGCCCGGATCGAAGCGCGCCCGCCTTGCGCGGCCCATGTCCACCACGACCCGCACCCCCGGTATCGTCAGCGAGGTTTCCGCGATCGAGGTCGCCAGCACCAGCTTGCGCCGGTCCCCCGGCGGGGCCAGCGCACCCCGCTGCGCCTTGTGGTCCAACGCGCCGAACAGGGGCGCGATCTCCAGCCCCTGCCCGTCCAGCTGGGCCGCGACGCGCCTGATCTCTCCCTCTCCGGGAAGGAAGGCCAGGATGGTGCCGCCGGTCTCGCCCGTCTCGGATGCGGCGCGGGCGATCAGGGCGGCCATCTGGTCCAGTGGCCGCGCCGCGGCGGGCAGCGGGCGGTCCAGCCAGCGCGTCTCGACCGGGAAGCTGCGCCCGTCCGAGGCGACGATGGGCGCATCGTCCAGCAGCGCGGCCACGGGACCGGCATCCAGCGTGGCCGACATCACCAGCACGGCCAAATCGTCGCGCAGCGCGCCGCGTGCCTCCCAGACGAGGGCGAGGCCCAGATCCGCGTTCAGGCTGCGTTCGTGGAATTCGTCGAAGATGACGCAGCCGATGCCCTGCAATTCGGGATCGGACTGGATCATGCGGGTCAGGATGCCCTCGGTCACGACCTCGATCCGGGTGCCGGGCACGGATTCGCCGCGGATGCGGAAACCGACGCTGCGCCCGACGGGTTCGCCCAATGTCTCGGCCATGCGCTCGGCTGCGGCGCGTGCGGCAAGGCGGCGTGGCTCCAGCATCAGGATGCGGCCCCGCACGCGGTCCATCAGCGCCAGCGGCACGCGCGTGGTCTTGCCCGCCCCCGGCGGCGCGGTCAGCACGGCCCGGCCATGCGTGGTCATCGCGTCCAGAAGCGCGGGAAGGGCGTCGTCGATGGGCAGCCGTGCGGTCATCGCCGCGTGATAGCGCCCCTGCCGCGCGGCTTGCAATCACCCCCGCCCTATCAATACCGGCGGCGCGTACCTATTATCTGGAAAAGGCAGAACGAAAAGGGCAGGCATGGGCATCGGCAGCGACGTGATCGAGGGCTTGGGTCTGGGCGATCCGGTCCTGCGGCTGGGCGTGACGGGATTGTCGCGCGCGGGCAAGACGGTATTCATCACCTCGCTGGTCGCGAACCTTCTGGAGCGTGGGCGGATGCATGCGCTGCGGGCGGCGGCCGACGGGCGGCTGAAGGCCGTCTGGCTGCAACCCCAGCCGGACGACACGATCCCGCGCTTCGACTATGAACGCCACCTGGCCGCGCTGACCGGACCCCAGCCGCGCTGGCCCGAGGGGACGCGCCATGTCAGCCAGCTGCGCCTGTCGCTGCGACTGGAACCCTCGGGGCTGCTGTCGGGGCTGCGCGGGCCGCGCAACCTGCATCTGGACATCGTGGATTATCCCGGGGAATGGCTGCTGGACCTGCGCCTGATGGAACGCGATTTCGCGCAATGGTCCGCCGAGGTGCTGGAGCGTCTGCCGAACCGCCCCGGCGCGCAGGCCTTCCTGGCCGCCATCGGGGCCGAGGATGCGGGCGCGCCCTTTGCCGAACCCCGCGCGCAGGGGCTGGCCGATCTCTATACCGCGCATCTGATCGCCGCGCGCGAGGCAGGCTGGGCCGATTGCACGCCGGGGCGCTTCCTGATCCCGGGCGAGCTTGAAGGATCCCCCGCGCTGACCTTCGCGCCGCTGCCCCCGCATCTGCTGGACGGCAAGCTGGGCCGCGAATTCCGCCGCCGCTTCGAATCCTACAAGTCCCGCGTGGTGCGGCCCTTCTTCCGGGACCACTTCTCGCGGATCGACCGGCAGGTGGTGCTGGTCGACGTGTTGGGCGCGATCCACCAGGGCCCGCAGGCGGTCGAGGATACGCGCCGCGCGATGGCCGACATCCTGACCGCCTTCCGCCCCGGCCGCGCGGGCTGGCTGGCGCAGATCCTGGGCACGCGGCGCGTGGAACGCATCCTGTTCGCCGCGACCAAGGCCGATCACCTGCACCACGTCCAGCATCCGCGCCTGACCGCGATCCTGACCGCCATGCTGCGCGAGGCCCGCGACCGCGCCGATTTCCAGGGCGCCCGGACCGAGGCCATGGCCATCGCCGCCCTTCGCGCCACCACCGAGGAGATGATCGCCCATCAGGGCGAGGATCTGCCCGCCGTGCGCGGGCGGCTGCTGGACGGGCGGCAGGCGGCCTTCCACGCGGGCGATCTGCCCGCCGATCCGGGGCAGTTGCTGCATCCCGCGCGTCAGGGCGCGACGGCATGGCTGGATGACGACTATGCCATCATGAACTTCGCCCCCGCGCCGGGCACCGCGCGTCCGGGCGACGGGCCGCCCCATGTCCGGCTGGACCGCGCCGCCGAATTCCTGATCGGAGACCGCCTGTGACGACCGACACGCCCAAGCGCCCGCGCGGCCCCGTCCTGATCGAGCTGGAGGACGGCCCCGCGAACCCCGCCGACGCGCCGCGCATCGACGCAGATGACAGCCCCCTTCCCCGCCCCCGCACGATGGAGATGGTGACCCGGCTGGTCGGGCGCCCCCCGTCCCGCCTGACGCGACTGTTCGTCAATGCGGGCGCGGCGCTTCTGACCTTCCTGCTGGGCGTGGCCGCGCTGGAATTCATCGACGGGCTGCTGACGCGATATCCCCTGCTGGGCTGGATCGCCGTGGCGCTATTCGCGACCTTCACCCTGGCCGCGCTTGGCCTTGCGTTCCGCGAATGGCGGGCCTTCCGGCGGCTGGCCAGGATCGACGGGTTGCAGCGGCAGGCGGGCGCCGCGCTTGCGGACGAGGATCTGGCGGGCGCGAAGGTCGTGACGCGCGGCCTGCTGTCGCTCTATGCCGACCGCCCCGAGATGCAGTGGCAGCGCGAGCGTCTGGCCGAACGCCATGACGAGGGGTTCGATGCCGAAACCGTCCTGACCCATGCCGAGGCCGAGCTTCTGGCGGGCCTCGACCAGCTGGCCCGCCGGGAAATCGAGGCCGCCGCCCGCACCGTCGCGGCCACCACCGCGCTGGTGCCCTTGGCGCTGGCCGATGTCGCGGCCGCGCTGGCCGCGAACCTGCGCATGATCCGCCGCATGGCCGAGATCTATGGCGGGCGCGCAGGCACGATCGGCGGCTGGCGGCTGGCCCGAACGGTGATGACCCACCTGATCGCGACCGGCGCGGTCGCGGCGGGCGACGACCTGATCCAGACCGTCGCGGGCGGGGGCGTCCTTGCAAAGCTGTCGCGCCGCTTTGGCGAGGGGTTGGTGAACGGCGCCCTGACCGCCCGCGTCGGCATCGCCGCGATGGAGGTCTGCCGCCCGCTGCCCTTCATCGCGCAGCCGCGCCCGAAGGTCGGCAACCTCGTCAGTCGCGGCCTTGCCGGGCTGTTCGGCAGCGACGATCAGTCGAGGGACAGCTTGTAACCCACATGAGAGGGCTGGAACCCCAGCCCCTCGTAGAAGCGCTGGCTGTCGGTGCGCTGGCGGTTGGTCGTCAGCTGCACCAGCCCGCAGCCGCGTTCGCGGCAGCACGCGATGGCCCATTCGATCATCTGCCCGCCGATGCCCGCCCCGCGCATGTCCGAGGCGACGCGCACGGCCTCGATCTGGCCACGCGTCGTGCCCTGCAGCGACAGGCCGGGGATGAAGCTCAGCTGCAACTGGCCGACGACGCGGCCATCCGTTTCGGCCACGACCAGCAGCTGGTTCGGATCGGCGTCGATGCGGTCGAAGGCCGCCCGGTAGGCGGCCATGTCGGCACCCTCGCGGGTCGCGCCCAGGACATCGTCGCCCAGCATCTCGACCAGGCGGGGCAGATCCCCGGCCCGTGCCTTGCGGAATGCGATCATGGCGCGGCGTCGTCGGGCAGGTCGGGGGCGGCAAGATCGGGATCGGGCGTGCCCTCGGCATCCGCCGCGCCCTCGTCGGCCTCGATCAGGCGGTTGTCCTCCCACGTGCCGGCGGCGACCTGGCCGGTGGCATATCGCATGACGCCCTGCCCCTGGCGTTTCCCCCCCGAGAAGGTCCCCTCGTAGACATCGCCATTGGCATAGGTCGCGACACCGCTGCCGTCGATCTCTCCGCCCTTCCAGCCGCCCTCATAGACGAAGCCGTCGGGCGTGGTCAGGCGGCCCTGCCCCTCGCGCAGGCCATCGACGAAGCCGCCGGTATAGACGGTCCCGTCGGGATAGGTCGCCTGACCTTCGCCGTGACGCTGCCCGTCCTTCCACGCGCCGGAATAGACATAGCCGTCGGGATAGGACATGCGGCCCTGCCCCTCGTTGCGGGCATTGCGGAAGCCGCCCTCGTAGACCATGCCGTTGGCATAGCTGGCCTTGCCGTCGCCCTCGATCACGCCCTCGGACCACTGGCCTTCATAGGTGGAACCGTCGGCATAGGTGATCTTGCCCGTCCCGTCGGGGCGGTCGGCGCGCATCTGCCCCGCATAGATCGACCCGTCGGGATAGGTGATCGTGCCGCGCCCCTCCATCCGGCCCTCGACCCACTGGCCTTCATAGACATAGCCGTCGGCGCCGGTGAAGACGCCCTCGCCGTGGCGGCGGTCGTCCTTGAACTGGCCGTCATAGACATCGCCATTGGCATAGGTCGCGACACCCGCGCCCTGCCTGCGCCCGCCGCGCAATTCGCCCTCGTAGCGGTCGCCCGAAGGCTGGACCAGCACGCCGCGCCCCGACATCTGCCCCGCGGCCCAGACCCCGTCATAGGTCAGCCCGTCGGTCATCGTCAGCTTGCCGCGGCCCGCGCGCTGCCCGGCCATCATGCCGCCTTCATAGGTCGATCCGTCGGGATAGGTGATCTTGCCCTGCCCCTCCTTCACGCCGGAATTCCAGTCGCCTTCATAGCGGTATCCGTTGGGCTGGGTCAGCACGCCCTTGCCCTGGTGCAGCCCGCGCGCGAACTGCCCGTCATAGACCGACCCGTTGGCGTAGTTCGCGATGCCCTGGCCCGTGATCTCGCCCGCGACCCAGTCGCCCTCGTAGGTGCCGCCATCGGCATAGGTGATCTTGCCCTGCCCGTCGGGCTTGCCCGCGGCGAACTGGCCTTCATAGACGGACCCGTTCGGAAACTCGGCCCGGCCCTGGCCCATGATCTGGCCCTCGACCCAGTCGCCGTCATAGCGATAGCCGTTCGGCAGCTCGTAGCTGCCCTGCCCGTGCTGCACGCCGTTGCGGAACGTCCCTTCGTAGACGCCGCCATCGTCGTATTGCTTGGTGATGACCTGCGCCGCCACGGGGGCGGTCCATGCCATCCCCGCCAGCGCGATCGCGCCAAGGGCCGTCTGCGCCCGAGTTGCCCGCTTCATGCCTCTGCCCTCAAGTCGTTTGGCTTCGGGTTTAACCCATCGCCCTGCAGGGGCAAAGCCCGACTTTTCCTTTGGGGTCCGATCACCTATGTCGTTGGATGACCCGCAGGGGCCCGCACGAAGGACGACACCATGACCGAACGTTTCCGCCTGACCATCGGCCAGCTGAACGCAACCGTGGGCGACCTGCCCGGCAATGCCGAGAAGGCGCGGCAGGCATGGCGGACCGCGCGCGACGCGGGCGCCGACATGCTGGCCCTGCCCGAGATGTTCATCACCGGCTACCAGACGCAGGATCTGGTGCTGAAGCCCGCCTTCACCGCGCAGGCGATCGAGGCCGTGATGGCCCTCGGGGCGGAACTGACCGACGGCCCGGCCATCGGCATCGGCGCCCCCTGGGCCGAGGACGGCAAGCTCTATAACGCCTACTGGGTGTTCCGCGACGGCAGGCTGGTCGCGCGGGTGCTGAAGCACCACCTGCCGTTCCAGCAGCTGTTCGACGAGCTGCGCCTGTTCCAGTCCGGCCCGATCAGCGGCCCCTATGCCGTCGGGTCCGCCCGCATCGGCAGCCCCATCTGCGAGGACAGCTGGTATCCCGACGTGGCCGAGACGCTGGCCGAGACCGGGGCCGAGATCCTGGTCGTGCCGAACGGCAGCCCCTATCACCGCGAGAAGCTGGACCTGCGCATGGGCCACATGGTCGGCCGCGTGGTCGAGACCGGCCTGCCGCTGGCCTATGTGAACATGGTGGGCGGTCAGGACGACCAGATCTATGACGGGGCCAGCTTCGTGCTGAACCCCGGCGGGCGGAAGGTCGTCCAGCTGCCCGCCTTCGAGGAAGCGATCGCCCATGTCGATTTCACGCGCGGGCCCGACGGCTGGCAGGCCGAGCCCGGCCCGATGGCACCCCAGCCCGACGCATGGGAGCAGGATTACCACGCGATGATGCTGGGCCTGCGCGACTATCTGCGCAAGTCGGGCTTCCGCAAGGTGCTGCTGGGCATGTCGGGGGGGATCGACAGCGCGCTGGTCGCCACCATCGCCGCCGACGCGATCGGGCCGGAAAACGTGCGCTGCGTGATGCTGCCCTCGGAATACACTTCGCAGACCAGCCTGGACGATGCCGCCGATTGCGCGACGCGGATCGGCGCGCGGCTGGACACGGTGCGCATCGACGGCGCGCGCGATGCGGTCGGCGGCGCGCTGGCCCACCTGATGGAGGGCACGCAGCCCGATGTCACGGAAGAAAACATCCAGTCCCGCCTGCGCGGCGTGATGCTGATGGCGATTTCCAACAAGTTCAACGAGATGCTGCTGACCACCGGCAACAAGTCCGAGGTCGCGGTCGGCTATGCCACGATCTATGGCGACATGGCGGGCGGCTACAACCCGATCAAGGATCTCTACAAGACCCGCGTCTTCGAGACCTGCCGCTGGCGCAACGCCAATCACCGCGACTGGATGATGGGCAATCCGGGCGAGGTGATCCCCCCGCGCATCATCTCGAAGCCCCCCTCGGCCGAGCTGCGCCCCGACCAGAAGGACGAGGACAGCCTGCCCCCCTACGAGGTGCTGGACGCGATCCTCGAGGGGCTGGTCGAGAAGGACCTGGCGCTGGCGGACCTCGTGGCGCAGGGCTTCGACGAGGAAACCGTCCGGCGCGTCGAGAAGCTGCTGTATATCAGCGAATGGAAGCGGTACCAGGCCGCGCCCGGTCCCCGCATCTCGACCCGCGCCTTCTGGCTGGACCGCCGCTATCCCCTGGTGAACCGCTGGCGCGACAAGATCTAGGGGGATCGCGCTTGCATTTTCCGGCGCCCGGGGTTTCCTGGGCGCATGGTTAAACTGGTTCTGATGCACAAGGCCGACTCAATCTATGACGACGTCCCCGATGTGAATACGATTTCCCATATAGATATTTGAAGGCCGTGACCGAGGCCGTGGGCGACTGGATCGTCTATTACGAACCGGTCAAGGCCGGGCCGCGCGGCTATCATGCCGTAGCACGCATCGAAGAGGTCGTGCCCAATCCCCGCGCCCCCGGCAGGTATCTGGCACGGATCGCACCGGACAGTTTCCTACGCTTCGTAGACGATGTCCCCCGCCTTCGGGACGGCAGCCCGCTGGAATCGGCGCTGACCCATCCCGACGGCACACCCCGCAGCGGCGGCATCGTGCAATCCGCCGTGCGCCGCCTGCCCGACCGCGAATTCGCCCGTATCGTCAATCTTGGCCTGCCGCAGGACCTGGAACGGATCGAGGCCACCCGCTATGACCCCGCGGCCCCGCAGCTGGACGAGGGCGCGGCCCTGTTCGAACGTCCCGTGCTGGAGCGCCTGACCCGCCGCCCCTATCGCGACGCGGCCTTCCGCCGGAAGGTGCGCGAGGCATATGGCTATCGCTGCGCGATGTCGGGCCTGCGGCTGCGAAATGGCGGCGGCCGCCCCGAGGTTCAGGCCGCCCATATCCGTCCCGTGGAACATCAGGGCAGCGATTCCGTGCGGAACGGGCTTGCCTTGTCAGGGACCCTTCACTGGATGTTCGACCGGGGCCTGATCTCGGTCGCCGACGACAACAGCACCATCCTGATATCGCACAACAAGGTGCCCGGCGACGTGGTCGGACGCCTGATCGCTCCGGGCGGCAGACTGATCGCGCCGGACGACCCGAGGGACTGCCCGCATCCCGAGAACCTGCGCTGGCACCGCGAGAACGTCTTCGGGCGATCTCTCGGGGACGAGGTCGCGCCCTGGGACTAGGCCGTCACGGCACCTCGATCTTGCCGACCAGCGGCACGTCGTCCTGCGGGGTGACGTTGTGGCGCTCGATCATGCGGTGGACGGCGGGATCGCCCTCGCCCCGGTGAAGCGCGTGCAGGGCGGTCGTCACCTCGGCGTCGGATTTCGTGCGGCGCAGGTTGTGGCGGACATATTCGTCCCAGGTCGCGATGTGATAGCTCTCGCTCCAGCGGTCGGGATGTTCCAGATCGCGCAGCAGCGCCCAGTTGCGCGCCCCGTCGCGGCGGCGGATCGCGCGGCGCTGACGCATCAGGCGCAGGAACTCGGGGACGTCGCCCTGGTCGATCTGATAGTCCACCATGACCATGATCGGGCCCGAGCGCCCCCTCAGGTCCAGCCGCAGCGCCGGTTCGCGAAAGCGGTTCACCGGGTCCAGATCGGCCGTGCCGAATTCCGGCGCGCGCAGCCAGGCGCCGATCGCCGCGCCGAACAGCAGCAGCAGCCCCGCCGCGATCAGCGCGCGGTCCAGCCCGTGCTGCCCCGCGACCCCGCCCCAGGCCCATGACCCCGCGGCCATCCCCCCGAACGTCGCCGTCTGATAGAGCGCGAGCGCCCGCGCCACGACCCAACGCGGCGTCGACAGCTGCACCGTCACGTTGAACAGTGACAGCGCCATCACCCAGGACGCGCCCGCAGGCAGCAGGGCCAGCGCCTGCAGCCAGACGATATCGGTCAGCCCCAGGGCCAGCGCCGCGACGGCGAACCCCGTGAAGGCCAGCCGCACGACCTGCTCGTTGTCGAAGCGGGCGCGGATGCGCGGGTTCAGCAGCGCCCCCGCGATCGCGCCGATGCCATAGCAGCCCAGCAGCAACCCGAAGAGGAACGATCCCCCCTCGGGGTGGCTCTTGGCAACCAGCGGCAGCAGGGCCAGCACGGCGATGGCGGCAAAGCCGAACAGCGCGCCGCGCAGGATCACCCGCATCAGGTTCGGCGACAGCGCGACATAGCGCAGGCCCGCGCCGATCGCGGGCAGGAAGGGCTCGGGGGTGGTCGTGCGGGGCGCGATCCGGGGGCGCCAGCGCGCCATGGCCCCCATCAGCGGCAGATAGCTGAGCGCGTTGACCGCGAAGGCCGCAGCCGCACCGAAGGCCGCGACGATCAGGCCACCCGCGGCGGGCCCCACGCTGCGCATCATGTTGAACCCGACCGAGTTCAGGCTGACCGCCGCGGGCAGGTCGCGCCGTTCCACCAGGTCGCCCATGCTGGCCTGCCAGGGCGGGTTGTAGACCGCCTGCCCCGCCCCCAGCAGGAAGGTGAAGGCCAGCAGCATCCACGGCGTCAGCCAGCCCGCGAAGGCCGCACCCGCCAGCAGAAGCGACATCACCGACATGAAGCACAGCGCCCCGATCAGCAGGGTCTTGCGGTCGAAGATGTCGGCCAGCGCGCCCGAGGCCAGGGCCAGCAGCATGATCGGCAGGGTGTTCGACGCCTGCACCAGCGCGATCAGCGTCGCGCTGTCGGTCAGCTGCGTCATCAGCCAGGCCGCACCCACCGCCTGCACGAGGCCGCCGAAATTCGACACCAGCGTCGCGGCCCACAACCTGCGGAAATCGGGATAGCCGAAGGGCGCGAGCGCCCCCTCGCGGCGGTTCGTCCTGCCCTGTGTCACGTCCAGCCGTCCCCGTCCCTTGCGCCCTGCGGGGCCACGCTAGGCCCGCCCGCGGCCACGTGCAACGCGACGTGCCACGCAACAGGGCATTTCCGGCACGAAGATGCCGCAAGACGGCACATTCGCGCGATTGCCATGAAACCGAAACACACGCCAAGTTGTTCCATCGACGCGGAAAGTTGATGGCGTTGAAGCGCCCATGCCACATGAGCGGCGCGGGGCGGGGCGATATCTCGGCGATCCGCCGCTAAGCCTTGACGCCGCGCGCCGACAGGCCTCATGCAATCAGGTACGAATCGCGCACGGACCCTTCGGGACCGGCGTGCGACAGACGAAATGCTGCCTCGGTTCGCGCCGCCTCAGGCCGGTCCGAAGATGAACAAGGAATGTGACAAGATGCGCCTCGCTCCCCTCTTCGCGGCGGTTGCCCTTGGGCTGGCGGCCTGCGCGCCGACCGAACAGGCCACCGCCCCCGCCGTGCAACAGCCGACCACGATCCCCGACATCTACCGCGCCCGCACCGATGCCGGCCCGAACGGCGGCACGATCGAGATCCCGGCCGTCCGCGCCGCATACCTGACCGAACGCAACCGCCGCCAGCTGGTCCCCTATAACGGGTCGGAACCGGCAGGCACGATCGTCGTCGATCCCTATGCGCGCGTGCTGTACCACGTCCAGGAAGGCGGTCAGGCGATGCGTTACGGCGTGGCCGTGGGCCGTGCCGGCACCGGCTTCGAGGGTCGCGCGACCATCGCCCGCAAGGCGGCATGGCCCAGCTGGCGCCCGACCGACAACATGCTCCGCACCCAGCCCGAGCTGTACGGCCAGTTCGCCGGCGGCCTGCAGGGCGGCCCGAACAACCCGCTCGGGTCGCGCGCGCTCTATCTCTATCAGGGCAGCCGCGACACCTATTACCGCATCCACGGCACGATGGATCCCAGCTCGATCGGCAAGGCGACCTCGGCAGGCTGCATCCGCCTGTTCAACCAGGACGTCATCGACCTGTTCGAAAGCGTGCCGACCGGGACCGAGGTGATCGTGCGCTCGCCCTCGGACAGCCTGCGCATGGAAGGCCGCCTGGTCGAGACGCCGGAAGGCTATGTCGTGCCGGCAGCCGAGCTGCAGCAGGCCGCCGATCCGGCGGCTGCGGGCGCCGTCTCGACCGCGGTCGCGGCCGGGGCCGAGCCTGTCGCCCAGGCCCCTGCGCCCACGCAGGTCGCCGCCGCGACGACCGCCGCCAGCCTGCCGAACGACCCCTATTCGGGCTTCGGCCAACCCGCGCAGACCACCACGGTCACCGACCCCTTCGCGACCGAAGCCAGCTTCGTCTCGCCCGTAGAAAGCGCGGTGCCGGGCTATTGATCGCCCGCGCACGAACCTGACGCACCCATGGGGGCCGGAGCGATCCGGCCCCCTTTCCGTTTGCAAAAGCGCTGGAAACCGCGCCATTCTGCTGCCAGAACGTCGCTGTCCGCTGTAAGGGTGCTTCGATGCCGAACTATGCCAAGCAGGAACGCGAACTGCTGACGCCCGACCAGCTTGCGCTGGCCGAGGAGAGCCGCCAGCCCCGGCTAAGCAAGCTGAGCGCCACGCGACTGCGCCAGCTGATCGCCGCGATCGAGAAGGCCCGCCTGACCGCATCCGACGAGGTCGCGGACACCGGGGCCAGCCCCGCCAGCCTGCTGCGCGCCGCCGGTCGCCGCGCCGAGGCCGAGCGCCGCAAGCGCGGCGCAGCCGCAGCCGCGCCCGTCGCGGCCCCCGCCCCCCGCAGCGCCAAGACCCTTAAGGCGCGCCCCGCCAATGGTCGCAAGCCCGCCAAGCCGCGCAAGACCGACCAGCGGACGGAACCGCACCGGATCCCGCGCCCGCCCTCGAAGCCGGCAAGCTTGCCGGGGCATGCGCCGGAAACCACAACCAAGGCCGATACAGGAACAGACGCGATGCAGACCACCGAAGCCGAGAAGCAGGCACGCCAGGCAGCCCGCAAGGCCGAGAAGGAAGCGGCGAAGGAAGCCGAGAAGAACATCGCCCGCGAAGCCCGTCGGGCCGAGCGTCAGGCACAGAAGCAGGCCGAGAAGGACGCCGCCCGCGAGGAACGCCGCGCCGCCCGCAAGGCCGCCAACCAGGCCGAGAAGGACGCCGCCAAGGCGGCCCGCAAGGCCGAGAACAAGGCCGCCCGCAAGGCCGAGCGCAAGTCGAACAGCGCCGAGGAACTGGCGGCCGAGGCCCGTGAACTCGCCGCCGCAGCCGAGGCGAAGGCGGCCGAGGCGCTGGCCGCTGCGGCAGCCGTCCTGGGCGGCGATGCCGACAAGCCGCGCAAGAAGAAAAAGAAGAAGGACGCCTGACCGGGCGCAAGGGGACGGAAGGCGCGATCAGATGAACGCAATTCGGACGATCCGCCGGGTGGCCGCGCTGGCATTCGCTACGCTGATGGCCGCCCAGCCCGCGCTGTCCTATCCCGCGATCGACGCGGTGGCGGGTCGCCGCCCGCCCCCGCAATCCGACGATATCCGCTGTTCGGCGGACGGGCGCGACTGCATCCGCAAGGACCACTATGTCGCGGATGTCTGCAAGCTGATCGAACGCAGCGCGACCGAGCAGGACCTCGACCCCGCCTTCCTTGCGCGCCTTCTGTGGAAGGAAAGCCGGTTCGAGCCGTCCGCCGTCAGCCCCGCCGGTGCGCTTGGCATCGCGCAGTTCATGCCGGGGACGGCGGACCTGTACTGGCTGGACGACCCGTTCAACCCCGCGCAGGCGATCCGCAAGGCCGCGTGGTACCTGGCCCAGCTGTCAGACCGCTTCGGCAATATCGGCATGGCCGCCGTCGCCTATAACGGCGGCGAGAACCGCGCCGCCCGGTTCCGCGCGCAGCAGACGACCCTGCCCTACGAGACCGTCGATTACGTCGAGGCCATCACCGGCTTCAGCGCCCATCGCTGGCGCGACAACCCGCCCGGCGCGGATGAACTGAAGCTGGCCCTGGCCGAGGACACGGCCTTCCGCCCCGCCTGCGAGGAGATGGCCGGGAACCGCAGCCTGCGCGAATTCTCGACCCAGCCGCCGGTCATGCCCTGGGGCGTGATCGTGGCCAGCCATCCCAGCCAGGCAGGCGCGGCGCAGCAAGTCGCGCGGCTGAACCGCACGCTGCGTCCGATCCTGAACGGCGCGCAGGTCGGATATGTCCGCAAGCGCCTGAACGGGATGCCGCGCGCGGTCTATACCGCGCAGGTGGGCTATGGCAGCCGGGCCGAGGCCGCGCGCTTCTGCACCCAGTTCAAGCGCCTCGGCGGGCGCTGCATCGTCCTGCGGAACTGATCCCTAACAGAAAGCGTCACAGGAAGCTTTGCGGGTCGATATCGACCGAAAGGCGCATGTTCGTGGGCAGCTTGATCCCCTCCAGCCAATCCGCGATGGCCTGCTGCAACGGGGCCTGTCGCGGCGCGCGGATCAGCATGCGCATGCGGAACCGGCCCCGCACGCGGGCGATGGGCGCGGGCGCGGGCCCCCACAGATCGGCGCCGATCTGCCCCAAAGGCAGCGCGCGTTCCGCCAGGTGCCGCGCGAAATCCGCGACCGCCGCCTGGTCGGGATGGGACAGGATGATCCCGGCCAGCCTTGCGAAGGGCGGCATGCCCGCCGCCTGGCGGCCCGCGGCCTCGGCATCCCAGAACGTCTCGTCCTGACCCGACAGGATCGCGCGGATCACCGCGTGATCGGGCTGGTGGGTCTGCAGCAGCGCCACCCCCGGCGCGGCCCCCGATTGCCGTCCCGCACGGCCCGCGACCTGGCGCATCAGCTGGAAGCTGCGTTCCGCCGCGCGCAGGTCGGCCCCCTGCAGCCCCAGATCCGCGTCGATCACGCCGACCAGCGTCAGCTTCGGGAAATTGTGCCCCTTGGCCACGATCTGCGTGCCGATGATGATGTCGGCGGCCCCGTCCGAGATGCGCGCGATGCTTTCCTTCAGCGCGCGGGCCGACTGGAACAGGTCCGAGGACAGGATCTCCGCCCGCGCATCGGGAAAGCGGGCGGCGACCTCTTCGGCGATGCGTTCCACGCCGGGGCCGACGGGGGCCAGCTTGCCCTCGACCCCGCAAGACGGGCATGCGGGGGGGATGGGGCGGGTTTCGCCGCATTGGTGGCAGACGAGGCGGTTCTGGAAGCGGTGTTCCACCATGCGCGCATCGCATTGGTGGCAGCCGATCTGTTCGCCGCAGGCACGGCAGACGGTGACGGGCGCGAAGCCGCGCCGGTTGAGGAACAGCAGCGACTGTTCCCCCTTGGCCAGCCGCTCCTCGACCGCGCGGGCAAGCGTGGGCGAGATCCAGCGCCCCTGCTCCATCGCCTCGGAGCGCAGGTCGATCGCGGCCATGTCGGGCAGCTCGGCCGCGCCGTATCGCGACCGCAGGTCCAGCCGGGCGTATTTGCCCGCCCCCGCGTTCACCCAGCTTTCCAGGCTGGGCGTCGCCGAGGCCAGCACCACCTGCGCCTTGTTCATGGAGGCGCGCAGCACCGCCATGTCGCGGGCGCTGTAGAAGACGACATCCTCCTGCTTGTAGCTGCCGTCATGCTCCTCGTCGACGACGATCAGGCCAAGGTCGCGGAAGGGCAGGAACAGCGCCGATCTGGCGCCGACGACCAGCCCGACCTCTCCTCGGCCGGCCATGTGCCACAGGCGCCTGCGTTCGGTGCGGGTGATGCCGCTGTGCCATTCGCCGGGGCGCGCGCCGAAGCGGGCCTCGACCCGGTCGAGGAATTCGGACGACAGCGCGATCTCGGGCAGCAGGACCAGCGCCTGCCGACCGGCGCGCAGGGTCTCGGCCACGGCCTCGAGATAGACCTCGGTCTTGCCGGACCCGGTGACGCCGCGCAGCAGGGTCGTGCCGTATCCGCCCGCCCGGATGCGGGCGCAGAGATCGTCCGCCGCGACCTGCTGGTCGGCGCCCAGTTCCTTGCCCGGAAGGTCGGGGTCCAGCCGCGGATAGGGCAGATCGCGCGGGGCCTCGATTTCCGCAAGCGCGCCCTGGGCCACCAGCCCCTTGACCACCGACGTGCCCACGCCCGCCAACTGCGCCAGTTCGGACGGCGCGAAGCTGGCCCCGCCGTGATCGGCGACGACCTGCATCACGCGGGTTCGGGCCTCGGTCATGCGCTGCGGCTGCGCATCGCCCGGCACGATCACGCGCCGCGCGGCGGGGGGCTGGTCCAGATCGGGCGCGCGCGTCGCCATGCGCAGCATCAGGGGCGGCGGTGTCAGGGTGTAATCGGCGGCGCGGGTCAGGAATTCCAGGAACCCCGGATCGAAGGGCCGGGCGTCCAGCACCCGCACGACCTGCCGCAGCTTGGCCAGGTCGAAATCGCCCATGCCCGGCCCCCACACCACCCCGAGCGTCCGGCGCGGCCCGAGCGGCACGAGGACCAGCGCGCCCACGCGCACGCCTTCGTCCGGGGCAAGGTAATCCAGCACCCCCACCGGTTCGGTCGTCAGGACCGCGATGCGCGCGCGTGGCGGAAGGAATTCGGGAAGCTTCGACATTGCACCTGCATGAATACCCGCAAGGGGTCGGCTGACAAGACCATCCCGACCCTTTCGGGCGGGATGCTTCTGCGCTATCACCATGCCGAACCGCATCTGAGGGAGCAGGTCATGAAATTCTTCGTCGATACCGCCGATGTCGCCGCCATCAAGGAACTCAACGATCTGGGCATGGTGGACGGCGTCACCACGAACCCGTCGCTGATCCTGAAATCGGGCCGCGACATCGCGGAAGTCACCAAGGAGATCTGCGATCTGGTCGACGGCCCCGTCAGCGCCGAAGTCGTCGCCGAGAAGGCCGAGGACATGATCCGCGAAGGCCGTCACCTGGCCAAGATCGCCGAGAACATCACCGTCAAGGTCCCGCTGACCTGGGACGGCCTGAAGGCCTGCCGCGTCCTGTCGGACGAAGGCCACATGGTCAACGTCACGCTGTGCTTCAGCGCGGCGCAGGCGCTGCTGGCCGCCAAGGCGGGCGCGACCTTCATCAGCCCGTTCATCGGCCGCCTGGACGACATCAACCTGGACGGCATGGACCTGATCGCCGACATCCGCGAGATCTATGACAATTACGGCTTCGAGACCGAGATCCTCGCGGCCTCGATCCGCAGCGTCAGCCACATCACCGATGCCGCCAAGATCGGCGCGGACGTGATCACCGCGCCCCCCGCCGTCATCAAGGCGATGGCCAACCACGTCTTGACCGACAAGGGTCTGGCGCAGTTCAATGCCGACTGGGCGCAGACCGGTCAGAAGATCGTCTGAGCCTTCGCGAACACGGCCCGCGCCCCGCATGACGGGGCCGGGCGACACAGGCGCAAGGGGGCCGCGATGGAGGCAGGGCTGGATCCGGAAACGAAGGCGAAGCTGATCGCCAGCCCCGAGGCCATCCTGTCCGACCGAGACCTGATGCGCGCCCTGGTCGACGCCCGAGAGGCCGATCTGGGCGACAACGTCATCGACATCCGAGGCCGCGCCATGGAGGCGCTGGAATCCCGGCTGGACCGCCTGGAATCCGCGCACGAGACCGTCATCGCCGCCGCCTATGACAACCAGTCGGGCACTGCGGTCGTGCATCGCGCCGTGCTGGGTCTTCTGGAATGCACCGACCTGGCCGATCTTGTCGGCGCGCTGCAATCTCACATCGCCCCCCTTCTGCGCATCGAGACGCTGCGCCTGCTGGTCGAACACGGCCCCGGCCTGCCACGCCTGCCCGAGGACGTGATCGTCCTGCCCGAAGGCGCGGTCGAGCTGGCACTGGCCGCGGGCCGACGCGCCCCTCGGGGCGAGGATATCCAGCTGCGCCGCGCCGCGATCGTCACCGAACCCGCCCATGGCCGCCGCGTCGCCTCCGAGGCGCTGATCCCGCTGGACCTGGGCCAGGGTCGCCCGCCCGCGCTGATCCTGATGGGCAGCGCCGACCCCTCGCGGTTCCAGCCCGCCCACGGCACCGACCTGCTGCGGTTCTTCGCGCAGGTCTTCCGGCTGGTCCTGCTGGACCGGCTGCGGGCATGACCGGCCAGCCCCTCGCGCTGTCGCCCGCGACCAGCGACGCGCTGAAACGCTGGCTGGAAACCGAGGCCTCGACCCGCGACCGCTCGGATTATACGATCACCGCCTATCGCGGCGACCTGCTGACCTTCCTGCAATTCATCGGCAGCCACTGGGGCGAGGCGCCGGCCCCCCGCGCGCTGGAACGCCTGACGCAATCGGACATGCGCGCCTTCGCGGCCTCGGAACGGGCGCGGGGCCTGGGGGCGCGGTCGCTGGCGCGCAGGCAGTCGGCGGTGCGCAGCTTCCTGCGCTGGATCTCGGACCGCGAGGAGATGGACCTGTCGCCCGCGCTGTCGGCCCGCAGCCCGAAATACGCGCGATCCCTGCCCCGCCCGCTGACGCCCGAACAGGCGCAGGCCACGCTGGACCGCGCATCGCTGCACGAGGTGGACTGGATCGCCGCGCGCGACACTGCCGTGCTGACGCTGATGTGGGGGTCCGGCCTGCGCGTGGGCGAGGTGTTGGCCATGACCGGGCGCGACTGGCCCATGGCCGATGCGCTGACGATCCGCGGCAAGGGCAACAAGGAACGCCGCGTGCCGATCCTTCCGGTGACGCAGCAGGCCGTCGCGGAATACGTGCGGCTCTGCCCGTGGCAGGTCGCGCCCGACCTGCCGCTGTTCCGCGCCGTGCGCGGTGGCGCGCTGTCCCATGCGGCGGTGTCCAAGGTGATGCGGGATGCGCGCGCCTCGCTCGGGCTGCCCGCCAGCGCCACGCCCCACGCGATGCGCCACAGCTTCGCCACGCATCTGCTGGCCGAAGGCGGCGATCTGCGCACCATCCAGGAATTGCTGGGCCATTCCAGCCTGTCGACCACGCAGGTCTATACCGGGGTGGATGACGCCCGGCTGATGGCGGTCTATCGTGCCGCCCATCCGCGCGGCTGAACCGCGACCCCGCCCCATGCGTTCCGGACCGAAAACAGCACGAACAGGCAGATCCATGACCGAACACGCGATATTCCACCGCCCCCTTGGCGCCAACCCGCCCGCCGGCCACGAACAGGCGATCTTCGGCATGGGCTGCTACTGGGGGGTCGAGCGGCTGTTCTGGAAGCAGGAGGGCATCTGGCTGACCGAGGTCGGCTTTGCCGGGGGGACCGTCCAGAACCCGACCTACGACCAGGTCAAGCGCGGCGATACCGGCCATGCCGAGGTCGTGCGCATCGTCTTCGACCCGGCGCTGATCAGCTATGACCACCTGCTGCAGCTGTTCTGGGAAAACCACGACCCGACGCAGGGCGACCGGCAGGGCAACGACGTAGGGCCCCAGTATCGCAGCCTGATCATGACCTTCAGCGATCATCAGCGCGCCGCCGCCGAGGCCGCGAAGGTCGATTTCGACAACCGCCTTGCCGTGCAGGGCTTCGGTGCCATCACCACGCAGATCGTCGATGCCGGCCCCTTCTGGCCCGCCCACGAGGCCCATCAGCAGTATCTGCACAAGAACCCCGAAGGTTATTGCGGGCTCAAGGGCACCGGAGTAGAGGCAAGCCTTCCCAACCCGGACGCGATCTGATGCCCACCTATACCGCACTGACCCACACCAAGGGCCGCGAGGCCGCCGAGGCGCTGGCCGAGGCCTGCGAGGACCTGACCCCCGAACCCGTCGGCACCGGCGTCTTCGAGATCGAGGACGGGTCCGACCGGTGGGAGGTCGGCGCCTATTTCACCGAGACCCCGGACGAGATCTCGCTGGCGCTGCTGGCGGCGGCGCATGGGGCCAACCCCTTCGTCGTGTCGGAACTGCCCGAGGTGGACTGGGTGGCCCATGTGCGCCGCGAACTGACGCCGGTCAGCGCGGGGCGCTTCTATGTCCATGGCAGCCACGACGCCGAGAACGTCCCCGAAGGCGTCGAGGCCCTGTGCATCGAGGCCGCGATGGCCTTCGGCACCGGTCACCACAACACCACCAAGGGCTGCCTCGAGGCCGTGGACCGGCTGGCGAATGACGGGTTCGCGCCGCATCGCATCGCCGATATCGGCTGCGGCACCGCCGTTCTGGCCATGGGCGCCGCGCGCGTCTGGCCGGTGACGGTGCTTGCCAGCGACATCGACCCGGTCGCCGTGGACACCGCTGCCGCGAACGTGATCGCGAACGGGCTGGACGGTCGTGTCGTCTGCCTCGAGGCCGCGGGCTTCGATCACCCGACCCTGCACGAGGCCGCGCCCTATGACCTGGTGCTTGCCAACATCCTGAAGCAGCCGCTGATCGACCTGTCGGGCGACATGGCGAAACATGTGGCCGAAGGCGGGCGCATCGTCATGTCGGGCATCCTGACCACGCAGGCCGACGAAGTCGTCGCCGCCTACGAGGCCGCGGGCTTTGCCCTGATCCGCCGCGACGACCTGGTGGAATGGTCCACGCTGGTGATGGGCCGCTGAAGGCCCTCACCGCCTCGCCGGACATGAAAAAACCCCCGCGCAATCCTGCCGGGGGTTTCGTTCATCCGTCGGGTCGATGGGCTCAGTGGCCGCGTGCAATGCGCTCGATGTCGCCGCGGGACAGGCCGATATCGTCCAGCTCGCGGTCGGACAGGCGGCTCAGCTCCTTGCGGGTCTGGCGGGTTTCGCGCCAGCCGACAAAGGCCGAGACAATCGACGCGACGACATTGCCCACGCCCCAGCCGGCCACGCCAGCGGTCATGCTGCGGTTCGTTTCGATCGTCGCCATCTGTATCACCTGTTTTCAGACTGCCCCTTCCTGGGGCAATGTTGCGGATGCCGGGGATATATTTCGGGCAGTCCGAAAACAGTAGGCGTCAAAGCCTCAACCCCGCTATGCAGTTTTTGCAGGCGAAAATGACGGATCGGCCATCATTTTGTCATGAAGGACCGGCGAATCGACCGATCAGCCCCCGCCCCAATCCCCAAGCGCCGCCTGCCACAGGGCCATCGCGGCCACCGCTGCCGTATCGGCGCGCAGGATGCGCGGTCCCAGGCTGATCGGAACGACGTGATCAAGATTTGCCAGCTGACGACGCTCGTTCCCCGAGAATCCCCCCTCGGGGCCGATCAGGATGGCCCAGGGGCCCGCCGGCAGGCCCGCCAGCGTTTCGGCCACCCCCACGCGCGATTCGTCGGCCCAGAGGATGCGCCGCGCCGGATCCCAGTCCGACAGCATGCGCTGCAGGGGCTGAAGGTCGGTCACCTCGGGGACGAAGGTGCCGCCGCATTGCTCGGCGGCCTCGACGGCATGGGCCTGAAGGCGGTCCTGCCGGATGCGTTCGGAATTGGTGTGATCGGTCTGGACCGGCATGATGCGGGCGGCGCCCATCTCGGCGGCCTTTTCGACGATGAAGTCGGTGCGGGCCTTCTTGATCGGCGCGAAGATCAGCCACAGGTCGGGCGGGTCCTGCTGCGGGGCCGATTGCGCGACGGGCATCAGCGTGCCCTCGCGCTTGGCCAGCCGGTCGATGCGCGCGGTCCATTCGCCGTCGCGCCCGTTGAAGACGGCGACCTCGGCCCCTTCGCGCTGGCGCATGACGCCCGACAGGTAATGTGCCTGGCCCTGATCCAGCGGGACGGGTTGTCCCGCGGCAAGGGGGTGATCTATGAACAATCGTATCTTCGCCATGATGGGCAACGCTATGCAAAGCAGCACGGAAAGACCAGACGCGGTCGTCGACGCGCCGAAGGGAAACTGGGTCGATGAGATCGCCCCGCCATGGTCGCGCCCCTGGCTGCGGCTCAGCCGCGCGGACCGGCCCATCGGGACATGGCTGCTGCTGCTGCCCTGCTGGTGGGGGATCGGGCTGGCGATGATGGCAGACGGGCCGCGCTGGTTCGATGCGTGGATCGCGCTGGCCTGCACCATCGGCGCCTTCGTCATGCGGGGCGCGGGCTGCACCTGGAACGACATCACCGACCGCCGGATCGACGCGCAGGTCGCACGCACCCGCTCGCGCCCGCTGCCAAGCGGACAGGTCACGCTGCGGGGCGCCTATGGCTGGCTGATCGCGCAGGGGCTGATCGGGCTGGCGATCCTGCTGACCCTGGGGCAGGCCGCGATCTGGATGGGCGTCGCCTCGCTGGCGCTGGTCGCGATCTATCCCTTCGCGAAACGCTTCACCTGGTGGCCGCAGATCTTCCTGGGGCTGGCCTTCAACTGGGGCGTCATGCTGGCCTATGCCGCGCATGCGGGCCGTGTCGATGCGGCCCCTGTCGTGGCATGGCTGGGGGCCATCGCCTGGACGATCTTCTACGACACCATCTATGCCCACCAGGACGCCGAGGACGACGCCCTGATCGGGGTGAAATCCACCGCGCGGCTGTTCGGCGACAAAAGCCCGCGCATCCTTGCGGGATTCGCCCTGGGCGCGGTCCTGGTGCTGATGCTGGCCACCGCGCTGCCCGGTCGCAATCTGTTGATTGCCTGGGCGGGCGTCGCGGGTTTCGGCCTGCACCTAGGCTGGCAGCTTCGCAAATTCCAGCCGGATCAGGGCGATACCTGCCTGCGCCTGTTCCGGTCCAACCGCGATGCGGGGCTGATCCTTGCGCTGTTTCTTGCCGTGGCGGGCCTCGCATGATTGCGTGACGGGGTTCGCGTGGCTATCGGTTCGACGCTGGAAACAAGTCAAGGCTGAGCAATGGCGCGCAAGCGATCCCGCATATCGACCTCTATGGCCACCGTCCTGCTGCTGGGGGCGGCCGGGGGGCTTGCATGGGCGGGGGCCGAGGCCGCTTCCAGCTTCATCGAGAAACGCTCGGCCCAGGACGTGACCCGCGCGCTGCAGCTGTCCGGCCACGACTGGGCCGACGTCACCACCGACGGGCTGCAGGTGCGCCTGACCGGCACCGCCCCGACCGAGGTGGACCGCTTCCGCGCGATGACCGACGCCTCGACCGCGGTGGATGCCAGCCGCGTCATCGACGACATGACCGTCGCCGCCATCGACGCGCTCAGCCCCCCCGAATTCGAGATCGAGCTGCTGCGCAACGACCAGGGCCTGTCGCTGATCGGGCTGGTGCCCGCCGCGCTGGACCGCGCCTCGCTGCTGGCGGGGCTGGAGACGGGCGGCCTGCCGGTCACCGACCTTCTGGAGAGCGCGGACTATCCGGTGCCCGACGGCTGGGACGCCGCGCTGCGCTTCGGGATCGAGGCCGCGCGCCTTGCGCCCCAGGCCAAGATCTCGATCGCGCCGGGCAAGGTCGCGGTCGCGGCGCTGGCCGACAGCCGGCAGGACAAGGGCCGGATGGAGACCGCGCTGCAGCGCGCGCGTCCGCAGGGCGTGACGCTGGACGCCACCATCTCGGCCCCGCGCCCGGTCATCGCGCCCTTCACGCTGCGCTATGTCATGGATGGCACCGGCCCGCGCTTCGACGCCTGCGCAGCCGAGACCGAGGATGCGCGCACGCTGATCACCGATGCCGCGCGCAAGGCGGGTCTTGCGGGGCCTGCGAACTGCACCCTGGGGCTGGGTGCGCCCACCCCGGAATGGGGCGAGGCCGCCGCCGCCGCGATCGAGACGGTCGCAGCCTTGGGTCAGGGCGATGTCACGCTGTCGGATGCCGATGTCGCGCTGGTCGCGCCCGCAGGCGTGGACCCCGCCCTGTTCGAGCAGGCGGTCGCGCGGCTGGAACAGCGCCTGCCCGCCGTCTTCTCGCTGGATGCGACGCTGGAGCAGGCCGAGCCGCGCGCCGCCGCCCCGATCGAGTTCCTGGCGACCCTGACCGACCAGGGCACGCTGTCGATGCGTGGCCGCATGGCCGACGAACAGATGCGGCAGGCCGTCTCCAGCTTTGCCGCCAGCCGCTTCGACATCGCCGAAAGCGGCCTTCGCGACGACGAGACCGTGCCGGGCGGCTGGACCGTCCGCGTGATCGCCGCGCTCGAGGCGATGGACGCGCTGGAATCGGGCAGCACCCGCGTCACCCCCGACATGGTCGCGCTGACCGGCATGTCCGGCGACCCGAGCGCGACCGACCGCGCCGCCGCCATCCTGTCGCGCAGGCTGGGCGCGGGTGCGCGCTATCAGCTGGCGATCCGCTATGACCGCAGGCTGGACCCGGCACTGGGCCTGCCCGACGGCGAGGAATGCGTGGCCCAGCTGAACCGCATCATGAGCGAGAGCGAGATCGGCTTCGAGCCGAGCAAGTCCACCATCGCCGGCGATCCCGCCCCCACGCTGGCCCTGCTGTCGGACGTGATGGCCGATTGCGCCGATTTCCAGATCGAGGCGGGCGGGCATACCGACAGCCAGGGATCCGAGGGCTTCAACGCCGAACTGTCGCGGGGCCGCGCGCAGGCCATCGTGCAGGCCATGTCGGATGCCGGGATCAACACCGCCAACATGACCTCTCGCGGCTATGGCGAAAGCCAGCCCATCGACACGAACGAGACCGAGGCCGGCCGCGAGGCGAACCGCCGGATCGAGTTCCGCCTGCTGACCCCGCGCCCCGTGCAGACCGACGCGCTGGAACCGCCCGTCACCATCTCGGGCGTGACCTCGGCGCCCGACGAACCCGACGATGCGCCTGCCGACGATGCCGCGATGCAGGGGCCGCAGCTGCCGCCCGTCTTCGGCCCCGACCTGCCCCGCCACGGCATGATGCCCCCGCAGATGCAGGGTCCCCAGCTGCCCCACGCCTCCGAGGCGGCGGGCATGGTCCCGATGACCGTCGGCGTCAGCGAAGAGTTCGAGACGCTGGACGAACGCGAGGAAAACATTAGGGTGCCGGTGCTGACCCCGGACGAGGACACGCCGCGCCCCGGCGCGCGTCCTGCAAGCGTCTCGGACCGGGCGGATGCGGAACCGACCGACGAGACCCCTGCCGAATGAACCGATCCGAATTCATCGCCGTAACCGCCATCATCCTGTTCGGGGCCTTTCTTCTGGGCTGGCTCTGCAGCTGGCTGGTCCATCGCTTCACCCGCCCCGCGCAGGCCGACATGTCCGACCTGGACCGCATGGCCCAGTCCCTGCACGAGGCCGAGGAAGAGCGCGACGCGGCCATCGCCCTGCTGGAGGAACGCGAGGCCGTGCTGGCATCCCGCGTCGCCGGGGCCGAGGCCGAGCTGCGCGCCGCGATGGAGGGCCTGCGGGACAGCCGCTCCGAGGTCGAGGAGCTGCGCGACTATATCGAACAGCGGCTGGCCACGCGCTGAGCCATGAAAAAAGGGGGGCGCCGCGGCACCCCCCTTTCGACATTCGCGTCCCAGGCGTTCAGACGCCGGCGTCGATGATCGCGCGCGCCAGGACCGGAACGGTGTCGCTGTTCAGGCCCGCGATGTTCAGGCGCGAATCGCCCACCATGTAGATGCCGGCCTCGCGCTTCATCGTCTCGACCTGTTCCTGCGTGGCGCCCAGCCGCGAGAACATCCCGCGATGGCGCGCGATGAAGTCGAAGCGGTCGCTGCCCGACAGGTCGCGCAGTTCGGATGCCAGCTGGTCGCGCAGGCCCAGCATGGTGTTGCGCACCTCTTCCAGTTCGGCCTGCCAGTCGGCCCGCAGCGCCTGGTCGTCGAGGATGGTCGAGACGATGCGTGCGCCGTGATCGGGCGGGAAGCTGTAGGTCTGGCGGTTCAGATAGGCCATCGAGCCCTGCGCCAGGTCGCGCGCCGCGCCGTTCTCGGCCAGCGCCATCAGGATGCCGGTGCGCTCGCGATAGATGCCGAAATTCTTGCTGCAGGATGCCGCGATCAGCACCTCGGGCAGGCTTTTGGCGACAAGGCGCGTGGCCTGCGCATCGGCGTCCAGACCGTCGCCGAAGCCCTGGTAGGCAAGGTCGATCAGCGGGATGGCCCCGGTCTTTTCCAGGATCGCCACGACCTCGGCCCACTGGTCCATGGTCAGGTTCGCGCCGGTCGGGTTGTGGCAGCAGCCGTGCAGCAGCACCACGTCGCCCTTCTTGGCGCGCGCGATGTCTTCCTTCATCGCGTCGAAATCGACGCCGCGGCTGTCATTGTCGAAATAGCGGTATTCGACGAAGGGCAGGCCCATGAACTTCATGATCGACAGGTGGTTCGGCCAGGTCGGGTCCGAGACATGCACCGTCAGGTCCGGGTTCGCCATGCGGGCCAGCTCCAGCGCCTGGCGCACGGCACCCGTGCCGCCGACGGTGGCAACCGATGCCAGGCGGTCGGTCGGAACCTCGTCCAGGACAAGGCGGGCCATGGCGGCGCGGTATTCGGGTTCGCCCGCCAGACCGGTATAGGTCTTGGTGGTCTGGGTTTCCCAGATGCGGCTCTCGGCGGCCTTGACGGCGCGCATGACCGGGGTGACGCCCTGCGGGTCCTTGTAGACGCCGACGCCCAAGTCGACCTTGCCCTGTCGGGTGTCGGCCTTGTATTCCTCGATCAGCATCAGGATCTTGTCGGCGGCTTGCGGTTTGAGGTTGGACAGCATCTCAGGCGTCTCCGGTTGCGATGTTCAGGTCGGCGAAGCTGCCCCATTCGGACCAGCTGCCGTCATAGAGCGAATGGTTGCGATGGCCGATCCGCTCCAGCGCCAGCGACAGGATCGCGGCGGTCACGCCGCTGCCGCAGGTGGTGATCGCGGGCTTGGACAGGTCCACGCCCGCATCCTCGAAGGCGGCGCGCAGGGCGCCCTCGTCCTTCATGGTTCCGTCGTCGTTCAACAGCCGCGCGAAGGGCAGGTTCCGCGATCCGGGAATATGGCCGCTGCGCATGCCGGGGCGCGGCTCGTCCGCCTCGCCGCGGAAACGCCCGGGGGCGCGGGCGTCGATGATCTCGTGGTCGCGCAGCTTCGAGGCCGATGCGACCTGCGTGACGTCGCGCACCAGCCCGGCCTGCCGCTGCACCGTGATGTGGCGGTCGCGCATGACGGGGGGCATGTCCTCGGTCGGGCGCCCCTCGGCCAGCCATTTGGGCAGACCGCCATCCAGGACGGCCACGTCCTTCTTGCCCATCAGGCGGAAGGTCCACCAGACGCGGGCGGCGCTGTGCACGTCGGAATTGTCGTAGACGACCACCTGGTGCCCGTCGCCCACGCCCATCGCGCGCATGCGGCTGATGAACATCTCGGGCGGGGGGGCCATGTGGGGCAGCGCGCTGCGGCGGTCGCTGATCGCGTCGATGTCGAAGAACCGCGCGCCGGGGATATGGGCGCCGTCATATTCGGCACGCGCGTCGCGCCCGGATGCGGGCAAGTGCCAGCTGGCATCGATGATGCGAAGGTCGGGGTCGCCCAGATGGGCGGCCAGCCAATCGGTCGAGACAAGCGTCCTCGGGTCGTCCTGCATGTGCCCCCCTTCGCTGATGCAGTCCTGACTTACAGACCGCGGCGCGGGGGCGCAATGGCGCAGCCGCGTCAGCCCTGCTTGAGCAGGCGCTGTTTCTGGCGGTTCCAGTCGCGCTTGGCGCTGGTTTCGCGCTTGTCGGCGACCTTCTTGCCCTTGGCGACGCCGATCTTCAGCTTCACCAGGCCCTTGTGGTTGAAATACATGACCAGCGGCACGAGGGTCATCCCCTCGCGGCCGACGGCCTGCCACAGGCGGGCCAGTTCGCGGCGATTGACCAGCAGCTTGCGCCTGCGGCGTTCGTCATGCCCGAAGACGCCCGCATTCAGCAGCGTGGCGATATAGCCGTTGATCAGCCACAATTCGCCATCCTCGATGCTGGCATAGCTTTCGGCGATGTTCGACTGCCCCGTGCGGAGGGACTTCACCTCGGAGCCGGTCAGCACGATGCCCACCTCGAGATCGCTCTCGATGAAATAGTCGAAGCGTGCGCGCCGGTTCTCGGCGATCACCTTGTAGTTCTTGTTTTCCGGTTCCTTGGCCATGACGATGTCAGATAGGTGCGCGCGCGGGTCCTGTAAAGATGCGCCGCGCTGTTGCGGATCGGGAGGGCGGTCATGACGGGACAGATCGCGTTGGGCTCGATGCTGATGCTGGGCAGCATCGCCATCGCGGGCCTGTGGATGTGGCTTCTGGAATGGGCCTATGCCCGCTACGAGGGTTGGCTGCTGCGCGCGCCCCATCGGCCCAAGCTGATCCTGATCGTCGGCGCGTCCAGCCTTGCAGTGCTTGCGATGGTGACCATGTCGGTCTGGCTGTGGGCAGTGGCGTTCCATCTTCTGGGCATCTTCGCGGGCTTCGAGGAGGCGATGTACTTCACGCTGGTGAGCTTCACGACCCTTGGCTACGGTGACGTGCTGATGCCGCGCGAATGGCGCATCCTGGGCGGGCTGGCGGCGGCGAACGGGCTGCTCAGCTTCGGGCTGATGACCGCGCTGATGGTCGAATCGCTGCGCCATGTGCGGGTCAGGCAGATCGCATTCACGAAGGAACGCAGATGAGACCTGGCCCCCTGAACCTGATCACCGACGTCGCGGGCCTGAAGGTCGGGCAGGCGCATGATCCCGCGCTGAAATCGGGCGTCAGCGTGCTGACCGCCGATGCGCCCTTCGCGGCCGCCGTCCACGTCATGGGTGGTGCCCCCGGATCGAGAGAGACCGAGCTTCTGGCCCCCGACAAGCTGGTCCCCGCCGTCGATGCGCTGGTCCTGTCGGGTGGCTCGGCCTTCGGGCTGGCGGCCTGCGACGGCGTGATGGAGGCCGCGCGCGCGGCGGGGCGCGGCTTTGCCATCGGCCCTGCCCGCGTCCCCATCGTGCCGGGGGCGATCCTGTTCGACCTGATCAACGGGGGCGACAAGGACTGGGACGCCAACCCCTATCCCGCGCTTGGGGCGGCGGCATGGCGCGCGGCGGATACGCGCTTCGACCTGGGGACGGCGGGTGCGGGATATGGCGCGATGACGGGCAACCTGCGCGGGGGCATGGGATCAGCCAGCGCGGTCCTGGAAAACGGCGCGACTGTGGGCGCGCTGGTGGCGGTCAACGCGCTCGGGTCCGCGACGGTTGGCGACGGGCGGCAGTTCTGGGCCGGGCCGTGGGAACTGGACGGCGAATTCGGCGGCATGGGCCTGCCCCGCGACTTTCCCGCAGCACATGAACCGCCCCCGGCGAAGCGCATGGGCGAGGCCACGACAATCGCCATCGTCGCGACCGACATGGCGCTGGACAAGGCGGGCCTGACCCGGATGGCCACGGCCGCGCATGACGGCATGGCCCGCGCGCTGGTTCCCAGCCATACGCCGCTGGACGGGGACCTGGTCTTCGCGGCCTCGACCGGGCGCGTGCCTATGGGCGATCCGCTGGCCGATGCCTATGCGCTGTCCCATGCCGCGGCCTGCGTGCTTGCGCGCGCCATCGCACGGGGGGTCCATGCCGCGACCGCCCTGCCAGGCGACCTGCAACCTGCATGGCAAACCCGCTTCGCATAAGGAAAAGGCGGTGCGCACATGACGCACCGCCCCATCAGAGATCGCCAAGAGGGACAGCTTAGCGATAGATGTAAACGATCTGGCGGTCGTTTGGATCCACAAGAACCGTCTGCCCGTTAATCTGGGCATAGCGATATTCCGGTGCCTCGGGGATGTCGTAGATGTTCACCGTCTCGGGGACGCCCGCACCAAGGACGACCTCGCCTTCCAGATAGACCGGATCGACGCTGTTCGAGGTGACATAGGTCGTGACCTCGGCCTCGGGCTCCACGCTGGCCGCGGCACCCGCGCCGCCACCGATCGCGGCACCTGCCACCGCACCGACCGGACCGCCGATCAGCGCGCCCATCGCTGCGCCGCCGACGCCGCCGACGGCGGTGTTCTGGCCGCTGTTGTCAGGCTGGGCCGGGGCCTCGATCACCGTCACGCCGATATCCTGCCGGTTCGGATAGAGGCTGACGATCTCGTCGCCCGCAGTGACGTTCAGGTAGTCGCCATAGGCCCAGCCGTCGATCGTGTCGGAATTGACCTCGCACCAGTTGGCGCTGTCGATGCAGCCGACGACGTTCACCTCGTCGCCCGCGGGGATCGAGCCGATCACCTCGTGCTGCACGCCGGGGCCCTGGCGCACGTTCAGATCGGTGGCGGCGGTCGCGGTGGTCGCCTGCGCGAATGCGGCACCCGACAGGCCCAGCAGGGCTGCGGCACTGGTCGTCATGATCTTCGTCATCATCGCGTTCATCCTTGTCCAAGCGGCCCATCGCGGGGCCGGAATGGGCAGGAAACATTCCGCCCGACCTCCGCGTTCCACACGGGTCCATCACTTAAGATTTTCCCTTGGGCACGGAACCCGATCCCCGTTTTGACAAGCGACCGGCGCCGTGCTCAGGTGACGCCACGTCCCCGAAGGAGCGACCATGACCAAGCAATCCACCGATCTGAAATCCCTGCTGCGCGACCCCTCGCTGCTGGAGACACGCGCCTTCGTGGCGGGCGAATGGGTCGATGCCGATGACGGCGCGACCTTCGAGGTCACGAACCCCGCGCGGGGCGACGTGATCGCGCATGTGGCGGACGTGTCGCGCGCCGAATGCGCCCGCGCCATCGACGCCGCCGAGGCCGCGATGAAGGGCTGGGCCGCCCGCACCGCCAAGGAACGCGCGCAGGTCATGCGCAAGTGGTACGACCTGATGATCGAGGCCCAGGACGACCTGGGCACCATCCTGACCGCCGAGCAGGGCAAGCCGCTGGCCGAGGCCAAGGGCGAGATCGCCTATGGCGCCAGCTTCATCGAGTGGTTCGGCGAGGAGGCCAAGCGTGTTTATGGCGAGACGATCCCCGGCCACCAGCCCGACAAGCGCATCAGCGTGATCCGCCAGCCGATCGGGGTCGTGGGCTCGATCACGCCGTGGAACTTCCCGAACGCGATGATCGCACGCAAGGCCGGTCCCGCGCTGGCCGTGGGCTGCGGCTTCGTCGCGCGCCCGGCTGCCGAAACGCCCCTGTCGGCGCTGGCGATGGCGGTCCTGGGCGAACGCGCGGGCCTGCCCAAGGGCATCCTGTCGGTCATCCCCTCGACCCGCAGCAGCGATATCGGCAAGGAATTCTGCGAGAACCACAAGGTCCGCAAGCTGACCTTCACCGGCTCGACCGAGGTGGGGCGCATCCTGCTGCGCCAGGCCGCCGACCAAGTGATGAAATGCAGCATGGAGCTGGGCGGCAACGCGCCCTTCATCGTCTTCGACGACGCCGACCTGGATGCCGCGGTCGAGGGCGCGATGGCCTCGAAGTTCCGCAACAACGGCCAGACCTGCGTCTGCGCGAACCGCATCTATGTGCAATCGGGGGTCTATGACGCCTTCGCCGAGAAGCTGGCGGCAGCCGTGTCCAAGCTGAAGGTCGGCGACGGGCTGGAGGACGGAACCACCACCGGCCCGCTGATCAACGAGGACGCGGTCGGCAAGGTGCAGGAACATATCCGCGACGTGACCGAGAATGGCGGGCAGGTCCTGACCGGCGGCAAGGCCAAGGACGGGCTGTTCTTCGAACCGACGGTCGTCACGGGCGTCACCTCGGACATGAAGGTCGCCACCGAAGAGACCTTCGGCCCGCTGGCCCCCCTGTTCCGCTTCGAGACCGAGGACGAGGCCGTCGAGGCCGCGAACGCCACGATCTTCGGGCTGGCATCCTATTTCTATGCCCGCGATGTCGGCCGCATCACCCGCGTTCAGGAGGCGCTGGAATACGGCATCGTCGGCGTGAACACGGGGATCATCTCGACCGAGGTCGCACCCTTCGGCGGCGTCAAGCAGTCGGGCCTGGGCCGCGAGGGCAGCCATCACGGCCTGGATGACTATCTGGAGATGAAATACATCTGCCTGTCGGTCTGATCGACAGCTGCGGAACCCCTGCCCGCGACCCACGTTCACCCTGCAGCGGTCGCGGGCGCTTCCAGCCCGCGACATCACACTAGGAGGCTGATATGGGCTGGCTTGCAGCAATCATCGTGGGCGGCATCGCAGGATGGCTTGCCGAGAAATTCATGAAGTCCGACATGGGCCTGTTGATGAACATCCTTCTGGGCATCATCGGCGCGGTCCTGTTCAACTTCATCTTCGGCTCGGTTCTGGGCCTCTATGCCGCGGGGGCCAGCTTCAGCCTGGGCTACCTGCTGGCGGGCTTCGTGGGCGCGTGCATCCTGATCTTCATCGCGCGGGCCGTTCGCGGACGCACTTGATCGGCATCTGCCACCACACAAACGGGAAAGGCCGGCGTCACCGCCGGCCTTTTCGTTTCTTCGCAATCGGGGACGGGATCAGCGATCCTCGTCCTCGTCATCATCCGAGCTGTCGGGCAGATTGAAGAAGCTGTCCGCGTCGATTTCGGGTTCGGGCTTCTCGTCCTCGTCGCGGCTGAGCGAGAAGTTCTCGAGGCCAGCGATCGAGCTGGGCAGGCGCGGCTCGTCCGTCATCGACAGCGAGGTCTCGGTGCTGACCAGCTTGCGACGTTCGTCATCCGACATCACGCCGCCTTCCGCGCCGCCCTTCTTGGCGGCCTTCTGCACGGCCGCGTCCAGTTCGGTCTGGCGGCACAGGCCAAGCGCGACCGGGTCGATCGGCTGCATGTTCTGGATGTTCCAGTGCGTGCGCTCGCGGATCGAGTTGATCGTGGGCTTGGTGGTGCCGACCAGCTTGGCGATCTGCGCATCGGCCAGTTCCGGGTGGAACTTGACCAGCCACAGGATCGCGTTCGGACGGTCCTGGCGCTTGGACAGCGGGGTGTAACGCGGGCCACGGCGCTTTTCCTCGCCATCGGCGGCGGGGTTGTGCTTCAGGCGCAGCTTGTAGGTGGGGCTGCCCTCGGCGCGCTTGATCTCCTCGGCGTCCAGCTGGTTCGAGGCGACGGGGTCGTAACCCTTCACGCCCGCGGCCACGTCGCCATCGGCGATGCCCTGAACCTCCAGCTCGTGCAGACCGCAGAAATCGCCGATCTGCTTGAAGCTGAGCGTGGTGTTGTCCACCAGCCAGACGGCGGTGGCCTTGGCCATCAGCGGCTTGCTCATGTCAGTCTCCTTCGCAACTTGGTCCCGAACATGGGGGGCTTGGCCGGAAAAACGGCTTTCGGCTCGCGCCATTCCTCGTTTTCGGGGGGGAATTGCGGTGGGATATAGCGTTTTCGGGGGCCGGGGAAAAGAGGATTCGCGCGGCATGGGGCATGGACAGGCGCGCGGGTGCGGCTAATCTGTTCCCATGCGCAAGATGATGACCCTGCTTGCGGCCCTTGCCGCGCCCCTTCCCGCCACGGCAGACGTGGCCGGCGATTTCGATTACTACGTGCTGGCGGTGTCCTGGCAGCCGACATGGTGTTCGACCACCGGCGACGACCGCGACGCCCCCGAATGCAGGGGCGGAACGGGCCGCGACTTCAGCGTCCACGGGCTATGGCCGCAATACGAGGATGGCTGGCCGGAATATTGCAACACCCGCGAACGCGACCCGTCCCGGCGCGAAAGCCAGGCGATGGCGGACGTGATGGGGTCCGGCGGCCTTGCCTGGTATCAGTGGCAGAAGCACGGGCGCTGCACGGGGCTGTCATCGCGCGATTACTATGACGCGACACGGCAGGCCTACGAATCGCTGACCATCCCCGAGGTGTTCGACGATCTGGGCCGCGACATCACCCTGCCCCCCGCCGTCGTCGAAGAGGCGTTCCTGGAGGTCAATCCGGAGATCGGCCCCGACGGGCTGACCGTGGCCTGCCGCGACGGCGCCCTGACCGAGCTGAAGATCTGCATGACCAAGGATCTGCAGTTCCGCGACTGCGCCCCGGATGTCCGGCGCGACTGCAGCCGCGCCAGCATCCTGATGGAGGCCGTGCGTTAAGCCCCGACCTTCAGGACGATCTTGCCGATATGCTCGCTCGTCTCCATCCGGCGATGGGCCTCGGCGGCGTCGGCCAGGGCGAATTCGCTGTCGATGGTCACGCCGACCGAACCCGCCGCGATCATGGGCCACAGCTGCTTGCGCAGCTGGTCCGCGATCTCGGCCTTGGCGACATCGGATTGCGGGCGCAGCGTCGAGCCGGTGACGGTAAGGCGGTTCACCATGATCTGCGCAAAGTTCAGATCGACCTTCGGACCTTCGAGGAAGGCGATCATCACCAGCCGCCCGTCCTGCGCCAACGCCTTGATGTTGCGCGGGATATAGCTGCCGCCGACCATGTCCAGGATCAGGTCCGCGCCGCCCGCCTCGCGCAGGATCTTGACGAAATCCTGTTCGCGGTAATTGATCGCCGTCGCGCCCAGGGCCTCGATCGCGCGGCACTTGTCGTCGCTGCCCGCCGTGGCGAAGACCCGCGCCCCAAGCGCGCGCGCCGTCTGGATCGCCATCATGCCGATCCCCGAGGTGCCGCCATGCACCAGGAACCGCTCGCCCCCGGTCAGGCCGCCGCGCTGGACGACGTTCGACCAGACGGTGAAGGCGGTTTCGGGGATGGCCGCGGCCTCGGCCATGGACAGTCCTTCGGGAATGCGCAGCGCGTGATCGGCGTGGCAGACGGCATATTCGGCATAGCCGCCGCCGGGCAGCAGCGCGCAGACCTTCTCGCCCTTGCGCCAGCGGGTGACGCCCGCCCCCACGGCCACGATCTCGCCGGAACATTCCAGCCCCGGCAGGTCGGATGCGCCCGCGGGCGGGTCGTAGGCGCCGGCCCGCTGCAGCACGTCGGGACGGTTCACGCCCGCATGGTCGATGCGGATCAGGATCTGGTCGTGGGTCGGAACAGGCACCGGACGCGTGGTCACGCGAAGCTGGTCGGCCGCGCCGGGGGACGCGATCTCGACCGCGGTCATGCTGTCAGGGAACATCTTCTCTCCTTGGCTTCTGGCGGCGCTCAGCGGGTCTTGCCGGGCAGCGGATGGCTGCGCGGCGCACGGACCCAGCCGAAGGCACCGCGCGTCACGGCGGAAACGCCCGGCAGCCGCGACAGTTTCGCCTTCACCCCCTCGAAGCGCATCACGCCTTCGATCCGGCGGTTCAGGAATTCGCGCGTGTCGGCCCGCCCCTCGGATTCGTCGCCCAGCCAGAACAGCACCGTGGCCGAGATCACCGCCGACAGCGTTGCCCGCTTGGAATACCAGTTCACGTCGTCCGAGTTGTCGCCGAGCCCCGTCCAGATCGCATCGGCGGTTTCCCAGACCAGCCGCGCGGCCAGCCCCGCGTTCTGCGGCATGGCCAGCGTCGCGGCCCCTGCCCTGACCAGTTCGGGATCGACCAGATCCAGCCGCGCCCAGACCGAATCGGACACGCGGTCGCGGAAACGCCCCTGCGGCGGGTCCGTCGCCAGCCTGTCGCGCAGCGCCGCATCCGCCCGCCGGTGATAGGCCGCTGCAAGATCCGCGCCCCCACGCGGGAAATGCACCGCGACCAGGTCGGCAGCCATGCCAATGTCGCGCGCACCCGCACGCAGGGCGGCGTCGTTCATCCCCTCGAAGGGGACGTGGATGAGCGCGGCATCCAGCAGCGCATCGCGGTCGGTCTGGGTCATCATTCGCCTCGTCTGCCGCCAGTCTGGACAAGAAGCCGCCCGTCTGGTATCGGGGCGCTTCCTGCAATTCTATCAACTCTAACCTAGGAAGGTGGTGACAACCACATGCAGGTCAATGTTCGCGACAACAACGTCGAACAGGCGCTCCGTGCTCTGAAGAAGAAACTTCAGCGCGAAGGTGTCTTCCGCGAAATGAAGCTTCGGCAGCATTTCGAGAAGCCGTCGGTCAAGAAAGCCCGTGAAAAGGCCGAGGCCGTCCGTCGTGCCCGCAAGCTGGCCCGTAAAAAGGCACAGCGCGAAGGCGCACTGTAAGACGACGCGAGCCCGCGTTGAAAAAGGCCCCGCGACGCCATGTCGCGGGGCCTTTCCTTTTGCTGGGATCGGATCAGCTGTTGCTGTCGCCCCCATCCGAACCGCCGTCCGAACCGCCATCGGACCCACCGTCCGAACCGCTGTCCGAGCCGCCATCCGATTCGCCGCCGGCATCACCACCGGCATCGGCGTCCGATCCGTCCTGGCTGCCCGTGTCGCTGCCGGTATCGCCCGCATCGCCGCCATCCGTGGCGTCGGTGCCCTCGGTCGTGTCGCCCACGTCGCCCGCGTCGGGGGTCGCGTCCGCGTCACCCGTCATCGAATCGTCGGTCGCACCATCCGTCATCGCATCGTCGGCGCTTTCGTCATCCGGCGTGCCTTCGGTCAGGCCCGGCTGCATCGTGTCGTTATTGGCCGAGCTGGGATCCGCATCCGCCCGCGTCTCGACCCCGTCGACCGAGACGAGGCGACCGTTCGCGGTGCTGTAGACCAGCTCGATCGGAACGCCCGCGCGCTGTGCCGTGACCGTCAGCATCGGGCCTTCGCGGCTGATCACCACGTCGCTGTAGCCCTGGGCGATCAGCGTCTCGGCGATCAGTTCGTTGTTCTCGACGCTTTCCAGCATGGGATAGTCACTCTCGACGACGAACCCTTCCGAGGGCGAGGTCTCCAGCGCGGCCTCGGGGACAATGACCGTGCGGCCCTCGGGGGTGTCGATCTCGGCCGTCTGCGCGATCGCGCCGGTGGCCAGCAGCGTCGCGGTCGCAACGCCCGTCATCAGTGTCTTGAGAGGATTGTTCAGCATGTCTTCTCTCCGCAATCAGATTGCGGCGACAACGTCCGGTAGTGCCACAGTGGTTCCGTCGATGCCGATCACATTGCCATCACGCGGCGACCAGCAGTGGCATCAGACGGGGATTGCGGTGGTGCGGAACACGGTGCGCAATGCGAAGCTGGAATGCATCTGCGCCACGCCCGGCAGGCGCGACAGGTGCTGGCGATGGATGCGCGCGAAATCGTCGGTATCCTCGACCACGATCTTCAGCAGGTAATCCGCCGTCCCCGCCATCAGGTGACATTCCAGCACGTCGGGGATCTGGGCCACGCCACGCTCGAACGCGTCCAGAACCTCGTCGGCCTGGCCCGACAGCGTGATCTCGACGAAGACGGTGGTCTGGCGGCGCAGCGCCCGCGCGTCGAGCAGCGCGACATAGCCCGAGATGACGCCCGCTTCCTCCAGCCGCTGCACGCGGCGGTGACAGGCCGAGGGCGACAGGTGCACCCGCAGCGCCAGCTCGGCATTGCTGATTCGGCCCTCTTTCTGAAGAAGCCCGAGGATACGGCGGTCTATTGCGTCAAGGTCCTGCATGGCCGCAGATTCTTCGAAAACACGCGCCCGCGCCAGCGCTTTCTGCACCGCCCGCCCAAGCCCGGCCTGCATCTTCGCAGCACTTTCGCGCGTTCGGCTGGCATCATCGAACCATCAAGCATTCTGGGAGGAGCGCGATGAAGATCGGATGCCCAAAAGAGATCAAGCCGCAGGAATTCCGCGTGGGCCTGACGCCCGCCGCCGCGATCGAGGCCATCGGACGCGGCCACGAGGTCATGGTCGAGACCGGCGCGGGCCTGGGCGCGGGATATGAGGACGACGACTATGCCGCCGCAGGCGCACGGATCGCCCCGGATGCCGCCAGCCTGTTCGACTGGGCGGAACTGGTGATCAAGGTCAAGGAACCGCAGGCCGCCGAACGCAAGATGCTGCGCAAGGGGCAGGTGCTGTTCACCTATCTGCACCTTGCGCCCGATCCCGACCAGACGCGCGACCTGCTGGCGTCGGGCGTCACCGCCATCGCCTACGAGACCGTGACGGATGCGCGGGGCGGCCTGCCCCTTCTGGCCCCCATGTCCGAGGTGGCGGGCCGCCTTGCGCCGCAGGTCGGATCATGGGCGCTGCAGAAGGCCAATGGCGGGCGCGGCGTGCTGATGGGCGGCGTGCCGGGCGTGCGTCCGGCGAATGTCGTGGTGATCGGCGGCGGGGTCGTGGGAACGGCGGCCGCGCGGGTCGCGGTCGGCATGGGCGCGAACGTGACCGTGCTGGACCGCTCCATCCCGCGGCTGTCCTATCTGGACGACGTGTTCATGGGGCGCCTGACGACGCAATTCGCCAGTGCCGCCGCGACGGCAGAGCTGATCCGCAGCGCGGACATGGTGATCGGCGCGGTGCTGATCCCGGGCGCGGCGGCCCCCAAGCTGGTCAGCCGCGAACAGCTATCCACCATGCCGCAGGGGTCGGTCCTCGTGGATGTCGCCATCGACCAGGGCGGCTGCTTCGAGACCTCGAAGGCCACGACGCATCAGGACCCGATCTACGAGGTGGACGGCATCGTGCATTACTGCGTGGCGAACATGCCGGGCGCGGTCGCGCGCAGTTCGACCCAGGCGCTGTCGAACGCGACCATGCCGCATCTGCTGGCACTGGCGGACAAGGGCTGGCGCAGGGCCGTGACCGAGGATGCGCATCTGCGCGCGGGGCTGTCGGTGCATGAAGGGCAGCTGACCTCGCCCCCGGTGGGCGAGGCGCTGAGCCTGGACGCCGTCACCCCCGAGGGCCTGCTGGGCCTGTGACGGCAAGGGCCCCGGCGCGATGCCGGGGCCGTATCGTCAGACGGTCGGGCTGCGATCGGCCAGCAGATCGCGGATCTGGGCCAGAAGCTCTTCCTGGCTGGGGCCGGCGGGGGCCTCTTCCTTGGCTTCTTCCTTGGGCTTCATGTGGTTGACGGCCTTGACCAGCATGAAGACGACCCACGCGATGATGAGGAAGTTGATCACCGCCATCACGAACGACCCATAGGCGAAGATCGCCGCCCCGGATTCGCGCGCAACCTCCAGGCTGACACCTTCGGGCACGTCGCCCGACAGGACGAAATACTTGTCCGTGAAATCGACGCCGCCGGTGGCCAGGCCGATGATCGGGTTGATCAGGTCGGCCACGAGCGAGTTGACGATCGCGGTGAAGGCCGCGCCGATGATAATGCCGACGGCAAGATCGATCACGTTGCCGCGCTGGATGAATGTCTTGAATTCCTGAATCATTGAACCTGTCCCTTGCTGAACGCGGCACGCCGCTTGGGGGACAGGTTGCGCCGTCCGGGCACGAAGTTCAACATTTCGTGTTCCCCGGACGGCGACGGTCGCGAAGTGCCGCTTACTCGGCCGCTTCCAGCTTGGCGTCGATGACCTCCTTCAGGTCCTCCCACGGCTGGTTGGCCACCTTCTCGCCCTCGATGACGAAGGTGGGCGTCGCGTCGATACCGTCGGCGGTCGCGTTCGCCTGGAAGGTGGCGATCAGCTGTTCGACCTTGGCGGTGTCGTTCCAGCAGGCGGTCATCTGTTCCTCGGTCATGCCGGCCTTCAGGCCGATGCGGCGCAGCTGGGCCGCGATCTCGTCGCCCGAACCGCCCGACAGCCATTCCGACTGTTCGTCGAACAGCATGTCCGCCACGGGATAGAATTTCTCGTCGCCGGTGCAGCGCGCCAGCACTCCGGCCCACAGGCCCGGCTGGTCAAAATAGATGTCGCGCTGGACGAACTTGACCTTGCCAGTGTCGATGTACTCGGCCTTCAGGTCGGGAAAGACGTTCTCGTGGAAATTGGCGCAATGCCCGCAGGTGAAGCTGGCATATTCGATCACGGTAACGGGCGCGTCGGCGTCGCCCAGCACGACATCGGGAAGGGTCTCGGCCTCTTGCGCGACGGCGGGGACGGCAAGGCTCAGCGCGAAGGCGGTCGCGGCGGAACGAAGAAACATGGGACGGATCCTTTCAGGTCTTGCGTGTGGCAATGTTGAGGGCAAGCCGCTGGATCGCGGCGGCCAATGTCGGGTCCTCGAACCCCTGGGCCGCGCGCGTCGCCGCGCGTTCAGCCTCGGGCGAGGGGGGCACGGGTGCGGCCTTGGGCGCGCCCGCGAAGCTGGCCTGCCCCTCGGCGAAGCCGGTCGCGGCGGTCTGGGTCAGGCTGATCCGCTGCACGGCGTTGTAGCCATAGCAGGCGTTCACCCTGTCGCGCAGTTGCGGCAGCTGCATTTCCACCATCGGGGCCATGGGACCGGTCGTCAGCAGCGTCAGCGTCGCCCCGAAGGCCCCGCGCGAATGGCTGATGCGCACGGGCCGCGTCACGGCGGCCAACTGGGGGCCCGCGATCTCGGGCCAGTTGGTCAGCAGGCGCGACACCGCGAATCCGCGCCCTTCGGCGGCCTTCTGCACCCGCTGCGTCAGCAGCAGCGACGCCGCCTGAAAGCCGCGGCTGCGACGACGGGGACGTGCCTTGGTGCTGTCGGACGGCTGGGACATCTGGGCCTTTGCTGGTAACACGTCCCAATCCTTAGCCAGCCACCGCCCCGGATGAAAGCGGGCCAGTCAGTAGAAGGCCACATAATTGCGTGACAATGGGGTGATCGCCCTCGACCTGCTGCAATGGTACGACCGCCATGCCCGCGACCTGCCCTGGCGCATGCCGCCGGGCGGCGCGACCGCCGATCCCTATCGCGTCTGGCTGTCCGAGGTGATGCTGCAGCAGACCACCGTGGCGGCGGTGCGGGCCTATTTCCTGCGCTTTACCGAATTGTGGCCCACGGTCGGGGATCTTGCCGCGGCCGAGGACGCCCGCGTGATGGCCGAATGGGCGGGGCTTGGATATTACGCCCGCGCACGCAACCTGCTGGCCTGCGCCCGCGCCGTGGCGGAAATGGGCGGATTCCCCGACACGCGCGAGGGGCTGGCGGCGCTGCCGGGGATCGGGCCCTATACCTCGGCTGCGATCGCATCCATCGCGTTCCAGCGCCCCGAGACGGTGGTGGACGGCAACGTGGAACGTGTCGTCTCGCGGCTGTTCGCGGTCGAAACGCCCCTGCCCCGCGCCAAGCCCGAGCTGACGGCCCTTGCCGGCACGATCACCCCGCAGGAACGCCCCGGCGATTACGCGCAGGCGATGATGGACCTGGGCGCGACGATATGCACCCCGCGCAAGCCCGCCTGCGCGATCTGCCCGCTGATCGACCACTGCGCCGCGCGCAAGGCGGGCATCGCGACCGACCTGCCTCGCAAGACGCCCAAGGCCCCTAAGCCCGAACGCCGCGGCACCGCCTGGGTCGCGCGATCCGGCGATGCGGTGCTGCTGGAACATCGCCCCGCCAAGGGGCTGCTGGGGGGCACGCTGGCCTTCCCCTCGGCCGGGTGGGACGGGCGCGACCTGCCCCCGCCGGGGCCCGCTGAATGGCGCGATGTCGGCACCGTGCGCCATGTCTTCACGCATTTCACGCTGGAGATGACGGTCATGACCGGAGATCTGACCGGCAACCCCGAACGCGGCGAACTGATCCCCCTGCGGCAGATCGACCGGGACGCCCTGCCGGGGCTGATGCGCAAGGTCTGGGATGTGGCGCGACCGATCCTGACGGCGTAAGCTTCGGGGCATGAGCGAGTCGTCCCATGCCCGCATCCCCGCCGCAGCGCCCTTCTGGCTGTCGGTCGCGCTGATCCCGCTGGTCGCGCTGGCCGCGTGGCTGGGCGGCTGGTGGTGGGCGATCGTGCCGTTCTACGCCTGGTACCTGTCCACCGCGCTGGACGGCATCCTGGGCCTGAACGAGGACAATCCCGACCCCGAAACCGCGACCGAGCACCTGTTCTGGCACCGCGCCGTCACCATCGTCTGGTTCCCGCTGCAATTCGCGATGATCTTCGGCGCGATCTGGTGGACCGGCGCGGGGCAGCTGTCGGGCTGGGAACGGGTGGGGCTGTTCTTCGCCATCGGCATCGTGTCGGGGACCATCGGCATCGTCTATGCCCACGAGCTGCTGCACCAGAAATCGCCGCTGGAACGCTGGCTGGGCGACCTTCTGCTGGCCAGCGTCATGTATTCGCATTTCCGGACCGAGCATCTGCTGGTCCATCATTCCTGGGTCTCGACCCCCCGCGACGCGGTTTCCGCGCGATATAACGAGGGGTTCCACCGCTTCTTCTGGCGCGTCCTGACCGATGGCCCGCGCAGCGCGTGGCGGGCCGAGACCGGGTTCCTGAAACGCGCGCGCCGCGGGCCGTTCGACCGGCGCAACCCGTTCTGGCGCTATGCGGCGCTTCAGGGCGGGATGCTGGCGCTGGCGGCGCTGCTGGGCGGCTGGGCCGGGATCGGCCTGTTCCTGTTCCAGGCCTTCGTCGCCGTGTGGCAGCTGGAACTGGTGAACTATGTCGAACATTACGGCCTGTCGCGCAAACATCTGGGCGAGGGGCGGTACGAACCCGTGCGCCCGCGTCACAGCTGGAACGCCAGCCACAAGGCCACGAACTGGCTGCTGATCAACCTGCAGCGCCATTCGGACCACCACACCAAACCCGACCGCCGCTTTCCCCTGCTGCAGACCTATGGCGCCGACGAGGCTCCGCAGCTGCCGATGGGATACCCGGCGATGACCTTCCTTGCGATGGTGCCGCCCTTGTGGCGCCGCCGGATGAACCCGCGCGTCCGCGCCTGGCGCAAGCAGTTCTACCCCGAGATCACGGACTGGGCGCCCTATAACGAGGGCCAGCTGCCCATGCCCCGCAACGCGCTGTGACGCCATGAAAAAGCCCCGCCATGCGAGGATGGCGGGGCAAGGTGCCCTTCGGCGGCCATGCGGCCTGCCGGTTCGGGTGAAGCAGGGCGGAATTCAGTTCGGACGGGCGTTCTCGCCCTCCATCTCGGCGCGGATCTGCTGGCGCAGGATGTCCAGCGGGATCATCTTGCCCTCGCGCCGGAAATGCCAATAGGTCCATCCGTTGCACGAGGGCGCACCTTCAAGCGCGGCGCCGACCTGGTGGATGCTGCCCTTGACGTCGCGGCCGATCAGGCTGCCATCGGCGCGGACCTTGGCCTTGTGGCGGTTGCCGATGGAATACAGCTCCTCTCCGGGGCGCAGCATGCCGCGTTCGATGACCTGACCGAAGGGGATGCGCGGTTCGGCCCGCTTGGGGCGCGTCGTGGCGATGGCATCGGCGTCCAGCCTGCGCACCCGCGCCAGCCTGCGCGTCGCCACCTCGCGATAGGCTTCCTCGCGCTCGATCCCGATATAGTCGCGGCCCAACATCTTGGCGACCGCGCCCGTCGTGCCGGTCCCGAAGAACGGGTCCAGGATCACGTCGCCGGGATTGGTCGTGCCCACGATCACGCGATGCAGCAGGGATTCCGGCTTCTGCGTGGGGTGGGCCTTCTCGCCGGCCGCGTCCTTCAGGCGTTCGCCTCCGGTGCAGATCGGCAGCACCCAGTCGCTGCGCATCTGCGTGCCCTCGTTCAGCGACTTCAGCGCCTCGTAGTTGAAGGTCGTCTTGCTGGCTTCGGATTTCGCGGCCCAGATCAGCGTCTCGTGGGCGTTGGTCAGCCGCTTGCCGCGAAAGTTCGGCATCGGGTTCGACTTGCGCCAGATCACGTCGTTCATGATCCAGAAGCCCTGGTTCTGCAGTTCGCTGCCCACGCGGAAGATGTTGTGGTAGCTGCCGATGACCCAGATCGCGCCGTTCGGCTTCAGAATCCGGCGCGCGGCCCCCAGCCATGCGCGCGTGAATTCGTCATAGGCCGCAAAGCCCGCGAACTGGTCCCAGTGATCGTCCACCGCATCGACGCGGCTGTTGTCGGGACGGTGCAGGTCGCCGCGCAGTTGCAGGTTGTAGGGCGGATCCGCGAAGACCAGATCCACGCTGCCTTCCGGCAGGCCGTTCATCAGATCGATGCAGTCGCCCGCAAGGATCTGGTTCAACGGCAATGGGCGCGCGGAATCCGCGCGTGGTTCCTTGGTCTTCGTCATTATCTGCCTCTGGGGAGAGCCGGCTTCGGCCGGTCTGGTATCCCCTAAAAATGATTCAGACCCGATTCGTCGTCAATTCGTTTTTTGGAACAATCCCTTGTCAAGTGCTATTTACACAACATCTTGTGGACGGGGGCGAAGCTTTTCCGATGATGTGGTGTCACCCCAAGGCGCTGCAACGCCTCCTTGTGGGCGGGGGTCGGGTATCCGGCATTGCCGTCCCAGCCATAGCCCGGGTGCTGTTGCGCCAAATCCACCATCACGCGGTCTCGTTCGACCTTGGCCAGGATGGACGCCGCCGCGATCGAGACGCTGCGCGCGTCACCCTTGACCACGGCCTCGGCGGTGCAGTCCAGGCCCTGCGGGATCAGGTTTCCGTCGATCAGCGCGTGGCAGGGTCGCTGGCGCAATGCGGCGACCGCGCGGACCATCGCAAGCTGGCTGGCGCGCAGGATGTTCAGGCGGTCGATCTCTTCCACGCCCACATGGATGACAGCCCAGTCGCAATTCGCGCGGATCCATTCGTCCAACGCCTCGCGCCGCCTGGCCGTCAGCTTCTTGCTGTCGTTCAGGCCCGGCGGCAGGTCGCCCTGCGGCAGGATCACGGCGGCGGCGGTGACGGGACCGGCCAGCGGGCCGCGCCCGACCTCGTCCACGCCCGCGACCAGCATCGCACCGCGCGCCTGCGCCGCCAGTTCGAAGGACAGGTCAGGCCCGCTCATCGTGCGATCCTGACGGTCGGGATGGTGACTTCCTGCAGGTTCGTTCCCTGCCCCTCGCGGTCGATCACAAGGAAATCGGCCGCGCGATCCAAGGGCGTCAGCACCCCGTGCCACACGCCTGCGCGCAGGTTCAGCCCCACCCCCGGCAGCACGAGGAACGCCAGCGGCCGCCCCGGCACTCCGTCCACGTCATGCGCCACGACCGACAGCCACATATCGGGGCCAAGCGGCATGAAGGCCTGGCTGCCCAAGGGATGGCGTTCCAGAAGATCGCACTCATACGGCAGCACGACCGGTTCGGACCGGAAGATCGAGATGATCGCCTCACCCCCGCCGCGCTCGACCGTGGCCAGCGCGTGATGGCGTTCGCAGCGACCGCGATTGATCATGCGGTCGGGGGCGGGTTTCGGGGTCAGCACTTCGCCGAAGGGGGCGAAGGCTTCGGGCGTCAGGGGCGCGATGCGAATGGTGTCCATGCCCCTGCCTTATCGCGCCGCCGCGATCCCGTCGAGGATCAGGCGCATGACCTGCTGCCGCGCCTCGGGGTCGCGCAGGCTGCGCAATTCGGTCCGGGCGGCGCGTGACATCTCGCGGCAGCGGTCGGGATTGGCCCGCGCCCAGTCCAGCTTCTGCCGGATGTCGGTCATGTTCCGCGCGACGGGGATGAAGTGTCGCCAGGGCCGGAACCTGCCGGAATAGAACACCTCCCAGCCGTCATCCTCGGCCAGAAGGACGCCGTTGCCGTCCAGCGCCTGCACAAAGTTCGACCCGTGGTCATAGCCGGTCATGCACAGCTGGTACCGGAAGCGGCGGAAATCGTGCAGGTCCATCCGGGGGCGCAGGAAAGGCGCGATCAGCGGGTCCGAGGCGAATTGCCGGAAGCCCCAGGCCAAGACGACGCCGATATCGAAATCCGGATCGTCGATGAAGCGCGTGACGAAGCTCAGCCGGTTGGTGTTGCGCAGCCGGTCCCATGCCTCGTCGCGCAGCGCCGGATCGGCCAGCTGCGACAGCAGCACATGCGCGGCGGCACCGGGCTTCACCCCTTCGGTCATCTCGGACCCCGAGATCATGCCCCGCCAGACGAGGCGGTCCTCCTTGGCGTCCCAGGGGATGTCGTCGGGCGGCGTTTCGGGATCGAAGCCCGGCAGGCCGATCGCATGCTGGTCGGGTAAGGGCCATAGGACCGCGTTCACGGCCCCCGCGCGGCGGTTGTGGCAGATGACGGGCCGGTCCAGCGCATCGCCCTGCGGGCTGCCGAACCAGCGCGAATCCTCCATGTCGATGCGGACGGGATCGCGGCGGTCCAGTGCAAGGATGTCGTTCACAACGCCCTCGGCACGCAGCAGCTTGAAATGGCGGTCGGGTTCCGGAACGGCGACCGCGCCGTCCGGCCCCTGCGCCACCGCCAGCCTGCGCCCGCGCCCCTCGGGCGTCGCAAAGCCTTGGCCGTCCCAGTCGCAGGCATGCCGCGACAGGCCCGCATTACCGCCCTGCCCCCGGCGCAGATCGCCCAGGCAGAAACGGGCCACGTCCTCGGCCCAGCCGGGCGGGGCCACGGGCGGTTCGGGTCGTGCCATCAGGCGGGCGGCACCGATCGCGGGCCGCGACGGGGCGGGCCATTCCGCGAAGGGCGGCGGCCCCATCGGCAGGATCGCCCCCAGCCTTTGCGCGAAATCGGCAGGCCCTTCGGTTGCGTGGTCCAGCCGGATCAGACGGGGATCGTCACCGAACAAGTCCTCCAGCCGCGCGCGGTGTTCCTCGAGCTGTTCGTCCCACAGCCCCGGCAGCGTGGCATCGGGCAGCCCCGTCCGCCGTCGCCAGCAGGCCAGCGCATCGCCCCGCCCTGCCCGCCACAGCGACCAGCGGGGGTCCGGCTCGATCATCAGGAAATGCGCATGGGGCAGGCTGTCGCGCAGGAACCGCAGACAGCGCCACGCCTCCAGCGGGGGGCGCCAGATCGGCGCATGCCGATAGAGGCCCGCGAAGAAACGCGCCTCCGGCCAGCGGCGCAGCGGCGGGCGATTTCGTGCCATGGCATGGAACACATCCTCGGCCAGGGCGCCCTTCTGGTGCAGCAGCGCCTGATGACCGCTTTCGCGGAACATCCGCACAACGGCATATTCGAGCGGACCCTCGGGGCCGACATGGATCACGACGGGCTGCGTCATGGATCAGCCCGCGACCGGCCTGCGCGGCAGGAAGATCGCCAGCACCCCAAGCACGGGCAGCACCGAACACAGCCCGAAGACCCACTCGATCCCCTGGCTGTCGGCCAGCACGCCCAGGGCCGCCGCGGCGATCCCGCCCATGCCGAAGGCGAAGCCGAAGAACAGCCCCGCGATCATGCCCGTCCGCCCCGGCACCAGTTCCTGCGCGAAGACCACGATGGCCGGAAACGCCGATGCCAGGATCAGCCCGATGGCGAAGGCCAGCGCGCCCGTCGGCACCAGCCCCACATGCGGCAGCGCCAGCGTCAGCGGCAGCACCCCCAGGATCGAGAACCAGATTACCCGCAGCGGGCCGATCCGGTCGCCGATGACGCCGCCCAACATCACACCCCCCGCCATGCCCAGCATGAACAGGAACAGCATGATCTGCGCGCCCTGCGCCCCCAGGCCGAACTTCTCGATGGTGAAGAAGGTGAAGTAGCTCGCCATCGAGGCGGTATAGATGTTCTTGGTGAAGGTCAGCACGGCCAGCACCGCGATGGCGCGGATGATGGTGGCGCGCGGGAACGGCAGGCTGCGGTCGGGCATGGCCGCGCCCGCGCGGCGGCGCGTCTCGGCCCAGGCGCCGACGCGCCACAGGATCGCCACCCCAAGCGCCGCCGCCACCGCGAACCACGCGACCGCGGGCCGCCCGAGCGGGACGACGATGAAGGCCGCAAGCAGCGGGCCCATCGACTGGCCGAAATTCCCGCCCAGCTGGAACAGCGACTGCGCCGTCCCAAACCGCCCGCCCGATGCCAGCCGCGCCACGCGCGAGCTTTCGGGATGGAACACCGCCGAGCCGACGCCGATCATCATCGCCCCCGCCAGCAGCATCGCGTAATGCTGCGCGGTGGCCAGCATCAGCACCCCGCCCAGGGTCGAGATCATCCCGAAGGGCAGCGACCGGGGCTGCGGGTGACGGTCCGTCGCCATCCCGATCAGCGGTTGCAGCAGCGATGCCGTGACCTGGAACGCGAAGGTCATCACCCCGATCTGGGCATAGCTCAGCGCGAATTCCGCGCGCAGCAGCGGATAGATCGCCGACAGCAGCGACTGCATCACGTCGTTGACCATGTGGCACAGGCTGATGGCCGTCAGCACCCCCCACGAGGTGGCCATTCCGCGCGTCGCCGCGCCTGCGGGGTTCATCGCCAGGTTGATCGACACGCCAGTCCCTCGCCTCTAAATCTTGCACATCGTGCACTTATGACATTGGAAAGTAAAGGAAAACGTCGTGATTCAGCCATTTTTGTCCATTCCGACAGGTGCGCCTTCGGGTTAAACTTACCTAACCTGAACCAAAGCATCGGAGGTGCGGACGGGTGAAGATCGGGAATGAAGGCGGAATGGTGACGCGACCTCGGGTCCACAGCTGGCAGTCGATCCGGGAGCATGTGCTCGACCGGATCCGATCCGGCGAATGGGCCCCCGGCGATCTCATCCCGACCGAGCAGGAGCTTGCGCAGCAGATGGGCTGCGCAAGGGCGACGGTGAACCGCGCGCTGCGCGAACTGGCCGAAAGCGGCATCGTGCAACGCCGCCGCAAGGTCGGCACGCGCGTCGCCGCCACGCCGGTCCGCCGGATGACCCTGCGCATGCCCCTCATCCGCGACGAGGTCGAGGCCATGCGCGCCGCCTATCGCTACGAGATGACCGGCTGCGAGCATCGCGTCGCCACGCCCCGCGCCGCAGCCGCCCTGTGCCACGGCATGCCCGAGGAACTGGTGATGGTCCGCACCCGTCACCTGGCGGATGACAAGCCGCATTGCTGCGAGGCCGTCTGGCTGCATCCGGGCCATCTGGACCTGCCCGATCCGCAGCATTTCGGCGACGAGGCCCCGCATGACTGGCTCAACCGCAGCCATGCCGTCACCCAGACGCGCTTCGCGATCCTGTCGGAAGGCGCCAGCGGATCCTGCGCGGTCAACCTTGGGCTGCCCGACGGCACGCCGGTCCTGGCGATCGAACGGACCAGCCTGGTCGATGGCGTGCCGGTCTCGTTCGCGCGCCAGTTCTATCCCCCGGACCACAGGCTGGTCTTCGACGACTAGGCCGTCAGGCGGGGCTGTTCAGCAGGTCCGCGAAATGCTCGATCAGGCGGTGCTTGAGGATCTTGCCCGTCGCCGCCGCCGGCAGCGGGCCGCAGATCACGATGCGACCGGGGCGCTTGTAGGGCGACAGGCGCTCGGCCGCGTGACGGGCCAGCTCGTCGCAGGTGACCTCGGCATGGCCGGACAGCTGGCAGAAGGCCAGGATCTCCTCGTCGCCGCCCTCCAGCTTGCGCCCGATGACGGCCGCCTGCAGCACGGCGGGATGGTCGTTCAGCGCGGCCTCGACCTCGGGGGGATAGACGTTGAAGCCGCCGCGGATGATCAGCTCCTTGCTGCGGCCGACGATATGCAGCCGCCCCTGCGGGTCCAGCCGCCCCAGATCGCCCGTGCGCAGCCAGCCATCGGCGGACAGCACCTGCGCGGTGGCCTGTTCGTTGCGGAAATATCCGCGCATGACATGCGGGCCGCGGGTCAGCACCTCGCCGGTGCCGGGTTCGCGTCCGACGGATTCGTCCAGCGCGATCTCTGCCCCCGGCAGCGGGATGCCCGCCGAGGGGTCGGGATCGCCCTTCTCGTTCACCGTGATGGTCACGCCCGCCGTCGTCTCGGTCATGCCATATCCGTTCTGCAGGGCAAGGCCGTAGAAATCCTCGGCGCGGCGCTTCCAGTCGGGGTCCAGCGGCGCGGCCCCGCTGCTGACATAGCGCAGCGGCCCCTCCAGCCGCGTCATGCCGCGCGAGCGGGCCTCGGCCATGATTGCGGCGTGCATCTGCGGAACGGCGGGCAGGACGGTCACGCCCCCCACCAGCGCATCCAGCACCGCGCCCGCGCTGAAGCGCGGCACCAGCATCAGATGCGCCCCCGAGGACAGCCCCGCGCAGGCCATCGAGGTCAGCCCGAACACATGCGTCATCGGCAGCGCGCCATAGATACGGTCCTCGGGCACGATGCCGCGCAGCCTGGCCGAGGAACCGCCCCCGAAGATCAGGTTGCCATGGGTCAGCATCACGCCCTTGGGCGTGCCCGTCGTCCCGGTGGTATAGAGGATGACCGCCGTCATGCCGGCATCGTCCTCTACCGTCTCGGGGTCGACATCGAACGGGCCCTCGACGTGAAGCGACGCATCGGCCAGGTCGACCGGGCGTGCGTTCGCGGCGGCGGCATGGTCGCGGGCAGGCTCGCTGACATCGGACAGGTACAGCGTCAGGCGGGGGCGGGTATGGTCCGCGATCTTGCGCAGCTCGGGGCCGGTCATGCGCGCGTTCACGGGAACGGCCACCGCGTCCATGCGGCTGGCGGCCAGCAGCAGGACGGGCACCGTCGCCGCGTTCTCGGACAGGACCAGCAGGCGGTCGCCCGCGCGCAGGCCCAGCCCCCGAAGGTCATCGACCGTCCGCAGCACCAGCTGCTGCAGTTCATGGTAATCGAACGTCCGACCCGTCCAGTCGGTGATGGCGGGCCGGTGCGGATGCGCATGGGCCGCGCGATCGAACAGCTGATGGATGCGGACGTCTTCGGTCATGATTCCTCGCGCAATCTTCGGAAGTCGGGTTTGCGTTTCTCCAGGAAGGCGCCGATCCCCTCGGCGGCTTCGGGTGCGGCAAGCGCATGGGCCATCGCGTCGCGTTCGGCGACCAGCTGCGCCTCGAAGGCGATCTCTCGCCAGCCGGTCAGCAGGCGCTTGATCGCGGCCTGAGCCTCGGCGGGACCGGCGGCCAGCCGGTCGGCCAGCGCCATCGCGGCCATGATCGCCTCGCCCGGTTCGGTCAACTCGTTGACGACGCCAAGCGCGTGCAGCCGCTCGGCCCCCAGGGGCAGGCCCGTCAGCGCCATCTGCGCCGCGACCTGCGGCGGCAGGGCGGCGCCCATCGCGGCGGTCAGCCCCCCGTCGGGCACCAGGCCCGCATTCACATAGGCCGCCGTGAACTGCGCGTTCCGCGCGGCGATCACCATGTCGCAGGCCAGCGCAAGGGACATGCCCGCCCCTGCTGCGCCACCTTCCACCACGGCGATGACCGGGCGGGGGCAGTTCACGACCGCGCGGATCAGCGCGTTCAGCGCGTCGATGCGGGCGCGGCGGTCCTCGTCGGACAGGTGCTGCGCGGTGATGAGCGAGTTGAGATCGCCCCCCGCGCAGAAGAAATCCCCTTCGCCCATCAGGATGACCGAGCCGATGCGGGGGTTGTCCGCGGCCAACGTCAGCGCGTGGTGCAGCCCCTCGTAGAATTCGGGCGTCAGGGCGTTGCGGCGACCGGCGTTGCGGTTCTCGACCACGAGGCGATCGCCAAGATCGCTGATCTCGCAATGGGGGTTGGTGAGGGGCGTGGACATCAGGGCTCCTGTCGGGACTTGCGGAAGACGCCGGTCGCCGTGGCGATCAGCGTTCCGTCCTGATGCCGCAACGCGCCCTCGATGAACAGGGTGCTGCGACCGCCGCCGGTGATGCGGCCCCGCGCCTCGACGATGCCGGGGCGACCGGGCGCGACATAGTTCACCGTCAGCGAGAGCGTGGTGAAGGGATGGCGCCCCGTCGGATCGACCGTCAGGCTGCCGGTCGTGCCCATCGCGCTGTCCAGCAGCGTGGCGGCCAGCCCGCCATGCAGCATCCCCTGCCGGTTCAGGTGCCGGTCGTCCAGGTCCAGGCGGCAGGCGGCGGTGCCGTCGCCCGCGCCGATATCGACGACATAGCCGATCAGCCGCTGCGTCCCGGTCTCGTCCAGGATCAGGTCCATGCGGCCTCGCCATTGGCAAAGCGTTCAAGATGGTAATCCGCATCCCCCATCGCGGTATCGCCCGCGATCAGGCGGCGGATCATGCCCGCCAGCGCGTATTCCTCGGTCATGCCGATGCCGCCATGCAGCTGGACGGATTCCTCGGCGACCAGACGGGCGACGCGGCCCACGGTGACCTTGCAGGCCTGGACGTGGCGGTCGCGCAGATGCGGCTCGGCGTCCAGATGCGCGGCAAGGTTCACGACGGCGGATCGCGCCTGTTCGCGTTCGACCGTCAGTTCGGCCGCGCGATGGGCCAGCGCCTGGAAGTCGAACAGCGCGCGCCCGAACTGCTTGCGGGTGCGCAGATAGTCCAGCGTCAGATCCACCGCGGCCTCGATCTCGCCCAGGGTGCGGGCGGCATGGGCCAGCGCGGCGCGGGACAGGACCGCGCCGAAATCGGACAGGCTGCCCAGCCGCTGCGCGGGGGTTTCCGCGAATTCCAGATCGGCACCGCGCTGGCCGTCCATCATCGGGAACGCGGTCAGGGCCAGACCCTCGGCGCGGGCGGCGACCAGCCACAGCGCGTCGGCGGTGGTGACGATCAGGTGGGTCGCATCCTCGGCCCCCGCCACCATCGTCTTGCGGCCCGTCAGGCGGTCGCCGTCGGCGCGGATGGCCACGCCGCGATCGGCGCGCGTGCCGGGTTCGGCATCGGCAAAGGCCGCGCGGGCCTCGTCGTCGGGCATGCCCGCCTGCGCCAGAGCGGCGCGCCCGATCATGGTGCCGATCAGCGGCAACGCGGCACCCGCGCGGCCCAGCTCCTCGAAGACGAGGGCCACGGCGGCACCCGATCCGTCGAAGCCGCCCTCGTCCTCGGTCAGCAGGGCCTCGATGACGCCGGCCTCCAGCAGGGGGGCCATCGCGTCATCGCCCGTGTGGCGGTTCAGGATGCCGCGCAGGCTGTCCTGCAGCATGCGGTGTTCGTCCGAAAGGCTGAAATCCATGCCCTTACCCCCGTGCCAATGCGCCGGCGATGATGCCGCGCTGGATCTCGTTCGAGCCGCCATAGATCGACAGCTTGCGGTTGTTCAGCCAGGTCGCGCTAGCGGCCAGCGCCTCGTCGGCGCCAAGGGGCTGGCCCTCGTTGCCGCCTTCGGACGGCAGCGCCATCGCCCAGCCGCCATAGGCGCGGCGCGTCAGCGCATCCAGCCGCTGGCGGATCTGCGTGCCCTTGATCTTGAGCATGCTGCTCTCGATGCCCGGAGCCTGGCCCTGGGCGGCGGCGGACAGCATCCGCAGGTTGGTGGTGGACATGGCCATCAGCTCGATCTCGACCTCGGCCATCTGGGCGGCAAAGACGGGATCCTGCGACAGCGGGCGGCCACGGTGGATCTGGGCCCCCGCGACGCGGCGCAGGTTGTCCAGCGCGGCGGTCGCGAAGCCCACCCCCGCAATGTTGGTGCGTTCATGCGTCAGCAGGTATTTCGCATAGGTCCAGCCCTTGTTCTCCTCTCCGACCAGGTTCTCGGCGGGGACCTTCACCTCGTCGAAGAAGACCTCGTTCACCTCGGCGGTGCCATCCAGCAGGACGATGGGGCGGACGGTGACGCCGGGCGTCTCCATGTCGATCAGAAGGAAGCTGATCCCCTCCTGCTTCTTGCCCTCGGACGAGGTGCGCACGAGGCAGAAGATCATGTTCGCGTGCTGCCCGAGCGTGGTCCAGGTCTTCTGGCCGTTCACGACGTAATGGTCGCCCTGCCGTTCCGCGCGGCAGCGCAGGCCCGCAAGGTCGCTGCCCGCGCCCGGTTCGGAATAGCCCTGGCACCACCAGTCGTCGCCGTTCAGGATGCGCGGCAGCCAGCGGTCCTGCTGCGCCTTCGACCCGAACTGCTGCAGCACCGGACCCAGCATGGCGATGCCGAAGGGCACGACGCGGGGCGCATGAGCGCGGGCGGATTCCTCTTCGAAGATGTGGCGCTGGATCGCGGTCCAGCCCGCGCCGCCGAATTCGACGGGCCAGTTCCCGGCCAGCCAGCCGCGCGCGTTCAGCTTGGCGTGCCAGCCCTCCATCTCGGCCTTGGTCAGGGGTTGGTGCAGGCGAACCTTGTCTGCCAGCTCGGGCGACAGCTCGGATTGCAGGAAGCCCCGCACGTCGTCGCGAAAGGCATTTTCCTCGGGGGTGAAACGCATATCCATCAGAAGATCTCCAGAAGTCCGGCAGCGCCCTGGCCGCCGCCCACGCACATGGTGACGACGCCCCATTTCGCGCCGCGCCTGCGGCCCTCGCGCAGCAGGTGACCCGCCGCGCGCGCCCCGGTCATCCCGAACGGATGGCCGATGGAAATGGCGCCGCCATTGACGTTGTACTTGGCCGGATCGATCCCGAGCGTGTCGCGGCAATAGAGACACTGGCTCGCGAAGGCCTCGTTCAGTTCCCACAGGTCGATATCGTCCACCGTCAGGCCCGCGCGTTCCAGAAGGCGCGGCACGGCGAAGACGGGGCCGATGCCCATCTCGTCGGGGCCGCAGCCCGCGACCGCAAAGCCGCGGAACGCCCCGAGCGGGCTCAGACCCTCGGATGCGGCGACCTCGGCATCCATGACCAGCAGTGCGGCCGCGCCATCCGACAGCTGCGAGGCGTTGCCGGCGGTGACGAACTGGCCCTGCCCGCGCACGGGCTCCAGCCGGGACAGCGCCTCCAGCGTGGTGCCGGGGCGGTTGCCCTCGTCGCCCGCGATGGTCGTCTCGCGTTCGGATGTCTCGCCGGTGGCCTTGTCGGTCACGGACATGGTGACGGTCAACGGGATGATCTCGTCCGAGAACAGCCCCGCATCCTGCGCGGCGGCGGTCCGGGCCTGGGACTGGACGGCATATTCGTCCTGCGCCTCGCGGGTCACGCCATAGCGGGCGGCGACGATGTCGGCGGTCTCGATCATGGGCAGGTACAGGTCGGGGCGGTTGGCCTCGATCCAGGCCTCGCGGGAATGGCGGACGGGCGGCTGCACCATCGAGATGCTTTCCACCCCGCCGACCAGCACGGCGCGCGCGCCGTCATGGGCCACCATCTGCGCGCCCATCGCCAGCGCCTGCAGGCCCGATGCGCAGAAGCGGTTCACCGTCGCGCCCGCGATGCTGTCGGGCAGGCCCGCGCGGATCACCGTCTGGCGGGCGATGTTCCCGCCCGTGACGTATTCGGGATAGCCGCAGCCCCAGATGCTGTCCTCGATCAGGGCGGGGTCGATGCCGGAACGGTCGATGACGGCGCGGGCGGTGGCGGCGGTCATGACCGCGCCATGGGTCATGTTGAACGCGCCGCGCTTCGCCTTGCCGATGCCGGTGCGTGCGGCCTCCACGATGACAGCCTGTCTCATGCGCGGGTCTCCTTATTCAGTTCGGCAAGCGGCGATCCGATGGCCGCCATGCGGCACAAGAGCGGTGCGGGTTGCCAGAAATGGTCGTCGTCCTTGGAAAAGCGATGGATGTCGTCCAGGACCGATTTCACCCCGACCGTGTCGGCCCAGTGCATCGGCCCGCCCCGCCAGCGCGGGAAGCCGTAACCGTTGAGCATCACCACATCGACATCCAGCGGGCGCAGGGCGGTGCCGTCCTCGACCGTGCGGGCGGCCTCGTTGACCATCGCGGCCATGGTGCGGGCGACGATCTCGTCATCGGTGAAGTCGCGCGGCACGATGCCCAGATCGGCGCGGACCTGCGCCAGCAGGGGGGCCAGCTCGGGATCCTCCTGCGGGCCGTCATCGCCATAGATATAATAGCCGCGCCCCGTCTTGCGGCCCAGGCGGCCCAGCTCGTACAGCCTGTCGGCGAAGACCGGGACGCGGTCGCGCGGGTGACGGTCCGCAGCCTTGCGCTGCCGCGTCATGTAGCCGATATCCAGCCCCGCAAGGTCGCTGACCGCATAGGGCCCCATTGCGAAGCCGAAACCGGTCAGCGCGCGATCCACCTGATAGGGCGAGGCCCCGTCCAGCACCATCGCATCCACCGCCGCGCGGTAATGCGACAGGATGCGGTTGCCGATGAACCCGTCGCAGACCCCTGCCCTGACGGCGATCTTCTTCAGCCGCCGCGCCAGCGCGAAGCCGGTCGCGGTGACCTCGGGGGCGGTGCGGTCGGCCACGACCACCTCCAGCAGGCGCATCACATGCGCGGGCGAGAAGAAGTGCAGCCCGATCACGTCGCCCGGACGACCGGTCGCCTGCGCGATGCGGTTCACGTCCAGATAGGAGGTGTTCGTCGCCAGCACGCAGCCGGGTTTGGCCACGCGGTCCAGTTCGGCGAAGACCTGCTCCTTGACCTCCATGGATTCGAAGACGGCCTCGATCACCATGTCGGCCTGCGACAGCGCGTCATAGGCCGTGTCGGTGCGGAAGGCGTCCGACAGGATCGCGTCGCGGCGTTCGGACTTCAGCTTGCCGCGCTTGACCGCGCCCTCCAGCAGCTTGGCGACGGTGGCGCGGGCCTTGTCGGCGGCCGCGTCGTCACGCTCGATCAGGGTCACGTCCAGCCCCGCGATCAACGAGGCGACCGCGATGCCCGCGCCCATCGTGCCGCCGCCGATCACGCCCAGCCGGTCCAGAGGGCGCGGATCGACGCCCGCGATCTCGGGCAGGTGCCCGACCGCGCGTTCGGCGAAGAAGGCGTGGATCAGCGCCGCGCGCTGCGGGCTGTCCATCAGGTCCATGAAGGCGCGGCGTTCCAGTGCCATGCCGTCCGCGAAGGGCAGCGCCATCCCCTGCACCACCGTATCAACCGCGCGGGCCTGCGCGATCTGGCCGGGTACGCGGCGTGCAAGATCGGCCTTCATCGCCTCGGCCAGGTCCACGCCCTGTTCGGGGGCGGGCAGATCGCCGGTGCGGCGCGGGGCGTGGCCCGCCAGCTCCGCGGCCAGCGCCATCGCGGCATCGGTCAGGTCGCCATCGGCGATGCGGTCGATCAGGCCCAGATCCGCGGCCTCGGGGGCGGGCATCTGTCGGGCCGAGGTGATCATCTTCAGCGCGGGCTCCAGCCCGATCAGGCGCGGCAGGCGTTGCGTGCCGCCCGCGCCCGGCAGCAGGCCGAGCGTCACCTCGGGCAGGCCCATCCGGGCCGAGGGCGCGGCCACGCGGGCATGGGCGCCCATCGCCAGTTCCAGCCCGCCGCCAAGCGCGGTGCCGTGGATCGCGGCGACGACCGGCTTCTCCAGCGCCTCGATCCGGGCGATCACGTCGGGCAGGAAGGGTTCGCGCGGCGGCTTGCCGAATTCCGAGATGTCGGCCCCCGCGACCCAGGTGCGGCCCGCCGCCAGCAGGACGCAGGCGCGCGCGCCGTCATCGGCGGCGAATTCGTCGGCGGCGCGGACCAGCCCGTCGCGCACGGCATGTGACAGGGCGTTCACGGGCGGGTTGTCGATGGTGATGACGCCGATCTCGCCCTCGCGGCGATAGGTGACGGTCATGATGTCTCCTTCAATCGTTCGGGCTGCCGGGCCAGGCGGGATTGCCTTGCTGCCCGATCAGGATCTGCAGGCGGGCCACGGTCTGTTGCAGACGCGGGCCGACCTCGGAATGGATGCGGTCCAGCGGCAACACGTCGTCCAGCGCACCGCAGGAAAAGGCCACCGGCCCCGCCAGCCGCGACGACCGGAACGGCACCGACACGGCCGAGATATTGCGCGAGTAGCGCTGTTCCTTGCGCACGACGGTATAGCCATTGGCCATCAGCTGGTCGCGCGCCTCGAGGCGCAGCGTCTCGTAGTCGGACCCGTCCAGCGGGCTGTCGGGGCGGTCGCCCAGAAGCCAGCCGAACTCCTCGCGCGTGGTGGCGCCCAGCACCGCCATCCCCGAGGACGACGCGCCGATGGGCAGGCGGTGCCCGACCTCCAGCCAGATCGAGGCCGCCTGCTGCGGACGCCAGGTCCGCATCAGCGCCACCTTGTCGCGGTCGCGCACCGCGAACAGCACCAGCGTTCCGGTCAGGTCGGCCAGCTGCTGCATCATCTCCTCGGCCGGGTCGAGGAAGGCCAGCGAGGACGCCGCCACATGGCCCATCGCCAGCAGCGTGGGCCCCGGGCGATAACGGTCGTTGCGCTGCGGCTGGGTCAGGTATCCCAGGCAGCCCAGGGTGAAGGTCAGCCGCGACACGGTGGATTTCGGCAGCCCCGTCCGTTCCGCGATCTGCGCGTTGGTCAGCCCGTCATCGCCCGTCCGGAAGGCGCGAAGCACCGACAGGCCCCGCGCAAGCGTCGTCGCGAAGTTGCGGTCGGCCTCGTAATCCGGACGGGGTGCGTTCAGGTCCATCACATCGATCCCGGTATCAGGGTCGAGATGATCGGGAACAGGATCAGCAGCACCAGCACCAGCAGGTCCACGAACAGGAACCGGCTGACCCCCGAGAAGATCTGCCCGATGCCGACATCGCGCGTGACGTTGCCGACCACGAAGACGTTCAGCCCCACGGGCGGCGTGATCAGCCCGATCTCCAGCAGCTTGACCACGATGACGCCGAACCAGATCAGGTTCAGGCCGTAACCCTCGATCAGCGGCACCATGAAGGGCAGCGTCAGCACCATGATCCCGATCGGATCGAGGAACATCCCCAGCACCAGGTAGATCAGCACCAGGACCAGCATCAGCGTCAGGAAGGACAGCTGCGCATCCTCGACCATGCCGACGACGGCACCGGCGATGCCGGTCAGCGCGACGAAGCTGACGAAGATCTTGGCGGCCCCCGCGATCAGGAAGATGGCGGCGGTCTGGGTCAGGCTCTCGCGGATGGCCATGATGAAATGGGCGAAGGTCAGGCGGCGCTGGACGACGCCGATCAGCGTGGTCAGCACGACGCAGACGGCTGCGGCCTCGGTCGCGGTGAAGATGCCGCCATAGATGCCGCCGACGATGACGACGAACAGCAGGACGGCGGGCCATGCGGCGATCGCGGCCTCGGTCCGGCTGGCGCCGTCGCGGGCGGCCTTGGGCGCGGCCGCGGGATCGCGGCCCACCCACCAGGCGATGACCAGCAGCATCCCCGCCAGCGACAGCAGCCCCGGCAGGATGCCCGCAAGGAACAGCTGCGCGATCGAGGTCTCGGTGAAGATGCCATAGAGGATGAACAGGACCGAGGGCGGGATCAGCGACCCCAGCGTGCCGCCCACCGCGACCGATGCGGTCGCAAGGCGCGGGTCGTAGCCCATGCGCATCATCTCGGGGACGCAGATGCGGCCCATGGTCGATGCGCAGGCGATGGACGACCCCGAGATCGCGCTGAAGCCGCCGCAGCCCATGACCGAGGCCATGGCGACGCCGCCGGGCAGCGGACGCAGCCAGACCGCCGCCGCGTCGTAGATGCGCGTGGTGATCCCGGCATAGAAGGCGATGTTGCCCAGTGCGACGAACAGCGGGACCATCGACAGGTCGTAGCTGTGCACCAGGTCGAAGAAATTCGCGAACACGACCGAGCTGGTCGGGTTCAGCGCCCGTTCCGGCATCCAGCCCCCGGTCCGGGTCGCATAGACGAGGAAGGTGCCGACGCTTGCCACCGCCGCCAGCGTGAAGGCGATGGGCACGCGCATGGCCAGCAGCACCAGCACCACCACCAGCGCCACGAGGCCGATCGTCATCGGGTCCATCAGCTCACCTCGCTTCCGTTGTCGTCGCGGATCACCCCGCCCCGTGCCAGCTGGCCGATATCGCCCAGCAGCATCACGACCAGCCGCAGCCACATCAGCGCCAGTCCCAGCAGGAACAGCGCGACGCCCGGCCAGCGCGGCAGGTTCAGATCGCCATAGTAGAACTCGCCCGAGGTCCAGACCTGCGAGGTCACGCGCCAGGCGGCGAAGATCAGCGGGATCAGCGCCAGGACACCGACCAGGTGTCCCAGCACGACCAGCCTGCCCCGCAGGGCGACGGGCATCCGGTCGCTGAAGAAGGTGACGGCGACATGGCCGCGCGCGGCCGTCGCCGCCGCCATCGGCAGGATCACGGCGGCGACCATCAGCTCGCGCACCAGGATGATGGCATCGGGCAGCCCCGAGCCGCCCAGCCAGCGCATTCCGACATTGACGAAGATCACGCCGGCAAGCGCGATCAGCGCCAGGACCGCAAGGTCCAGCAGGGTCCGCTCGATCACCCGCATCGGATCAGCCGCGTTCCCAGGGGTAGCCCTGCGTCTCGGCCTCCTGGCTGTACTGCTCGATCAGCCCGCGGTATTCGTCCAGCAGCGCCGCGCCATCCAGCCCCGAGGCATTCGCGCGTTCGACCCATTCGTCCAGGTATTTCTGCCCGGCCTCGGCCATCTTGGCGCGATCCTCGTCGGACATGCGGACGATCTCCTTGCCCTGCTCTTCCAGCATGGCGACGGATTCCTCGTTCGCGGCCTCGATGATGCGGCCGAACTCGTCGGCAAGGCCCTCGCCCGCGGTCATGATGGCGTCCTGCTGCGCAGGCTCCAGCGCGTCGAACATCGATTTGTTCATCATGATGCCCAGGGCGCCGATCTGCCCCCAGTCGATGAAGGTGTAGCTGTCGAAGACCTCGTCGAACTTCAGCGACTTGACCAGGTAGGAATAGGTCTGCGTGCAATCGATCAGCCCGCTTTCCAGGCCCTGGTAGGCCTCGTAGACGGTCATGTCGACCAGCGTGGCGCCCAGGTCGCGGAAGGTCTGGCCATAGGCGCCGACGCCCCGGACCTTCTTGCCCGCGATGTCGTCCACCGATGCGACCGCATCGCCCTTGCAGCCCATCTGCACCGCCGAGGTCGTGTAGGTGCCGACATAGACCAGGTTCTGCTGCGCGAGATTCGCCTGGATCTGCTCGTTCGTGCGCATCAGCGTGTCGGTGGCCTTCATGCCCACCCAGGGGTCGGGATTGTTCACCGGCAGATCGGCGATGCCATAGGCGACCATCTCTTGCGGAAAATAGACGCCGATGACGCTGCCCAGATCCGCGACCCCGTCGCGCAGCGACTGGACGGCGGCCTTCTCCGAGAACAGCGCACCCCCCCATGTGATGTCGAGCTTCAGGTCCCCCTCGGTCAGGCGCTCGACCTCCTGGGCGAACCATTGGGTCGCCTCGGATCTTGCGCCGCGATTGGGGCCGGGTTCTCCGTAGATCAGCGTGGTCTGCGACAGCGCAGGCGCGGCCACGAGGCCGCAAAGCCCCGCCGCAACCAGCGCAGTCCGGTAAGACTGCGTGGACATGAATGAAACCTCCTCCGTTTCAACTGGCAGGATTGCATTCCGCATAGTGGAAATCAACGGTGAAAATTTGCAGATCGTGCAGGACGTTAATGTTTCATTGACCGGATCGTGACCGGCGGGGTATCTGGCGGATTTCCGCCCAACCGCCATAATCGCCCCGCCCGATACCGGAGTTTTCCACCCCATGCCGACCAAGCTGGCCCCCGCCCTTCTTGCGCTTGCCCTGACCGCCACCATGGTCCAGGCGCAGGACGCCCCCCTGACCGCCGAGGCCATCGAGGCCGCACAGTTCGGTGGCGGCGACCTGCCCGGCGGGCGCTCTGCGCTGACGGCCAAGGTGCAGATCCTGCTGGACCGCTCGGGCACCTCGCCCGGCGTCATCGACGGCTACAAGGGAGAGATGAGCCGCAGCGCGCTGATGGCGTTCGAACGTCGCGCCAGCCTGCCCATGGACGGCGTGCTGGACCCGCATGTCTGGAACCTGCTGCAGGCCTATGCCGAACGTCCGGCGACGCAGGACTATACCATCACCGAAGCCGACGCGCAGGGGCTGGTCGATGCCATCCCCACCGATTACGCCGAGAAGGCGCAGATGACGGCCATGGCCCATACCAGCGTGGCCGAACGCCTGGCCGAGCGTTTCCACATGGACGAACGCTTCATCGCGATCCTGAACCCCGGCGCGACCTTCACCCCCGGAGAGGTGATCCGCGTCATGGCGCCGAACCCGCCGATCCGCGGGCGCGTGGCGCGCATCCTGATCGACAAGGCGACCCGCCGCGTCGCGGGATACGATGCGAACGGCAACATGGTCGTCGACTATCCCGCCACGATCGGCTCGTCCGCGACGCCCTCGCCCGAAGGGGCGCATGACGTGCGGACGGTGGCGGTGAACCCGAACTATACCTACAACCCGAACGTCAACTTCCGGCAGGGCGACAACGACAAGCCGCTGATCGTGCCGCCGGGGCCGAACGGTCCGGTCGGCTCGGTCTGGATCGGGCTGTCGAAGCCGACCTACGGGATCCACGGCACGCCGACGCCGTCGCAGCTGTTCCACAACGCCTCGAACGGGTGTGTGCGGCTGACGAACTGGGATGCCGAGGAACTGGCCAAGCTGGTCTCCATCGGCGGCACCTCGGTCGAGTTCCTGCCGACGGGCACGACCATCGCCGATGCGCTGAACCGGGGCGTGCCCGCCACCGACATGCCCGTGGACACGCCCCTGAGCCTGCCGGCCGAGACGCAGCCGACCCCGGCCGCACCCGTGCCCGCGCAGCCGCTGACCCTGCCCGCCGATCCGGTCCAGCCCCAGCAGACCCCCGAGGACACGCGCGAGGAGCTGGCCCCCCAGCCGGATCCCCAGGCCGATCCGCTGACCGATGCGCTGGACAGCGTGCTGCCCGAGGGCTTCGTCGTGCCGCCGCTGGATCAGGCCACCGAATGAGGGCCCTGCCGGTCATCGTCGCCATCTGGTCGGCGCTGGCCGGCGCCGCCACCGCGGGCGATGCCTGCGACCTGGCCCTGCAGCATTTCGGCGCGCGATACGAAAGGCTGGACCCGCAGGGCGATGGCGACTGCGCCGTTCCAGACCCCGTCCGCCTGATGCGCCTGTCCCCCGAGATCGCGCTGCCGGCCGAGCCCGTCCTGCAATGCGACACGGCCCGCGCGCTTGCGCTGTGGGCAGACCGCGCGCTGAAGCCCGCCGCCGCCGCCCTGCCCGGCGCACCCCGCCTGACGCAGCTGGACACCGGCCCCGGCCATCTCTGCCGCGACCGCGTCGGCACCGGCAAGGACGACCCCAAACCCTCGGAACACTCGACCGGCAGCGCGATCGACATCACCCGCTTCGTCTTCGACGATGGCACCGCGATCGACATCGAACCACGAGAGGGGGACCTGGCGATGGCCTTCCAGCGCAGCGCGCGGGCCTCGGCCTGCCTGTATTTCACGACCGTTCTGGGACCGGGCGCGAACGCGGCGCATGACGATCACCTGCACCTGGATCTGGCGCGGCGCAACGGCGACTGGCGGCTGTGCCAGTGATCAGCGTCCGTGGCGTTCGAGGTCCAGGTAGGTCGGATCGAACCGCGCCAGCGCCGCCAGCCCCGGCCAGTCGAGGATCGTGATCTCGGTCCCGGTCCAGCGGATCAGCCCCCGGTCGCGCAGGTCGCGCACGGCCCGGTTCACGTGGATCGGGGAATATCCCAGGATCTCGGCCAGTTCGCGCTGCAGAAGCGGCAGGAAGAACTGGTTCTGCGATGCCGCTCCGACGGCGTTCAGGCGGGTGTAGATCTCGCACAGAAGATGCGCCAGATGCGCGCTGGACCGCAGGCTGGCCGCCGCGACCAGCCATTGGCGGTGGATGGCCGCGTCGATCAGCGTCGCCATCCACAGAAGGCGGGTCAGGTGAGGAAAATTCTCGGTGATTTCGGACAGCTCGGCATGGTCGATGAACTCGACCTCGGCATGGCCCACGGCCACGACCGAATGTTCCAGCCCCGCAAGGACGAATCCGTGCAGGTCCACGAAATCGCCCGGCACGTGCAGTGCCGTGATCACGCGATCGTCGGGACGCCCGACCAGCTGATGGGACCGCGCGGACATGCCGCGCAGCATCATGCAGCTGCGATGGGCGTCCCGTTCGCGCGGAACGATCACCTCTCCGGGGCCATAGCTGACATGGGTGGTCTGGATCGCCCTCAGGCGTTCCAGGTCACGTTCGCTCAGGATGTCGCGCCGCTGGAGAAAGCGGATGAAGTACTCTGTTATCGCCATGTCTGCCGCTCCTTTCCGCGACGGCGGAAAACTGGCAAATCAAGTTGTTAGGTTCAATGCTTCGACAGCCTTTCTAACATTCATCAATCAGCCGCGGTTCCGTGGTCCTGGGGAAATTCGCAGCGCCCGGTCCAGCGCGACAAAGCTTTCGTCGATGCCCGCACTGCGCATCGCGGCGAATTCGTCCAGCTGCGGTTGCAGCTTCACCGCCTCGTCCAGCCGCGGATCCGAGCCGGGCGCATGCAGGCCCGCGCGAATCATCAGCTCGGATTCGGCGAATGCCCCGAGCGCGGCGCGCGCCCGCGCGATCCGGGCGTTCTGTTCGGCCGTCGCCGCATCGGGCAGCGACCGAGAAACCGATCGCACGATGTCGATGGCCGGAAAGCGCCCCCGTTCGGCAATGGCCCGGTCCAGTACGACGTGACCGTCCAGCGTGCCGCGCAGGATGTCGGCCACCGGTTCCTCCATGTCCGAACCGGCGACGAGGACGCTGAAGATGGCGGTGATGTCGCCCGCCCCTTCCGGCCCCGGCCCCGCGCGTTCCGCCAGCGCCATGATCAGGTTCGAGACCGAGGGCGGAAAGCCGCGATAGCTGGCGGGTTCGCCTGCGGCCAGCGCGATCTCGCGATGCGCCTCGGCGAAGCGGGTGATGGAATCGGCCAGGAACAGCACGTGCCGGCCCTGGTCGCGGAAATGTTCGGCCACAGCCATCGCGGCCCATGCGCAGCGACGGCGCAGCAGCGGCGAGCGGTCCGACGTGGCAGCGACGATCACGGCACGGGCCATCCCCTCGGGGCCGAGTGTGCGTTCGACGAATTCGCGCAGCTCGCGCCCGCGTTCGCCGATCATCGCGATCACCACGACATCGGCCTGCACGCCCCGCGCCATCTGCGACAGCAGCGTGGACTTGCCCACACCCGATCCCGCGAACAGGCCGATCCGCTGGCCCGCGACCAGCGGCAGCAGCGTGTCGAAGACCGCAAGCCCCGTCACCAGCCGCCCGCCAAGGCGCTTGCGGCCCGCGGCCGGGGGCGGATCGGCACGAAATTCGCGGGTGGATCCGCCCTGCATCAGCGGGCGCCCGTCCAGCGGCAGTCCGAACGGGTCGATGATCCGCCCGATCCAGGCATCGCAGGGCGCGATCCGGGGTGCGGGCAGCAGTTCCGCATCGGCCCCCACGGCCAGCCCCTCGGTCGGGCCTTCGGGCAGCACATGGGCGTGGCGCGGCCCAAGGCCCACCACCTCGCCCTCCAGCGGGCGCGAGTCGCGCGCCATCGCCACGCGATCCCCGACCGAGGCGCGCAGCCCCTCGACCGAGACGAGGCCGCCATGCACCTGCCTGACGCGCCCGTGATGCCGCAGCACCGGCATCTGCGCGATGCGCGCGGCGATCGAGTGAAGTCTGTCCATTCCGTCCCCGCAGATTTTCCCGGTTCACGAAACGTTTTCTAAACGACTCGGGGTTAAGACCGGGTTTATCGAGACAGAGGAGAAGCCTCATGTTTGAGAATATCCAGATGATGCGGATGGCCCGCGCCCTGACCGCCCATGCGGCGGACCGGCATGTCGCCACCGCCCGCAACATCGCCAATGCGGACACGCCCGGTTACCGCGCGACGGACCTGGGCGAGTTCGAGGAAAGCTTCGCGCAGGGAACCGCGCTGCGCGTCAGCGATCCGCGCCACCTGCCCGCGCCCGACTGGACGCCCGGCGCCGCGCGCCTTGCCGAAACCGCGACGCCCATGTCGCCTAACGGCAATTCCGTCTCGCTCGAGGAGGAACTGGTCCGCGCGGCCGACGTGAAGCGTCAGCACGACCTGTCGCTGGCCGTCTATCGGTCGGGGCTGGACCTGATGCGCAGCGGCCTCGGCCGGAACTGAACCAAGGGAAGATCAGAATGAGCGAACCCATCTCGCCCCTGCGCCTTGCGGCCTCGGGGATGCGGGCGCAGTCCGAACGTCTGCGTCACAGCGCCGAAAACATCGCGAATGCCGACACGCCGGGCTACCGCCGCAAGCTGGTCGCGTTCGAACAGGCCGTCGCCATGGGCCGCCCCACGGGCGAGGTCGCGGCTGGCCCGGTCCAGCTGGACCGCGGCGCCCTGCCCCGCATCCACGACCCCGCGCATCCGATGGCCGATGCCCAGGGCTATTACGACGGCTCGAACGTGGACCTCGTGATCGAGCTGGCCGACGCCCGCGAAGCCGGGCGCAGCTACGAAGCCAACCTGCGCATGTTCGAGCAGAGCCGCGAGATGAGCGGCGCGCTTCTGGACCTGATCCGCCGCTGAGGAGAACCCCATGATCACCACAATGAATGCCGCCAGCGCCTACAGCGCCGCCCGCGCCGCCGTCGCCCCCGACGCGACCGCGGCCCCCCTTGCCCGCGCCGGACAGGCCGCCGAGGAATTCGCCGCCCAGATGGCGCAGGTCGACCAGGCCGCGACCGCCGCGATGACGGGCCAGGGCAGCACGCACCAGCTGGTCCAGACCATCGCCGAGGCCGAGCTGGCGATGCAGACCGTCACCGCCATCCGCGACAAGGTGGTCGAGGCCTACCAGGAAATCCTGAGGATGCCGGTCTGATGGGCGACGCGATCCTGTTCGACATGCTGCGCCAGGCGCTGCTGATCGCGGTGCGCATCTCGGCCCCGCTGCTGGGCGTCGCGCTGGTCGCGGGCGTCGTCATCGGCCTGTTCCAGGCGCTGACCTCGGTCCAGGAGATGACGCTGACCTTCGTGCCCAAGGTGGGCCTGATGCTGGTCGTCTTCTGGGTTTCGATGAGCTTCATGACCACCGCGCTTGCAGATTTCTACCTGGGCGAGGTCATCCCCCTGGTCGCGGGAAGCTGAGCCATGGACAACGCGATCTATGCCGGGCTGACGCGCCAATCGGGACTTCTGGCCGAAATGCGGGTGGTGGCCAACAACATCGCCAATGCGAACACCGCGGGCTTCCGCCGCGAGGGCGTGATCTTCGCCGAACATCTGTCCGCCGTGGACGGGCGCGGCGACACGCTGTCGATGGCCCATGCGCGCGGCAGGCTTCTGGACCTGCAGCAGGGCGTCCTGACGCAGACCGGCAACAAGATGGACCTTGCGATCGAGGGCGACGGCTTCTTCATGGTCGAAACCCCCGAGGGGTTGCGCCTGACGCGCGCGGGCGCCTTCACCCCCTCGCCCGAGGGAGAGCTGATGACCTCGGACGGGCACCGCCTGATGGACGAGGGGCAGGCCCCGATCATCCTGCCCGCCGGGGCCGCGAATGTCGTGGTGGGCGCTGACGGGACGCTGTCGTCAAACGGGGTGCCCTTCGGCCGCGTGGGCGTCTTCGCCGCGCCCGATCCGCAGGACCTGACCCGTCAGGGCGGCACGTCCTTCGCCTTCACGGGCAATCCCGAACCCGCCGAGGATGCCCGCATCCGCCAGGGCTTCCTCGAGGAATCGAACGTCGATCCCGTCTTCGAGATCACCCGCATGATCGAGGTCCAGCGCGCCTACGAGCTGGGCCAGAGCCTTCTGGACCGCGAGGATCAGCGCATCCGCGGCGCGATCACCGCCATGACCCGTTAAGGAACCCCCATGAGAGCCCTTCAGATCGCCGCCACCGGCATGAGCGCGCAGCAGACCCGCGTCGAGGTCATCTCGAACAACCTCGCGAACATGTCCACCACCGGTTACAACGCCCGCCGTGCCGAATTCGCGGACCTGCATTACCAGCAGGCCGCCCGCCCCGGCAGCGTGACCGCCGCCGACGGGACAGTGATCCCCGCAGGCGTCCAGCTGGGCCTGGGCGTGCGCGCCACCGCCGTCAGCGTGAACCTGCAACAGGGCGGGCTGGCCCAGACCGGCGGCGATCTGGACGTTGCCATCGAGGGCGGCGGATACCTGGAAGTGACGCTGCCGTCCGGCATCTCGGGCTATACCCGCGACGGGGGGCTGAAGCGGTCCGCGGACGGGCTGATCGTCACCTCGGACGGCTATCCGCTGGTGCCGAACATCACGATACCGGACGACGCACGTGCCATATCGATCAATGCCGGGGGCGAGGTGCACGCCTATTTCGCCGACCGGGTCGAACCCGAACTGCTGGGCCAGATCACCCTTGCGGGGTTTTCCAACGAGAAGGGCCTCGAGGCGATCGGATCGAACCTGTTCATCGAGACGGCGGCATCCGGCGGCGCGCAGGTCGTCAATCCGGGCGAGGAGGGCCTGGGCACCCTGCGGCAGGGCTATCTGGAAGAAAGCTCGGTCGATGCGGTGCGCGAGATCACCGAACTGATCAAGGCGCAGCGCGGATACGAGCTGAACGCCAAGGTCATCACCGCCGCCGACCAGATGCTGGGCGCCACGGTGCAGGTGCGCTGATGCGGGGCCTGTTCATCGCATTGGCGCTGATGCCCGGCATCGCCTGCGCGGGGGGCCTGGGCGCGGCGCGCACCCTGCCCGCCGGCACCGTCGTCACCGCGGCCGATCTGCGCGTGATCGATACCGACCGCCCGGGGCTGACCGATCCCTCGGCCGCGATCGGGATGCAGACGCGCATCACCGTCTACGAGGGACGCCCGCTGCATGCCAACATGCTGCAGGCACCCCGCCTGATCGGGCGCAACCAGATCGTCCGGCTCAGCTTCCAGCGCGGATCGCTGCGCATCGACACCGAGGCCCGCGCCCTGTCCGACGGCGCCGAGGGAGAGCTGATCCGCGCCATGAACCTTGCCTCGAAAACCCAGATCACCGCGCAGGTCATGCCCGACGGCAGCCTGTCCGTCCCGCGCTGACCCCATCCGAAGGAAGACAGAATGTCCGTGAAACCCGCCCATTTCCTTGCGCTGGCCCTGACGCTGACCGCCTGCGGTCGCGCGGCCCAGGTCGGCCAGGCGCCCGAACTGACCCCGATCCACCAGACCGAGGAATTCATGGCGATGACGAACCCGCCGCTGGACCTGCCGGTCGATTCCGGCCGACCCGAGGCCGCGGCCTCTCTGTGGGCGGGGGGCGGGTCGTCGCTGATCAGCGACCGGCGTGCGGCGATCCGCGGCGACATCCTGACCGTCGTGATCGAGATCGACGACAGCGCCGAGCTGTCCAACAGCAGCGGTCGCAACCGGACCTCGAAGGACAGCGTGTCGATCCCGCAGATGGCCGGCATCCCGCAGCGCCTGGACCGCAAGCTGCCCGAGGGGGCCAGCATGGACGAGCTGGCCGATGCGTCCTCGTCCTCGACCTATCGCGGCAGCGGCAACATCTCGCGGCGCGACCGGCTGACGCTGCGGGTCGCCGCGACCGTCATCGACACGCTGCCCAACGGCACCCTGCAGATCGAGGGCACCCAGGAGGTGCGCGTGAACTTCGAGCTGCGCGAGCTGACCGTCAGCGGTTTCGTCCGCCCCGGCGACATCGACCGCCAGAACGAGATCGCCTATGACCGCATCGCGGGCGCGCGCATCAGCTATGGCGGGCGCGGGCAGATCACCGACGTGCAGCAGCCGCGCTACGGCCAGCAGATCGCCGACATCCTGCTTCCCTATTGAGGTGACCCGATGATCAAGAAGCTTCTGCCGATCGCCCTGCCGCTGATCGCCCTTGTGGGGGGGGCGATGGCGGGCGACATGCTGCGCCCCGCCCCGCCCGAGGGCGACCCGCCCCATGCCGAGGCCAAGCCGTCCGAGGACCCGACGGCCGAGACCTATTTCACCTTCCCCTCGCAATTCTTCGTGCCGCTGGTGCGTCGCGGGACCATGAACGACATCATGGTGCTGACGCTGACGCTGCGGACCGGGGCCGAGAGCGTCGAGGCCGTCGAGAAGAAGGAGCATTCGCTGCGCGACGCGCTTCTGCGGCAGCTGATGATCCATGCGAATACCGGCGGGTTCGACGGCAACTACACGGTGGATCGCAACCTCGCGCAGCTGCGCGACGACCTGCTGAAGGCCGCCCGGGGCGTGACCGACCTGCCCATCGACGCCGTCCTGATCGAGGACATCGCCCGCCAGCAGGGCTGATCCCGACCGGCATGATGCCGCGCCCCGCCAGGGGGCGCGGCCTTGTCATGTCCAGCCGCCCGCGCCACAAGCGATGCAACCAGCGCATCCGGTCGGGACACATGCCGCAGCACATCACCATCCTTCTTGCCACCTATCGCGGGGCCGAGCATCTGCCACGGCAGCTTGCCAGCATCGCGGCGCAGACGCATCGCGACTGGTCGCTGGTCATCTCGGATGACGGATCGACCGATGCGACGCCGCGTATCGCCGCCGACTTTGCCGCGTCGCGCCCGGCGGGCCAGGTCCGCATCCGGCGCGGGCCCCGCCAAGGCGCGACGATGAACTTCCTGTCGATGATCGACGAGGTTCCCGAAGGCGCCGCGATGGCCTTCTGCGATCAGGACGATCACTGGTTTCCGGACAAGCTGGCGCGCGCGGCGACACATGTGGCGACCGATGCGCCCGTCCATTACGCCGCGCGCACGATCATCGCGAACCAGGACCTGCATCCGCTGACGGGGTCGCGGTATTTCCGCAGGCCGCTCGGGTTCCGGAACGCGCTGGTGCAGGCGATCATGGCGGGGAACGCCTCGGTCTTCTCGGCGGATGCCGTGCGCCTGCTGCGGATCGCTGCGCCTTCGGCCATCCGCGCGCAGGTTCCCTCGCATGACTGGTGGGCGTATCAGGTCACCTCGGGTGCAGGCGCTCGGCTGGTCCACGATCCGAAGCCCTGCCTGCTTTATCGCCAGCATGGCCGGTCCGAGGTCGGCCGGAACGATACGGCGCTGGCGATGGCACTGCGATTGCGCAAGCTGATGTCGGGGGATTACGGCGACTGGCTTCGGGCCAACCGCGAGGCGATCGCCCCTGTCGCGGATCTTCTGACCCCTGCGAACAGGCGCGTGTTCGAAACCTTCTGCGATGCCCAGGCGGCCAAGGGCCCGCGCTGCGCGGCATTGCTGCGGCAGGCGGGCCTCTATCGACAGACGAGGGCGGGGACGACCGCGCTCTATGCCTCGGCGGTGGCGGGGGCCTGGCGCCCCCGCTAGGGGTCATTCGACGATCAGGTCGGCGTGAAGCGCGCCGGCGGCATGGATCGACTTGAGGATGTCGATCATGTCCCGCGGACGGACGCCCAACGCGTTCAGACCCGCGACCAGGTCCGACAGGTTCGTCTCGCCCGCGACCTCGACGAAACCGAGGCCCGGTTCCTGCTGCAGATCGACGGCGGTGCGGGGCACCGTCACGGTTTCGCCCTGCGCGAACGGGTTCGGCTGCGACACGACGGGTGCCTCGGCCACGCGCAGCGTCAGGTTCCCCTGCGATACCGCCACCCTGGAAATCCGCACGCGTTCGCCCACGACGATGGTGCCGGACTTGTGGTCGATGACGACCTTGGCGCGATCCTCGGGCTCGATCGTGAGGTTCTCGATCCGCCCGAGGACGCGCGCCGGGTTCACATCCCCCAGGTTGCGGAAGTTCACGACGATCGTTCCGCTGTCCTGGGTGATCGCAAGCTGCCGATTAAAATCGCGGTTGATCGCGTCCTCGACCCGCGTGGCGGTCGTGAAATCCGCGTTGCGCAGCGCGATGCGGATATTGTCGATGCCGGCAAAGTCGAACTCGACCTCGCGCTCGACCCGGCCGCCGACGGGGATCTTGCCGGTCGTCGGCACCCCCTCGACCACGCGCGCGGCATCGCCCGCAGCCGCGGCGCCCCCGGCAATGATCGACCCCTGCGCCACGGCATAGATGTTGCCATCCGCGGCCTTCAGCGGGGTCATCACCAGCGTGCCACCCAGCAGGCTGCCCGCATCCCCGATGGCCGACACGTTCACGTCGATCCGGCTGCCCGACCGCGCGAAGGGCGGAAGGGTCGCCGTGACGATCACCGCGGCGACGTTCTTGGACCGCAACGCGTCATCGGTCACGTTCACGCCCAGCCGCTCCAGCAGGCCGGCCAGCATCTCTTCGGTGAAGGGTGCGTTGCGGAAGCCGTCGCCCGTCCCGTCGAGGCCCACGACAAGGCCGTAGCCGACCAGGTCGTTGCCGCGCACCCCGTCGAAATCCGCCAGATCCTTGATGCGGACCGGCACAGCCGCGACGGAGCCGGCCAGCGTCAGCCAGATCAGGATCGCCGAAACCAGCCCCCTCACCGCAGGTAGTCCACAAGGCTGAGGCGCGACAGCCGGGCCGTCACCGCATAGAGCGCCTCGAGCTGGCCCTCGACCTCGGTCAGGGCGGCAGCGGTCTCGAAGGCGTCGGCGCCACGGATATCGGTGCGCGCGATCTCGAATGTGGAAATTGCCGCGGTATTCGTCACGCGGGCACGTTCGACGACCTCCTGCTTCAGGCCGATGCTGCCCATCTCGGTCAGGATGGCGGTGTCGGCGGCGATCATCGCCTGCCCGCCCGCGCGCACCAGTTCGCCCTGTGCAGCCTTGTCGCCCGCCAGCACACCGCGATCCATCAGCGCGATCGTGGCAAGGCCCTTCAGCAGGTCGCGCACCCCCTGGCTGGCGGCATTCGTCGTGATCGCGACCTCGACCCCTTCGGATACCGGGATCGTCCGCGCATCCGTATTCCCGCGATAGGCGCTGTCGATGAACCCGCCCGCGGGCGCGTCGAACCAGCCCGAGACCGCCGCCTGCACCGAGGCCGCATCCGTCGCCCCGCCGACCGCGATCATCAGCTGGTCCAGCATTTCCTGCGCAGAGGGCAGCGGCCGCGTGTCCGTGGCGGTCCCCGACATCTGGTAACGGCCCGCATTCATGCCGTTCAGCTGCTGGACGACGGTCTCGAAGGTGGTCGCCACCTGCCCGATCCGCGTCTGCAACGAGAAGCCGCCCTCCAGCAGCGGATCCGAGACCAGCTCGATCCCCAGGTTGCCCGTGCCAAGCCGCACGGCCTCGAAGATGTTCTGCAGCCCCTCCAGCTGGTTCGCGGCCTCGCTGGCGTTCTGCTGCAGCTGCCGCGTCCCCGCCAGCCGGGTCTCGATATCGTTCAGCGTGCGCGTATTGCCCTGGACGCGCTGCCCCAGATCCGCGACCTGCCCCGAGGCCACCTCCTGGGTCAGGGTGTTCATCGTCGCCTTCAGCCGGTTCGTCGACAGCTGCAATGCATAGGCGCGGGCCTGATCGCCGGTTCCCGTCACGGTCATGGTCACATCCTCAGGATCTGGTCGAGCATTTCGTCGATGGCCACGAGGACGCGGGCATTGGCGGCATAGCTCTGTTCGTATTGAAGCAGTTTCTGCATTTCGGCATCGGTATCGACCCCATCGGCCAGCAGGCTGCCCGAGATCGTCTCGACCCGGCTCTGCCGGATCGCGAGATCGCCCTCGGCCTCGATCCGGCGGGTCGAGACGCGGGCCTCGACCGTGCCGAAGCGATCGGCCAGCGTCGCCCGCCCCGACAGGCCAGCGCTGCCTGCGGGATCTGCGGCATCCTCCAGCGCGGCGATCATGCCGCCGATGCGGCTGCCATCGCCTGCCGCATTTGCCGGACCGCCCCCGAAGCCGTCGCGCAGCCACGCCGGATTTCCGCTGGCACGCGTGTCCGCCAGCGGGTTCAGCGCGATCCGGCCCGCGATCCCGACCGGATCGCCGCCGATCGGATCGACGAAGACCTCGTCGCCATTCGCCGCCTGCAACCGGTCGCGCAGGTCCATCGCCAGCGCATCCAGTTCGGTCTGCATCTGGGGGGCAAGCTGGTCGCGGATCTCGAACTGCGCCGACAGCGAGCCGCCCGCGAACAGCTTCATCTGGCCCTCTTCCAGCGGCTTGCCGTTGAAGGTCGGAAGGTTCAGCCCTGCGCCCAACGACTGGTCCGCCGTGACCTGACCGTCGCCCTGGAAGCCGAAGGTGGCGGGCAGGTTCCCGTCCAGCAGCACCGCACCGCCTGCCGTGAACAATGCGACCTTGCCGCCCTCGCGCGCGACCTCCTGCACGGGAACGATCCCCGCGATGCGATCGATTGCCACCTGCCGTTCGTCCCGCAGGGTCGAGGCGTCGGTCCCGTCGGCGTCCAGCGCCGCGATGCGCGTGTTCAGATAGGCCACCCGCGCAAGGGACGCGTTCAGCGTCTCGATATCGGCGGCGATCGCGGTCTGCGCGGCCCCGCGCGCGGCCTGCACGGCATCCGATGCGCCGTTCAGCCGCCCCGCCAGGGCTGAGGCCGCGCTGGCCAGCTGGGTCAGCCGGATCTCGTCATCCGGGCGTGTCGCGGCCGAGGCCAGCGCCGTCTGGAAATCGCTCAGCGCGGTGCTCAGGGCCGCAGGCTCTCCGGGCAGGCCGATGCGGGTTTCCATCGCGCCCTGAAAGGCCGAGATGACGCGCGCCTCGTTGCTGGCCGAGGACGCGATCCGGCTTTCGTTCAGCAGGGTCGCGTTCACGATCCGCGCGATGCCGTCCACGCGCACCCCGCCCGCGCCGCCCTGCGTCTGCGCGCTGACGACGGTCTCGCGCCGGGCATAGCCGGGCGTCATGGCGTTGGCCAGGTTGGCGGCCACCGTCTCGGTTCCACGTGCGGTGGCGGTCAAACCCGACATCGCGCTGGAAATGGCCTGTGCAATGCTCATCCCGTATCTCCTGCGCGGGTTGCGGTCAGCGTTTGATGTTCGTGGTTTCCTGCAGCATCTCGTCCACGGTCTGGATGATCTTCGCGTTCGAGGAATAGGCCCGCTGCGTGGTGATCAGATAGGTCAGTTCCTGCGCGATATCCGTGGTCGAGCTTTCGCGTGCATAGCCGGTGATCGTGCCGGTCGGCCCGTCGCCGCTGTCCCACAGGTAGAAGCCGCCGGATTCGGGCGATGCGACGAACGCCTGTCCTTCCTGCGCCACCAGCCCATTGAGGTTCGGCACATCCACGACCGGCACCTTGTAGAGCGACTTGACCGCGCCGGTGTCATAGGTCGCCATCAGGAAGCCCTGCTCGTCCAGTTCGACATTCACCAGCTTGCCCACGGGCGATCCGTTCTTCGCGATGTTCGAGGGCGAGAACCCTGCCGCCAACTGCTTCAGCCCGCCGCTGCTGGTCGGGGTACCGACGAACAGGTCGATCTGGCCGCCGCCGACCGTCAGCGGGATCGTCCCCGAAGCCGCGTCGTATGCCGCGCCCGAGGTCGCGACGACCGACTGGATCGCCCCGCCATTCGCCTGGCTGGAATCGAAGGTGACGGTGAAGGTCGCGATCGGGTTGGTGGCGGACTGGCTGTCGTCGATCTCGACGGTCCAGGTGTTCGACATGCCGTCGGGATTGGACTGGACGGGGGTGAAGCGGATGTCCAGCGACTCGGTCGTGCCGAGATTGCCGAAATACTCGACCCTCAGCGGAAGGGCGGCAGTGCTGCCATCGGGGCGGGTCTCGGTCGCGGGCAGGTTCAGGCCCAGGGACACCTCGGTCGTCGGGTCGCCGACGGGCGTGTTCGCGTCGATGCGGATCGGCTGCAGCGTCGCTGCCGTGTCGCGCGACACGGCCCCGGTATCGCCATCCGCGGTCGTGGGCCATCCCATCAGCACCAGCCCGTTCGCGGTCCGCAGGACCCCGTTCGCATCGGGCGCGAAGGATCCCGTGCGCGTCATCATCATGCCGAGCGTGCCGCCATTGGTCACGTCCGTGATACTGGTCACGGGCAGCATGCCCCGCCCCGACATCGCAAGATCCAGCGCGCTGGAGGATGTGACGATCGCGCCCTCCTGGTCGACGATGCGCTGCGTGCTGGCCCTGACGCCGCCCGCCGTGTACAGGCCCGCGCCGCTGCCCACGACCATCGAGTCGAATTCGGTCGTGACCCGCTTGTAGCCGAAGGTGGAGGCATTCGCGATATTGTCGGAAATCGTTCCCAGGCGGGACGAGTTCGCCGACAGGCCCGCGACGCTGGCATTCATGGCAGAGGACATGGACATGGACGGCAATCCTTATGAAACGCTGTTGCCGTCAGCTTGCCGTCCAAGATTCAAGATTCGGTTAATCCCGGGGCGTCCGCAGGTTCATCTCAGTAAAATCACCTCGATCCGGTTGTTGCCGGGGTCCATCGGGTTCGACGACCGGTTCCGCCGGTCGGCATAGCCGGTGACCCGCTCGAACCGGTCGGGATCGAAGCCGCGCCCCTCCATCAGGTTGCGCATCGCGTGCGCACGCGCGTCCGACAGCGCCCAGACGGGCGACGCGACAAGCATCTCGGGATAGGAGCGGACATGCCCCGCCACCCCCAGCTGGTTGCGCGTATGGTCCAGCACCCGCGACAGAACGCCCGCCAGCGCCATCAGCGTGGGCGTGGGCTGGGCCGTATCCTCGATGAACAGTGGCGCGGCGGTCAGGTCGCCGACCTCGATCACCAGCCCCTCGTCGGTCATGCGGGTCACGACATGCTTCAGCAGGTTCGTCATCTGCATGGATTCAGCGCCCGTTCCGGTCAGCGCATCCTGCACCGCCTTCGCCGTCTCCTCGAAATCGCCCGCCTTCTCGCTGTCGGGCAGCGGGGCCTCGATCGCGTGGCGCACGCCGTGTTCGGTCCCCTCGCCCGAGATGCCGCTGCCCGCGCCCGGCGTCTTCGTCACCGAGGGTGAGAAATACTGCGCCAGCCCGTTGCGCTGTTCCTCGGTCGTGGCGTTCAGCAGCCACATCAGCAGGAAGAAGGCCATCATCGCCGTCACGAAATCGGCATAGGCCACCTTCCATGCGCCGCCGTGATGGCCCGCCTCGGGCGCGCCGTCGACGCGCTTGATGATGATGGGCGACGCTTTCCGTCCCGCAGCCATGACACACCCCGATCTGATCCGATGCCCCAGATTGGCCGAAGGGCCGCATCACGCAAGGCGGTCGGTCAAATGCCCCGCATTCGGTCAGTCGTAGTTGCGCCGATCCTCGATGACGCGCCCGTCATTGGGCAGGCTGCCGGGGGCCATCAGCTGGACCTGGCCGCGCAGCTTCAGCGTGTCCATGATCGTGGCGTCGTAATCGCCCCCCTGCGCGGCGGTCTCGAGCTGCACGGTCATCACGTCCATCTCTCCTTGCCGGTCGGCGATGACGCGGGCGCGCGCGATCTCGGGATGGCGGGCGACAAGCGCCGCGACCTGCTCGGGGCGCACGAACATGCCCTTGATCTTGGTCGTCTGGTCGGCGCGACCCATCCACCCCTTGATGCGCATGTTGGTCCGCCCGCAGGGGCTGTCGCCCGGCATCACCGCCGACAGATCGCCCGTCGCGAAGCGGATAAGCGGATAGTCGGGGTTCAGCGTCGTGACCACGACCTCGCCCACCTCGCCATCGGGGACGGGATCGCCGGTGCCGGGGCGCACGATCTCGACGATGACGCCTTCGTCCACGATCATCCCCTCGAGCGCCTCGGATTCGTAGGCGATATTGCCCAGATCCGCCGTGGCATAGCATTGCCGCGTGACGATCCCCCGGTCCGCGTAAAGCTCGCGCAGCGACGGGAACAGCGCACCGCCCCCGACCACGGCACGGGTGAAGGACAGCCGTTCGTTCATCTGGTCGGCACGGTCCAGGATCACCTTCAGGAAATCGGGCGTGCCCGCATAGCAGGTCGTTCCGATATCGACGGCGGCGCGGACCTGCAGCTCGGTCTGGCCGACGCCCGCGGGCAGGACCGCGGCATCGACGGCACGCGCGCCGCTCTCGAACATCATGCCGGCGGGCGTCAGGTGATATCCGAAGCAGTTCTGCACGATGTCGCCGCGCCCCACGCCCGATGCGTGCAGGAACCGGCCCAGCCGCCACCAGTCGCCGTCGCGCCTGCCCGGTTCATAGATGGGGCCGGGGCTCTGGAAGACATGGTCGAATTCCGACGGCAGCCGCGTGGTGAAGCCGCCGAAGGGGGGCTGGCGCTTCTGCGCGGCCGACAGCTCGGACTTGCGGATGACCGGCAGGCGGGCCAGCGCGTCGCGATCCGTCACCTTGGCCGGATCGACATCGCGCAGCAGCCGTGCAAGCGCCGGAGCGGTCCTGGCACGCCCGATGGCGGCCGGCAAAACGGTCGCAAGGGCCTCGGCCCGTGCCGCATGGTCACGGGTCTCCTGGTCGTCGTAATGGCTCATGGCTTCGTCCTTCAGGCCAGCCAGCGCTTGCGCCGGCGATAGCTGCGCACGTCGCGGAAGGACTTTCGCCCTTCGTCCGACATGCCCAGGTAGAATTCCTTGACGTCGGGGTTCTCGCGCAGCTGGGCGGCGGGGCCGTCCATGACGATGCGCCCGTTTTCCAGGATGTATCCGTAATGGGCGTATCGCAGCGCGACGTTGGTATTCTGCTCGGCCAGAAGGAAGGTCGTCCCCTCGCCTTCGTTCACGGCCTTCACGATCTCGAAGATCTGCTCGACCAGCTGCGGGGCCAGCCCCATCGAGGGCTCGTCCAGCAGGATCATCTCGGGGCGCGACATCAGCGCGCGACCCATCGCGCACATCTGCTGTTCCCCGCCCGAGGTGTATCCCGCCTGGCTGCGCCGCCTTTCGCGCAGGCGCGGGAAATAGTCGTAGACCATCTCCAGATCCCGCTTGACCGCCGCCGCCCCGTCGCTGCGGGTATAGGCGCCGGTCAGCAGGTTCTCCTCGACGGTCAGGTGCTCGAAGCAGTGGCGGCCCTCCATCACCTGGATGACGCCGCGCTTGACCAGCGCCGCCGGGTTCAGGTCGGACACGCGATCCCCGCGATAGCTGATCGACCCCTTCGTCACTTCGCCGCGTTCGCTGGCCAGAAGGTTCGAGATGGCCTTGAGCGTGGTCGTCTTGCCCGCCCCGTTGCCGCCCAGCAGCGCGGTGATCCCGCCCTTGGGGACCGACAGGCTGACGCCCTTCAGCACCAGGATGACGTGGTTGTAGATGACCTCGACGTTGTTCACCTCGAGCAGGCTCTCTTGTGGTTCGGCGTCGAACATGGGCGTCCCTTTCCCGCGTGGCGGGCCGGCGGATCGACCGCCGGCCCGGTGTCGCATCAGTTGCAGCGCGGCTCGATGCCGGCTTCCTGGGCATAGGCGGTGCTGTCCTCGTCGATCAGCGGCTGCAGGATCTCGGCATCGGGTTCGATCCAGTCGGTGATCAGGCTCCATTCGCCCGCGCCCGCATCCCATTGCTGGATGCGCGCAAGGCCCGCCCCGCCGTGGTTGTCGCAGCTCAGCGCGATGGGCTGGCCGAAATCGGGCAGGCCCAGCTCGGCCATGCGCTCGGGGGTGATCTCCAGCGCCTCGAAGCCGTCGCGCAGCTGCGCGCCGTCGATCTCGGGGGTGCCGGCAAGTTCCTGCGCCTTGGCGATGGCCTCGGCGATCACGAGTGCCGCATAGACGCCGCGGGAATAGATCACGTTGCCCATCTGGTCGCCCGCGCCCGCGGCCTTGCCCGCGTCGATCACATGCGTCCGCAGATCGTCATAGAGAGGATAGTCCTGCCCCACGCCGTGGAAGGTCAGCGACTTGTAGCCGTCGGCCCCCGCGCCCGCAGGCGTCACGTCGTTCTCGGACCCCGACCACCAGATGCCGATGAACTTGTCCATCGGAAAGCGGATGTTCACGGCCTCCTGGATGGCGACCTGGTTCATGACGCCCCAGGCATACATGATGACGTAATCCGGCTTCTCGCGGCGGATCTGCAACCATTGCGACTTCTGTTCCTGGCCGGGCGCGTCGACCGGGATCTCCAGCAGGTCGAAGCCGTGCTTCTCGGACAGGCCCTGCAGGGTGCGGATCGGTTCCTTGCCATAGGCGCTGTTGTGATAGACCAGCGCGATTTTCTTGCCGGACAGATCGCCGCCTTCCTGGTCCAGGATGTGGCTGACCGCGACCGAGGCCCCGTCCCAGTAGTTCGCGGGCGCGTTGAAGACCCATTCGAACACCTCGCCGTTCTTGGCCGAGGTCCGCCCGTAGCCCGGCGTGTACAGCACGATGTCATCGACCGAGACCTTCGGGATTAGCTGGTAGGTGATGCCCGTGGACAGGGGGTTCAGCACGAGCGGGTCCTGCGATTTCAGCGACTCGTAGCACTCGACCCCCTTCTCGGTGTTGTAGGCCGTCTCGCATTCGGGGACCTGGATCAGCTGCCCGCCGATGCCGCCGTCGCGTTCGTTCAGCAGCGTGAAGTAATCCGCGAACCCGTCGGCATAAGGGATGCCGTTCGCCGCATAGGGCCCGGTGCGATAGGACATGTTCGGCACCACCAGGTCGGCCATGACCGGGCTTGCGGCCATCAGCATCGCGGCGGCCAGTGCGGGGACAGTCGTCTTCATCGGTTTTCTCCTCCCAGAGATGTTCTGCCGGTTGCCCGGTCTTCGAAGGCGGTCGGTTCAGTGCGGGAACGGCCAGAGACGCAGCTTCTCCTTGGCCAGCTGCCACAGCCGCGCAAGGCCGTGGGGTTCGACGATGAGGAAGGTCACGATCAGCGCCCCCACCACCATCAGCTCGATATGGGCGGCAAGGTCGGTGGGCCATCCGAAGCCGCCGACCAGCGTGTTCTTCAGCAGCACCGGCAGCAGCACCAGGAATGCCGCGCCCGCGAAGCTGCCGAAGATGCTGCCCAGCCCCCCGATGATGATCATGAACAGCACGAGGAAGCTCTTGTTGATGCCGAAGGCCTCTCCGACCTCGGCCGCGCCCAGGTAGACGGCGAACAAGAGCGCGCCCGCGATGCCGATGAAGAAGCTGCTGACCGCGAAGGCCGACAGTTTCGCGGCCAGGGGGTTCACGCCGATGATCTCGGCGGCGATGTCCATGTCGCGGATGGCCATCCACTTGCGCCCGATGGTGCCGCGCGTCAGGTTCCGCGCGACCCATGCCAGCGCCACCACGAAGACGAGGCAGGTCAGGTATTTCGCGGGCGCCGTCGCCGTCGGACCGGTCACCGCGATATCCAGGACCGTGCGCGTCGGGGCCGTGATTTGCCCAGAGGCCGAGTTGTTGTAGAACCACGGCACCTTGTTGAACAGCCACACCAGGAAGAACTGCGCGGCCAGCGTCGCCACCGCAAGATAGAAGCCCTTGATGCGCAGGCTGGGCAGGCCGAACAGCACGCCGACCCCCGCGGTGATCCCACCCGCCAGCAGGATGTGGATCATGACGCTGATGTCGGGGAATGCCGTCATCAGCTTGTAGACCGCATAGGCGCCGACGGCCATGAAGCCGCCGGTCCCCAGGCTGACCTGGCCTGCATACCCGGTCAGGATGTTCAGCCCCAGTGCCGCGATCGCATAGATCAGGAACGGCACGAAGACCGCGTTCGCCCAGTAGTCGTCGATGACGAAGGGAAGCACCCCGAAGGCCACCGCCAGCACCGCGTAATATCCCCAGCGGTCCAGCCGGATCGGGAAGGTCTGCCCGTCCGAGCGGTAGCTCGTCTTGAAGTCGCCAGCCTCGCGATAGATCATGCCGATGCCCCTTCGATCATCCGGGTTTCGTTGATGTCAGCCATTGTCACACCCGCTCGATGATGCGTTCGCCGAACAGGCCCTGCGGACGGAAGACCAGGAACAGCAGTGCCAGCACATAGGCGAACCAGTTCTCGGTCGCGCCGCCGACCATGGGGCCGATCAGGAACTCGAACAGCTTCTCGCCCACGCCGATGATCAGCCCGCCGACGATGGCGCCGGGGATCGAGGTGAAGCCCCCCAGCATCAGCACCGGCAGCGCCTTGAGCGCGATCAGCGACAGGCTGAACTGCACCCCCGACTTGGTGCCCCACATGATGCCCGCGACCAGTGCCACGAAGCCCGCGATGGACCAGACCATCACCCAGATGAAGCGCAGGCTGATGCCGACCGACAGCGCGGCCTGGTGGTCGTCGGCCACCGCCCGCATCGCGCGCCCCTGCTTGGTGTATTGCGAGAAGGCGACCAGCGCCGCGACCAGCGCCGCCGCGATGACCGTGGCCCAGATGTCCAGCCGGTCGATGAAGAAGCCATAGCCGAACCAGTTCGCGGTCGTGGACTCGATGGCGTCGGAAATGCCCTGCGGCAGCCCTACGTCCAGCGTCTTGATGTCCGCGCCCCACATCACGTCGCCCAGGCCTTCCAGGAAATAGGCAAGCCCGATCGTCGCCATGAACAGGATGATGGGTTCCTGGCCCACCAGATGCTTCAGGACCAGCTTCTCGATCAGGAAGGCCAGAAGCACCATGACGCCCGCGGTCAGCGCGATGGCGAGGACCGCGGGAACGGTCCAGCCGAAATGGTGCAGGCTGGTGCCGAAGGCCGCGTTGATCAGGTGGGCGAAGGGGATCTGCCCCTGCTGGATGCCCACCAGCGTCAGCGCCGCGAACAGCGCCAGCACCCCTTGGGCATAGTTGAACACCCCCGAGGCCTTGAAGATCAGAACGAAGCCCAGCGCCACCAGCGCGTACATGACGCCGGTCATCAACCCGTTCAGGAAGACTTCTCCGGCAAAGATAAGCTGGTCCATCAGATGCGTCCTTTCGGGGCCGGGAAGAAGCGGTCAGTCATGGGCCACCCCCAGATAGGCGTCGATGACGTCCTGGTTGTTGCGCACCTCGTCGGGGGTGCCGTCGCCGATCTTGCGGCCGTAATCCATGACGACCACGCGGTCGGACAGGTCCATCACCACGCCCATGTCGTGTTCGATCAGGCAGATCGTGGTGCCGAACTCGTCGTTCACGTCCAGGATGAAGCGGGACATGTCCTCCTTCTCCTCGACATTCATGCCGGCCATCGGCTCGTCCAGCAGCAGAAGCTGCGGTTCGGCGGCCAGCGCGCGGGCCAGCTCGACCCGCTTCTTCAGGCCATAGGGCAGCCGCCCAACCGGCGTCTTGCGGATGTTCTGGATCTCGAGGAAGTCGATGATCTTCTCGACCGCCTCGCGATGCTCGATCTCCTCGCGCTCGGCGCGGCCCCACCACATCGCCTGCGACAGGAAGCCCGACTTCATGCGGTTCAGGCGCCCGGTCATGATGTTGTCCAGAACGCTCATCCCGTCGAACAGGGCGATGTTCTGGAAGGTGCGGGCAATGCCCAGCCGCGCCACCTGGTAGGGCTTCATCGGCCCCCGGCGATAGCCCTTGAACCAGACCTCGCCTTCCTGGGGGACATAGAACCCCGAGATGACGTTCAGCATCGAGGACTTGCCCGCCCCGTTCGGGCCGATGATCGCGCGGATCTCGCCCTGGCGGATGTCGAAGCTGATGTCCTTGATCGCCACCACGCCGCCGAAGCGCAGGGTGATGTTGCGCAGGTCCATGACGGTCCCGCCGATGCGGCGGCCGTCCTCGGTCACGTATTCGTCGGTCATGCTGTTCATTCCGCCGCCACCTTCCGTGCGCTGGCCTGACCGAAGACGGGAACGTCCTCGATCCGCAGCACGGCCTTGATGCTGCCCTTGCGGCCGTCCTCGTAGGTGACCTCGGTTTCGGTGCGGACCTCGGTGCTGCCGTCATAGAGCGCGTCGACCAGGTCGTGGAACTTCTCGTTGATGACGGCGCGACGGACCTTGCGGGTGCGCGTCATCTCTCCGTCGTCGGGGTCCAGTTCCTTGTGCAGGATCAGGAAGCGGTGGATCTGGCAGCCCGACAGCATCGGGTCGTCGGCCACGGAGCGGTTCACCGCCTCGACATGCTCGCGCAGCGTCGCATAGACCTGCGGATGGCCCGCCAGTTCCTGGTAGCTGGCATAGGCGATGTTGTTGCGTTCCGCCCAGTTGCCCACCGCCGTCAGGTCGATGTTCAGCATCGCCGTGCAGAAGTCGCGCCCGTTGCCGATCACCACCGCCTCGAGGATCGCCGGATAGAACTTCAGCTTGTTCTCGACATATTTGGGCGCGAACATCGACCCGTCGGCCATCTTGCCCACGTCCTTGGCGCGGTCGATGATCCGCAGATGGCCGCTGCCTTCCTCGAAGAAGCCCGCATCGCCCGTCGCGACCCAGCCCTGCGCATCCTTGGTCGATGCGGTGCTGTCGGGGTTGTCGAAATATTCGACGAAGGTGCCGGGGCTGCGATAGAAGACCTCTCCGCTGTCCGCGATGCGGACCTCGACGCCGGGGCTGGGCACGCCGACCGTATCGGAGCGCACCTGCCCGTCGGGCTGCTGGGTGATGAAGACCGATGCCTCGGTCTGGCCATAGAGCTGCTTCAGGTTGATCCCGAGGCTGCGGTAGAAATCGAAGATCTCGGGGCCGATCGCCTCGCCCGCGGTGTAACCCACGCGGATGCGGCTGTAGCCCAAGGTGTTCTTCAGCGGTCCGAAGACCAGCAGGTTCCCCAGCCCGTAGGCGATGCGGTCGCCGATCCCCACCCGCTGCCCGTCCAGAAGCTGCGGCCCCACGCGGCGGGCGACCTTCATGAAGCGTTCGAACATGGCGCGCTTCAGGCGGCCCGCATCCTCCATGCGGATCATCACGCTGGTCAGCTGCCCCTCGAAGACGCGGGGCGGCGCGAAGAAATAGGTCGGGCCGATCTCGCGCAGGTCGGTCATCATCGTGTGCGCCCCTTCGGGGCAGTTCACGGTGAAGCCGCACCACATGGCCTGCCCCATCGAGAAGATGAAATCGCCCACCCATGCCATCGGCAGATAGGCGACGATCTCCTCTCTCCGGTCCAGCCGGTCGAAATCGGCGCTGTTCTTCGCGGTCTCGATGATGTTGCGGTTGGACAGGACCACGCCCTTGGGCTTGCCCGTCGTCCCGCTGGTATAGAGCATGACGCAGGTCGCGTCGTAATCCAGCGCCGCGATGCGCGCGTCCAGTTCGCCCTGCAGGCGCTGCTTCGCGGCCCGGCCCTCGGCCTGGACATCGGCCAGCGCGTTCATCCGCGAATGGTCGTATTTCCGCATGCCCCGCTTGTCGGTATAGAGGATCTGCTCGATCCCCTCGACGGTGCGGGCGACCTCGAGGACCTTGTCCACCTGTTCCTGGTCGCCGCAGATGACGAAGCGCGCGCGGCAATGGCCCAGCACATAGGCCATCTCCTCGGCGACGGCATCCTGATACAGCGGAACGGGCACGGCGCCGCACATCTGCGCCGCGACCATGCCCCAGTAATGCGCGGGCCGGTTGCGACCGATGATGGCGACATGATCGCCCGGACGCAGCCCCAGCCCCAGCAGCCCCAGTGCCAGGGCGCGGATCTCGTCGGCGGCCTCGGACCAGGTCCAGCTCTGCCAGATGCCGTATTCCTTCTCGCGATAGGCCGGCCTGTGGCCGAAGCGGGCCACGTTCCGCGCCAGAAGCGCGGGTATGGAACGCAATTCGCCCGCAGGCGCCTGGCTTTCCGTCATGTCTCCTCCCTCGGTGCGCGGAACGCGCCTGTCGCCACGGGCCTCCCCTGCCCATGACGACGTTCCGCCACTGTCTGCAGCAATCATTGCCGCAGTTTTTCGGAATTCCAACGAAATGTTACGGCGCTTCCGCAGCCTGTCGGGGGGTGCTAACCCTTGGATCGGGGGGGACGGACATGACGCGAAGGGACCTGCGCGACCCGCTGACGATGGCCAGCATCGACAGCGACCTGGTCGCATCCGGGCTGAACATGATCGGACAGGCGCTGTCGATCTTCGACGACGACCTGCGGCTGCGCGTGGGCAACATGCAGTACCAGCGCATGTTCGGCCTGCCGCCCAAGCTGACCCGCCCCGGCGCCAGCTTCGAGGACACGATCCGCTTCCTGGTGCTGCGCGGCGAATACGGGCCGCAGGACGATCCCGACGATGCCGTGGCGTTCCGCGTGGCGCAGGCCCGCACCTTCCAGCCGCATTACTTCGAGCGCCGCCGCGCCGACGGGCGCTGGATCGCGGTCGAGGGGGCGCCCCTGTCGCAGGGCGGCTGGGTCACCGTCTATACCGACATCACGCATATCAAGGAACAGGAACGCCTGCTGCGCGCGCGTTCCGACGCGCTGTCCAACCAGGTGCTTCTGAACGCGGAGCGGCTGGCGGCGGCCAACCGCGAACTGGCCGCCACCAACGCGGCCCTGTCCGAGGCGCAGCGCGTCCTGACCCGCACCGAGGCCCGCACCCGGCAGGTGACCCAGATGGTCCCCGCCCATATTGCGCATATGGACGCGAATTTCCGCTATACCTTCTCGAACCGCAGGCTGGCCGCGATCTTTCCGGGTGCCGCGAAGGACATCGTGGGGCTGACGCTGGAACAGGCCCTGGGGCGGGAAACCTGCGCGACGCTGCTGCCCTACATGGCCCGCGCGCTGGAAGGCGACGCGCAGGTCTTCGAGATCACGCATCCCGGATCGGGGCGGCGCATCCGCATCGCGCTGACGCCCGACCATGACGGGCATGGCGTCTATATCCTGTCCACCGACGTCTCGGCCGAGGTTCAGGCCCGCGAGGCGCTGGCCCATGCGGGCAAGCGCACGCTGGCCGCGCAGATGACGGCGGGCATGGCGCATGATTTCGGGAACCTGCTGACGATCATTCTGGGGCTGCAGGGGCGGCTGGCGGCGCGCGACCTGCCCCCCGACGCGCAGGACGACGTGCAGGGCACGCTGGCCGCCGCCCGCCGCGGGGCGGCGCTGCTGGACCGGCTGGCGCGCATCTCGGGGCCGCGCGACCCGGTGCAGGAACCCGCCGACCCCGCCGCCCTGCTGACCGAGGTGGCGCAGCTGGCCCGCCCCGCCCTGTCCGAGGGGGCCGAGCTGCGGCTGATCCTGGACCTGCCCCCCGGCAAGCAGATGCTGGACGCGGGCGCGCTGCAGGACGCGGTGCTGAACCTGATCCTGAACGCCGATGCCGCGATGCCCGGCGGTGGCAGGATCACGCTGGACGCGCATCGCACGGGCGACTGGCTGTCGATCGAGGTCGCGGACCAGGGCACGGGCTTCGCCCCCGAGGCGCTGTCCCGCGCGACCGAGCCGTTCTTCACCACCAAGAAGGGCCAGGGGTCGGGGCTGGGGCTGTCGATGGTCTATGACATGGCCAAGCTGTCGGGCGGCACGCTGCGCATCGGCAACGACCCCTCGGGCGGCGCACGCGTCGTGCTGCGGCTGCCCTGGCGGCCCGTGGCGCCCCGCATGATCCTGCTGGTCGAGGACGACGACCAGATCCGCGCACAGGTCCGCGACCAGCTGACCTCGCTCGGGCATTCCGTGATCGAGGCCGCCAGCCTGTCCGAGGCCCGCGCCCTGTCCGACCTGCCGGGCCTCGATGCGGTGCTGACCGACATCCAACTGGGCGACGGGCTGGGGCTGGACCTTGCGGGCGCGCGCCCGATGGTCGCCATGACATCGCTGCCGCCCGGCCACCCGCTGCGCGAGGGCGCGGATTGCGCCGTCCTGACCAAGCCCTTCACCACCGCGCGGCTGGCCGCGACCCTTCTTCACGCCATACCGGATGCCCCATGACCGACACGCCGCTGATCGCCATCCTGGACGACGAACCCGAGATCCGCCGCCTTCTGTCGCAGGCGCTGGAGCAGTCGGGCTTCCGCACGCAGTCCTTTTCCCGCGCGACCGAGTTCGAGGCCGCCCTGCGCCGCATCACCCCCGATGCCTGCCTGATCGACCTGGGCCTGCCCGATCGCGACGGGCTGGCGCTGGTGCACCGTCTGGCCAGCGAATCCGGGGCGGCGATCATCATCATCTCGGGGCGGGCGCAGGTGCAGGACCGCGTCACGGGGCTGGAACTGGGCGCGGACGATTACATCATCAAGCCCTTCGAACCCGCCGAGGTGGTGGCCCGCATCCGTGCCCGCCTGCGCCGCCCCGCCCGTGACGCGACCGCCCGCGCGCAGACCCTGCGCTTCGCGGGCTGGACCGCCGATTTCGACCGCTACGTGCTGATGTCGCCGGACGGCGTCGAGACCCCCCTCAGCCATGCCGAGGCCGAGGTGCTGCGGCTGTTCACCGACAACCCCCGCCGCCTGATCACGCGGGCGCAGATGCTGGAGACGCTTGGGGGTGCGGCGGGCGACAGCTTCGACCGGGCGATGGACGTGCGGATCTCTCGGCTGCGCACCAAGCTGGGCGAGGATCCGAAGAACCCGCGCCTGATCAAGACGATCTATGGCGCGGGCTACATCTTTCTTGCGGAACTGGACTGACGCCGATCAGGCGTCGTTGTCCCAGGCGCTGACGGCCTTGCTGTCCATGAACTCTTCCAGGCCCATGACCCCGCCTTCGCGGGCGCGGCCCGACATCTTGACGCCGCCGAAGGCCGAACCGGCACCGCGGGATTCGCCGTTCATCTCGACCATGCCCGAGCGCAGCTGGCGTGCCACGCGGTTGCGCCGCGCGCCGTCCTGCGACTGGACATAGTTGGTCAGGCCATAGGGCGTGTCGTTCGCGATGCGGACGGCCTCTTCCTCGGTGTCGAAGGGAATGATCGACAGGACCGGGCCGAAGATCTCCTGCTGGGCGATCGTCATGTCGTTCGACACGTCGGCAAAGACCGTGGGACGCACGAAATACCCGCGGTTGACGCCTTCGGGCAGGCCGGTGCCGCCCGCGACCAGGCGCGCGCCCTCGTCGATGCCCTGCTGGATCAGGTCCTGGATCTTGTCCCACTGCGCCTTGCTGACCACGGGGCCGATATGGCGACCGGGCTGGTGGGCGGTGGCGACGGCGGTCTCGGTCGCGACGCGGGCCGCGGTCTCGACCGCCGCGTCATAGACCGAGCGTTCGACCAGCATCCGGGTCGGCGCGTTGCAGGACTGGCCGGTATTGTTGAAGCAATGCGCGGCCCCGCGCGCGACGGCCTTCGCATCGGCATCGGCGAAGACGATGTTCGCGCCCTTGCCGCCCAGTTCCAGCACGACCTTCTTCAGGCTGTCGGCCGCCGCCTTGGTGATGGCGATGCCCGCACGGGTCGACCCGGTAAAGCTGATCATCTCGACATCGGGATGGGTGGACAGCTGGCTGCCCACGCCCATGCCGTCGCCATTGACCAGGTTGAACACGCCCGCGGGCACGCCCGCCTCGTCCATGATCTCGGCGAACAGATGCGAGGACAGCGGCGCGATCTCGGAGGGTTTCAGCACGCAGGTATTGCCCGCCAGGATCGCCGGGATCACCTTCAGCGTGACCTGGTTCATCGGCCAGTTCCAGGGCGTGATCAGCCCCACGACGCCGACCGGCTCCCACGTGGTGACCGAGTTGGGCGCATGCGGCCCGAGCGGGCGCACGAACTCGAACTCGCGGAAGGCGTCGATGAAGTTCTGGATATGCGACGTGCCCGCCGCCGCCTGCGAATTCAGCGACATGTCCTGCGGCGCGCCCATTTCCAGGCTGATCGCGCGGGCCATGTCCTCGATCCGGGATTCGTAGACCTTCAGCACCTTCTCGACCACGGCCAGCCGCTTGGCGGGCGGGGTCGCGGACCATTCCGGGAAGGCGCGCTTGGCCGCCGCGACCGCGCGGTCGGTATCGGCCTGATCCCCAAGGGATATCACAGCCACGGCCTCTTCGGTCGAGGGGTCGATCACCTCGAGATCGCGGGCGGCGGCGGGATCGGCCCACGCACCGTCGATATAGAACTGACGCTTGTCCAGCAGATCGGACATCTTGCCCTCCTTTGGCTTTCGGGGCGCAGCCTGACACCGCGTCCCGCAAGCCGCAAGGGCGCGGGTCAGTCTTCGACGCCGCCGGGCCAGCCATAGCGGGCGATCATCGCCGCGATCGCGCGGTCGTTACCCGATCCAGACTGCGTGTTGGCCTGTCGCAGGCAGCTGTCCTGGCTGCCTTCCCATTCCAGGATGCGCTGCCGTCCGCCGATCTTGCGCGCCTCGACCCCGTTCATGCGGTGCATCCAGTACAGCCACACGTCGTCGGAACTGGGTGCGAGATCGGTGAACAGATCGGCCCGCAGCGCGTCGGGATGCAGCGCGCCGGGGGCATAGATGACGCCCGACACGCCGGTCAGGAAGACCTGCGGCCCGGTTTCGGGGGCGTCGATGTTATGCGACCAGCGATCATAGGGCGCGGGCGTTTCCGGCCCGGCCATCGCGATCCGGTGCGCCCGGTTGCAGGCCACCCGCGCACCGCCGCGCGCGGCATCGACCAGCCCTGCCAGCCAGCTCTGCGGATAGAAGACGTCGTCATCCGCCGTCACGATATAGGCGTCGGGATAGTGGTGCAGGCTGGGCACGATCTTCTTGTAGGATCGCAGGTCGGGACAGGCACGGACCTGCAATCCCGGCAGCGCGGGAATGTCGTCGGGCAGTTTGGGCAGGTCGTCCTCGGCCAGCCACAGGACGACGGCGTCGGGGCGCACGTCCTGGCGCAGGATGGATTGCAGCGTCGGCTTCAGGGTCGCGAAGCGCGCGCAATAGCTGGTCAGCGACACGACCAGCGGTGCGGGCAGCCCGTGCGCGCGCGGCTGCGGCGCGGGGCGCGACAGCTCGGCCAGTGCGCGCGCGGTGCGGCGGCGATGCTTCAGGCGGCGGAACGCGGCCGAGATCATTTCGCCTGCCAGGCGTCGCGCAACCAGTCGATCCGGCCGATCCGGCGGTACCACTTGTGCCCGCGCCCGGCAAAGACGTCCTCCATCTTTGGCGCTCCGGCAAAAAGGACGATCCGCGCACCCTCGGGCAGTGCGGGATCGCGGAGATAGCTTTGCAGCGACGGCGCCACGCAGTCGTTCTTGAAGCTGACGCACCAGCCCTTCGGCCAGTAATGCAGATCGCCATGCGCGGCCAGCTGGGCGGACTGGAACTGCTGGCTGATCTCGTAATCCCGGGTCGCGGCGGCCGGATCGGCCAGATAGGCATCCAGGATGTAGGCATGTTCCCCGATGCGGAACCGGAACACGCTGGAATTGCCGACGCTGTGCAGGAAGCGGTCGCGCGCGGGGTTCAGGCGGCGCAGGGGCTTGGGGCGGAACAGGTCGTCGTCGCGGATGATGCGGAAATCGCCGGGCAGGTCGAAGAACGGGTCCAGGTCGTCCACGACCACAAGGTCGATATCCAGGAACAGCGCCGTGCCCGACAGCCCCGCCAGGTCGGGGCGGAAGACGGCCAGCTTGCGCCAGCGCGTGTCGCCATGCCCCTCGGGCAGGCCCAGTTCGGGCAGATCCATCGCCTCGATCCCGGCATCCAGCCCGCCCGCATCGTCGGTGAAGCAGATGAAGCGATGCGGCCGCGACAGATGCCGCCGCACCTGGCGCGCCAGCCGGTTCACGTCCTCGGCACCATAGAGCGTGCCCCATTTCATCGTCAGGATCAGAAGGGGTTCCATCACACACTTTCTTCCAAGGTGATCACCAGCGGACGCCGAAGATACTGGCCGTCAAAGCTGAGTGCAGGGTTAATCGGGTCGATATCCTGCACAGTCGTATCGACATATCTGCCGGATCTCAGATCCGCTTGGAAGCCCGTCGATAGATGCCGGGCGCGTTCTTGCCATTCCCTGCGCTGGCGGGCCTCCTTCCGGGTCGAAAACCCGCGTTGAGACAACCATGCCCTTGATGTCTTTCGCAGGCGGCGCATGACCGATTCACGGCGCCCCGACTGAACCAAAGCGGGATCATGGCCCGCCTCGCGAATCATCTGCTGGAACAGCGGGAAGAACTGCCCATGCGGACTCTCCAATGCATCAGGCTTCAACCATGGCTTCTGAAAGCTGGAAAAATGCAGGAATACTGGAGGGAAGGTCCTTTCATATCCATAGTTGAAGATCGCCTTCTGAAAATTCACCGCCGGACTGAACTCGGTCCAGCGACCTTGGAACAGATAGTTCAGGAAATCCTGATCCGGCATCCTGACGGCATCTGCATGTCGCGCCATGTATCGCGTTAACTCTGTTGAAAAATCGATGCGGTTCCAAGTCTCGCGATCAATCACAAGCACGCCCGAGTTGAAATACCGCTCGCTCTGCAGACCAATTGACGCGCACCAAGCAGGGCGGTCCAGCTTGGTCACGTGCGGTGAAAACCCGATTGAAGCCGTATCCTGAACCGCGCCAAGCCCCGAGGGCAGAGCGACCGTCAGAAGCGACGGATCAACACGCAACGGGTAGATATCGGCATCCAGATAAATCAGCCGATCGTAGTCTTCCAAAAAGCGTGGCGCAAAGACACGATCATAGACGATGGCCGGCCAGTTGGGCGTTTCGGGCAGATCCGGCGGACGCAGCCCATCCAGCACGTTAAGATGCAGGAATATCCGCGATCCGACCCTAGCAGGAGGGTCCGTGACAGCCCTGTCCTCCAGAAAAACATGAACGTCGATCTTCCACAGGTTTACCAACCTTGAGGCCAAACCAAGAGCAATCGGAAGATAGCGCCCATCGACAATCAGATAAAAGGCTGCTCGGGACACAATGATCTCCTCATATCAAAAGGGGCACCTGACGGTGCCCCTCTCATCGTTTGTCAATCAAAGATCAGACGTTGGCCTCGGTGGCGTTCTCGACGATTTCCTCGCCGGTTTCCTGGTCGACCATCTTCATGCCCAGGCGGACCTTGCCGCGATCGTCGAAGCCCAGCAGCTTGACCTTCACTTCCTGGCCTTCCTTCAGCAGCTCGGACGGGTGGCCCAGGCGCTTGTTGGCGATCTGGGACACGTGCACCAGGCCGTCGCGCTTGCCGAAGAAGTTCACGAAGGCGCCGAAATCGACCAGCTTCACGACCTTGCCCGTGTAGACCTTGCCCTCTTCGGGTTCGGCCACGATCGAGTAGATCATGTCATAGGCCTTCTGGATCGCATCGCCGTTCGAGGACGCGATCTTGATCGTGCCGTCGTCGTTGATGTCGACCTTGGCGCCCGAGACCTCGACGATCTCGCGGATGACCTTGCCGCCCGAACCGATCACTTCGCGGATCTTGTCGGTCGGGATCTGCATCGTCTCGATGCGCGGGGCATGGGCCGAGAAGCTGCCGGCCTCGCTGATGGCCTTCGACATCTCGGACAGGATGTGCATCCGGCCGTCCTTGGCCTGTGCCAGCGCCTGTTCCATGATCGCGGGCGTGATGCCCTGGACCTTGATGTCCATCTGCAGGCTGGTGATGCCCGCTTCGGTGCCTGCGACCTTGAAGTCCATGTCGCCGAGGTGATCCTCGTCGCCCAGGATGTCGGTCAGGACGGCGAAGCGGCCGTCATCTTCCAGGATCAGGCCCATCGCGACGCCCGCGACCGGCGCCTTCAGCGGCACGCCCGCATCCATCATCGACAGCGAACCGCCGCAGACCGAAGCCATCGAGGACGAACCGTTCGATTCGGTGATCTCGGAGACGACGCGGATGGTGTAGGGGAAATCGGTGCCTGCGGGCAGCACGGCCTGAAGCGCGCGCCATGCCAGCTTGCCGTGGCCGATCTCGCGGCGACCGGGCGAACCGACGCGGCCAACCTCGCCGACCGAATAGGGCGGGAAGTTGTAGTGCAGCAGGAAGTTCGAGCGGAAGTTGCCGTGCAGCGCGTCGATGATCTGTTCGTCATCGCCGGTGCCGAGCGTGGTCACGACCAGCGCCTGGGTCTCGCCGCGGGTGAACAGCGACGAACCGTGGGTGCGCGGCAGGACGCCGACCTGGCTTTCGATGCTGCGGACGGTCTTGGTGTCGCGACCGTCGATGCGGGCGCCGCCGTCGATGATGTCACCGCGCAGGATGCCCGATTCCAGCTTCTTCAGCGCCGAACCCAGGTTGGCATCGGCCAGCTCTTCCTCGGTCAGCTGTTCCTTGACCTTCGCCTTGGCGGCGGCGATGGCGTCCTGGCGGTCCGACTTGTCGCGGATCGCGTAGGCGGCGCGCATCTCGGCCTCGCCCAGGGATTTCACGCGGGCATAGAGCGCGCTGTAATCCGGCGACTGGAAGTCGAACGGCTCCTTGGCGGCAGCCTCGGCCAGGTCGATGATCAGGTCCAGGACCGGCTGCATGGCGTCATGGCCGAACTTGACCGCGCCCAGCATCTCTTCCTCGGTCAGCTCGTAGGCTTCCGATTCGACCATCATCACGGCGTCCTTGGTGCCGGCGACGACCAGGTCCAGACGCTGTTCGGGGTTGTTGCGCAGCTGATCCATGTCCGAGACTTCGGGGTTCAGCACGTATTCGCCATCCGAGAAGCCGACGCGCGCGGCGCCGATCGGGCCCATGAAGGGCACGCCCGAGATGGTCAGCGCGGCCGAGGCGGCGATCATGGCAACGATGTCGGGATCGTTGACCAGGTCGTGGCTCAGCACGGTGCACATCACCAGGACTTCGTGCTTGAAGCCGGGGGCGAACAGCGGACGGATGGGTCGGTCGATCAGGCGGGCGGTCAGCGTCTCTTTTTCGGACGGACGAGCCTCACGCTTGAAGAAGCCGCCGGGCACCTTGCCCGCGGCATAGTATTTTTCCTGGTAGTGGACCGTCAGCGGGAAGAAGTCCTGCCCGGGCTTCGGTTCCTTCGCGAAGGTCACGTTGGCCATCACGCTGGTCTCGCCGAGGGTGGCGATGACGCTGCCGTCGGCCTGACGGGCAACCTTGCCCGTTTCCAGCGTGAGCGTTTCCTGGCCCCACTGGATCGATTTCGTCACGACATCAAACATCTGGTTTCCTCTTGGGACCGACCGGCCCTCCGGTGATCCCGTGTCATATGGCGGCCCCATTGCCGCCGCCCCGATCCTTATCGCATGCGCCCCGGGGCCGGGCCTCACGTCTCAGATTTCGCGGCCATACAGGAAAAGCGGCGATTTGAAAAGACGCGGCAAGGCACGAGAAAACGCCCGTGACCGGCCGGTCACGGGCGCCTTTTGCCATCGAAAGGCAGGCCGTCGTCTTAGCGACGCAGGCCCAGCTTGGCGATGATCACGTTGTAGCGAGCTTCTTCCTTGCCCTTCAGGTAGTCCAGCAGCTTGCGGCGCTGAGCGACGAGCTTCAGCAGGCCACGACGGCTGTGGTTGTCCTTCTTGTGCGTCTTGAAGTGCTCGGTCAGCGTGACGATGCGCGAGGTCAGGATCGCGATCTGGACTTCTGCGCTGCCGGTGTCGCCTTCGGTCTTGCCGAATTCCTTGATGACGCGGGCTTTTTCTTCTGCGGTGATCGACATCGGGATCTCCTTTCGGATTAGGGTGACGGCGCAGGCCGGGATGTCGTCCAGCACGGGCCCATGAATCGCCCGCCGGGCCGTGACCCGAGCGGATGCGCGCAACTAGACGAAATGCGGCCGTTTGGAAACCCCTTTCGGGGATCAGCCGCCCGCGATCATGCGGATATGCGACAGTTCCAGCCCGCCACGCTGCAGCAGGCGCCCCACGGCCTGGTCGTTCACCTCGATGACGGTGGTGCCGTCCTCGTCCTCGCGAATCGACAGGCGCGCACCCTCGATCATGTCCTGGGGGACATGCAGCAGGATCTCGTCCTCGGCCGCGTTGAAATCCGCGATGATCGGAACATCCTGATGCAGGCCGCGCAGTTCGAACAGGTCGGCCCCCGCATTGCCGGACGCGAAATCGCCCGCGCCGGGCATCAGCGTGTCGTCGCCCTCGCCCCCGTTCATCCAGACGGTGTCGGGATCGTCGTCCCCGATCAGGATGTCGTCGCCCGCGCCGCCGTCCAGATCGTCAGCCCCCCCGCCCGAGACCAGCAGATCGTCGCCGTCATTCCCAGACAGCCAGTCGTTGCCCGTGCCGCCGAACAGCGAATCGTTCCCTTCTCCGCCAAGGATGGTGTCGTCCCCCTCGTCCCCGAAGACCAGGTCGTCGCCCCCCTGCCCCGCCAGCGAATCATTGCCCGCGCCGCCATGGATCGTGTCGCCGCTGCCCGGACCATAGGGCAGGTCGCCCTGCACCCAGTCGTCGCCCGCACCGGCCTCAATCAGGTCGGCACCGTCGCCGCCGCCCAGCTCGTCGTCGCCCGCACCACCGCGAATCGCAAGGTCGCCGGTCAGGGCGTCATCTTCCTCGGGTTCGGAGGAGGTGTCGGGTTCGGGATCCGGCTCGGGCGAATCGGGCATGATCGGCGGCAGCGCATCATCCGATTCGGGGGGATCCGGGGGCAGATCGTCGTCATCCACCTCGGACCGGGTGGCCAGACTGGTCACGTCGACCATCATGCCGGCCACGAGAATGCTGATGACGCCGCCGATGATGAACATGATACGATCCCGCAAGCCCGGCACCCTGCCGGTCCCGCAAGGATAGCCTGCGATCGCGCAGCGCAGAACGGAAATCTTGCCAATTCGTTAATGCCCGCGCGCAGGCATGAAAAAACCCGCCTCGAAGGGCGGGTTCATTCGCGTTTTCCGTGACTTGCCGGGATGTTCCGGCGCAAGCCTTCCGTCGATCAGCCCTGGCGGGCCTTGAAGCGGCGGTTGGTCTTGTTGATCACGTAGATACGGCCCTTGCGGCGCACGATCTGACAATCGCGATGCCGGCTCTTGAGCGAGCGGAGCGAGTTGCGAACCTTCATAGGTCTTCTCCATCATCGCGGCGCGTCGCAGCCGCTTGGAAAACAAATGCCCCCGACTTGCGGCCGGGGGCGGCGAAAAATATGGTGGGCGGTACTGGGATCGAACCAGTGGCCACTACGATGTCAACGTAGTGCTCTACCGCTGAGCTAACCGCCCGTTCCTCGACTTCGCGTCTCCGCTTCGTCTTGGTTCGCGATCCTATATAAGGGCGCTTCGGGGGATTCAAGACCTATCAGCAGCAGTTTTTTCAGGTTTATATGCGAATGTCGTTTCTGCACGGGAAATCCACGTGTCACTGATCGAACAACCCTTCCGACTCGTGCGTCCCGCGGCCTGGTCCAGCGGGGTCATCTTCGCCTCGCCGCATTCGGGCTGCGAATATCCCGAATGGTTCCTGGCCGACACGAATCTGTCGATCGACGAATTGCGCTCGTCCGAGGATGCCTTCGTGGACCGATTCATCGAGGCCGCGCCCCATTACGGGGCCGTCGCGCTGTCATCGCCCATCCCGCGCAGCATCGTCGATCTGAACCGCGCCGCCGACGAGATCGACCCCCTGCTGGTGCGCGGCGTTCCGCGCCATCCGCTGAACCAGCGCACGATGGCGGGGCTGGGGGTGATTCCCCGCGTCGTCTCGCAGGGGCGGGCCATCCACCGCCGCCAGATGGAACGCGCCGAGGCCGAGCGCCGGATCGAGGCCTGCTGGCGTCCCTATCACCAGCAGCTGGACGCGCTGATCCGCGAGGCCCGCGCCCGATTCGGGCAGGCGATCCTGATCGACATGCATTCGATGCCCCATGATGCGCTGTCGCATCTGCAGGGGCCGCGCCCCGACATGGTGCTTGGCAACCGCCACGGCCTCTCCGCCGCGGCCCGCATTTCCGAGGCCGTCTGCGAGGCGATCGAGGACGAGGGCTGGCGCATCCGCCGCAACTCGCCCTTCTCGGGGGCCTATATCTGCAGCGCCTATGGGCGGCCCGCCCAGAACATCCACGTCGTCCAGCTGGAGATCGACCGCTCGCTCTATATGGACGAGGCGACGATCACGCCGCGCGCCGATTTCGACGGCTTCGCCAAGCGGATGGAGCGTGTGGTCGCGCGGCTTTCGGCACTGGGCGCGGATCGCGGCAATGGCCAGATCGCCGCAGAGTGACGCCTTCAACGGCGCCAAGCTGCTGCTGCGCCGCGAATCGTCGATGCTGACGCTGCTGCGCGACGATTTTCTCGGCCTGCCCTTTCCCGGTCACTGGGATCTGCCCGGCGGCGGACGCGAGGGGGGCGAATCGCCCCTGCACTGCGCCCTGCGCGAACTGTCCGAGGAAGTCGGCCTGTCGCTGTCCCTGGATCGCCTGACCGGCCATGCCTTCCCGTCGCAGTCGCGCCCGGGCATGATCTCGTGGCTGTTCACGGGCCAGATCACCGCATCCGAGATCGCCTCCCTGCGGTTGGGCAATGAGGGTCAGGCATGGGCGATGATGCCGGTGGCGGATTACCTGGCCCATCCGCTGTCGATCCCGCATTTCCGCGACTGGATCAGGGCCGTTCTGCCCCCCGCGCCATGTTGCGCACCAGCGGGCGCAGGCTGTCGCCCTTGACCGCCCAGCTGGTCGCGAAGGCGAAGCAGGCGACGCTTTCCAGCCAGAAGACGGGGCGCAGGATGGCCAGCGCGTCGTCCAGCCCGGTCGCGGCCATCACGCCGATCACGGCGATGCAGCCGATGATCGTCCAGCCGCAGATGCGATAGATCCGGTTCGAGGCCCGCTTCTCGGGGCTGTCCTCGTCGCCCTTCACGAACAGCACCAGGCAGAAGACGGCAAGCGCGCCGAAAAACAGCGCCGCCGCCGCGAAATGCAGCATGGCCGCCCTGCCCGGCCCCAGCAGGCATTGCAGCGCGGTGCAGTCGACCATTGGCCCATAGGTGGGGGCCAGCGCGACGACGGCCGCCGATACCGCCGCCAGTCGCGCCATGCGACGGTCGGTGATCAGGTCGCCTGCGCGCGGACGGAACCCCTCGTAGGACCACAGGAACACGGCCTGCGCGAACAGCGTGCCCACGAAGACCTCGCGCATCGAGCTGTAATAGTAGGACGAGATGCTGGTCCGCAGCCCGCCCTGCATGAAGGGCGCCGACAGAAGCAGGATCACGGGCAGGAAGAAGCCCAGTGCCCCGATCGCCCGCCTGACGGACAGGAAGGACAGAACCAGTTCGTTATGGGCCTTTTCGGATGCACCCTGCGACATGACAGCCCCCGCCTTTGCGGGGAATGGTGGCCGCAGGGGCGATTCGCGTCAATGCACGCGCAGCTCGGACAGGATCGCCTCGGCCGCGGCGCGCGGATCGGCGGCCTTCCAGACCGGACGCCCGACGACGATGTGATCGGCCCCGGCGGCAATTGCGCTGGTGGGCGTCTCGACCCGCTTCTGATCGCCAAGCGCGCTGCCCGTCGGGCGCACGCCCGGCGTCACGATCAGGCGCGAATTCGGCAGGGCGCGGATGTCGGCGGCCTCGCGCGGGGAACAGATGATGCCATCGGCACCGGCCTCGAAGGCGCGGGCGGCACGTTCGACGGTGATCTGGTGCAGATCGCCCGGCTGGATCATCCCCGCATCCAGATCCGCACGGTCCAGCGAGGTCAGGATGGTCACGCCCAGGATCTTGAGCCCGGTCCCGGCGGCGCCCTCCTTGGCGGCGCGGACCACATGCGGATCGCCGTGCACGGTCAGGAAATCCAGGTCGAACTGCGCCAGCCCGCGGACTGCGGCCTCGACCGTGGCGCCGATGTCGAACAGCTTCATGTCCAGGAAGATGCGCTTGCCATGCTCCTGCTTCAGCTCGTTCGCAAGTGCCAGCCCGCCGCCGGTCAGCATCCCCAGGCCGATCTTGTAGAAGCCCACCGCATCGCCCAGCTTGCCCGCCAGATCCAGCCCCGCGACCGCATTCGGCACGTCCATCGCCACGATCAGCCTGTCATCCATCCCGAAACATCCCCTGCGCATGAAATCGGCGCGTTATGTCACGATAACCCGCAGCTTGAAAGCTTCGGGCGGCTCTCTATCTCTTTTCCATGACCCGGACCGGGGGCGTGCCGCAACAGGGCGCCCGCAAACCGGGGGCTTTGCACAAGGAGAAGTACCGATGAACATGGAGAAGTTCACGGAGCGGTCGCGCGGCTTCATCCAGGCCGCCCAGACCATCGCGATCCGCGAGAACCAGCAGCGCGTCGTGCCCGAGCATCTGCTGAAGGCGCTGATGGATGACGACCAGGGGCTGGCCGCGAACCTGATCACCCGCGCGGGCGGGGATGCGGGCGCGGTGCGCAACGCGGTCGACCAGGCCGTGGCCAAGCTGACCCGCGTGACGGGCGGCGGGGGGCAGGTCTATGTCGATCCCAGCCTGGTGCGCGTCCTGGACGAGGCCGAGCAGGTCGCCAAGAAGGCGGGCGACAGCTTCGTGCCGGTCGAACGGCTGCTGATGGCGCTGGCCATGGTCAACACCAATGCCCGCGACGCCCTGTCGGCGGGCCAGGTGAACGCGCAAGCGCTCAACGCCGCGATTTCCGACATCCGCAAGGGCCGCACCGCCGATACGGCATCGGCCGAGGACAGCTACGAGGCGCTGGAGAAATACGCCCGCGACCTGACCGCCGCCGCCCGCGACGGCAAGATCGACCCGATCATCGGCCGCGACGAGGAGATCCGCCGCGCCATGCAGGTCCTGTCGCGCCGCACCAAGAACAACCCCGTGCTGATCGGCGAGCCCGGCGTCGGCAAGACCGCCATCGCCGAGGGGCTGGCCCTGCGCATCGTGGACGGCGATGTCCCCGAATCCCTGCGCGACAAGCGGCTGATGGCGCTGGACATGGGCGCGCTGATCGCCGGCGCGAAATATCGCGGCGACTTCGAGGAGCGCCTTAAGGCGATCCTCAAGGAGATCGAGACCGCCGCGGGCGAGATCGTGCTGTTCATCGACGAGCTGCACACCCTTGTCGGCGCGGGCAAGACCGATGGCGCGATGGATGCCGCGAACCTGATCAAGCCCGCCCTTGCGCGCGGCGAGCTGCATTGCGTCGGTGCCACCACGCTGGACGAATACCGCAAGTATATCGAGAAGGACGCGGCCCTTGCCCGCCGCTTCCAGCCGGTGATGGTCGAGGAACCGACCGTGGACGACACCATCAGCATCCTGCGCGGCATCAAGGAGAAGTACGAACTTCACCACGGCGTGCGCATCAGCGACGCCGCGCTGGTGGCGGCAGCCCAGCTGTCGAACCGCTACATCACCGACCGCTTCCTGCCCGACAAGGCCATCGACCTTGTCGACGAGGCCGCGTCCCGCCTGCGGATGGAGGTCGACAGCAAGCCCGAGGAACTGGACGCGCTGGACCGTCAGATCCTGCAGATGCAGATCGAGGCCGAGGCCCTCAAGAAAGAGGACGACGCCGCCAGCCGCGATCGGCTGGAGCGGCTGGAGAAGGACCTGTCGAACCTGCAGGACCGCAGCGCCGAGATGACCGCCCGCTGGCAGGCCGAACGCGACAAGATGGAGGGTTCGCGCAACCTGCAGGAACAGCTGGACCGCGCGCGGGCCGAGCTGGACCAGGCCAAGCGCGAGGGCAATCTGGCCCGCGCCGGAGAGCTGTCCTATGGCATCATTCCGGGCCTGGAAAAGCAGCTGGCCGAGGCCGACGACGCCGAAGGCCCGATGGTCGAGGAGGCCGTCCGCCCCGAGCAGATCGCCGAGGTCGTCGAACGCTGGACCGGCATCCCCACCGCCAAGATGCTGGAGGGCGAACGCGACAAGCTGCTGCGCATGGAGGAAGAGATCGGCCGCCGCGTGATCGGCCAGTCCGAGGCCGTCACCGCCGTCAGCAATGCCGTGCGCCGCGCCCGCGCCGGCCTGAACGACGAGAACCGCCCGCTCGGGTCGTTCCTGTTCCTGGGGCCGACCGGCGTCGGCAAGACCGAGCTGACCAAGGCGCTGGCCGAATACATGTTCGACGATGACAGCGCGATGGTCCGCATCGACATGTCCGAGTTCATGGAGAAGCACTCGGTCGCCCGCCTGATCGGCGCACCTCCGGGCTATGTGGGTTACGACGAGGGCGGCGTCCTGACCGAGGCCGTGCGTCGGCGTCCCTACCAGGTGATCCTGTTCGACGAGGTCGAGAAGGCGCATCCCGACGTCTTCAACGTGCTGCTGCAGGTGCTGGACGACGGGCAGCTGACCGACGGCCAGGGCCGGACGGTGGATTTCAAGCAGACGCTGATCATCCTGACCTCGAACCTGGGGTCGCAGGCGCTGTCCACCCTGCCCGAGGATGCGGATGCGACCGATGCCCGCCAGCAGGTCATGGAGGCCGTGCGCGCGCATTTCCGCCCCGAGTTCCTGAACCGCCTGGACGAGCTGATCATCTTCCGCCGCCTGACGCGGGACAACATGGACGGGATCGTCACCATCCAGCTGGCGCGTCTTGGCGCGCGGCTGGCGGGACGCAAGATCGCGCTGGAACTGGACGACGACGCCCGCAAGTGGCTGGCCGATCAGGGATACGACCCGGTCTTCGGCGCGCGCCCGCTGAAACGCGTGATCCAGCGCGCGCTGCAGGACCCGCTGGCCGAGCTGCTGCTGTCGGGCGAGGTTCTGGACGGGCAGACCCTGCACGTGACGGCCGGCCCCGAGGGGTTGCTGGTGGGGGACCGCGTCGGCCGGTCGGGACCGCGCCTTGGCGCGGTCGGCGAAGGCCCCCGCCCCGACGCCCCCATCCACTGAGCCGAGATCGACGAACGAAAAAGGCCCCGGCAGATCGCCGGGGCCTTTCTCATGTCGCCGCGTCAGGGTTGCCGCCCGCGTAAACCCTTGGCATCGTTCGCCCACATTAGGGAGGAATTGATGCTGCCACAGATCCTGCGCAACCTGCGCATCCCCGTCGTCGCCTCGCCCATGTTCATCGTGTCGGGGCCCGAACTGGTCATCGCGCAGTGCAAGGCCGGCATCGTCGGAAGCTTTCCGGCGCTGAACGCGCGCGAGAAGGACGGAGAGCCGCCGCTGCTGGACGCGTGGCTGACCCGCATCACCGAGGAACTGGACCGCCACAACCAGGCCAATCCCGACAGCCCCGCGGCACCCTTCGCGGTGAACCAGATCGTCCATCGCAGCAATGCGCGGCTGGAACGCGATCTCGAGATCTGCAACCGCCACAAGGTGCCGATCTGGATCACCTCGCTTGGCGCGCGCCCCGAGGTGAACGAGGCCGCCCATGATTGCGGCGGCATCGCGCTGCACGACGTGATCAACAACGTCTTCGCCAAGAAGGCGATCGAGAAGGGCGCGGACGGCCTGATCGCGGTGGCGGCCGGTGCGGGCGGCCATGCGGGTCCGCAATCGCCCTTCGCCCTGATCCAGGAGATCCGCGAATGGTTCGACGGGCCGCTGCTGCTGTCGGGGTCCATCGCGACGGGTGGCGCGGTGCTGGCGGCGCGGGCGATGGGGGCGGATCTTGCCTATATCGGCAGCCCGTTCATCGCCACGGACGAGGCGAACGCCCAGGCCGAGTACAAGCAGATGATCGTCGATTCGGGCGCGATGGACATCGTGACCAGTTCGCTCTTCACCGGGGTGTCGGGGAACTATCTTGCGCCGTCGATCCGGAACGCGGGGCTGGACCCGGACAATCTGGCATCGGCCGATGTGAGCGCCATGAACTTCGGCGGCGGATCGTCCAAGCCCAAGGCCTGGAGCCAGATCTGGGGCGCGGGCCAGGGCATCGGCGCGGTCAAGTCGGTCGGTCCCGTGGCCTCGCTGGTCGACCGGCTGGCCCAAGAATACGACACGGCGCGCCGCGACATCATGGCCTGAACCTTTGCGAAGCGGGGTGGCAATGCCCATATGTGGCCACGGAAGCCACCCCATTTCCCGGAGGATCAATTGGCATACGAGAAATCGCAGGACGCGATCGACAGGCTGACGCCCGAGCAGTATCGCGTCACGCAGGAGAACGGCACCGAGCGTGCCTTCACCGGCGAATACGACCACCATTTCGAACCCGGCATCTATGTCGACATCGTGTCGGGCGAACCGCTGTTCGCGTCGGGGGCGAAGTACAACTCCGGCTGCGGCTGGCCCGCCTTCACCAGGCCGATCGAGCAGAACGTGACCGAGCATCACGACGCCTCGCACGGGATGGTCAGGGTCGAGGTCCGTTCGAAGCATGGCGACAGCCACCTGGGCCACGTCTTTCCCGACGGCCCGCGCGAGGCGGGCGGCCTGCGCTACTGCATCAATTCGGCATCGTTGCGGTTCGTGCCCAAGGACCGGATGGAGGCCGAGGGTTACGGCGATTACCTGGATCAGGTCGGCGAGGTGAACCATGGCTGAGCGCGCGGTTCTGGCGGGTGGCTGCTTCTGGGGCATGCAGGATCTGATCCGCAAGCTGCCGGGCGTGCTGTCGACCCGCGTGGGGTATTCGGGCGGCGACGTTCCGAACGCGACCTATCGCAATCACGGCACCCATGCCGAGGCCATCGAGATCGTCTTCGATCCCGACATGACCACCTATCGCCACCTGCTCGAGTTCTTCTTCCAGATCCACGATCCGACCACGCCGAACCGGCAGGGCAACGATATCGGGATGAGCTACCGCTCGGCGATCTATTACGTCACCGAGGAACAGCGGCTGGTGGCGCTGGACACGATCGCGGATGTCGAGGCGTCGGGCCTCTGGCCGGGCAAGGTCGTGACCGAGGTGGAGCCGGTGGGCGATTTCTGGGAGGCAGAGCCCGAGCACCAGGATTACCTGGAGCGGTTCCCGAACGGCTATACCTGCCACTTCCCCCGCCCCGACTGGGTGCTGCCCAAGCGCGAAGCGGCCGAGTGAACACGAAGACGAGGAGGGGGCAATGTCCCCTCCCGTTGTCATGGCAGCAATTTCCCCGTCAGCGTGCCAGCTGCGTTCTGCAGAATGCGGCGACCTGCTCGTCGCTGAATGGCGCCCCCGAACGCTTGCGTGCGACGATGCGATCGTCCGCGCGCCGCGAGCAGCTGACGTAACGCGCGATGGACACGGTCTGTGCTGCGGCAGGCGCGGGCGTCGGCGCCGCCCGGCTGGCTGCCGCCAACGAATTGGTCCGCCGCACGCGCTCCGAGCGGGAACATTGGCTGGTCGCCGGGATCGTTCCGACCTGGCGCAGGGCCTTGCAGGCCTCTTCGTCGCGCCGCGCGATCATGATCAGCGCGGCTTGTCCCTGACCCATCTGTGCCAGAAGGCACGCGTCATCGACCCGGTTCAGACCTGCCGCCGCGCCGCCGCCGATCAGCGATATGCCTATGCTTCCCCCCAAGGCGCACGGATGTCCCGACCCCATCGAGGGCGGCTGGACCGATGGCGCGGATCTGACCGTGTATTTGCCGCTGTAACTGTGCTGCGTGCTCAGCGACGACGGACCGCGCTGATCCAGATATATCTGCGCATTCGAATTGCCGCCCGACGCATTGGCGGATGCCGCGCTCTCGACATCGGTCGAGCTGGACGAGCTGGAATTCGCGCCGCTTTCGGAAGATTGCGCATTAACCGCATAAGGCCACCCGATGGTGACCATAGCCGCCATAGCCGCAACCGCGATCATGGTTATTCTTTTTTCGTGACACATGACTTACTCCCCCCTCTTGAAACGTAAATTGGTTAAAGCGCTGAATTACATATTCAGCACGGGTTGAAGGCATATTGCTCCGGGCCACGCGAATGCGGCCCGGAGTGGTGTCATGTCGCTCAGAACGACGTGCCGAAGCCGCCGAAGCCGCCCGCGCTGCTACCATTCCCGCCGCTGTAGCTCCCGGAACCCAGGGCACCGCCGAAGCCGAACGAACTGGTCGTCGAGGTATTGCCAGCCGCGCCGGTAGCAGTGGTGGCAGTTGTCGTACCCGACACTGCACCACCAAACCCCAAGCTCGTGGTTGCCACCGCCGAACCGGTCGAGCTGAGGCCCATCGACGTCGCGTTCGAACCGCTCGAGACGCCGCCGAAGGTGCCGGCGCTGGAGGAACCGGAATACATGGTTCCGCTTTCGGATCCCGACCAGGTGCCCGTGCCCAGAACGGTCTGAGCCGAAGCCGCGCCGCCGAAAGCGGTCGCTGCGATAACTGCGATCATCAGTTTCTTCATTTCTCCACTCCTCGTTACATCGGGCATCGTGCCCGCATTAAGCCAAAAAGGACCTTTCCGAGATCCCTCCCCCTGGAAGCGACTTATTCGCCGCCTCGAATTAAAGTTACTCCTTATTAATAATTAATCAAGAATATTATTAAATTATATGTATGTCGTTAATACTATATCAAGGTAAACTAAATTAGTAATTTCTACCTAAGGTTTATTCAACTTCACTATGCGCAGAATAATTAAATGGATGTTCATTAATTAAATATCTTATCGCGCCATTTAATGTCGCAAGAATGCGGTCCGATTCCCCGGAAGGGAATCGGGATTGCACGATGTAGCGAACGGGCAGCGGGGCATGTTGGTGGCGTAATCGGGTTCGGCGCGCGCCCTGCCGCGCCGAACCACTGGGCAGAAACGCTTAGCGCGGCGGCTTCACACCGAAGACCACGCAGTACAGCGCCGGCACGAAGACCAGCGTGATCAGCGTGCCCGCGATGATCCCGCCCATCATCGCGAAGGCCATCGGCCCCCAGAACACCTGCCGAGAGATCGGGATCAGCGCCAGCGAGGCCGCGGCGGCGGTCAGCAGGATCGGGCGCGCACGGCTGTCGGACGCCTCGAACACGGCATCCCACCGGCTGCGGCCCTGATGCAGAAGTTCCTGGATCTCGTGGACCAGGATGACCGAGTTGCGGATCAGGATGCCGACCAGCGCCAGGATCCCCAGGATCGCGACGAAGCCCATCGGCACGCCGAAGGGCACCAGCACCGCCACCACGCCGATCAGGCCCAGGGGGGCGGCGGCAAAGACGATCAGCGACAGGCGGAAGCTCTGCATCTGCACCATGACCAGGAAGGCCATGACCAGCAGCATGACCGGTACCACGGCCGCGATGGGTTCCTGGCTGTCGGCCGAGCTTTCGACCGTGCCGCCCACCTCGACCCTGACCGAGGGCGGAAGCCCGGCCTGGTATTCGGCCACCCGATCCGCCAGCGCCGTCACCAGCGTGGCGGGCTGATCGGCGGTCGAGATCGCCGCCAGCACCGTCACCGTGGGCAACCCGTCGCGCTGCATGATCAGCGGCTGTTCGGAGCCGTATTCCAGCGACACCAGCGCCGACAGCGGGATGGTCCGCCCATCGGCCAGGTTCAGCTGCAGGTTCCGCACCGAATCGATGCTGCTGCGGTCCGATGCCTGCCCCCGCGCGATCACGTCGATCAGATAGATGTCGTCGCGCAAGGCGGTGATCCCCACCCCGCTGAACAGGCCCGACAGCGCGTCCGAGATGTCGGCGCTGGTCACGCCCAGCCTGCGGGCCTGGTCCTGGTCCACCTCCAGCCGCACGACGCGGGCGGGTTCGTTCCAGTCCAGCGCGATGTCGCGCAGGCGCGGCTCGTCGGACAGCACCGTCGCCAGGCCGCGCGCTGCGTCGCGCGCATCGTCCGCGTCGGGCGCCGAGACGCGATACTGCACCGGCTTGCCGACCGGCGGCCCGATCTCGAGGTTCTTGACGTAGATGTCGACGCCCGGGAACTGCTCGCGCGCCAGCCGGTTCAGGCGGTCCTTGACCCGGTCGCGGGCCTCAAGATCGGGGGTCTGGATGACGATCTGGCCCATATGCGGCCCGGGCGTCGGCACGTCCATCGACAGGATGAAGCGCGGCGCCCCCTCGCCCACATGGGACGTCCAGAAGCTGACATCCTCGTCCCCGGCCAGCGTCGCCTCGATACGGTCCATGTCGGCGCGGGTGCGTGCGATGGATGCGTTCTGGCGTTCGGTCACGTCCACGATCACCTCGGTCCGGTCCGAGGTCGGGAAGAACTGCTGTTCGACGAAGCGCATGCCCCAGACCGAGACGACGAAGAGGCCCAAGGTCACCGCGACGGTCAGCCACTTGGCGCGCATCGCGCCGCGCAGCAGGCGGTGGAAGCCCCGGCGCAGGCGGCCCGGCTGGTGGTCGTGATGGCCCATCTTCTCGGACAGGAAGGTCACACCCAGAAGCGGCGCGAACAGCACGGCCACGATCCACGAGATCAGCAGCGACACCGCGATCACCACGAACAGCGAGAAGGTGAACTCGCCCGCCGCCGAACTGTTCAGCCCGATCGGGATGAAGCCCGCGACGGTGACCAGCGTGCCCGTCAGCATGGGGAACGCGATGGATTTCCAGGCATAGCTTGCGGCCGCGCCCAGGTTCTCGCCCACCTCCAGCCGCGAGATCATCGTCTCGATCGCGATCATCGCGTCATCGACCAACAGCCCCAGGGCGATGATCAGCGCCCCGAGCGAGATCCGCTGCAGCGTGATCCCGTAGAGATCGAGGATCACGAAGGTGATCGCCAGCACCAGCGGGATGGTCAGCGTCACGACGAAGCCTGCGCGGAAGCCGAGGCTGACGAAGCTGACGATCAGGACGATGATGACCGCCTCGGCCAGGGCCTTGACGAAATGGCCGACGGCATCCTCGACGACATGGGGCTGGTCGGCGAATTTCGACATCTCGATGCCGACGGGCAGATCGGCGGCCACGCCGTCCATCAGCGCGTCCAGATCCTTGCCGAATTCGAGGATGTTGCCCCCCTCGCGCATGCCGATCTGAAGGCCGATGGCATCCTGCCCGCGATAGCGGAACAGCGAATCCGGGGGATCGCTGTATCCGCGACGGACATTGGCCACGTCGCCCACGTTGAAGAACCGCTCGCCCACGCGCAGGTTCACGGCCTCGATGGATTCGGCGTCCTCGAACTGGCCGCCCACGCGCACCAGGACACGCTCGGGGCCGACCTCGATCACCCCGGACGGAGAGATGGCGTTCTGCTGCGCCAGCGTCGCGATGACCTGCTGCTGGCTCAGGCCCAGGGATGCCAGCCGCGCGGCCGAGAATTCCAGGAAGACCTGCTCGTCCTGTTCGCCGAGCAGCTCGACCTTGCCGGCATCGTCCAGCGCGGTCACCTGCTTGCGGATATCCTCGACCCGGTCGCGCAGCTCGCGCGGGCTGAAGCCGTCGGCGGTGAAGGCATAGATGTTGCCATAGACGTCGCCGAAATTGTCGTTGAACTGGAAGCCCGCGAATTCCTGCGGGAAATCGGCGCGGATGTCGGACATCATCTCGCGGACGCGCTTCCAGGCATCGGGCACGGCATCGCCGCGCGTGGTCGGATCCAGTTCCACATAGACGACCGCCTGCCCCGGCGTGGTGACCGAGCGGGTGAAGTCCAGGTCGTCCAGTTCCTCCAGCTTGGTCTCGATGCGGGTGGTGACCTGCTTCAGCGTCTCGTCGATGGTGGCGCCCGGCAGGGCCGCGCCGATGATCATCGTCTTGATGGTGAAGTTCGGGTCCTCCTCGCGGCCCAGATTGCCATAGCTGATGGCCCCCGCGATCATCGACACGATCAGCAGGAACCACACGAAGCTGCGATGGCGCAGCGCCCAGTCCGACAGGTTGAAACGGTTCACGGCTCCAGCCTCCGGGCCACGGCCTGGCCTTCGGCCAGGGAATTCACGCCACGGACGACGATCTCGTCGCCCGCCTCCAGCCCCGAGGTGATCGAGACGCGCCCGCGATAGGGGGCGGCGGCCTCGACCTCGACGCGGGTCACATGGGCATCGCGGCCCTCGCGGTCCACGCGCCAGACGAAGCGCCCGGCATCGTCGTCGATCAGCGCCTCGATGGGCAGCGACAGCATGGGCGCATCGGCGGTGCCGAAGCGCACGCGCACCAGCGCGCCCAGCCGGAAGGGCTCGTCCTGCGGCAGCGCCAGGTACAGGCGCCGGGTCCGGGTTGCGCTGTCGGCCACGGGGTCGATCCGGTCGAGGACGGCGGTGACCCGCAGATCCGGGTCGTTCCGGTGCCAGATGGTGAACTGCGCCCCCGGCGCGACGCCGATCAGCGACTGCTCGGGCAGGTCGATCACCGCCTCGATTTCCTGCCCCCCCGACAGTTGCAGCACCGGAGAGCCCGCACCGACGACCGTGCCCGGCGTCTCGTAGACGGCGCTGATCACGCCGTCGAAGGGCGCGGTCATGCGGGCGAATCCTTCGGCATCCTCGGCCTGCAGCAGCTCCGAGCGGGCCTGCTCGACCGCGGCGGTCGCGGCGGTCGCGGCCTGCTGGGCCTGTTCCAGCTGCGCGTTCGAGGCGACGTTGCGGCGGGCCAGCGCCTGCGTCCGTTCCAGCGTGGCGGCGGCGGTGCGTTCCTGCACCTCGGCGGCCTGAACGGCGGCGCGCGCCGCGCGGGTGGTGGCGGCCAGATCCTCGGTCGACAGCAGCGCCAGCACGTCGCCCGCGGCGACCCGGTCACCCAGATCGACGCGGCGTTCGGTCATGCGGCCCAATGTCTGGAAGCCCATCTGCACCTGGTTGCGCGACTGGATCAGGCCCGGGATCCAGCCGTCATCGGCATGGCCGTCCTCGACCAGGACGCTGACGACGGGACGCGGCGGCCCGGCCTCCTGGGCTTCGGGCTTGCCCACCAGCCATTCGGGCAGCTGCAGCGCCGCCGCCGGGGTCGCGACCGCAAGCGCGGCCAGAAGGATCATCGCATGTCTCATTCCACGCCCTCCTCGGCGGCGCGCACCCTGCGCCCCGGATAGAGCAGCTGAGAGCCTTCGCCCACGACACGCTGCCCGTCCGCCAACCCCTCCGAGACATAGATCGCCCCGTCCGAGAAATGCGCGATCCGGACCGGCGTCAGGGCCACGCGGTCCTCGTCGTCCACGGTCCAGATGGCCGGCCCCTCGCCCTGCCGCATCAGCGCGGCCCAAGGGACGACGACGCCATCGTCGCGCACCACGTCCAGATGTCCCCGCACCGAGGCCCCCAGCAGCGACACCGTGCTGGCGGGCATGTCGTCGATCTGCACCCGCAGCGTCACCGTGCCTGTCTCGGGATCGACCAGGGGCGCGACCTCGATCACGCGGCCGGTCATGTCGGGGCGGCTGACATCCAGCGTCTCCAGCCGGACGGACTGACCCTGCATGTCGGCCAGCAGCGGATCGTCGGCGACGTGGAACACGGCCTCGAGCCCGTTCAGCGTGGCAAGCCCCAGCACCGGCTGCGCGGCGGCGACCACCTGCCCCGGCGCCATGTCCTTCGAGGTGACGACCGCATCCTCGGGGGCGGTCAGCACGGTATCCTCCAGCGCGCGGCGGGCCTGCTCGACCTGGGCCTCGGCCTGTTCGCGCGCGCCCTGCGCCTGCGAGAACGCCTGCTCGGCCTGGTCGCGGGCCGCGCGCGTGCCCACCCCACGCGACAGCATGGCGCTGGCGCGTTCGCTGGCCTGGCGGGCCTGTTCCTCGCCCGCGCGGGCGGCGGTCAGGCCGGCCTCGGCCACGTTCAGCGCCTGGTCCTGCTGGACCAAGTTCACGCGCGCCAGCGCCTGCCCCGCCTTCACGCGGTCGCCCTCGGAGACCGACACCTCGGTCACGCGACCGCCCTGCCGGAAGCCCAGGGCGATGCTGTCTACGGCCTCGATCGTGCCGGTCAGCTGCATGTCGATGGTCAGGGGCCGGGTCTCGGCGGTGACGATGCGCACGCGGATCGCGTCATCGTCCTGCGCATGCGCGGCAGGTCCCGTCGCCGCGGCAAGAAGCGCGGCCAGAATGGTTCTTGTCAGCAAGGGTCCGTACCTTCAGGGCGGCAGAGACCCCATGTCTGGAACCAAATCCGGGCGATGGGAAGCCCCCCGCCGTCAGGTCACCGCGGCCCTGTGGTGGAAATCCGGCCTGTCCCAGCTGCCATCGCGCAATATCCGGGCAAGCACCGCCACCGCGCGGGCAACATCGTCCATGTCGTTATAGAGCGGTGCGAAGCCGAAGCGCAGCACGTCGGGGGCGCGGAAATCGCCGATCACCCCTTCTGCGATCAGCGCCTGCATCACCGCATATGCCTGCGGGTGGCGGAAGCCCACCTGCGATCCGCGCAGGCTGGGGTCGCGCGGGGAATGCAGCACCAGTCCGGGGCATTCGGCCTCGACCCCGGCGATGAAGGCTTCGGTCAGCAGGATCGAGCGCGCGCGCAGATCGGCCATCGACACGCCGTCCCAGACGTCCAGCGCCGCATCCAGCACGGCCAGCGCGATGACGGGGGGCGTGCCGACGCGCATCCGCTCGATCCCCGGGGCGGGGGCATAGGAGGCGTCGAAGGCGAAGGGGCGTTCATGCCCCATCCAGCCCTGCAGGATCGGCTGGGCGGCATCGGTCAGATCGGGCCGCGTCCAGATGAAGGCAGGCGCCCCCGGCCCGCCATTCAGGTACTTGTAGGTGCAGCCGACCGCGAAATCGGCATCCGCGCCGATGAGGTCCAGATCGACCGCCCCCGCCGAATGCGCCAGATCCCAGACCGTCAGCGCCCCCGCCCGATGCGCCCGCGCGGTCAGGTCCGCCATGTCGTGGCGTCGCCCGGTGCGGTAATCCACCTCGGTCAGCATCAGGACCGCGATGTCGTCGCCGATGGCGGCGGCCACATCCTCGGGGGCGACGACGCGCAGGGTCGCGCCCATCGCCCGCGCCACCCCTTCCGCGACATAGAGATCCGAGGGGAAGTTCCCGCTGTCGGACAGGATCACCCGCCGGTCGGGGCGCATCGCCAGCGCCGCGCTCAGCGCCTGGAAGACCTTGATCGACAGCGTGTCGCCCATGACGACCTGCCCCGCGCCCGCGCCGATCAGCCTTGCGATGCGGTCGCCCACGTCGCGCGGCTGGCGATACCAGCCCGCGCGGTTCCAGCCCGTGATCAGCATCTGCGACCATTCGTCGGACATCATCGCGGCCACCCGGTCGGCGGCGACGCGCGGCATCGGCCCCAGCGAGTTCCCGTCCAGATAGGTCACCCCTTCGGGCAGGTGGAACGCGCGGCGCGTCGCATCGAAATCGGTCATGGTCTTTCCCCCCTCTTGCGGCGGACGCTAGCAGCGGGAATGTTTGCGCGACAGGGGGGAACGCGATGCTGTACCGGGTGACGGATTGGGACGACGCCTATGCCAATGGCGCGCATATCGCGGGGGCGGCGGATTACCCGGCCCGTTGGACGGCGGCAGCGCAGGCGTTTCGCGACCTGCACCCGCCCGTCGAAGGCGCGGGCGACCTGTTCCTGCCCTTAGATCCCAAGGGGCTGATGGTGTTCATCCATGGCGGCTATTGGATGCGGTTCGGGCCGCGCGACTGGTCGCATCTGGCCGCCGGGGCGCTGGCGCGCGGTTGGGCCTGTCTGATGCCACGATACGACTTGGCCCCCAAGGCGCGGATCGCGCAGATGACGCGGCAGGTGGCGCAGGCCATCGCGGGTGCGGGCGTGGACGGCCCCATCGCCATCACCGGGCATTCGGCGGGCGGGCATCTTGCGGCGCGGATGGTGTGCGAGGGCGTGCTGCCCCGCGACGTGGCCGCGCGGGTGACGGCCTGCGTGCCGATCTCTCCTCTGTCGGATCTGCGCCCGCTGATGCGAACCGCCATGAACGAGACGCTGAACATCGACCCGCCCGAGGCTCTGTCCGAAAGCCCCGCGCTGCTGACGCCCCTGCCCCTGCCCGTCACCACATGGGTCGGCGGGGCCGAGCGGCCCGAGCTCATCCGCCAGGCGCGGCTGCTGGCGGATGCATGGGCGGGGCTTGGTGCGGCGACCGAATGCGTCATCGACCCCGGTCGCCACCATTTCGACGTGATCGAGGGGCTGACCCGACCGGACAGCCCCCTGATGAACCGCCTGCTGGATCAGAGCGGCTCGCGATAGTCGAACTCGTCCGGGTGCGGGCCGGTGCGGTGGTCGTTCTCCAGCTTGTCGATGGCCGCCATCTCGTCGGCGGTCAGCTCGAAGTCCAGCACGTCGAAATTCTCGGCCAGGCGCTTCTCGTGTTCGGATTTCGGGATCACCGACAGGCCATGCTGGATGTGCCAGCGCAGGATCACCTGCGCGACGCTGCGACCGGTGCGTTCGGCGGCGGCCTTGACGGGGGCGGCCTCGAAGCTGTCGCCACGGCCAAGCGGGGTCCAGCTTTGCGTGACGATGCCGAAGCGCTTGTTCACGGCGCGCATCTCGGGCTGGTTCAACGAGGGGTGGATCTCGATCTGGTTCAGCGCCGGGGTCACGCCCGTCTCGTCGATGATGCGCTTCAGATGCGGCTCGTGGAAATTCGCCACCCCGATCGAGCGGATGCGGCCCTCGTCACGCAGGCGGATCAGCACCTTCCAGGTCTCGACATACTTGTCCAGCTTGGGCAGCGGCCAGTGGATCAGGTACAGGTCCAGGTAATCCAGCCCCGTACGCTCCATCGTCTGGTCGAAGGCCCGCAGCGCGGCGTCATGGCCATGCGCGTCGTTCCACAGCTTCGAGGTGACGAAGATCTCGTCGCGCGGGACGCCGGAATTGCGGATCCCCTCGCCCATGCCGCGTTCGTTGTTATAGGCGGCCGCGCCGTCGATCAGGCGGTATCCGGTCCGCAGCGCGGCATCGACCACGCCCGCCGTGTCGTCATTCGCGATCTGGAACACGCCGGCCCCCAGCTGGGGCATGCGGTTGCCGTCGTTGAAGGTCATCATCGGTTGGGTCATCGCAAGGGTCCTTTCGCTGTGCCCGGCAACAACGCCCCGGTGGCGAAACCGTTTCAGCAGGGATCGCCGGGCGGGGTTGCGCTTCGGCGCGCATCATGTTTCCCCACGCGCTGAACGCAAGTCAGGAAAGGTGCGTCCCATGCAGGTCTATACGCTTCTGGTCGAGGTCGGCCGCAAACAGGATGACGGCCTGCCCGAGGGCTGCGAGGGCGCGGCGCTGCTGTGCTATACCCCCGCCCGCGACGAGGCCGAGGCCGTCCGCGAGACCGTCGCCATCCTGAAGGAGGCGGGCCTTGCGCCCCTCGACGTGTCGGGCCACGGCACCGCCGAGGACCGCGAGGAAGAGGGCCACGAGATCGGCCCCGAGGAACGCGAGCTGATGCAGCGCGCGCTGGACGACGATTCCGTCGTGATCGCGCAGATGCAGCCTTATTTCCCCGGCGCGAAGGGCGATCCCCGCGACGTCTGATCACGCGCTGCGCCCTATCCAACGGCTCACGGATTCGCTAGACTTCTTCAAAAACCAATGAAGCAGTCAACGAACAGGCGACACCCGATGAGCATCCAACGTCTTTTCCTGTCCACCGCCATGATCGCGGCGCTGGCCTCCTGCGCGGGGCCGGTCAGCCGCTCGCCCATGGCGGTCGGCAGCCCGGCAAGCAGCGTCCAGCCCAGCCCCATCCCCGCCGCCAGCCCCGGCGACGAGGCCGGCCTGCAGAACTTCGTCCAGAGCTTCCGCCCCCGCGCGCTGTCCTCGGGGATCTCGGCCTCGACCTATGACCGCGCCATGCGGATCGCGCGCTACAATCCCGACGTGATCCGGCTGGACCGCAAGCAGGCCGAATTCTCACGTCCGGTCTGGCTGTACCTGGACAGCGCCGTGTCGGATTCGCGCATCCAGACGGGCCGAGAGAAGAACGTCCAGCTGTCGCGCACCCTGTCGGCCATCGAATCCCGCTATGGCGTCCCGCGAGAGATCGTGCTGGCCGTCTGGGGCATGGAATCGAACTTCGGCGCGAACCGCGGCAAGATGCAGATCATCCCCTCGCTGACCACGCTGGCCTATGACGGCCGCCGCGGAGAGATGTTCCAGAACCAGCTGATCGCCGCGCTGAAGATCCTGCAGGCGGGCGATACCGACCCCGAGCACATGCTGGGATCCTGGGCGGGCGCGATGGGCCATACCCAGTTCATGCCGACCTCGTATCTGGACTATGCCGTCGACTTCACGGGCGACGGTCGCCGCGACATCTGGTCCGACGATCCGAGCGACGCGCTGGCATCGACCGCCAACTATCTTCGCCGCAACGGCTGGCAGCCGGGTCAGCCCTGGGGCGCCGAGGTGCAGCTGCCGCCGGGCTTCAACATGGGCCTGATCGGCAAGGGCACCCGCCGCGGCGACTGGGCCGCGCAGGGCGTTCGCCGCATCGGCGGTGGCGCGCTGCCCTCGGGCAACGGTTCGATCATCATGCCGGCGGGCGCACGGGGACCGGCCTTCCTGATCCTCGACAACTTCCGCTCGATCCTGCGCTACAACAACTCGGACAATTATGCGCTTGGCGTGGCCTTCCTGGGCGAACGCATCGCGGGCCGCTCGAACATCCAGGGCGCATGGCCGCGCAACGACCGTCCGCTGTCCACCTCCGAGCGCGAGGAGATCCAGGTCCGCCTGCGCCAGCGCGGCTTCTACAACGGCGAGATCGACGGCCTGTTCGGTTCGGGCACGATGGAGGCCGTGGCCGCGTTCCAGCGGTCCATCGGCGCGACGCCCGACGGGTATCCGACCTCGATCCTGCTGGACCAGCTGCGCAAATGACAGGCGACGGCCCTGCCCCGGCGGGGCCGTTCCCGCAATCGGATCGCGCGGCGGTATATCGCGCGATCCGCCAGCGCCGCGACGTGCGCGGCCAGTTCCTGCCCGACCCGATCGACGAGGCCACCCTGCGCCGCCTGCTGCAGGCGGCCCATGATGCGCCCTCGGTCGGCCTGTCGCAGCCCTGGAACTTCATCCTGATCCGCGACCCCGACCTGCGCAGGCGCGTCCACGACGCCTTCGGCACCGCCAATTCCGAGGCCGCCGCCCGGTTCCCCGACCGCAAGCCGCTCTACTCCTCGTTGAAACTGGAAGGCATCCTCGATGCGCCGCTGAACCTGTGCATCACCTGCGACCGGACGCGGGGCGGCCCCGATGTGCTGGGCCGGACGCATGATCTGGACACGGATCTCTATTCCACCGTCTGCGCGGTGCAGAACCTGTGGCTGGCCGCCCGCGCCGAGGGGATCGGCGTCGGCTGGGTCAGCATCTTCCGGCAGGACGACCTGCGCGGGCTGCTGGGCCTGCCCGAACATGTTGTTCCGGTTGCCTATCTTTGCATCGGCCATGTCCGCGAACTGTACCGGGAACCCGAGCTTCAGGCGCGCGGCTGGGCGGAACGGCTGGACCTCGACAGCCTGATCTTCGAAGATGGCTGGGGCAGACATTCGGGCGACAGGGCGTAGCCTTTGGGTGCTGCGACCTATCCCGATTGCTTGCCGGATATCCTTTCGATCGGATGCGAATGCAACCCGAACGTGATTTAACTGCCCCATGTTAAGGGGTTCGGAGGTTAGACAGTGAACAAGATCGCAATTTTCTCGGTCGTGGCAGCGGGCGCATTGGCCGCCTGTTCGCCCAAGCAATTCGAAACCGCTCCTGTAACGATTGATACCCCGCAGGGACCCGTGACCTGCCAGCTTTATACCAAGGGACTGACGGACTGGGATCGCTCGATCTCTCGTCCCGATGCCCTGAGCGTCGAAGCCGCCGATACCCTCTGCAAGAACGAAGGCATCCGCCAGAAAAACTCGTGATCGCAAACTCGGGCCCCGCAGATCGCGGGGCCCGTCTTTCGTTCAGGCCAGCCGGTCGCGGAACGCGTCCAGCACCTCGGCATAGACCTGCCGCTTGAAGGGCACGATGCTGTCCAGAAGGTCCGCCCTGCTCATCCATTGCCAGCTGTCGAATTCCGGGTGATCCGTGTCGATGCGGATATCGGCGTCGGTCCCGCGGAAACGCAGCAGCAGCCAGATCTGGCGCTGGCCGCCGAAGCGGCCCTTCCAGGCGCGGCCCAGCAGGTCCTCGGGCAGGTCGTAGAACACCCAGTCCGGCGTCTGGTCCAGAACCTCGACCAGGTCGGTCGACACGCCCGTCTCCTCGACCAGCTCGCGCAGCGCGGCCTCTTGCGGGGTTTCGCCCGGATCGATCCCGCCCTGCGGCATCTGCCACGCGCCGGGGCGGTCCAGCCGCTGCCCGGCAAAGATCATGCCGCGATCGTCGATCAGCACCACCCCGGCGCAGGGGCGATAGGGCAGCCCGCCGGGGCCAAGCCGTTCCTCGGTCATGTCAGCCATCGGCATCCGCGCTGCCCTCGCCCGTGGCGGCGGGGGTCGCATCGTCCGGAACCTGTCCGGCGCTGAAGCTGACGGCGGCCAGACCCTTCAGGATGTCGACCGCATAGGCCAGCTGGTAATCCTCGTCGCGCAGGGCTGCGGTGGCCTCGACCTCGGCGGCCTCCTCCTCCATCTGCTGACGTTCCTCGTCGCTGATGTCGTTGCCAAGCGCGCCGCGCAGATCGGCCTCGGACCGGCCGAAGCTGCTCTCGGTCAGGCTCTCGTCCTCTTCCTCGGGGCGGGGGCTGGGCTGGGCGACCAGGATGTCGGGCTGGATGCCCAATGCCTGGATCGAGCGGCCCGAGGGCGTGTAGTAGCGCGCGGTCGTCAGGCGGATCGCGCTTTCGGCGGTCACCGGCATGACGGTCTGGACGCTGCCCTTGCCGAAGGACTTCTCGCCCACGACGATGGCGCGGCGGTGGTCCTGCAATGCGCCGGTCACGATTTCCGACGCGCTGGCAGAGCCGCCGTTGATCAGCACGACCATCGGCTTGCCCTCGGCCAGATCGCCATCCTCGGCGTTCCAGCGCTCGCTCTCTTCGGGCAGGCGGCCGCGGGTGCTGACGATCTCTCCGGCATCGAGGAAGGCATCCGACACGCTGATCGCCTGGTTCAGCAATCCGCCCGGGTTGTTGCGCAGGTCGAGCACGAAGCCCGTGACCTTGTCGATCCCGCCCGCTTCCTCGACCGCCTTGGTCAGCTCGGCCTCCAGCGTGTCATAGGTCTCGTCGTTGAAGGTGGACACGCGCAGCACGACGGCGTGACCCTCGACCCGCGACCGCACGACGGTCAGCTTGATCGTGTCGCGCGTCATGGTCAGGTCGAACGGCTCGGTCCGGCCCTCGCGCAGGATGGTCACCGTGATCTCGGACCCGACAGGGCCGCGCATCATGTCGACGGCCTCGTCCAGGGTCAGGCCCAGCAGCGATTCGCCGTCCACATGGGTGATCAGGTCGCCCGACTGCACGCCCGCCTCGGCGGCGGGGGTGTCGTCGATGGGCGACACGACCTTGACCATGCCGTCTTCCTGGCTGACCTCGATGCCCAGGCCGCCGAAGCTGCCGCGCGTCTGGGTCTGCATGTCGCTGTAATCGTCGGCCGCAAGGAAGCCCGAATGCGGGTCCAGCGAGGTGAGCATGCCGTTGATCGCAGCCTCGATCAGGGCCTTGTCGTCGGGGACCTCGACGTAATCCGCGCGGATCCTCTCGAAGACGTTGCCGAACAGTTCCAGCTGCTCGTAGATCGAGCTGCCGCTGTCGGTTTCCTGCGCCAGAAGGGGTGCGGCGATCTGGGTGGTCGCAAGGAACCCTGCCAGCACGCCCCCAACCCCTGCGATCAGATAATGTCTCATGCGGCCTTTCCTTGCCTCAGTCCTGTTGCGGCTCGACGATGGGATTCAGCACGAACCACTCCGCCGGGTCCAGCGTTTCGTTTCCGCGGCGCAGTTCCAGGTACAGCGTCTCGCTGCGGCCTGCGGCGCCGCCCTCCTTGGCATCGGCCACGAATTGCGACCCGAATTCCTGTGCGGGCGCTTCCGATCCGCCCATCAGCCCGACCGGGTCCCCGGCCTTGAGCACGTCGCCCACCTCTCCGAAGACCTGCGACAGGCCCGCGAATATCAGAAGATAGCCACGCGCGGGCTCGACGATCATCACATTGCCGTAATCGAGGAAGGGCCCACGATAGCGGATCGTGGCGGGCCAGGGCGTCTGGACCAGCGCGGCGGGCGCGGTGGCGATGACCCAGCCCGGACGGCTGACGCCCGCGGCGTCGGGTTCGTCATAGGTGCGCAGGATGGTCCCGATGGCCGGCAGGCGCAGGCTGCCCTGCGCGCCCTCGAAATCCTCCATCGGCGCGCCGATATCGGTCTCCATCCGCGCGATGCCCGACGCGAACTCGTCCAGCGTGGCCGCAGCCTCCTGCAGGGCGCTCAGTTCGGCCGGGTCCTCGCCATATCGTGCGGGCATCGAACTGCGATCCCCCGAGGCGCTGACCAGCAGGCGGCGTGCCTCCTGGACCGAGGCGAGGCCCGTCTCGAGCATCCCCGCCGCATTGGCCTGCAATTCGCGCACGGTTGCGATCTCGTCCAGGTCGGTCTGCAGGTCCTCGGCCTGGGCGCGCAGGCCCGGCGTCACGTCCGACAGGATCATGGCGGACCGCGCATTGGCCAGCGCGCCCGCCGGATGCAGCAGCATCGCGCTTTCGGGGCTGTCCTGCATCGAGGTCATGGCCCCCAGGACGCGGCTCAGCTGGCCGCGCTGCGCCTCGAAGCGGTCGCGCAGCTCGGCCTCGCGCAGGCTGGCCTGCCGCAGCCCCCCGCGCAGTGCGGACAGTCCCAGTTCATAGGCGCGGATCACGTCGGTCATGGCGACGACCTGGTCGTCGGCCTCGACCGCCTTGGGCAGCTCGGCCACGGCGGCCCGCAGCAGGGCCGCGGCCTCTTCGGCATCGTCGACCGCCTGGGATGCGGTCTGCGCCATCGCCCCCGGCCCGAGGCCAAGTGCTACGGCCAGCGTCAGTGAAAGAAGGGGCTTCATTCGGAAATCAGGCTTTCCCCGGTCATCTCGGGCGGCAGGTCCAGCCCCATCAGGTCCAGCACGGTCGGCGCCAGATCGGCCAGCCGCCCGTCGCGGACCGAGATCCCGGGCGCCGCGCCATAGACGATGACGGGCACCGGGTTCAGCGTATGCGCGGTATGGGGCCCGCCGCTGTCGGGATCGACCATGGTTTCGCAATTGCCGTGATCGGCGCAGATGACGGCGGCACCGCCCGTGCGGTCCAGCGCCTCCAGCATCATGCCCAGACCCTGATCGACCGCCTCGCAGGCGCGGGCGGCGGCGGAGAGGCTGCCGGTATGGCCCACCATGTCGGGATTGGCGAAGTTCACGACGATCAGGTCGTAGCCCTGGTCGATGCCCCAGGCCAGCTTCTCGGAGACCTCGGCGGCCGACATCTCGGGTTGCAGGTCATAAGTGGCGACCTTCGGGCTGGGGGCCATGTGGCGATCCTCGCCCGGTTCGGGGGTTTCCTTGCCGCCGTTCAGGAAGAAGGTGACATGGGGGTATTTCTCGGTCTCGGCCAGGCGGAACTGGCGCAGCCCCTTGGACGCGACCCAGGCGCCAAGCGTGTTGACGACCTGCTTCTTGGGAAAGACCGTCTTCATGAAGCGGTCGTGATCCTGACTGTAATCGACCATGCCCAGCACCTGCGCCCATTCGGGCCGGGCCGAGACGTCGAATTCCGCGAAATCGGGATCGGCCAGCGTGCTCAGGATCTCTCGGGCGCGGTCGGCGCGGAAGTTCAGGCAGAAGAACCCGTCCCCGTCCAGCGCGCCGTTGAAGCCGTCGATGACGAAGGGGGTGATGAACTCGTCGGTCTCGTCGCGGTCATAGGCGGCGGCGACGGCTTCCTGGGCGCTGCCCGCATCCTCGCCCTCGCCCGTGGTGATCGCGCGGAAGGCGCGTTCGACCCGGTCCCACCGGTTGTCGCGGTCCATGATGAAATAGCGCCCGATCACGGTGCCGATGCGCGCGCCCTGCGGCAGGTCGGCCTCCAGCGCGGTCACGAAATCCATCGCGGATTGCGGGGCCACGTCGCGCCCGTCGGTCACGGCATGCAGGACCACCGGCACGCCCGCCTCGGCCACGGCCTTCATCGCGGCGCGAACGTGCTCGACATGCCCGTGCACGCCCCCGTCCGAGACGACGCCCATCAGATGCGCCGTGCCGCCGGTCTCCTTCAGCTTCGCGATGAAGCCCTGCAGCGCGTCGTTGCGGGCAAAGCTGCCATCCTCGATCGCAAGGTCGATCTGGCCAAGGTCCATCGCCACGACCCGGCCCGCGCCGATATTGGTGTGGCCGACCTCGGAATTGCCCATCTGCCCCTTGGGCAGGCCGACATCGGGGCCGAAGGTCGTCAGGGTCGCATGGGGGCAGTCCCGCATCAGCCGGTCGAAATTCGGCGTCGCCGCCTGGTCGGGCGCGCTCTGGTCGGGCCTTGCGGACAGGCCCCAGCCATCGAGGATGCAAAGAACAACGGGTTTGGTCATGTCTGCCTCGCGATTTTCCACATGCATACGCGGGCGGGACCTGCGCGGCAACCGACCCGGCGATCACACCCTGTGATAGGGGCTTCCCGCAAGGATCGTCGCCGCACGATAGATCTGTTCGCTCAGCATCACGCGCACCATTATGTGCGGCCAGACCATGCGCCCGAAGCTGATCTGCCAGTCCGCCCGGGCGCGCAGATCGGGCGTCAGCCCGTCCGCGCCGCCGATGACGAAACAAATGTCGCGCGCGCCGTCGCGCCATCCGGCGATACGTTCCGCGAACTGGGGAGAGGTGGGCTGGTCGCCGCGTTCGTCCAGCATGACGACAGCGGCGCCCGGCGGGATGGCACGGGCCAGAAGCTCGGCCTCGGCAGCCTGACCAAGGCCCTTGCGGTCCTCGACCTCGGTCACGCCGACGGGCGGCAGGCCCAGTGCCCGACCGGTCTTGGCGAACCGCTCCAGGTAATCCGCGACCAACGCCGCCTCGGGGCCCTTCTTCAACCGCCCCACGGCGACGATGTCGATGCGCATGAACTCAGGCCTGGGGCCGGGCGCCGTCGCGAACGCGGCTCAGCGCGTCTGCGGGCATCCACATCTTTTCCAGCTGGTAGAACTCGCGCACTTCGGGGCGGAACACGTGGACGATCACGTCGTCCGTGTCGATCAGCACCCAGTCACCGGCATCCTTGCCCTCGATCCGGGGCGTGGTTCCGGTGGCGTGCTTCACGCGTTCGGCCAGCTTCTCCGCGATCGCGCCCACCTGACGCGAGCTGCGGCCCGAAGCGATCACCATGTGATCGGCCATGGCCGAGCGGCCGCGCAGATCGATGCTGACGACCTCTTCGGCCTTGTCGTCATCGAGCGAGGTCAGGACGAGCGAAAGAACCTGGTCGCTGCTCAGCGCTTCCTTCGCGTTATCGGTAGCCGGCCCTTGGGCCGACGGGACGTCTTGGGACAGGGTCATATCCTCCGGTCAGCGCGCCGATCGCCCCCGGCGCAAGGGATGGTTCCAATGTAGCATCTTTTCGCCCCATCTCAATCGCCAGCGGGCGTTTCTTGGGCCTTCGGGCCGGGATTCGCCGTGTTCGGGCCAAGAATCCGGACCTCACGTTGGGGAAAGGGTATCTGGATGCCGTTCGCCTTGAACGTATCCCACAGCGCCAGGAAGACCTTGCCGCGCACATTCGCAAGCCCGCCCTGCGCATCCGCGATCCAGAAGCGCAGCACATAGTCGATGCTGCTGTCCCCGAAACCGTTGATCCAGCAGACCGGCCTGCGATCCGCCATGACCCGCGAAACCGAGGCCGCGGCCTCGATCGCCAGTTCGCTGACCCGGTGCGGATCGTCCTCATACGAGGTGCCGAAGGTCAGCTCGATCCGCACGAAATCGTCGCTGTGGGACCAGTTGACCACCTGCCCCGTCACCAGGTCCTCGTTCGGGATCAGGTATTCCTTGCCGTCGCGGGTGACGACGCTGACATAGCGCGCGCCCAGCTCCTCGATCCAGCCGAAGGTGTCGCCGATGCTGATGACGTCGCCGGGCTTGATCGACTTGTCCAGCAGGATGATGACGCCCGACACCAGGTTCGACACCACCTTCTGCAGCCCGAAGCCCAGGCCCACGCCGACCGCGCCCGAAAAGACCGCAAGCCCCGTCAGGTCGAACCCGACCGCCTTCAGCCCCATCACGATCGCAAGGCTGAACAGCACCACCTGGATCAGCTTGGCCGTCAGCACCCGCATTGTGGGCGAGATGTCGGAACTGCGCGCCAGCCGCCCCGCCAGCAGCCGCGACGCCATCCGCGCGCCCGCGATCATCAGCCCGGTGATGATCAGCCCCTTCAGCACCGTCAGCGCCGACAGCCGGAAATCCCCGAACGAGATGGCCAGCCGGTCCAGCGCTTCCGTCGTCTCGTCCAGAAGGCCCAGCAGCAGCAGCGTGATCCAGATCCACGCGCCCCATGTCACCAGTCTGCGCAGGAAGGCGTTGCGGATGATCCGCGCCACGAAGAAGATCGCGACCCAGCCCGTGGCGATGGCCGCCGCCAGCGCGATCAGCTGGCTGCGCGAGGGCCAGGTGATCTCTCGCATGATGGCGACGACGATCCAGGCGGCGATGGCGAACAGGATCAGCGTCAGCCGCCGGTCCAGCAACAGCCCCACCCGCAGGCGCCAGCGGGGCCAGCCCTCGCGGCTGCGCAGCCAGCCCGTCCAGCGCGGAGACAGGGCGCGCGCCGCCAGCCAGGACAGCGCCAGAAGCCCCGCGATCGCCGCCAGCTGATACAGCCGCATCGGCAGCAGCATCGAATCGACGAAGCCCATGATGCGCAGCGCCGCCCCGTGCAGCGCCATGGCCAGCGCCGAGACGTCCGGATCCATGCCCTCCAAGGAAATCCCTCCCTTCCCTTTGGAACAATGTTGCGGGGGAACCTCGCGTTCCGCACCGATCATTTTCCTTTTCCCACGCTAAAGGCTTGCCATTGCCCGAGTCTCGGACTTATTTTCGCCGCATGTTTCGGTATTTCGACATCCACGACCGCGCCCGACTTCCGTCGCGGTTCTATGGCGAGACGCTAGGCGTCACCGCCCGGGGCTGATCCGGCCACCGGGGCCTGCCCGCATGGGCGCCCGCCAGACCAGCCAAGCCAGAACGACACAGCCGAAAGTATCAGCCATGACGACGAACGATTCCGTGGGCCCGCGCACGCTCTATGACAAGATCTGGGACGCCCATGTGGTGGACCGCCAGCAGGACGGCACTTGCCTGCTGTATATCGACCGCCACCTGGTCCACGAGGTGACCAGCCCGCAGGCATTCGAGGGTCTGCGAATGACCGGCCGCAAGGTCCGCGCGCCCGAACGCACCATCGCGGTGCCCGACCACAACGTGCCGACCACGCTGGACCGCGAGAACGGCATCGACAACGCCGAAAGCCGCATCCAGGTCGATGCGCTGGACAAGAACGCCCGCGATTTCGGGGTGAACTACTATCCTGTGAACGACATCCGCCAGGGGATCGTGCATATCGTCGGCCCCGAACAGGGCTGGACCCTGCCCGGCATGACCGTCGTCTGCGGCGACAGCCACACCGCGACGCATGGCGCCTTCGGCGCGCTGGCCCACGGGATCGGCACCTCCGAGGTGGAACATGTGCTGGCCACGCAGACGCTGATCCAGTCGAAATCGAAGAACATGAAGGTCGAGATCACCGGCCGCCTCGCCCCCGGCGTGACCGCCAAGGACATCGTCCTGCGCATCATCGCGGAGACCGGCACGGCGGGCGGCACCGGCCATGTCATCGAATATTGCGGCGAGGCGATCCGCAACCTGTCGATGGAAGGTCGCATGACCATCTGCAACATGGCGATCGAGGGTGGCGCCCGCGCGGGCCTGATCGCCCCGGACGAGACCACCTTCGCCTATGTGAAGGGCCGCGCCCACGCCCCCAAGGGCGCCCAGTGGGATGCCGCGCTGGCCTGGTGGCGCACGCTGCATTCCGATGACGGCGCGCATTTCGACAAGGTCGTCACCATCCGCGCCGAGGATATCGCCCCCACCGTCACCTGGGGCACCAGCCCTGAGGACGCGCTGCCCATCACCGCGACCGTCCCCGCCCCCGAGGATTTCGCGGGCGGCAAGGTCGACGCGGCGCGTCGTTCGCTGGAATACATGGACCTCAAGGCCGGCATGCCCCTGACCGGCATCGCCATCGACGCGGTGTTCATCGGGTCCTGCACCAATGGCCGGATCGAGGATCTGCGCGCCGCGGCCGACGTGCTGCGCGGGCGCAAGCTGGCGCAGGGCGTTCGCGGCATGGTCGTGCCCGGATCGGGCTTGGTCCGCGCCCAGGCCGAGGAAGAGGGCCTGGACACCGTCTTCAAGGATGCGGGCTTCGAATGGCGGCTTGCGGGCTGTTCCATGTGCCTCGGCATGAACCCCGACCAGCTGGCACCGGGCGAACGCTGCGCGGCCACCAGCAACCGCAACTTCGAGGGGCGCCAGGGCTACAAGGGCCGCACCCACCTGATGAGCCCGGCGATGGCCGCCGCCGCCGGCGTGGCGGGTCGGCTGGTCGACGTGCGCGAATTCTCGCACGAACCGGCCTGACGGCGATGCCCGCCCGCACACATGCAGCGCAGCGCGCGTTCCGGTCAGGCCCCGCCTGCCGGAACGTCCCTGCGTCTCAGCAGGGCGGCCGCGTTCAGGGCGATCAGGACAAGGCCCGCATTCTCGAACAGGAAGTTGTTCGGCACGCCGAAGGCCCGCATCCCGATCAGGTGGTCCATGTGGTGGAAGCTGGCCGCGCGCATCATCACGAAGCCCGTGACGATCACCAGCCCGGTCAGCGCCAGCCCGTTCCGGCGCAGGCGTCCCCGCAGGCTGAAGGCCATGGAGATCAGCCCGGCCAGCATCACGCCCCCAAGCGCGGCGATGAAGCCCAGCTGCACCAGCCGCCTTTCGCCGTACCAGCCCTGCGCCCGCGCAAGGCAACGCCCGGCGGCGGTCAGCGCGCTCTGCAGATCCAGCTGCTTGTTGACGGCCAGCGCCGCCAGCAGCAGCGTGACCATCGCCCAGAAGACGCGGCCCCGCCTGCCCTTCAGGCGCAGCCAGACGGCGGCGGACATCAGCGCCGCCACGACATAGGCCGCGACCGTCACCCAGCCCGTGATCTGCGGATCGCCGATCGCGGGGCTCCAGCGTTCGGCCACGCAGGCCGTCAGTTCGTTCAACGTCATCCGGTCCTTCCGTCGCTTGCCCCCCGGGATATCTATCCCCGCGCTATGCCGACCGAAAGCCGCAGCACCAACATGTGAGGTCCCATGGACAAGTTCACCACCCTGACCGGCATCGCCGCACCCATGCCGCTGGTCAATATCGACACGGACATGATCATCCCCAAGCAGTTCCTGAAGACCATCAAGCGGTCGGGCCTGGGCATCAACCTGTTCGACGAGATGCGCTATGACCGCGACGGAAACGAGCTGCCCGATTTCGTGCTGAACCAGCCCGCCTATCGCGACAGCCAGATCCTGGTCGCGGGCGACAATTTCGGCTGCGGGTCGTCGCGCGAACATGCGCCCTGGGCGCTGCTGGATTTCGGCATCCGCTGCGTGATCTCGACCAGCTTCGCGGACATCTTCTTCAACAACTGCTTCAAGAACGGCATCCTGCCCGTCGTCCTGCCGCAGGACGCCGTCGATGCCCTGATGGAGGACGCGAAGAAGGGCGCCAACGCGCGCATGACGGTCGATCTGGAATCCCAGACCGTCACCACGTCGGACGGAGAGGTCTTCGGCTTCGACATCGACCCGTTCCGCAAGCACTGCCTGATGAACGGCCTGGACGATATCGGGCTGACCATGGAAAAGGCCCCCGCCATCGACGATTTCGAGGGCCGCATGGCCCAGGCGCGCCCTTGGATCTGAGGGCGATCGCCCTTGCCGCGCTGATGGCCGCGCCCGTCGCGGCCGATCCGGTGCGGATTGCGACATGGAACCCCGGCCTGACGCGACAGGGGCCGGGGCTTCTGCTGCGCGACATCGCCGCCCGGCAGGAACAGGTCGTGGCCGCCGCGCGTGTGATCGCGCATCTGCAACCCGACGCGATCCTGCTGACCGGCTTCGACTGGGACTTGGAGGGGCGCGCCCTGATCGCCTTCGGCGACCTTCTGGCCGAGATGGGCCACCCCATGCCGCACCGCTTCGCCGCCCGCCCCAACACGGGCGCCGCGACGGATCGCGACATGGACGGCAATGGCCGCCTGGGCGAGGCCCGCGACGCGCAGGGCTATGGCGATTTCACCGGACAGGCGGGGATGGCGATCCTGGCGCGCTGGCCCATCGGTCCGGTCGCGGACTATACCGGCCTTCTGTGGCAGGGGATGGACGGCAACCGCATGCCGGACGGGCCGAACGGCGACATCCAGCGGCTGTCCACGACCGCGCATTGGGATGCGGTCGTCAAGACGCCCGACGGCCCGCTGCACCTGCTGGCGATGTCCGCGACCCCGCCCGCCTTCGAGGATCGCAACATCCCCCGCAACCATGACGAGCTGGCCTTCTGGCTGGACCGGCTGCCCGATGCGCCCTTCGCGGTGATCGGCAACCTGAACGTGGACCTGTCGGATGGCGATGGCGACCCCTCGGCCCTGCTGCGCATGCTGGAGGTCACGCAGGACCCGCAGCCGCGCGGGGCCTTCCAGCCGCCGCAGGACGGGCCCAACGCGGATCATTCGGGCGATGCGGCGATGGACACGGCCGAATACGACCGCGAACCGGGGAATCTGCGGCTGGACTATATCCTGCCCGCCAAGGATCTCGAGGTCGTCGATGCGGGCGTCTTCTGGCCCGCGCCGGACGATCCGCTGGCCGATGCGGCGGGACTGGCATCCCACCGCAAGCCCGTCTGGATCGACCTAGAGGTCGAATGACGCGATGACGTCCCAGGCCAGGTCCAGGTCGGCCTCGGTCACGCAATAGGGCGGCATCACGTAGCAGGTATTGCCCAGGGGGCGCAGCAGGACGCCGCGATCCATCGCATGGGCGCGCAGGCGCGGCCCCGCCTCGGACAGGTATCCGCCCTCGGGGACCTTCATGTCGATGGCGGCCACGGTGCCCCATCTGCGCGGATTCTCGAAGCGCGGATCGGCGGCCAGCTTCGCCAGCCGCTCGGCCTGCCAATCGCCAAGGCGGTCCAGCACCTCCTGCATCGGGCTTTCCTGCCACAGCCGCACCTGCGCCAGCGCCGCCGCGCAGGCGATCGGGTTCGCCGTGTAGCTGCTGGAGTGGTAGAAGGTTCGCCGCCGGTCGGTCGAACGGTGCGCGTCGAAGATGCGGCGGCTGGCCAGCGTCGCCGCCAGCGGGATGACGCCCCCCGTCAGCCCCTTCGAGGTGCACATGATGTCGGGCGCGATGCCCGCATTGTCGCAGGCCCACAGCCGTCCGGTGCGGCCCCAGCCGGTCATCACCTCGTCCACGATCATCAGCACGTCGTGACGGTCGCAGATCTCGCGCATGCCGCGCAGCACGTCGGCGCCATACATGCGCATGCCGCCCGCGCCCAGGATCAGCGGCTCGACGATCAGCGCGGCCATCCGGCCCGATGCGGCCATCTCCTCGAAGGCGCGCAGCGTCCGTGCTCCGTCGCCCGAGGGGAAGGGCAGCCGGTCCACCGCGAACATCAGCGGGTCGTAGGCGGCGTTGAAGACCCCGCGTTCGCCCACGCTCATCGTGCCGATCGTGTCGCCGTGATAGCTGTCCTCGATCACCGCAATGCGGTGGCGGCCGTCGCCCTCGTGCCGCCAGTATCCAAGCGCCATCTTCAGCGCGACCTCGACCGCGGTCGATCCGCTGTCGCTGTAGAAGACGTGGCTCAGCCCCTCGGGGGCCATGCCGACCAGCGCCTCGGCCAGTTCCTCGGCGGGGGCATGGGTCAGGCCTGCGAAGATCACCTGGTCCAGGTTGCCCGCCGTGTCGCGGATCGCCTGGGCGATGCGGGGGTGGTTGTGGCCGTGGGTGACGACCCACCAGCTGCTGACCGCGTCCAGCAGCCTGCCGCGATCGGTTTCGATGAACGCGCCCTCGGTGCTGATCGCGCGGGGCGGTTCGGGTTCGGTTCCGTGCTGGAAGAAGGGATGCCAAACGGCGCCGTCGATGCTCATGAGAAATCCCCAGTCCTGAAATCCCCGGGCCTGAAATTCGCGGCCATCGCGGCGGACAGCGTGTCGCGGTCCAGCCGGTCCAGGATCGGCAGGCGGCCCAGGACCTTCACCTGCCCCACCTGCCCGATGGTCGCCATGTTGTCGTCGTTCGGATGGCCCACGAAGGCCACGCCGTGGATGGGAACGCCGCGGGCGCGCAGGCTCTCGATGGCGGTCAGGCTGTAGCTGATCGTCCCGAGGCCGGTGCCCGCGACCAGGACGACCGGCAGGTTCCAGCGCGCGAAGAGATCCGCGAACATCACCTGCCGGGTGACGGGCACCATCGCGCCGCCCGCCCCCTCGATCACCAGCGGGTCGATATCGGGGGGCGTCAGCGCGTCCAGGTCGATGCTCACGCCGTCCAGCTCGGCGGCGCGGTGGGGCGACAGGGGCTGGCGCAGCAGGAAGGCCTCGGGATGGGTGGTCGCGCCCGACAGGCGCTCGACCTCGGCGCGGTCGCTGCCGATCTGGGCCGCGCCGCCCGCGACGGGGGCCGCGTTCGGCACGTTGCCCGCCAGCCCCGATTGCACCGGCTTCCAGTAATCCGCGCCGATCAGGCCGCACAGACCCGCGGCAAAGACGGATTTGCCGACATCGGTTCCGGTCGCGGTGATCACGTATCGGGCCATAGTTCCTCCAGCAGTTCTGCCAGGCGGATCACCTGGGCGCGGCTTGCATTCAGCGTCAGCGACAGGCGCAGGCGCGACGTGCCCTCGGGGACGGTCGGTGGGCGGATGCCGCGCAGATCGAAGCCGCGCGCCTGGACGGCGGCGGCCAGTTCCATCGTGGGCGCGTTCTGCCCCACGATCAGCGGCACGATCTGGCTGCCGCTGACGCGCAGATGCGGCAGGCGGCGGGCGATTTCCGCGCCGAACGTGTCGATATGCCCCTGCAGCACGGTCTGGCGCCAGGGCTCGTCGCGCAGGATCGCCAGCGATTCGAGGCCGACCTCGGCCATCAGCGGCGACGGCGCGGTGGCGAAGATGAACGGACGGCAGCGGTTCACCAGGAAGTCGACCAGCACCCGCGAGGCGCAGATCAGCGCGCCCGATCCGCCAAGCGCCTTGCCCAGGGTGTGCAGCGTGACAACGTTGTCGCGACCTTCCAGGTGATGGGCCAGACCGCGCCCCTGCGGCCCGAAGACACCGGTCGCATGGGCCTCGTCCACCATCAGGAAGCCGTGTTCGTCGGCCAGCGCCATCAGATCGTCCAGCGGCGCGCGATCGCCATCCATGCTGTAGAGACTCTCGACCGCGATCCAGACCGCGCCGGTATTGCCCTGCGCGCGCCAGTCCGCGATCACGTCGGCCGCATGGCCCACATCGCCGTGGCGGAAGGTCGCGACCTGGGCCCTGCCCGCGCGCGCGCCCTCGTGGGTGCTGGCATGGGACAGCTCGTCCATCAGCAGCAGGTCGCCCCGCTGCGGCAGCGTGGTCAGGACGGCGAAATTCGCGACATAGCCGCCACCGAAGCCCAAGGCGGCCTCGGCCCCGAAGAAGCGGGCGGCGGCATCCTCGAACCGGGCCTGCGCCTCGGTCTGGCCGCGCAGCAGGCGCGATCCGGCCGCGCCCACGGGGACGCCCGCATCCAGCGCCCGGCGGGCCGCAGCGACCAGGCGCGGGGACTGCGCCAGCCCGATATAGTCGTTGGACGAGAAGTCGATCCCCTGGCGGTGAGACAGCACGCGCCTGCGCGACAATCGCGCAAGCGCGTCCAGATCCCGCCGATAGACGGCAAGACGATCCATCGCGATCAGCGCAGGATCGGGATCGCCGGATCGGCCGCCAGCAGCTCGGCGCGGCGGGCGTCATCCTCGGGGTGGTGTTCATGCGCCTGCATCGGCTGGATCCCCAGCCTGCGGAACAGGCGCATGTCGTCCTCCTCCTCGGGGTTTTCCTTGGTCAGCAGCGTGTCGCCCACGAAGATCGAGTTCGCGCCCGCCATGAAGCACATGGCCTGCATCTCGTCCGACATCTCGGTCCGGCCTGCCGACAGGCGGACATGGCTGCGCGGCATCATGATGCGCGCGGTCGCGATGGTGCGGACGAAATCGATGGGATCGACCGGATCGGCATCGGCCAGCGGCGTGCCCGGCACCGGGATCAGCTGGTTGATCGGCACGCTTTCGGGGGGCGAGGGCAGGTTCGCCAGCGTGACCAGCATGTCCACGCGGTCCTGGTCGCCTTCGCCCAGGCCCAGAATCCCGCCCGAGCAGACCTTGATCCCGGCCTCGCGGACGCGGTCCAGCGTGTCCAGGCGGTCGGCGAAGGTGCGGGTCGTGATGACCTTGTCGTAATGCGCCTCGGAGGTGTCGATGTTGTGGTTGTAGTAATCCAGCCCCGCATCGGCCAGCTGGCGCGCCTGGTCGGCATCCAGCATGCCAAGCGTCATGCAGGTCTCCATGCCCAGGCCGCGGACGCCCTCGATCATGGCGACGATCTGCGGCATGTCGCGTTCCTTGGGGCTGCGCCATGCGGCGCCCATGCAGTACCGCGTGGCCCCCGCATCGCGGGCGCGCTTGGCCTCGCCGATGACGCGCTGGACCTCGATCAGCTTCGAGGCCGACAGCCCCGACGAATGCCGCGCCGACTGGCTGCAATAGCCGCAATCCTCGGGGCAGCCGCCCGTCTTGATCGACAGAAGGCGGCTCATCTGCACGCGGTTCGGGTCGAAATGCTGCCGATGCACGGTCTGGGCCTGAAACAGCAGGTCCATCAGCGGCTGGTCATAGACGCGGCGCGCTTCCTCTGCGGTCCAGATGTGCCGTGCGTCCGGCTGATTGGGGTTCGGTTTGCTGTCCAACATGGCTGACCTCCGCATGTCCGACCCCGTGACTAGCACCAGTTCCGCGGGATTGTCCAATGCCACGGGCCGTCAGTCGCCCGGCTTGCGCAGGCGCGCCGCCTCGTCGCGGGCAAGACGGGCCAGCACCTCGGCGCGGCCGAATTCGCGGGCGGCCTGCTGGCGCACGGCCTCGAAGCGGGGCAGGATGCGGCGCAGCTCCTGGTCGGCATGGGCCACCTCGCGCGCGGCGCGTCCGGCCTGCGCATTCGCCGTCCGCGCTTCCGGGACGCTCAGCGGGGCGGTGCTGTCATAGCTTTGGCGAAGCGATTCCCGTGCCGCGCCGATCCGGTCCTGCGCGGCATGCACATGCGCGGCAAAGGCGGCATAGGCCTTGAGCTGCCGCTCGGCGCGGATCCTTGCGATGCGTTCCAGCTGGTCCAGCTGATCGAGGCGCGTCACCATCCGCGTCGCGCCTTCTCGCGCATCTTCTCGGCAAAGCGGATCGCGGCGGCGACGGCGGCGAAATGCTCGCGCCGGATCTCCTCTCCGACCTTGACGGTGGCGTGGATCGCGCGTGCGCAGGGCGGATCGGACCACAGCGGCACGCCGTGCTCGCCCGCCTTCTCGCGGATGCGGGCGGCGACCTCGTCCACGCCCTTGGCCAGGCAGACCGGCGCGCGCCCCGATCCGCGCGACCATTGCAGCGCGACCGCGTAATGCGTGGGGTTCACGATGATCACGTCGGCCTTCGCGACATCCGCGATCATCTGCCCCGTCGCCAGATCGACCGCCCGCTGGCGGCGCGCGGCCTTCAGGTGGGGATCGCCTTCGGAATCCTTGAACTCGTCCTCCATCTCCTTGCGGGACATGCGGTTGCGCTTGCGATGCTCGAACCATTTCAGCAGCATGTCGGGCACCGTGAACAGGACCGACACGACCAGCCCGAGCGCCAGCACCTGCCACAGGATCGTGCCCAGCCCGACGACCCACTGCCCCCCCGTCATGGCGCTGCCCGCGATGCGATCCAGAAGCGCCGCGAACAGGAACCACCCGCCGATGCAGACGACCGCCGCCTTCCCGACCGAGATCGCGAAGGTCATCAGGCCGCTGCCGCCGAATTTCTGCTTGGCGTTCCGGATCGGGTCGATGCGCTTGATGTCGGGGGCGATCTTGTCGGGGGCGAAGACCAGCCCGCGCGAGGCAACCAGCCCCAGCACGATCGCCAGCGCGATCAGCCCCGCCAGCGCCACGGTCGCGATGCCCGCATGGGCCGCCAGCGCGCCCGCCACACCCGCATCGCGCCAATCCTCGGCCCCGAGCGCGCGCGTCGCCATCGCGATCCAGCCCCGCACGGCGAACCCCGCCCCCAGGGTGAAGGCCAGCACCGCGCCCAGATACATCAGCGTGACGTTCAGCTCGGTCGAGCGCGGGATGTCGCCCTTCTCGCGCGCCTGGCGAAGCCGCTGCTCGGTCGGGTCGAACTGCTTGTCGTCCTTGTCCTCGCTCATCCGCGCACCGGCAGCATGAAGCCCAGGACCGCATCGGCCCACAGGGCCACCAGCATCGGCGCAAGCACGGCCAGCGCGACCAGCGCCAGCATGATCGAGGCCGGCGCCCCGATGAAGACGACCGGCAACGAGGGCATCACCCGGCTGACCACGCCCGACAGCGCCTGGTACAGGAAGCCGCCAAGCGTGAACGGCGCGGCCAGCAGCAGCGCCAGCCGGAAGCTGTCGGACACGATGCCGATGACCGCCATGGCCAGCCCCTCGATGCGCGGGAACGATGCGGGCGGCCACAGCGCAAGGCTGTCGGCCAGCAGTTGGACCAGCATCACCGGCAGCCCCAGGGCCATCAGGATCGCGATGCCGCCCAGGTGCAGCATGTTGCCGATGGGATGGGGCGCGGCCTCGTTCTGGACGCCCATGATCTGGGACAGCGACGCGGTGGCCGCGATCGCGGTCGTGGCGATGTCGATGGCAAGCGCCAGCAGCCGCAGCATCATGCCGGTCGCAAGGCCCAGCACGGTCTCGGCCCCGATCTGCCCGACAAGGGCCAAGGGCGTTCCGGGCATCGCGCGCGCCCCGACCTGCGCCGCCAGAAGCGGGGTCAGCGCCAGCGCCAGCGCGACCTTGACCCGCGCGGGCACGACGCGTTCGCCAACGCCCGGAAGGACCAGCAGCGCGGCCTGCACGCGCGCATAGACCAGGATCAGCGACCAGTCGAAGCCCTCGGGCATCACGCGGCCTCGACCGTACCGAGGATGCGCGTCTCGACCGCCGGATCGACCTCTTCGAGGCCGAGGACCGGGATCGCCATGCCGTTGCCCGCAAGGACCGCGCGGATCATCCGGCGGCGATGGTCGGGGGCCAGCACCACGGTCCGGGCGACAGGCTCGGCCAGCGACAGCGCCTTGCGCGTCGCATCGACCAGCTTTCGGGACAGCGCGGGCGTCATCGCGCCCCCGCCCGCGCGGCCCGTCTCGGAATCGGCGCGGACGAACTCGGCCTCCCACGCGGGGTGCAGCTGCAGGACGGCGATCCGTCCGGCATCGTCGCTGTAATGCTGGGTGATCTGCCCGCGCAGCCGCTTGCGCACCAGTTCATAGACGGTATCGACCTGCTCGATCCCGCGGAACTCGCAGATGGCATCGACGATCAGCGGCAGGTTGCGGATCGAGATGCGTTCCTCGAGCAGCGCGCGCAGGATCGCCAGCAGCGTCTCGGGGGTGACCTTGTCCGGGATCATGCCGTCGAAATACTTGCGATAGCGTTCGGCGCGGGTCGTGTCAGACAGGGTCTTCAGCTCCTCGATCTGGCGCTGCATCGCGCCAAGGGTCAGCAGCGCCGGCAGATGGGCCTTCACCACCTCCATCAGGTGGGTCGACAGCACCTCCATCGGGGTGACGACCGTCGCGCCCATCACCGACGCCTCGTCTTGGTCCGAGGGCTGGATCCAGCGGGCGGGGCTGGCATAGACCGGTTCGCGGACGCTGGCGCCGCGCAGTTCCGACAGGATCGAATCCGGCCCGAGCGCAAGGATCTCGTGGGGGCGCAGGGTGCCGCGGCCACGCACGACGCCCTGGATGCGGATCTGGTAGTCGCCGGGCGACAGATCGTCGGTATCCGTGATCCGCACATCCGGCAGGATCAGGCCGAAGCTGCGCGCGATGTGGATGCGCAGGTTCTGGATGCGGCTGCCAAGCCCGCGCGCCTGGTCCAGCGCGACGACGATCAGGTCCGACCCGATCTCGACGCTGATCTCGTCGGTGTCCAGGACATCGCCGATGCTGGCGGCGGGACGCGGGGCCGTGTCCTCGGGCGCGGGCGCATCCTGCTGCGGTTCGGGGCGGTTCGCGATGCGCCAGGCCATGAACAGCATCGCCATCGCGATTCCCAGGAACAGCATCCGCGGCATGCCCGGCACGAACGAGATCACGACCATCGCCCCCGCCACCATCGCGGCGGGCTGCCAGCTGCGCGTGAATTCCGACGACAGAAGCTCGGCCGTGGTGTCGGTCGCCCCGCCCCGCGACAGCAGCAGCGCCGCCGCCATCGAGGTGATGAGCGCGGGGATCTGGCTGACCAGCCCGTCCCCGATCGTCAGGTGGGAATAGGTCGAGGCGGCCTCGGACACGGGCATGCCGTGCACGCTGACCCCGACCGCCAGCCCCACGATCAGGTTGATCATCGTGATCACGATGCCCGCCACGGCGTCGCCCTTGACGAATTTCGATGCCCCGTCGAGCGAGCCGAAGAAGCTGATCTCGCGCTGTTCCTGGATGCGGCGGCGCTTGGCCTCCTGGTGGTCGATGGCGCCCGCGTTCAGGTCGCCGTCGATGGCCAGCTGCTTGCCCGGCAGCGAATCCAGCGCGAAGCGGGCCGCGACTTCGGCCATTCGCCCGGACCCCTTGGTGATGACCATGAAGTTCACGACCGAGATCACGGCGAAGACCGTGACCCCCACCAGGATCGAGCCGCCCGCGACGAAATCGGCAAAGCCGTTGATGACCTGCCCCGCCGCCTGCTTGCCGTTCTGCCCCTCGGTCAGGATCAGCCGGGTCGAGCTGACATTCAGCGACAGGCGGATGACCAGGCTGACCAGCAGCAGCACCGGAAATGCCTGGAAATCCGTCGGCTTCTGGACCAGCGAGGCCATGACCAGCACCAGCGTCGCCGTCGCGATCGAGATGGCGATCCCGAAATCCAGCACCGACGCCGGAAGCGGGATCACCAGCGATATGACGGCCAGGACCAGCCCGCCCGTCACCAGCAGCGGCGCATCCAGCAGCTTGCTCTTCACGGTCATCTCTCCTCGGACAGGATGGGGTCGCGCAGCAGATCGTCCAGCGACCAGCTGCTTCCGGTCAGCAGCCCGATGCGCCGCAAGTAGGCGATGGCACGGATGCGATCCGCGCTCTCCATCCGCATCAGCTGGACGCGATAGTCGCGGGGCAGGCGCTGACCCGACAGAAGCCAGCCCGACGCCTGCTGGCGATAGGCCTCCAGCGGATCGGCATGGGCCGAACCCGCCAGCATCAGCGCAAGCAGAACGCCCCGCATCATGCGGCCTTCTTCAGTTCGCGCAGCGCCCCTTCCAGCTGGTCGAAGCTGGGGCGCACATGTTCGGGCACCGCCTGGCGCCCCACCTCGACGCACAGCGTCGTCGCATGCTGGTGCAGACCCGCGATCAGCACGGATTTCACCACGTCGTAGAAGCCCATGTCCTGCCTGACGACGCCCGTCAGGCGGTTCGCAAGCGGCGCGACGAAGCCATAGGACAGGAACACCCCCAGGAACGTTCCGACAAGCGCGCCGCCGATCATCTTGCCCAGCACGGTCGGCGGCTGGTCGATCGAACTCATGGTCTTGATCACGCCCAGCACGGCGGCAACGATGCCCAGCGCCGGCAGGGCATCCGCCATGTTCTGCAGCGCGTGGGGCACGTGCATCTGCTCCTCGCGCAGGGTCGCGATGCGGCGCGACAGCATGTCCTCGACCTGGTAGGGGTCGTCATAGTTCAGGCTGGCCGAACGCAGCGTGTCGGTGATCAGCGAGACGACCTCGTGATCGGCCAGAAGCCGCGGATAGTCGGCGAAGATCGCCGATTCCGCGGGCGTCTCGATATGCGCCTCCAGCGCGACGGGGTTCTCTCGTGCGATGCGCAACAGGCGGAACAGCAGGCACAGCACGTCGTGATGGTCCTGCTGCGTCCATTTCGGCCCCTTGAAGGCACGCATCAGCCCCCCGATCGTCGCCTTCAGCGTATGCCCGTCATTCGACAGGATGTAGGCGCCGATCGCGGCGCCCATGATCATCATCATCTCGAAGGGCAAGGCGTGCAGGATGACGCCCATCTTGCCCCCCGCCAGAAGATAGCCGCCGAACACCATGGCCAGCGTGAAGAAGATACCGACAAAGCCGAACATGGGCGGTTCCTTATGGGTTGCGGACGCTGCGCGCGCCCATCTGGGCGGTCAGCAGCGCGGCCTGGCGGGGTTCGACGGCGGCGATGATGCGGGCGCCGGTCTCGGGGCGGACGCGCACCAGGATCTCGGCGGCGAAATCGGCGGGCAGGTTGGTCAGGATCGCCGCGGCCTCGGCGGGCTTCATCTGGTCGTAGACCGCGATCAGCTGGTCGATATCGCCGCGCACGGCCTCGGTGTCGCCATCGCGGCGCGCGCTTGCGGCCCCCTTCAGGGCGCGCAGTTCGGCAAGCCGTTCGCGCAGGGTCGTCTCGGCCTGCATCAGGTCGGCCTTCCGGCTGTCGATCGAGGCCATGTAGCGTTCGATCCGCAGCGCGCGGTCGCGCAGTTCCTCGGCCAGGGCGACCGCCTCGGGGACGTCGCCGCACCCTTCGAGCAGCTCGGGCGGTTCGGCCACGGCGCTGAGAAGCTCTGGAACGCGGGCCTGCGCCACCAGCGCAAGGGTCGGCAGCGCGATCACCACGCCCAGGATCGGCAGGATGCGGCGGTTCATTCCACGGCCTCGACGCGCTTGCGAAGGCGCCTGCCCGCGGGTGCGGGGGCGGCGGCGGCCAGCCCGATCCGCTGGCGCAGATCCCAGATCGCCCGTTCGCGCCGCGCGGTCTCGATCTCGTCGGCCAGGGATTCGCTGGCGGCCGTCGCCTCGTCGCGGGCGGCACGGATGGCGCGTTCGAGGCGGTCCACCTCGGCGGCCATGACCGCGATGGCGCCGCCCAGGCCGCTTTCAAGGTCGTTCAGCTTGCGCAGCCTGCGCATGAGCGAGAAGCAGAACGCCCCCAGCCCCAGGCCGCCGATCAGCAGCACCAGCTGCAACAGGTGATCCATGCTCATTTGAAACGAAACTCCGTGATCAGAAGGTCCTTGATCGCGTCATCCCCCAGGACGAGGCGCGACCGCGACAGCAGCTCGGTCCGGATCACCTCGAGCACGCCGCGCTTGTCGTAGGCCTGCGCATCCACCCCGGACAGGAAGGTCGTGAAGGCATCCGAGATGCGCGGCATCAGGTGTTCGACATCGGTGCGATGCGCGATGTCGGTCTCGACCGTGGCCGACAGGACCAGGCTGCGACTGCGCCCGCCGGGGATGATGATCTCGATGGTGGGGATATCGACGAACTCGACCCCGACATGGGCCATAGCCTCGGGGGCGGGCTTGTCCGCCGCCAGCAGCCGGGCCGGCGACCAGACCCCGAGGAAGGTCGACGCGAAGCCGAGCCCCGCAAGGACAAGCGCGGCGGCCAGCGGGATCAGAAGCCCCTTCTTCGATTTCGGTGCCGGTTCCGTCGGCGCGGCGAGTGCGGTCGTCATCGTGATTCTCCGTCCTGACGGGACCGGAATAGCAACTCGCGACTAACCGATTCTTAACGACGGGCATGTCACCAAGACCCTCATGACGACGACGCGCTGATTCGAAAGGAAAGGTTTTGCAAAAACTGCAGGACTACTGGAACGAGCGAAGCTCTGCGCAGCGGCTGGTCCTTGGGGCGGCCTTTGCGGCGACATTTCTGCTGGTGGCGGGCTTTGCCTGGCTGGCCAACCGCCCCTCGATGGCGCTGATCTATGGCGGGCTGGACCCGGCCCGCGCGGGCGAGGTGATCGCCGGGATCGAACGCGCGGGCGTGCCCTACGAGGTACGCGGCGACGCGATCTGGGTCGAGGAAGGCGCACGCGACCGCCTGCGCATGGACCTGGCATCCGAGGGGCTGCCCGCGGCCTCGAGCACCGGATACGAGATCCTCGACGGCATGTCGGGCTTCGGCACCACGTCGCAGATGTTCGACGCCGCATATTGGCGCGCGAAGGAAGGCGAGCTGGCCCGCACCATCTTGGCCCTGCCCAACGTGGAAACCGCCCGTGTCCACCTGGCGGTCGAGACCGGGCGCGGTTACCGCCGCGACCAGGATTCCAGCGCCTCGGTCACGCTGACGACGAACGGCTCCGCGATCGGGCGCGAACAGGCGGCGGCGTTGCAATACCTCGTGTCGTCCGGCGTGCCGGGCATGCAGGCCGAGCGCGTCACCGTCATCGACAGCAAGCGCGGCATCGTCGCCGCGTCCGAGGAACGCACCGGCGCCGATCGCGCAGACGAGATGAAGCGCAATGTCGAACGCATCCTGGAACCCCATGTCGGCATCGGCAATGCCATCGTCGAGCTGAACCTGGACCTTATGACCGAGACCGAGCTGCTGACCGAACAGCGCTTCGACCCCGAGGGGCGCGCCCTGATCTCGACCGTGACCGAGGAGACGACGGACCAGAGCAATTCCTCGGGGCCGGGGCCGGTCACCGCCGCCTCGAATCTGCCCGACACCGAGGACCAGGCCGGCGACACCAGCACCAGCCAGCGCTCCGAGAACCGGCAGCAGTCGAATTACGAGGTCAGCCGCGTCACGCGAGAGGTCTCTCGCCAGCCCGGATCGGTGCGCCGCATGACGGTCGCCGTGCTGGTGAACGGCGCGACGCAGCCGGATGGCAGCTCGGCCCCCCGCCTCGAGCCCGAGCTGGAGGCGCTGCGCGAACTGGTCGCCTCGGCCGTGGGGTTCGACGAGGGGCGCGGCGACGTGATCACCGTCCGCTCGCTGCCCTTCGCGGCCTTCGGCGAGGGTGCAAGCGCCACGAAGCCCGGCCTGCTGGAACGGCTGGCGCTGAACGACCTGGCACGCATCGCGCTGATCGGCGTCTTCGCGCTGCTGGCCATCTGGGCGCTGATGCGGCCTGCCCTGCGCAATCGCCAGCAGCCCGCCCTGCCGATGCTGGACGACAGCCGCCCGCCGGAACCCGCGCCCGCCCTGACCGGCACGATCGAGGACGCGCCCCCCGCGACCCCGGCGCTGCCCGCACAGGCGGAACCCGAACCCGAACCTCAGCCCCTCTCGCTGCCTCCCGCCGATCCGGTCGCGCGCCTGCGAAACCTGATGAAGGAGCGCCAGGACGAGAGCGTGAAGATCCTGTCGGGCTGGATCGACGCGAAGGGGACCGCGAAATGAGCGCCGCCATGTTCCGGCTGGAATCCTTCGCCGCGCCCCCCGCCCCCGAGCCGGTCTTTACCCGCGCCGACCTGGACGCCGCCCGCGCCGAGGGCCATGCCGAAGGTCTGGCCCAGGCACAGGACGAACAGGCCGCCGCGGCAACCCGCGCGTTGACCGCGCTTGCCGGGTCGCTGAGCGATGACGACACGCGACGCGGCGCCCTGCGCGACGAGGCCGTCGAGGCACTGTCGCCGATCCTGCGCCAGATCATGCGCGCGATGGCGCCCCCCGCGATCTCGGCCCGGATCGAGGACGCGCTGCGCCACGAGTTGCGGCGACTTGCGGCCGATACCCGCCCCCAGGTCGCGCGGATCGCCTGCGGGCCTCGGCTGCGGGCCATGCTGGATCGCTGCCTTGCCGATGCCGGCCTGACCGGGATCGAGCTGCAGGACCGCCAAGACGACCGCCTGGTGATCGACCTGCAGGGCGGGCGCATCGAGTACGACCCGGAACGGGTCATGGCCGATCTTCTTACAATCCTCGAAGACATCCAGAAGGACGACACGACATGGACGCGCTGAAGCACCTGATCGACACCGACAACATCCAGGTCGAGGTGACGATCCGCCTCGGGCGGACGCGCCAGACCGTGGCGCAGCTGTCATCGCTGCGGGCCGAGGATGTGCTGGTCCTCGACCAGCCGATCGAGGACGGGGTCGAGATCTGCGTGGGCGACAAGGTCATCGCAAGGGGCGAACTGACCAGCGACGGCTCCGAGGAACGGCTCTGCGTCCGGGTCCTGTCCCCGGTCGGCCCGGCGTGAGGATCGCGGCCTTCGCGCTGGCCGCGCTGCTGCCCGGGGCCGCCGCGGCGCAGGATGCCTTCGGCGACCTGGGCCAGGCCCTGGGGGCGGGCGTCGGTCAGAACGCGGTGCTGCTGGCGGCGGGCCTGACCGCCCTGTCGCTGGCCCCCGGCATCGCGATCATGGTGACCGCGTTCCCGTTCATCGTGACCGTGCTGTCGATCCTGCGCCAAGCCATCGGGCTGCAGCAATCGCCGCCCAACATGCTGATCGTCAGCCTTGCGCTGTTCCTGACCTGGTTCATCATGGACCCGGTCTTCCGGGACGCATGGCAGGTCGCCGCGGTCCCCTTGCAGGAGGGGCGCATCGGCATCTCGGACGCGCTGATCCGCGGGATCGAGCCGTTTCGCATCTTCATGCAGGGCCGGACCGACCCCGACATGCTGGCCGCCATGGCCGATGTCGCGCCCGGCACGGGCGATCCGGACCGCCTGTCCGTGCTGATCCCCTCGTTCATGCTGTCCGAGATCCAGCGCGCGTTCGAGATCGGCTTCCTCATCGCGCTGCCCTTCCTGATCATCGACCTGGTCGTGTCGGCGGTGCTGATGTCGATGGGGATGATGATGGTGCCGCCGGTGGTGGTCTCGTTGCCGTTCAAGCTGGCATTCTTCGTCGTGGTGGACGGCTGGGGGATGATCGCGAACGCGCTGGTGCGCAGCTATGGCTGAGGCGGACTGCCCGCGACCGACAGGACCTTCGCCACGATATGCGCGGCGTTCAGGCCCGAACGGTCGTACATCGCGTCGGGGGCGTCGTGATCGACGAAACTGTCCGGCAGCACCATCGAACGGAAGCGCAGCCCGTGATCGAAGGCGCCCGCCTCGGCCAGAAGCTGGGCGACATGGCTGCCGAAACCGCCCGTCGCGCCCTCTTCTATGGTGACAAGCGCGGCGTGATCGCGCGCCAACCGCAGGATCAGGTCGCGGTCGAGTGGCTTGGCAAAGCGCGCATCGACGACGGTCGGGGCGATGCCCTGCTCCATCAGCATCTCTCGTGCGGCCATCGCCTGCCTCAGCCGCGCGCCAAGGGACAGGATCGCGACCCCCGACCCTTCGGCGATCACGCGGCCCTTGCCGATGGGCAGGACCGCCCCCCGTTCCGGCAGGTCGATGCCCGTCCCTTCGCCCCGCGGAAAGCGGAAGGCGATCGGTCCGTCGTCATGCGCCGCGGCGGTCGCGACCATGTGCATCAGCTCGGCCTCGTCGGCGGCGGCCATGACAACGAAGCCCGGCAGGTTCGCAAGAAAGGCGATGTCGAAGGCGCCCGCATGGGTCGGCCCGTCCTGCCCGACCAGCCCGGCACGGTCGATCGCGAAGCGCACCGGCAGCCCCTGGATCGCCACGTCATGCACGACCTGATCGTAGCCGCGCTGCAGGAAGGTCGAGTAGATCGTGCAGAAGGGCCGCATCCCCGCCGCCGCCAGACCGGCCGAGAAGGTCACGGCATGCTGCTCGGCGATACCGACATCGAAGCAGCGGTCGGCAAAGCGTTCCGCGAACTGTTTCAGGCCCGTTCCGTCGGGCATCGCGGCGGTGATGCCGACGATGCGATCGTCGCGTCCGGCCTCGTCGATCAGCGCGCGCGCGAAGACTGAGGTATAGCTGGGCGCATTGCCGGTCGATTTGTCCTGACGGCCCGTCCGCAGGTCGAACTTGGCGGTCGCGTGACCGCGATCCGCCGCGGCCTCGGCCGGGGCATAGCCCTTGCCCTTCTTCGTGGCGACATGGATCAGCACCGGCCCGGTCGCCGTTTCACGGGCATGCCGCAGCGTCGCCAGCAGCGCGTCCATGTCATGCCCGTCGATCGGCCCGACATAGGACAGGCCCAGCTCCTCGAACATGGTCGGGCCGATGGGCGATCCGCCCTCCAGCCGCGACAGATAGGACGACAGCGCCCCGACCGGATGCGCGATGGACATGCCGTTGTCGTTCAGCACCACGAACAGCCGCCGGCCCAGATGGCCCGCGTTGTTCAGCGCTTCGAAGGCCATGCCCGCGCTCATGGCGCCATCGCCGATCACGGCGACCGCATCGCCCGGATCCCCGCCAAGTTCACGCGCCATCGCGAAGCCCAGCGCCGCCGAGATCGAGGTCGAGCTGTGCCCCGCACCGAACGGATCGAACGCGCTTTCCTGCCGCTTGGTGAACCCCGACAGCCCGCCGCCCATGCGCAGCGTGCGCATCCGGTCCCGCCTGCCCGTCAGGATCTTGTGGGGATAGCATTGATGCCCCACGTCCCAGACGATCTTGTCGCGCGGCGCCCGAAAGACGGCGTGCAGGGCGACCGTCAGTTCGACCACGCCCAGCCCCGCGCCCAGGTGACCGCCCGTGCGGCTGACGATGTCGATGGTCTCGGCCCGCAGCTCGTCCGCCAGCAGGCGCAGCTGCGCATCGTCCAGCGATGCCAGGTCGGATGGCTGCTGGACGCGGTCCAGGATCGGGGTTGCGGGTCCGTCGGTCATCATCTTGCCCCTTGGCGGGAAGGCGGCGATCAGCTGTCGCGTTCGATCACGAAGCGCGCCAGGTCCCGAAGGTTCCCCGCAGCATCGCCGTAACCCGCCAGCGCGTCCTGCCCCGCATCGGCCAGGCGACGCGCCTCGGACCGCGCCCCCTCGAGGCCCAGCAGCGAGACGAAGGTCGCCTTGTTGGCATCCGCATCCTTGCCGACGCGCTTGCCGGTCGCGGCCTCGCAGCCCTCGACGTCCAGGATGTCGTCCGCGATCTGGAAGGCCAGCCCGACGGCCTGCGCATAATCGTCCAGCGCGGCAGGGTCCGCCCCCGCCATCAGCGGCCCGGCGGTCGCGGCAAAGCGGATCAGCGCGCCGGTCTTGCCACCCTGCAGGCGGATGATCGCGTCCAGATCCAGCGGCACGCCCGAGGTCTCGGCCGCGATGTCCAGCGCCTGGCCCCAGACCATGCCCGCAGCCCCCGATGCCTGCGCCAGCGAACCGACCAGCCGCATCCGCGCCGCATCGTCGCCCACGCGCGGATCGGCCAGCAGCTGGAAGGCCAGCGTCTGCAGCGCATCGCCCGCAAGGATCGCGGTCGCCTCGGTCCATTTGACGTGGACGGTGGGCTGACCGCGCCGCAGGTCGTCGTCATCCATCGCGGGCAGGTCGTCATGGACCAAGCTGTAGGCGTGCAGCGCCTCGACCGCGGCGGCGACGGGCAGCGATGCGTCGTCGTCCAGCCCGTGCAGGCGCGCCGACTCCATCACCAGGAACGCGCGCAGCCGCTTGCCGCCCTGCACGGCATAGCGCATCGCATCCGACAGATCGCCCGCGGGCAGCGCGTCGATGGCGGCGTTCAGCTCGGCCTCGACCAGGGGCCGGATCTCGGCCAGGCGGGCCTGCATCACAGGCCCTCGGCGGGCTCGGTTCCGGACGGCTGCCCGTTCGCGGCCAGGGTGATCTTCTCGACCCGCTCCTCGGCCTCGCGCAGGCGGGTTTCGCAATGGGCGCGCAGCGCCGCCCCGCGTTCATAGAGCGCGATGGAGTCCTCGAGCGTCGCCTCGCCGGTTTCCAGCTTGCCGACGGTCGCCTCCAGCTCGCGCATGGCTTCCTCGAACGAGAGGGTCTGGATATCGCTCATGGGGCCTCCTGCTGCCTGTTCGGGCCAACATAGACGGCATCCCGACCGGATGCCATGGGGCTGCGTCAGACCGTCAGCCGCGTGCCGTCATGGCCCGCGATCGTCAGGTCCATGATCGTGCCCTCGGGCTGGTCGGTGTCGAAGGCCACTTCGGTGAACTGCTCGGTGCGTCCGATGCGCGGGCCTTCGGTCAACACGCGATGCGTCCGCCCGACCTGCGCGTCCAGATGGCGGCGCAGTGCGGCATCGCCCGCCTCGCGCAGGCGCGCGGCCCGGTCGCGGATCGCGGGGCCCTTGACCGCCGGCATCCGCGCGGCAGGCGTGCCCTTGCGCGCGGAATAGGGGAAGACATGCAGGAAGGTCAGGTCGCAATCGGCGACCAGCTTCAGGCTGTTCTGGAACATTTCTTCAGTCTCGGTCGGGAAACCGGCGATGATGTCGGCCCCGAAGACGATGTCGGGGCGCAGGCGGCGGGCCTCCTCGCAGAAGGCGATGGCGTCGTCGCGCAGATGGCGGCGCTTCATGCGCTTCAGGATCATGTCGTCGCCCGCCTGCAGCGACAGATGCAGATGCGGCATCAGGCGCGGTTCGGTGGCGATGGCAAGCATCAGGTTCTCGTCGGCCTCGATGGAATCGATGCTGCTGATGCGCAGGCGCGGCAGATCGGGGACAAGGCGCAGAATGCGCATGACCAGATCGCCCAGACGTGGGGTGCCGGGCAGATCCGCGCCCCAGCTGGTCAGGTCCACGCCGGTCAGCACGACCTCGTTGAAGCCGCGCCCGACAAGGCGCTTGATCTGTTCGACCACGACGCCCGCGGGCACGCTGCGCGAATTGCCGCGGCCATAGGGGATGATGCAGAAGGTGCAGCGGTGGTCGCAGCCGTTCTGGACCTGCACATAGGCGCGATGCCGGCCGAAGCCGTCGATCAGGTGCCCCGCCGTCTCCTTGACCGACATGATGTCGTCGACGCGGACCTTTTCCGTCTCGCCGATCAGGTCGGGGGCGCGCAGCTGGGTCCAGGTCTCGGGCTGCATCTTCTCGTGGTTGCCGATGACGCGCGTGACCTCGGGCATGGCGGCGAAGGTCTCGGGTTCGGTCTGGGCCGCGCAGCCGGTCACGATGACCGGCGCGCCGGGGTTTTCACGCGACAGGCGGCGGATTTCCTGACGCGCCTTGCGCACGGCCTCGGCAGTGACGGCGCAGGTGTTCACGACCACGGCGCCCGACAGGCCCGCGGCATCGGCCATCTCGCGCATGGCCTCGGTCTCGTAGGCGTTCAGGCGGCAGCCGAGGGTCGAAAAGACGGGTGCGCTCATGCCGACCACCAATCCGCGGTGAAGGTTCCGGAAAAGACATGCGCGGTCGGACCTTCCATCCAGACCCCGTCGTCGCGCCAGTCGATATGCAGCACGCCGCCCGGCACGTTCACCTTGACGCGCCGACCCGTCAGCCCGCGCCGCGCCGCGGCCACCGCTGCCGCGCAGGAACAGGACCCCGAGGCCAGCGTCGGCCCAGTGCCGCGTTCCCAGATTCGCAGGGTGATCTCGTTGCGGGACAGGACCTGCACGACCTCGACATTGGTACGTTCGGGGTACAGCGGGTGATGTTCCATCCGCGGACCGAACTCGGCCAGATCGACCGAGGCCGCGTCATCCACGAAGAAGGTGACATGCGGATTGCCCATGCCGGTCGCAACCGGATCGCCCTCGATCGGCAGATGGTCGATATCGACATCGTGGGCCAGGGGGATCGCGCGCCAGTCCAGCACCGGATGCCCCATGTTCACGCGGGTCAGCCCGTTCCCGGCATCCTCGGCGGTCAGGACGGCGTGGTCGGTGCGCAGGCGCAGGTCGGACCGGCCGGTCTGGTCCAGCAGGTGCCGCGCGATACAGCGCGTCGCGTTCCCGCAGGCGCCGCTGCGGGACCCGTCGGCGTTCCAGAAGACCAGCCGCGCGTCGGATCCGTCGTCGTCATGAATCGTCGCCAGCTGGTCGAAGCCCACCCCCATATGGCGGTCCGCGATGCGCGCAACGTGACCGGGCGACAGGGCCAGGGCCGAGCCGCGCAGATCGATCACCACGAAATCATTGCCAAGCCCATGCATCTTCATGAAGGGCAGCGGGGGGGTCATGTCAGCTGTCATGGCCGGCATATAAGGCCGTTGAAAAGAATTTGCCAGACATGTCGATTTTGCGGTTGACGCCCCCGGCCCCCGACCGTAGATAGCCCCCCGTGCGATGGGCCCATAGCTCAGTTGGTAGAGCAACTGACTTTTAATCAGTGGGTCACAGGTTCGAATCCTGTTGGGCTCACCACTGAACTTTCTCATGAAAATTCAACGACGATTGGCACCGCCCACGGGGCGGTTTCCTGCGTTTATCGCCTTGACCTTGGCCGCGACCGATCCTAGATAGCCCCCCGTGCGATGGGCCCGTAGCTCAGTTGGTAGAGCAACTGACTTTTAATCAGTGGGTCACAGGTTCGAATCCTGTCGGGCTCACCACTGAACCTTCCGGAATCACAAGCGATGCGTGCCCTTCCGCAGGGGCGTTCACCTTGATCTTCCGCAAGTTTCGAAACCCCCTGCCCCCCTGCACGTTCGCCCCGGAACAGGATGCGCGACGCGAAGGGGGCGGAATGCCGGATTGGATCAGCGACAATATCAGCGCCATCCAGGCCGGGGCGGCGCTTCTCAGCGCGCTCGTCTGGATCTTCTATCTTCAGATCATCGTGTCCGGCCTTCGCCGCCAGCGCCGCAGCGAGATCCTGATCACGCTGGCGGGACGGATGGATCTGTCGGCCTGCATGCTGATCAGCAACTTGGGGTTCGAGCCGATCTATGTCCTCGACATCCTCGTGCGCAGCCTGGGCGACAACGACGAGGCCGTGGTTTCGGTCGTGGATCGCGTCGACCCCGATGCGGACGATCAGGAAACGCTGCAGTCGCCCCTGACGACCGGCGAACATGTCAAGGCTGGGCGGCTGGACGAGATGCTGCGTCGCGCATCCTGGTGGGCCGAGCTGAACAGCCATCCCGACAAGCTGCAGCGGATCGAGGTGACGGTCGCCGCCGTCACCGCAGCGACCAGCAGCATCGTCGCCGCCCGCCGCGTGTTCTTCGTCAGCTGCAAGGACGGCAAGGTTCGCATCAGGCCCGACGGGCTCTATGCCGAACAGATCCGCAGCAGACGCGGGCGGCGGCGGATCGAGAAGCAGCTGGAGGGCATGCTGGACGACCGCTAGCGATAGTCGAGATCCGCGACCAGCGGATAGTGGTCCGACGGCCAGACCCCGCCCGGCGCCTCTCGCAGCAGGACGGGACGCGCGGCATAATCCATCCCCGGCGCAAGCAGCACATGATCGATGGCCGGAAAGAGGTTGATCCCCCGGTTCAGGTGATAGCTGGCCCCGGCGGCGGGCCACAGCGCAAGCCCGGCCTCCTGCAGCTTGGTCGCGGTCTTGCTGCCGCGGATGGCGTTCAGGTCGCCGATCACCACCAGGCGGTCGCCCGCAGCGATCCATGGCGCGATCCGCTCAGCCACCAGATCGGCCGAGCGCAGCCGGTTTTCCCCGCTGCTGTAATCGAAATGCACGTTCAGCACGCGCAGCCGCCGCCCGTCGCGATCCTGCAGCAGCGCCCATGACGCGAATGCGGGCCAGTTGCCGTCGAAGCTACGGGAATAGATGACGTCGGGCGTCTCCGAGAAGAAGAACCAGCCCTGATCGATCAGCCGGAACCTGTCGCGGCGATAGAAGATCGGCTGGGTCGAGGGGAATTCGCGCCAGTCCCCCGTCGCCGCGGCCGCATAGGCGGGCAGCTGCTCCAGCAGGTAATCGCGCGCCAGGTTGACCGAGCCATCGCCGCGACGAAAGCTCTCCATTTCTTGGAAGGCGACGATATCCGCGTTGATCGTCCCCAGCTGCGCCGCCATGGCCCCCTTGCGGCGATCCCATCCCGCGACCGACCACGGCCCGTCCTCGCGGTCCAGGACGATGTAATGCGTGTTGAGGCTTGCGATGCGCAGCTGCCCCTGTCGCGGCACCGAAGCCTCGACCCCGCGCGAATGCCAGAGATGCGAACCGCCGAGAAGGACGATGCCCGCGATCAGGATCCCGAGCAGCAAGGAGGTAAGTTTTCGCATGACCGCCCGTATCATTCCGCACCGACGACGGGCCGACCGCAAGGTCGCCCGCCGAACAGAATAATGGGAAGCGACCGGCGCCGGTTCAAGCTGGCAGCGCGGCTCAGCCTTGCAGCAGGATCAGCATCACTCCTGCAATTGCGCCCGTGCCCAGGATCGAAAGGGCCTGCAGGTTGCGGGTCCGGTTGGCGGCCAGCTGCGCCGCGGTCGGACGGAATCGCGACACGGCAATCGGCGCGACGCCAAGCGCGCGCTCGACCTGACGAGAGGTCCGCATCACCGGGTTCGCCATTTCCAGCGCGAAGCCGGCCATCAGGGCCATGAAGATGCTGACCGCCAGACCAAGCGCAGCCGTCCGCTTGCGACCCGAACTGATCGGCAGTTCCGGGGCGGCCGCGCGCTCCAGCACGATCATGCGTTCTCCGTGGTCGTTGGCGATCAGCTGTGCGTCCAGTTGCGCGGCGTTCAGCCGCTCGGCCACTGCCTGCCGCTGCGCGCTGAGCAGCTCGCGGCGGCGGTCGAATTCCTCGAGCTGGGCGGCGACCTGCGGCATGGCCGCGATGGCGGTGTCGATCTCGACCAGCCTGCGGTCGATATCCGTCCCCTCACCCTGCAATGCGGCCTCCTGCTCGTCGATCAGCCTGATCTGTTGCAGAACACCGGGAGAGGTCGTTTCATACTGACCGGCACGCAGCTCCTCGATGGCCGTGGACAGGCGGCGGACCTCGGGGTGATCGTCGGGCAGGCTGCGCCGCGCCTGCGCCAGATCGACCTCCAGCTTGCGCAGCTGCTGAAGAACGGTCGTGCCCTCGTTCTCGGTATCGTCGGCGACCTGCAGGGCCAGCCGTTCGCGTTCCAGCGATTGCCGGCTGCGCGCAAGCGTCACGCGCTGATCCTGCAGCCGTGCACGTTCCGTCGCGAGAAGTTCGATGTTGCTGGGCAGCGAATCCGTGTTCTGGTCGCGGAAACGCTCGGCCGCGCCTTCCGAGGCGGCAATGCTTGCGTCCATTCGGTCGCCCTCGTCCTGCAGGGCCTCGATCAGGTCCTGCAGGCGGGCCGCCCGCGTCTCGCGGTCACCCTCGAGGATCTGGCTGGCCATATCGTTGGCCAGATCCGCGGCAGTAGAAGGTTGGTCGGCCTGCACCGTCAGGATGAGGGCCGAGATACCGGACATGCCCCCCGGCGCGCCGGGCATCGAGGGGACGAAATCGACGCTGACGCTTTCGCGGAACAGGCCGATCTTCTCGTTCGTGGGCATGCCCTCCGCCCCGTCGAACATCTCGAAGCGGTCGATCATGTCCAGCACGTTGCTGCGAGACATCAGGCGCTGCTCGATCAGCCGCAACCGACCCGCGGTTTCCGAAACGGCCGCCGCACTGCCGGCAGCGGCGCCGTTGATCATCGACGGCTCGAGCTGGATGACGGTGATCGCCTCGTAGCTGTGAGGCTGCGACAGCGCCTGATAGAGAGAGGCCAGCACGCCGACCACGAAGACTGCCGCGATGACCGGGCCGCGCCGCAACAGCATGCTGACAAGTTCCTGAATGCCGACGATGGGACCCATCACGCTTCTCCATCATGCAGGAACAGGCCCAGAAGCGGGCAGATGTCGTTGATGCGCGTCTCGCATTTGCGGATCTCGGGCGCGACGTCGGAACGGCCGTCCACGGCCAGGACGACCGATTGCGCCATGTCCATGGCCGCAAGGCCCGCATCGCCATCCAGCAGCGGCGGCAGATGCAGCAGCGTGATGTCGGGCAGCAGCAGTTCGACCTGCTGGCTCAGCCGGGTGCGGAACCCCTCTCGCATCAGGGTGGTCGCGGCATGTTCAACCGGCGCGGGAACAGTCAGCAGCGCAAGGTTTTCCCGCAGCTTCCAACCGTCCAGTCCTTCGGGATCATTCGCCCGCGCATCATGGCCCAGCATCCCCAGGATGGGTTGCCTTGCAATGTCCAGATCAATCAGGATGACCCGGCAATCCGCCCGCCTCGCCTCCGAGAAGGCGAGGTTCAGCGCGGTCTGAGGACCGGCCGCCCCGGCATGCGCCTGCGTGATCCCCATGCGCGTCCAGCCGCGCGGCGCGGCAGCGGTCTGCATGCGAGTCCGCAGAAGGTCGTATCCTTCGGCAAGGGCATGGTTCGGTCCGTCGGCGATGGGGCTCCGAAGCACCTCGTCCTCGGGCAGCGGCAAGGTCTTGAGTTTTCCCCAGCTCGACGGTGCACGCACCACCTGCCAACTATCGCCACCGTCCATCGTGAAAACCGCTCCAAATTACAAATGACACGCTTATAGCACAGCGATAAAACACCAGCATGGGCAATAATACAAAGATAGACATTACGTCCAGTCTCGCGGCCGTGGTGATAGGCCGGAACGAGGGCGCGCGCCTGATCGCGGGACTGAAGCGGCTTGGCCCGCTGGTCGACCGGATCGTCTATGTCGACAGCGGCTCGAGCGATGGCAGCGTTGCCGCCGCGCTGGATCTGGGGGCCGAGGTGGTGGAACTGGACCTGGACACCCCCTTCACCGCGGCGCGCGCGCGGAATGCGGGCCTGCGCCATCTGACCGACAATCCGCCCGAATTCGTGCAGTTCATGGATGGGGATTGCCTTCTTGATCCCGACTGGCTGCACCATGCCACCCTCGCGATGATCGAAAATCCGAACTGGGGTGCCGTCGCGGGCAGACGGCGCGAGATCGCGCCCGAACGGACACTGTATAATCGCCTGTGCGACGCGGAATGGGACACCCCGGTCGGACCCGCCCGCGCGATCGGAGGCGATGCGCTGCTTCGCCATCAGGCATTGTCCGGGATCGGGGGCTATCGCGACAGCCTTATCGCGGGGGAAGAGCCGGAGATGTGCGTCCGCCTTCGCGCCGCAGGCTGGGAGGTGCATCGGCTTCCGTACGAGATGACGCTGCACGACGCCGACATGACGCGGTTCGGGCAATGGTGGAACCGGACACGCCGGGCCGGATTCGCATTTGCCGAAGGGGCCGCGCTTCACGGCAAGCCGCCCGAACGGCACTGGGTCGCAGAAACGCGTCGAGCGTTGCTGTGGGGGGCCGTACTGCCCGTCGGCGCAATCGTGCTGGCAATGGCGATCCACCCTGTCTTCCTGCTGCTCTTCATGGCCTATCCTGCCCAGATATTGCGGCTTTCACGCCGGATGGACCCGATCAGGGCCGCCTTCACGGTTCTTGGAAAGTTTCCCGAGGCTCTGGGCGCGTTGGAATTCCACATCGGCAAAGTGCTTCGGCGCAGGACCGGATTGATCGAATATAAATGACGACGCTCAGCATCATCGTTCCGGCCCACCAGGAGGCAGGGCATATCGGCAATTGCCTGAATGCCCTGCTTCAACAGCGGGTGCCGCCCGGCCATCACGTCGAACTGGTGATCGTTCCGAACGGATGCACCGACGACACAGCCGAGATCGCACGGGATTGGATCGCCGCGTTCCGGAAATCGGGCTGGTCCATGCGCATCGTCGAGACCCCGACCGGCGGCAAGGCGCATGCGCTCAACCTTGGCGACGACGCAGCAACCGGCGAGCTGCGCTGCTATCTGGACGCGGATATCGAGGTCGCAGGCGGCATGGTCGAGGGGCTTTTCACGGCTCTCGACTGCCCCGGACCGCGATATGCCGGCGCGCGGCTGGTCGTTTCGCCGGCAAGCAACAACATCTCGCGCATCTATGCCCGGTTCTGGCAGAAGCTGCCGTTCGTCGCGCAAGGAGTGACCGGGGCAGGACTTTTCGCGGTGAACGCCGAAGGGCGACAGCGTTGGCAGCGCTTTCCGGATCTCATCTCGGATGACGGTTTCGTCAGGCTGAATTTCGCGCCTGCGGAAAGAAAGCGGGTCGAGGTCGATTATCTCTGGCCCATATCCGAGGGACTGGGAACGCTGGTGCGCGTCCGTCGCAGGCAGGATGCGGGAATCAGGCAATTGCGCGCGCTGCACCCCGAACTGGCGGCGAACGATACCGGCGACAGGCCGGACCGACGCGCGATCAGGCATCTTGCGACACGGGATCCGATTGGCTTCCTCGTCTATTCGGCCGTGGCACTTCTGGTCAGGTTGGGGCGAGCGCCCAGGACCTGGACACGCGGCAGGTGATTCGAGAAGATATTCGCACATTCATATGCGTATCTTTCGCGGCAATCTTGAGTTGCAGACCCGATAATGTGGTCAACTCTTAAAAGATCCATCGCGCAAAAACTATCCTAAAGCATACAATAGTTTGCGCGAAAAACATCCTATCTAACTTATAGACAGCTATCCAAGCGGCGTCGTTTTTGTCAGGACTACTTCATTAAAGTTTTAACGAGGGCCCCCGCTGTTGGGGGATGTGGTTGTTCGCATGGTCTATCGTCACGACGAGAACGACATGCTGCGTGAAGTGGCGGCAGCAGGGCTGCTGGCCGACCTTCCGCAGCGGATCTATACCGGCTTCGGAAAACGCGTCATGGACCTGGGCCTGATCGCAATGTCGCTGCCCTTCCTTTTGCCCCTGATGCTGATCATCGCGTTCGCGATCGCGCTGGATGGCAAATCACCGTTCTATTCGCAGGACCGGTACGGAAAAGACTGGAAACGTTTCCGGCTATTTAAATTCCGGACCATGGTCTATGACGCGGATAAAAGGCTTGCGGAATATCTGGCGGATAATCAGGCTGCGCGCGAAGAATGGGAAGTCAATCAGAAACTGCGCAATGACCCCAGGATCACGCGCGTGGGACGCGTTCTTCGCCGGACCTCGCTGGACGAACTTCCCCAACTGATCAACGTGGCGTTCGGTCAGATGAGCTTGGTCGGCCCGCGACCGATGATGATAGAGCAGCGCGAGTATTATCCTGGTGAGGATTACGCCGCCATGCATCCCGGGTTGACCGGCCTTTGGCAGGTCAGTGAGCGCAACAGCACCACTTTCGCTGCCCGCGCGGAATATGACCGCGAGTACCGCGAAACCGTCGGCCTTCGTACCGACGTGCTAACGATTGCGCGCACTTTCCGCGTGGTTGCGCGCTGCACCGGCATGTAAGGCTTGGATGTGGCGCTTGACGAAGGGGCAGGCCGCGATCGCCAGCGCGATCCCGGCCATCGTCCCCAAGCCGCCACCCACATAGCCGTAGAGGAATGCCGCGAGGAAACCCGCGCCGCTGACCCAGAGCGTGACGGCGCTTGTCAGGCCGACGGCAATTGATATGGCAATCATTCCAGCGAGCATTTAGCCTTTCCTCCACGCTTCGATTATGCGCCTCGGAATTACGACCGGCAATAAAGCAATGCCGCGAGATACCGACCGGTTCAGTTCACCGCAGAATAAAGGCCAATTACCGCAAATGGACAGCGAAAAACGGCAAGTCGTCGCCGAAAACGGCACTGATATGCACAATAGCACCGCTGTCACCGTCGGATATGTGGTAAATACCTACCCCCGACCATCCCAGACCTTCATCCGACGCGAGATTCGCGCCCTCGAAGCACAAGGCCTGCGTGTCAGGCGATTCGCAATGAGAGCCGATAGCGCCGCGCTTCCCGACCAGGCCGATCGCGCAGAGAAGATGGCGACCGAGTATATCCTGGCACACGGGGCTGCAGCCCTCGGCAACGCGCTGCTGCGGAATCTGGCACGCGCGCCGCAAGTGCTGGCATCCGTGCTTCGGGCGGGCAGGCAGGGCGGGCCGGGCCGAGGCGTTCTGCGGCAAATGATCTATCTGGCCGAGGCCGCCATGCTGAAGCGCCTGTGCGAGGATCAGGGCGTGACGCATCTGCATGCCCATTTCGGCACGAACTCGACGGATGTCGTGCGCTACGTGAAACTGCTGGGCGGGCCCGGATACAGCTTTACCGTTCACGGCCCCGAGGAATTCGACCGCCCGCATGGCCTGTCCCTGGGCGACAAGCTTGCAGACTGCCGGTTCGCCGTCGCGGTCAGTTCTTTCGGACGCAGCCAGCTTAGCCGCTGGACGGATGCCGCCAACTGGGACCGGATCCATGTCGTTCATTGCGGCATCGAGCCACGGCTCTTCGCTGCTCCGGCGCCTCTGCCCGAAGGGCCGCTGCGCCTGGTCGCCATCGGCCGTTTCGCCGAACAGAAGGGCTGGCACCTTCTGATCGACGCGCTGAGCCGCGCAACCCAGCCGGTCGATCTGACGCTGGTGGGCGATGGGCCGATGGGGCCCTCCTTGCGCCAGGCCGTTGCCGAGGCGGGACTGCAGGATCGTGTGCACTTGCCGGGATGGCTGAACGAGGAAGGCGTCCGGAAAGCCATCGCGAATTCCCATGCGCTGGTCCTGCCAAGCTTTGCAGAGGGGCTGCCCGTCGTCCTGATGGAGGCGATGGCTTCGGCACGCCCCGCGATCGCGACCTATATCGCCGGCATTCCCGAGCTGATGCAGGGCGGCAAAACGGGCTGGCTTGTCCCGGCAGGAGATGCCCAGGCCATTGCCGATGCAATCGACTCCGCCGCCACCACGCCACGCGACGAGCTGATCGCTATGGGCCGCGCCGCACGGGCGCGTGCCCTAACGCGGCACGATGTCGAGATCGAGGCTGCGAAGTTGGCCGATCTGTTCCGCGCCCAGCCACAGCGCTGAAAGAACCACGTCTTCCGCGATTGCCCACCGCCCCGCGATCCTCAGGTCGGAAACCCGCGCGGTAAAGCCTGACGCGTCCAGCGTGATCGCAGCATCGCCGAAATCCAGCCAAAGCCCGGTGGATGGGAACTGCGCCTTGAACAGCGATTCCTTGGCCGAGAAAATGATCCTTGCGGCCAGCCCGTCATCAAGACCGCTCTCGTTCAAGTCGCGCCCGTGCAAGATCTCTGGACGAAGGTCGCAAGGCAGGGGCGCGGCAGGTTCGACATCCACCCCTATCCCGACGATTTCACCCGCGACCACACAGGTCGCGACAGCGACGCCGCCTCCGTGCGAGATGCTTCCGCACATACCCTTTGGCCAGACCGGTGCACGCCCGTGCCCAACCGGCAGGGCAACGGGCGCATGCCCCACCATGCGCAGCGCGTCACGCGCTACCGCGCGACCGGCGGCAAATTCGTGCCTCCGTGCATCGACTGCCCTGCCAAGCGCGGCGATCTCCTCGGGCCAGGGCTCGGGCGCGTTGTCCAGGCGACACGCGCCATATCCCGCTTCGGAAGGCAGGACCGCCTGAAGGGCGGTCCGCAGGCTCATCTTCTCGGTCTCATTTGCGCCCTCAGCGCACGCCGGGCGGCCATCATGTCCTGACGGCCATCTTCCACAGGGGCCGCGGCCTGAACGACCGGACGTGGTGCTGCCGGCTTGATCTCGGCAGGCGCCTTGCCCGCGGAAAGATGAGCCGCAAGATCCCGCAATACCGGGAAACGGAAGACATCGGTGATCGATGCGCGCTGCAGGCCCAGCTCGTCCCGCAGACTGCGGTGCAATTGCACGGCAAGAAGCGAATGCCCCCCAAGCGTGAAGAAGTTATCCTCGGAGCGTACCTCAGCCAGCCCCAGGATGCGGGCCATCAGCGCGGCGATGCCTGCCTCCTGGTCGCTGCCAACCATGGCCTGCGCAGCGGCAGGTGCAGTCGCGGGCTGCGGCGTGACGGGCTTGGGTGCCGGCGCGGGCGCGGGCCGAACATCCATCACGGCCAGCGACTTGCGGTCGATCTTGCGGTTCGGGGTCAGCGGCATGGCGTCCAACCGGTGAATGCGAAGGGGAACCATGAAATCCGGCAGATCCCGTGCGAGTGCGGTTCTGATCCCCTGCACATCCAAGCCTTCGTCGCCCGTAACGAAGCCGGTCAGCTGTCTTTCGCCGTCGCCTTCGGCCTTGGCGATCACTGCAACCTCGCGCACCCCCGGCAGGGAAGCCATGCGGGCCTCGATCTCTCCCAGTTCGATGCGGTAACCACGCAGCTTCACCTGCTGATCGACCCTGCCAAGGAACACCAATCGTCCGTCGGCTTCGCGGCGGCACAGATCGCCCGTCCGATAGAGCACGCCTTCGGGTGTTTCCACGAAGGCCTTGGCCGTCTGTTCCGGTCGTTCCCAGTATCCGCGGGTCACGCCCGCGCCACCGATCCACAGCTCTCCTGCGACGCCGTCGCCGACGGGCTGTCCCAACGGATCGCGCAGATGAAGGCTGGTGCCCGCAATCGGATCGCCAAGCCAGACCGACACACCTTCAGGCCCCAGATCGGCCACAGCGGACCAGATCGTCGTCTCGGTCGGACCGTACATGTTCAGGATGCGGGCCTTGCTGCTGGCACGCAGATCGGACAGCAGGCCGGGGCTCAATGCCTCGCCACCAAGTGCGATCATGCGCAGCCCGCGCATCGCCTTGCGCGTGGCCTCGTCTTCCAGAAGCAGGCGCGCCATCGAGGGCGTGGCCTGCAGATGGGTGACGCCATGCCTCTCGATCTGGGCCGCGATGCTGTAATCGCCCTGGGTTTCGGTGATCGGATTGACGCGATCATGAAGCACGGCCAGATGCCTCAGCCCCTCCATGACCTGCGCGGACGGAATGCCATAGTCTATGAGGCAGGCGATCTCGTTCACGCCGATCGCCTGCAGTTCCCGGATGCGGCCCTCGGCGTCGTCAACCGTTCCGAACAGCCCGGAATCGTTGAAATACCGCAGGAAGGCGAATTCCAGGATCCCGTCCATCTCCTCGTCCGAGAGGGTGGACAGGTCGATCGACATGGGATCCGTGACACCTTGCGGCTTCTTGAAGGCGGGAAATGCCCAGGCGTACTGCTTCACCAGCGCGGCGGCGGCACGCAGATACTCCTTCATCGGCTCTCGCGCGACTTCCATGGCTTCGTCGCGGCTGTCCGACAGGAAGCTGTGCAGCATCAGCGTCACGGTGAAATCGGCGGGATCGTAGCCCGCCTCGCGCAGCGCTTCGTGATATTCGGGGATGCGCGCGGCGATATCCTGAACGCTCTGACCCAGCAGATGCGTCAGCACGTTCGCGCCCAGCCGCCCGGCCTCGCGCCATGTCGCCGGATTGCCCGCGGTCGTGACCCAGACCGGAAGCTCGGCCGAGACGGGGCGCGGCTGGGTGACGACCGCGAAAGGCGTGCCGTCAGCGCGCGGAAACTCGACTTCTTCACCTCTCCACAGACGGCGCAGCTGGTCGATGGTCTCGATCATCGCGGGCTTGTTCTGGGGCGGTGCATTTTCGGGGCGCAGCACGAAATCGTCGGGCTGCCAGCCCGAAGCAATTGCCAGACCCGCGCGCCCATTCGTCAGGTTGTCGATCACGGCCCATTCCTCGGCGATGCGCGCCGGATGATGCAGCGGTGCGACGCAGGACCCGGCCCGAACGCCGATATTCCGGGTGACGGCGGCAACGGCCGCACCCGTCACCGACGGGTTGGGATATGGCCCGCCGAAGGCGTGGAAATGACGCTCGGGCGTCCAGACCGCAGCGAAACCGTGTTCATCGGCAAAGCGCGCGCCGTTCAGCAGCAGATCGTACTTGCGCGGCCCGGCACCGTCGTCGTTGCCCCAGTAGAACAACGAGAACGCGGTACCGCTACGCTTGCCGCCCTGAACCGGCACCCCCTGCCCGGTGGCAAGCATGTCGCCTGCAATCACGACCTTCCACCCCCGCGAGAGGGTCCAGAATATCTCGAGCACCGAGATGTCGAAGGACAGGCTTGTCACCGCAAGCCATGTCCCCGGCTCTCCGTCGGTGGGGATGCGGGCGTCCATTCCCGCGAAGAAGTTGATGACGTTGCGGTGCTCGACCATGACGCCCTTCGGCTTGCCGGTCGAACCCGAGGTATAGATCAGGTAGGCAAGGTCCCCACCCGCCGAACGCGCGGGTTCGGCCTCGGGACCCGATGCGTCGAGATGCAGGACACGGGCCTCGTGACGGGGCAGGTTGCCGGAAATGGCCGGGTCGGCGACGACGACCTTTGCCCCGCTATCGGCAAGGTAATGCGCGATGCGATCGTCGGGATATGCCGGATCCAGCGGGACATAGGCACCGCCGGCCCGAAGGATCGCAAGTGCCCCGACAACCAGTCCCAGCCCCCGCGGAGCGTAGATCCCCACCGGGTCGCCCGGACCGACGCCCATCGCCGCGAGCTGTCGTGCAAGGCGACCCGACTGGGCGGCAAGCTCGGCATAGCTCAGCTGTCGGTCTGCAAAGACCAGCGCGGGCGCATCGCCGCGCAGGGCGATCTGGCGTTCGATGGTCTCCTGGATCGTCGCCGCATCCTCGGTCGGGCCGTCATCGTTGCGGGCGACATGGGCGGCCCGACCCCGCGCGATCGTCGGCGCACTGGCGATGGGCTGGTCGGGGTCTGCTGCGGACAAGGCCTCGATCACGTCGGCGATGGGCTGCCATGCAGCGGCGGACAGCCGTGTGGTGTCGATCCAAAGATCGATCCCTGCGGCCTCACCCGATGCGGGGGCGATGCAGATCGCGCATCCCGCAGGCGCCTGTCCGGGGTCCTTGGCGATGATCAGACCCGGGATGCCCGGATGCGAAAGCTCGGGCGCGCGCCGGACCAGATCGGCCATGATGCCCCCCCTGGCATCGTTCTCGGCCCGCCCCTTGGTCAGCAGACCGGCCAGTTGCGCAAGGGTCAGATCCTCGGCCTCGACCGCAAGCGGCTTCCATCCCAGCAGATGCCCCGCCGCGCTTTCCGGCAGATCGCATCCTTGGGCGATATCGAAGCCGGTAGAGCCGGTCATCCGCGTCACGGCTCCGACGATCGCGGCAAGTGCGAGGTCGAAATCCTGAGGTCGCGCCAAGGCTATGGTCCGGGGCAGCCAGTCGGGCGCCTGATCCGACGAGGTCGTCCCCGGCACCGAAAGCGGGGCAAGCCGTGCAAGGCGCTTGCGCCAGAACGCATCATGCCTGGCGGCCAGAGCCATCGCAGCGTCGCGCGCCGCATCATGCTGCGGCAGTGGCAGCACCTCTCCCTCGGTCACGCCGCGGATGGGCGACAGACGAACCGCGCCCGTAGCGCAGGCGACCAGCGCGTGATCCTCGCCGACCCCGAGCACCGTTCCAGGCATGCCGCTTGCCGAAACAGGCTCGGCGCGGTCCACGAATTGGACGCCCTTCGACGATGCGATGCGCGGCCTCAGAAGCGGGTTCCAATAGGGCCCGTGATCCAGCGCGTCGACCATCCGAGCGACATCCTCGGCCGGTTTCGCGAAGTCCAGCAGACCCGCATTGGACGGACGATCGGCCTTCATGTGGCGGCGCAAGGGTGCCGCATTCTGCGGAGTGCCGCCATCCTCGCCCTTTTCGAGCATCTCGACCAGCCGAGGCAGGCTCTGCAGCGCCACCTCCCAGCAGCGAGCGTTCAGCGTCAGCGCGGTATCGCCCCGCTGGACGGGAACGGGCGCGCGCAGAAGGATCGCGCCCTCGTCCACCCCGCCTTCGATCCGATGCCAGGTGATCGCGTGATCGGTTTCGCCCTCAAGCAGCGCCCAGACGGGCACGTTCAGACCCGCGCGTTCCGGCAAGGGGCCATCGTGGAAATTCACCGCGCAGCGGCGCGCCTTGCCCAAGGTCTCGGGCTTCAGGACATCCAGATTGGCGACGCTGAGGAGATAGTCGCAGTCCGCGGGCGCCCCCAGTGGCAGCCCCTGCGCGGCGGCCATCCGTGCCAGCTCGGGGTCCTTGACCGTGAAGGACACGACACGATGCCCGCGGGCCTGGACAAGCCGCGCCGCCTCGAGCGCGAGCGAGGCGTTACCGATCAGCGCGAAATCAAGCTGGGTCACGACGATACTCCGAACGATTGATCTGCCGGGGACGGCCCGGCGCGAATGCATGGCGGATCAGGGCGGCGGCCTGACCCTTTGGGAAGGTGGGATCGTCGCGACCGATCGCCATGCGAAGCCTGCGCACGGCCAGCCCGGCCAGATGGGCCGCTGTCGCCATCACCGCATAGGCGCGCCCGTGATTATGGCGGAAGTAGTGTTCACGCGACTGGAACCAGTAGTCCGGGGGAATCTTCCATTCCTTCATACCGGTGGTGGCCGAACCGATATGCGCGACGCGCGCCTCGGGCATGTAATGCGTCGGCCATCCGGCCTCGGCAGCGCGCCGGCACAGGTCCGTTTCCTCGAAATACAGGAAGAAAGCCTCGTCGAAGCCACCGATCCGCTCCAGGACATCCGCACGGATCATGAGGGAGGCGCCCGCGACCCAATCCACCGGCCCCGCCTGCTGCGGCATGGGCATGGCCACGATGCTGCGCGACAGGATACGAGAGATCGGACCGGTCTGGGCCGCGTTCTCGAACTCGCTCGCGACCGAGGGGAAGCGGAAATGCGTCTCGTGATGCCGACCGTCCGTTCCCTCGACGCGACTACCAAGCAGCCCGACATCGGGCCGGGCATCCATGTAATCACGCATCAGCCGGATCATGGACGGATCGGGGAACGCATCGGGATTAAGGATGAGGACATGGTCGACATCCGGGCCACCGGGCTGCTTCAGCCCGAAATTGTTGCCCGCCCCGAAGCCGCCGTTCCGCCCCGCCTGCAGGACCCGGACACGCCCCGATTCCGTCCAGCCGCGCGCGTCGGCGGACGAAAGCAGGGTTTCGAAACTGCCATCGCCGGAATCGTTGTCGACCAGGGTGATCAGCCCCTCGATCCCTTCCATCGCGAGCAAGGCCGTTTCGGCCGACCGCAGCGCCATGTCGGCACTGCGCCAGTTCAGGATCACCACATGAACCGAGCCGGGTTTCATTCCGCGGCCTCCTGTCTACCAGATCGCACCTGCCTGTCCGCCTCGCCCAGCTCGTCGCGCATGCGCGCGGCAAGCACCCGCACGCAAGGCTCCAGGACCATGCTGTCGTGGTCCCCAGGCACCTCCTCGACGGCCAGGTTCGGCATCCAGGGCGTCCAGAGATTGTCGTGATAGACGTATTCCCTGGCGCTGCTGACATGCTGACCGTCCGAGACCGCGAAACGGCGATCCAGCCGCGGACGATAGAGCGTCACCGGGCCGGCCCATTGTTCCATCCGGAACTTCGGCAGCGCGCTCAGGAATGCCGCGTGGATCGCGGCGTTGTGGAAGCCGCCTGCCGCGGCCTCTGCCCGAGGTCGGCGGCGGGCGCGTTCATAGGCGATCTTGTTGCGCGCCCAGTCCACGAAGAAGCGTGGACCCTGTTCGCGGATTTCGGCGGCACGGATCAGCAGCTTGTCCTTGCGGGTCAAGGTCGGTCGCAGCGGAACCGGGGTATCCAGCATCACCAGCCGCGCGATTTCGTGACCCCGGGCGTCCAGCTGTCTCGCGATTTCCAGCGCGGTGAGGCCACCGCCCGAGAAGCCCGCGACAAGATAGGGTCCCTCGGGCTGGATGGTCAGGATTTCCTCGATGCAGCTTGCCGCGGCTTCGGCCAGCGTCTCGTGCGGCGGCGCGTCGCCGAACAGGCCCTGCGCCTGAAGCCCCCAGACGGGACGGTCAGGCGACAGCCTTTGCGCCAGCGACCGCAGGTTCAGGACGTTGCCGAACATGCCGGCGACGATGAACAGAGGCGTGCCGCCCCCGGCCGCACCCTGGCTCATGGGCACCAGATGCGTGTATTCGCCCGCCTGCTGATCGGACGCGCGCTTCTCGGTTGCGCCGCCTTCGGGGCTGGCGCCGATCCTGCCTTCGATCAGCTTCGCAAGGCCCGCGACATTCGGGGCCTCGAACAGGGTCGCAAGCGGCAGGTCCAGCCCATAGGCCTTGCGGATCATCGCGAACAGGCGCACGGCGATCAGCGAATGCCCCCCAAGGTCGAAGAATCCGTCATCGACGCCGACCTTGCTGACACCCAGAAGATCGCGGAAGAAACCTGCCAGGCTGCGTTCCAGATCGTTGCGGGGTTCGACATAATCGTGATCCAGCTCGGGGCGGTCGAAGCTTTGGCCGGTGGACATGTCGCGGGCACGACTGGTCCGCGTTTCATGCGCGATCAGCCCCGGCAGGTCCATGCTCGAGATGGCGATCTGCCCCAGCCCGCTGGCGATGCCGCGCATCAGCAGTTCAGGCCCCAGCGCGGGCGGAATCCCCTGAGAGATCATCTCACCCAGCCTGTCATTCGAAGGCCGCGCGGCGGCCTCGGGGGCGGTGGGCTGCGCCTGAAGCTGCGCGGATGGGGCCGCATCCAGACGGCGAAGCGTCAGCCCCTCGACCTCGATCAGGACATTGCCCTGGGGATCGGTCAGGGTCACGTCGAACGATGCGTAACCCTCGCCCGCATCGGACGCCCGGACATGACTGATGACTGCCTGGGGCAGCACGGCATGCACCTCGACCGAACGGTAGGACAGCGGCACCCAGAGTTGCCTCCGGTCGTAGCCGGGGACAAGCGCCATGGCCCAACCGGTGGCGATGTCCAGCAGCGCAGGGTGCAGAAGATAGCCTTCGTCCAGATCGCCCCGCACCGCATCCGGCAGGCGCAGCTCGGCCAGCCCTTCGCCGTCCTTCAACCAAGTTGCCGTCAGGACACGCCAGCGCGGCCCGAATGCCATCTGGCCTTCCTGAGCCGATTCAAGCGCGTACCCGGTCGGTGCATGATCGACACGCATGCCGGCCCGCAGACCCGCAATGTCCAGATGCCCGGCGCGCGACCTTGCCGCCACCACCCGCGCTTCGGCGATGGCCACCACGCCGTCGCCCGCCGCCGCCTCGAGCCGGAACTCGGCCTCGTCCTCTCGCGGGGTCAGGGTCGCGCGGAAGGCACGTTGCGTGCCATCCTCGACCGTCAGGGGGTGCATGAAGGTCAGATCGCGCAGCCGCCATGGCAGGGCATGCCCGCCAGAGCGCAAAGCCTGGGCGGCAATCTCGATCGTGCCGGTTCCGGGCAGCAGCGCCACGCCGTCGCGCGTCCGGTGCTCCGCGATGATCCAGTCGTCGGATGCCAGCACCCCGCTGAAGCGATGCCCGCCATCGACGGCGGTCCTGGTCGTCAGCAAGGGCTGGTCCGCCGGTTCCGGCGCAGCCTCGCTTCCGGCCCCGCTGACCGCATCGGCTGCCATGCCGATCTGCGACCAGACGCCCCAGTTCACCGCAGTCACCTGGCCGAAGGCCGCGATCCCCGCACTTGCGACCGCATTCAGGTATTCATTCGCCGCCACATAGTCGACCTGCCCCGTCGCCGCAATCTCGGTCGAGGTGGACGAGAACAATATCGTCCGCCGCACCGGAGTCTCGGCCAGCACGTGCGCAAGGTTGCGCGTCCCGTGCAACTTGGCGGCGAAGACATCCTCGACCTCGGCCCCGGTCTTGGCCAGCATCGGCGCGTCGGCGACGGTCCCTGCCGCGTGGATCAGGTCCGTGATCCGGCCCACATCCCTGCGGATTCCCTCGACAGCCTGCGCCAGCTGCGCGGCATCCGCGACATCCGCCACCGCGATGGTGACGCGCGCCCCGGCCGCGCGCAGTTCGGACAGGGCCGCAAGCCTGCGGGATTCGCGATTGTCGGGATCTGCCGCGATGCGTTCCGCCCATTCCTGCTCGGGCGGCAGCGCACGCCTTGCCAGCAGAACGACCCGGGCACCCCGATCAAGGGCCAGCCATTGTGTCAGGCGCAGCGCGATCCCGCCAAGCCCGCCGGTGATCAGCACCACGGAATCGGCGTTGAACTCGTCCTGCTCGGGCGGCGGCAGCTGTTGCGCCTTCAGCCGGCGGGCATGACGGCGCCCGTCGCGCCATGCGGTCCGCGCGGGCGGCGTCGGATCAAGAAGGTCCTCGACCAGCCTGTCGGCAAGCGCATCCGGCCTGCCCTGCGGCGCGGGCACATCGATGCTGCGCGCCGAAAGCCAGGGAAACTCTCGCATTCCGACCGCGAGCGGGCCAAGAACCATCGCCTTTTCGGGAGAGATCACCTTTTCGACAGCGATGCTTGCGGCGCCCGAGGTCACAGCGACCAACGACACCGGCGCCCCGCCACCTTCGGAGGCAAGGGCACGGATCAGGTGGAACAGCGCGTAGAAACCCTGTTCGATATGGCGGTGGAAGGGTGAAAACCCTGCCCGCGCACCGCTGCGCGTCGCGTCGGGAACCAGCCAGAAGCTGACGATGTGATCCGGCAGCCGGTTCTGGGTCGTCAGGCTTGCGATCAGAAGGTCGAAATCCGAGGCACCGTTCTCCGGTGCCACCATGAAGCCGTCATCCGATACCTGCGCGAAGGAATCGCCGGGCCTCAGTTCGATCACCTCGTGGCCTGCTGCGCGGAGCCGCCTGACCACCGCGTCGCCCAGGCCGGAATCGTCGTTCATGACCAGCCAGCGTGCCGGTTCGCCGATGGGCCGTCCATCGCTGTCCAGTTCGACATCTGGCGCCGAAAGCCGCCATGTCGGTCGCCAGCCCCAGCCCTCGTGGTCCGGAAGCCGCATGGGCATCGCGTCGGCCTCGGGGTCGGCGGAGGTCCCCGTCGCGGGTTCGATGAAGAAACGGCGGCTCTGGAAGACATAGCCCGGCAGGGGCACGCGAAGACGCCGCTCTCCCCAGATGACATCCCAATCGAGATCGAGCCCGGCCGCCCAGAGGCGCGCGAAGGCCAGCAGGAAAAACTCGTCATCCTCGATCTTCTGGTCCGGGTGCCGCAGGCTGCTGACGACGTGCTGGGGCGATGCCCCGCAGGCCTGCGCCAGCGATGCCATCGCCCGACCCGGCCCCACCTCGAGGAACAATGTCCCCGGCACCTCGCGCAGAATCGCGATGCCGCCCGCGAAATCGACATGGTTCCGCAGATGCGCCACCCAATAGCCCGGATCGGTCGCCTCGGCATCCGTCATCCAGGTGCCCGTCCGGTTCGAGATCAGCGGAATCTTCGGAGCGCTGAGCGCGATGCCGCGAAGGAAATCCTCGAACTCGGCCAGGATCGGTTCCAGCATGCGCGAATGCGCGGCGATATCGATGGCAATGCGCTGGCATTCGATGCCGCGCGCGGTCAGTCGGGACTGCAGGGCGTCGATCAGGTCCTGCGCCCCGGATGCGACCGACAGGCCGGGCGCGTTGATCGCCGCAAGATCAAGCCCGTCCCCCGCCTCGGCCATCAGCTCTTCGGCGGACAAGGCGACGCTGAGCATTCCGCCGGGGGCAATGCGATCCATCAGCCTGCCGCGCAGCTCGACCAGGGCGATGCAGTCCTCGAAGGACATGACGCCCGCGATGCATGCGGCGGTATTCTCGCCCATGGAGTGGCCCGCCAGCGCATCGGGCGTGACGCCCCAGCTGATCCACAGCTTCGCCAGCGCATATTCGACCATCATGATCAGCGGCAGCTGCACCGAGGGCCGGCTGAGTGCTGCGACGGCGGCAGCCTGGTCCTCAGGCTCGGGGATCCAGATGGATCTCGCGTCCCGACCCGTCAGGGATTCGAGCACTGCAAGCCCGCGGTCCATCCATTCCCGGAAGACGGGCTCGGTCTCGTAGAGTCCGCGTCCCATCTGCACGAATTGCACGCCCCCGCCCGGGAACAGGAACGAGACGCGCGGCGCCTGCGCCGGTCGGTCGTGGTTGAAGACCCTGCGCGGATCGTTCGTCTCCAACAGGTCGGCAGCCTCGGCGGGATTGGCCGCCACCAGGACGCGGCGCTTGTCGAAGACGGTGCGCCCTTGCTGGAGGGTAAAGCCGACATCGGCAAGGTCGGCATCGGGATTGTCGCGCAGCCAGGCAGCCAGGGCCTTGGCGTTCGCGTCCAGCGCCGCGCGGTTCCGCCCGGAAACGACCAGGGGCTGCACGGGCCAATCGGACGGATCGCCGGATATCCGGGCCGGAGCCTCGTCCACGACGACATGGGCGTTGGTTCCCCCGACACCCAACGCGTTCACACCTGCCCGTGCGGGCCGGTCGGGATGGCTGGGCCAAGGCTGCAGGCTGGCTGCAACCGAGAACGGTCCCGAGGCGAAATCGATGACGGGGTTCGGCGCCTCGTAGCCCAGGCTTGGCGGGATCTGCCGGTGATGCAGGGACAGCGCCACCTTGATGAGCCCCGCGCCACCCGCCGCAGTATCCAGGTGGCCGATATTGGTCTTGACCGAACCGATGGCGGTGCGCCCTCCGGGGGATCCAAGCGCGAAGGCCTCGGTCAGGGCCGCGACCTCGATCGGATCGCCAAGTCGCGTTCCCGTCCCGTGGCATTCGACGTAATCGATGGTGGCGGCATCGACGCCCGCCAGCAGATGCGCCTCGGCGACGGCCGCGGCCTGCCCCTCGACGCTTGGTGCAAGATAACCTGCCTTGGCCGCCCCGTCGTTGTTGATCGCGCTGCCGCGGATCACGGCCCAGATATGGTCGCCGTCAGCGATTGCATCCGCCATGCGCCGCAGAACGACGACAGCCGTGCCGCTGCCGAAGACGGTCCCTTCCGAACGGTGATCGAAGGCACGGCAATGCCCGTCCGGCGACAGGATCTCGTTCGGCTTGTACATATAGCCGCGGCCCTGCGGAAACTCGATGGTGACGCCCCCGGCCAGCGCGGTGTCGCAATCCCCTGCAATCAGGGCCTGCGCCGCGGCATGCACCGCCACCAGAGAGGTCGAGCAGGCGGTCTGCACGGAAACGCTGGGGCCTCGCAGGTCCAGCGCATGGCTGACGCGGGTCGCAAGGAAATCCTTGTCGTTACCCGTGTGCCGCAGCAGGAACATTCCGGTTTCTTCGACCAGATCGCGATTGCTGCATATATTGACGGCAAAGTAACTTCCCATTCCGCAACCGGCCCAGACGCCCACCGATCCCAGATTGTCGGGACGGTGTCCGGCATGTTCGATCGCATGCCAGCAGCATTCGAGGAACTTGCGATGCTGCGGGTCCATGATCGCGGCATCCTTCGGGCTGAGCCCGAAGAACTCGGCGTCGAACATGTCGTATCCGTCCAGCAATGCCGCGTGGGGAACATAGTCCGGATGGGCGATGCGCGCGGCAATTTCCCCTGCGGCTTCAAGCTCTTGCTGGCTGAGGGGACGAATGGATTCGATGCCGTCCCGCAGGTTGCGCCAGAACTGGGCGACATCCGACGCGCCCGGCACGTCGATGCCCATTCCCACGATCGCAATGTCGCCATCACCAAAAGGATGCGCCGTCGAACCAGGGCCCATGATTGCCTCGCGATTATTCAAACTTCGACCAAGAAAAACAGACAGGCACGCGCCCGGCAAACTTTCTTCTCGCATATGCCGCTGCGATTCACAAATACCATGAGGGGATTCCGAAGAAACCTGTCCATAATGATGATGGAAAATGCGGCCACGCTGCGCTAGACCCGTTCTCGGCATCAATAGAGAGCCGCGTAGTGGGTAATTCGATCGCTTTTATGGTCCTGGGCTCCTGGCCTGTGGTTGCGGCATTCATCTTTGCCCGCTTCACGGTCGAGCGTGCGCTGATCCTGACGGTCCTTGCCGGCTATCTGGCGCTGCCCCCCGTCACCAGCATCAACCTGCCGCTTCTTCCCGATCTGGAAAAGAACAGCATGATCGCCCTGACGGCGACATTCGGCGCCCTTCTGTGCAAGCGCCACGCCGAAAACGCGGCGCCCCGGCTGGAACCATGGCTGGGCGCGTTGATCGTATTGTGGCTGGTCACACCGCTGGTGACGGCCATGACGAATACCGAACCGCTGGTCGACGGGGCCGTCTTCCGTCCGGGCATGAGCCTCAGCGAAGGCATTGCGAACATGCTGTCCGCCGCGATCGAGATCGCCCCCTTCCTGTTGGGCTTCTGGCTGCTTTCGTCCGAAAAGGCGATCCGGGAATGGCTGTTCGCGCTGGTCGGAGCGGCGCTAATCTACAGCATCCCCATGATGATGGAGGTGCGTCTCAGCCCGCAGCTGAACGTCTGGATCTACGGGTTCTTCGCCCATGATTTCAGCCAGACGATCCGCTATGGCGGCTTCCGCCCGATGGTGTTCCTGACGCATGGGCTGTGGGTCGCGATGTTCACCGCGATGGCGCTGATGGCCTCGGCCGCGCTGCTGCGGATCGCCGGCCCCGAGGATCGCGCCCGCAGGCAGCTGATCGTGATCTATCTGTTCGCGGTGCTGATCCTGTGCAAGAGCCTGGCCTCGATCCTCTATGCGCTTGCGCTGGTGCCCCTGATCCTGCTCGCGCGGCCGCATCGGCAAATTACGGTCGCGACGGTTCTGGCCGTGGCGGTGCTGCTCTATCCCCTTGCGCAATGGCTGCGCATCTTCCCTGTCGAGCCCCTGATCGACTTCCTGACCGGCCTTGATGCCGAACGTGCGCATTCGCTCAACTTCCGCTTCATGAACGAGTTCACGCTTCTGGACCGCGCGACCGAGAAGATGCTTGCGGGCTGGGGCGGCTGGGGGCGCAACCAGGTCGTCGACCCGGTGTCCGGGCTGTTCGTGACCGTCACCGACGGATACTGGATCGTCGTGATGACGACATTCGGGCTCCTGGGTTATGTCGGCAGTTACGGGCTGCTGTGCGGCGCGGTGATCCGGGCCGGACTGGCCGCACGCAAAGGTGTCGTCAGCCATGCCTCGGCGGGGCTTGCGATCCTGCTGTCGGCCAGTCTCGTGGACCTGATCCCCAACGCGACACTGGTCAGCCTGACATGGCTCTCGGCGGGAGCGCTGACGGGCTATGCGGTTCGCGGGGCGCAATCGACCCAATCGACGGCGCAACCCGTCGCAGCACGCAAGCCCGCCTTCCGGGCGATAATCGGTTGAGCGGGGATCTACGCATGACCGTGGACAGCGCGCAGATCACCTGGGATGTCGTCGTCATCGGTGCGGGCTTGGGCGGGGGGATCTTCGGCAGGCAGCTGGCCGAGGCGGGATACCGCGTTCTTTTCGTCGATCGCGGCCATATCGGCCCGAGGGACGCCACCGGCGCGATGGAGAGCGATCGGACCGACCCCGAGGAACGCAACCGCGCGGGCTGCTGGCCCGCGTCGGTCGAGGCGACCGTCAATGGTGTCACGACCTCGGGTTGGGGCGCACAGGGGACCGGACCCGGCGGAACCTCGGTTTTCTATGCCGCCGCGATGGAACGCCCCGAACGCCACGACATCGAGGATATCGCGGATCTTCGGCACCCCACAGGCGGCTGGCCCGTCGGGCATGACGCGTTCACGCCCTGGTTCGACAAGGCACGATCCCTGATGGCGGTGAACGGAACGCCCGATCCCTTGGGCGAACCCGTGTCGGGCTTGGCGACGCCCCTGCCCCCGCCGGAAGCCGAGATCGCACTGGGCGCCGCCTTCGATACCGCGGGGCTGCACCCATATCGCGCACATCTGGGCATCCGGCAGCTGCCGGGCTGCCAACAATGCCTGGGACGGCGATGCCCGCGCGCCTGCAAGATGGACGGCCGCTCGGCCGGGGTCGATCCCGCGCTTGCCACGGGCAATGCCACCTTCTGGGATCGCACTGCTGCCTTGGCGCTGGAAGGTGAAGGCGGTGCCATTTCCGGATTGCGCGTCCTTCGTGACGGCAGGGAAACAGTCGTTCGCGCACGTCACTATGTCCTTGCCGCAGGGGGGTTCGGGTCACCGCGCCTTCTGCTGGCGTCGCGATCCGAGGACTGGCCCCAAGGCTGCGCGAACAGCAGCGGCCTGGTCGGGCGCGGCCTCATGTTCCACCTGAACGAACGTATCGCCTTGTGGCCCGGTCGCTCGGCCAAGTCGGGCGACGGCGCGGCCAAGCCATTCTCGTTGCGCGACTTCTATCGTGACGGAGCGGATCGGCTGGGTCTGTTCCAGTCCCTTGGCCTTCCTGCCGATTACGGCAACATCCTCATGGTACTGCGTCACCGATACGACCGCTCGGCCCTGCGCCGCATCCGCATCGGACGCCAGCTGCTTCGCATTCCCGCGCGGATCGCGGCCTTGGCCCTGGGCGACGCCCGTGTCTATGTCGGCATCCTCGAGGATATGCCCCATGATCGGAACCGGGTGATCTACGATCCCGCACGTCCCGACACCATCATCTACGACTATGTCATGGACGAGGAACTGAGGGCGCGGCGCAGCAGGTACCGCCGGATGATCAAGCGTCGCTTGAAGGGCATCCGCAGCCTGTTCCTGCACGACGCGCCGGAACTGAACATCGCCCATCCCTGCGGCACGCTACGGTTTTCTGACGACCCCAAGAAGGGTGTTCTGGATCCCGATTGCAGGGCACATGACGTGCGCAATCTCTGGTGCGTCGATTCCAGCTTCATGCCGACATCGACCGGCGTGAACCCCGGCATGACGATCGTCGCCAACGCATTGCGTGTCGCCGACCGCCTGACCGCCGCCCTTCAGGCCGAAACGCAGGCGGCCGATACTGCCGCAAGGAGTTCAAGATGATCCCTTCCCGATCGACCCTGTTGATGGCCGCGATGCTGCTGGCACCTGCGACCGCCTCTGCCTGGGAACCCCGCGACGAAAGCCGCGTCTTCTTCTTCGGCAACAGTCTGATCCATCACCTGACCGACACCGACGAGACGACGGCCCCGCACTGGATCGCCCTGATGGCCGCCCATTCGGGCAAGACCTTCGCGGGCGAGGGCACATGGGGCTTCCCCCGCGATTTCGCCAAGAAGCTGCCGCCCGATGCCAATTGGGACATCAAGGCGATGCCCGATGCCTGGAACCACTGGACCCAGCCGTTCTCGGGGGGCCGCTTCGACACCGTGATCTTCAACACCGAGAACTATATCCAGTACGACCCGGCCGATCACCGCTATGCCGACAGCTGGCGCGAGACGCCGCTGGACGCGACGCTGGTCACGGTGGACTGGGTGATGGAGAATGCGGACGCGCCACGGTTCCTGATCTACGAGGGATGGGCCGATCTGCACCCCTTCGCGAAGGCGGTTCCCGCATCCGACGAGGAAATGGCGGCCTATCACGCCCATGCGACCGGGGATTACGCCGCGTGGTACGACGATTTCGTCGAGAAACTGGCAAAAGAACGGCCGGATGTCACCTTCGACCTGATCCCCGTCGGGCGCGTCATGTCGCAACTGCTTGGCGAGGCCCCATTGTCCGGGGTGCCCTTCGATGCGCTCTACTCGGATCTTTCCCCACATGGGACGGAAACCATCTACCTGCTGGCGGGCATGATCGCCTATGCAGCCATCTACGGGGAAAGGCCGCCGGAAGGACTTCCGCTGCCGGACAGCATCGCCCCCGGATTTGCGGATCACTACGAGGAGACGGCCGATGCCGTCTGGCAGGCCGTCACCGCCGAGGCGTCGAATTGAGCGCAATCCTGACACGCATCGGGGCGCTGGCTTCCGGTCAGGGCCTTGCGCAACGGGCATTTCGCGGCTCGGCGCTGACGGTACTCGGGTTCGGCAGCATGCAGGCGATCCGTCTGGGATCGAACCTGATCCTGACCCGGCTTCTGTTTCCCGAGGTCTTTGGCCTGATGGCCCTGATCATGGTGATCATCCAGGGCCTGAACAACTTCTCGGACGTGGGCATCACCCCCGCGATCATGCAGAGCAAGCGCGGCGACGATCAGTCTTATCTGAACACCGCGTTCACCATGCAGGTGATGCGGGGCATCGGACTGTGGATCGCCTGTTGCATCTTCGCCTATCCGGCTGCCCGGTTCTACGAGATCCCGGAACTGGTCTGGTACCTGCCGATCGCCGGCCTGACGACCATCATCCACGGCCTGCAGACGACCCGCGTCGAAAGCGCGAACCGGCATCTGCAGATGGGCCGTCTGACACTGGTCGAGGTGCTGGCCGCACTGTTCAGCGTGATCGTCACGATCGCGTTGTCGGCAGTCATGCGCTCGGCCTGGGCGTTGGTGATCGGTCTGGTCCTCGGGGCGATCATCAGGGTGCTGTTGGCCGCACGCATGCTGCCGGGCACGCCCAATCGCCTGCACTGGGACCGCAGCGCCGTCACCGAGCTGGTGTCCTTCGGGAAATGGATCTTTCCCTCCACCGTCGTGGGCTTCGCGCTTTCACAGGGGGACAAGGCGATCCTGGGCAAGTACCTGACGCTAGGAGAGCTGGGCATCTACAACATCGCCTTCTTCTTCGCGAGCTTTCCCGTCCTGTTAGGACAGGCGGTCATCACCAAGGTCATGATCCCGGTCTATCGCGATGCCGCAGGTGCGGAGGCCGAAAACCGCTTCCGACAGTTGCGCAAGGTGCGCGCGGGCCTGACGGCGGGCTTCCTGCTGCTGACATTCTTCATGGCCGCGATAGGACCGGCCCTCGTGCAGCTTCTTTACGATGCGCGCTATGACAATGCGGGGCCGATGGTGACGATGATCGCATGCGCGACCATTCCCGCGCTGATCGGTCTGACATACGATCAGGCCGCACTGGCAAGTGGAAACTCGCGCGGATATTTCTGGCTGACGCTTGTCCGCGCTGCGCTGTTCCTGACCTTCTTCCTTGTTGGCGTTCGGCAGGCCGGGATCGCGGGCGGCCTTGCGGGGCAGGCATTGGCGACCATCGCGGCCTATCCCCTGATCGTGCGGCTGGCCCGCAGGCACAAGGTCTGGGATCCGCTGCACGACCTTCTTTTCGGTGCAATCGGGGCGGGCCTCGCCGCGGTTCTTCTTCTCTAGGACGGCGTATGCCGGGCAGGCCATCACCTGTCCGGCAAGAAACAGATCGGAGCATTCGACCTCATGCAGTTCAAGATCGGTCCCGACACGATTTCCCTTACCGTTCCCGACAAGGCGGCCCTGCTGACCAAGGTTGCGCAGCGTCTGGATACGCGGTGCGGCTTCGCACTGGCGACGATGAATGTCGACCACCTGGAAAAGCTGCCCAAGGACGCGCGGTTCCGGGCAGCCTATCAGGCGCATGATCTGATCGTTGCGGATGGGAACCCTGTGGTCTGGCTTGCGCGGCTTGGCGGCCAGCAGGTTTCGCTGGTTCCCGGATCCGAACTGGTGGTTCCCCTCTGCAGGCTTGCGGCAGAGGCAGGGGTGGGTGTTGCGATCATCGCGGGGACCGAGCAGGCGGCGCGTGACGGTGCGTCCGAACTGCAACGGATGATCCCCGGCCTATCGGTCGTTCTGACCACGGCACCGGGCTTTCCGTTCGACCCCGACGGCCCCGAAGGCGACGAGCTTCTCGACCAGCTTTCCGCGTCCGGTGCCGGCCTGTGCTTGCTGGCAGTCGGCGCCCCAAGACAGGAAGTGTTCGCGGCCCGGGCCTGTCGCGCACTACCATCGGTCGGCTTCGCATCGGTCGGAGCCGGCATAGATTTCATAGCTGGCCGCCAGCGGCGCGCCCCCGTGCTCGTTCGTCGTGCGCGGCTTGAATGGGCGTGGCGCGCAGCGCTGAGCCCACTGCGTCTCGGGCCGCGCTATGCCCGTGGCGCGTTGATCCTGCCCGGCCATGCGTATCGTACGTTTCTGGCGCGTCGGAGCCGCGGGTAATGGGCGGGCTTCTGGTATTGACCCCCTCAGTCCACGTGATCGAAGGTCCCGAGGGCCTGCGAATGGACGACAAGTTCCACGAAGGGCTGCGTCTTCATGCGGCAGAATGGGACGGTCCGCTGCGCGCGGTCATACGTCGTGACACGGCGCCTTTGCCGTTCTCGAGCATCGTCGACCGAAACGAGCTTCCCTGCGAGCTGCATGTGATCGATGCCAATGCACGTATTGGGGCGACCGAACTCGAGGGGGCCGCGGTCGTCCTGGCCGCGGCGGATGATGCACGCCAATTGCACCTGCCGTCGGTGGCCGCTCAGGTCGGCGCCAAGCTTGTCTACGCGATCGAGTATGACCTGCGGACACGGCTTCAGATTGCGCGGCTGGACCTTGCGGGGCGACCGCTGAAGCTGGCGCGCTCGTGTCAGTGGCTTCTGGGGCAGGAGATTCGGCGGCGGCGTGCCTTGAAGCGTGCGGATGGCATTCAAGCGAACGGCTATCCGGCGGCGAAGGCGTATTCGCGCGTTGCCCGGGACACACTGGTCTACCTGGACGGCCGCATGAACCTGGAAAGCATGGCCACAGCCGAAACCCTCGCGCTGCGTGGTCGGCGGACCGGCCCGCTTCGGATCGTCTCGGCAGGCAGGCTCGTTCCGATGAAGGGTGCGCAGGATCTGGTGCCCTTTGCGCGTGCATTGAGGGATCTGGGGACGGAGTTCCGCCTGGATATCTACGGCGATGGCCCCTTGGCATCGTCAATCCGGGCCGAGATCGCGCGTGATGATCTGGGTGAGATCGTCAAGCTGCATGGCGCGGTGGATTTCGCGCGTGAACTCGTGCCGATCCTGCAGAACGAGGCCGACCTTTTCTATGCGCCTCATCGGCAATCCGACCCGTCTTGCATCTACCTCGAGGCGATGGGCTGCGGTCTGCCGGTCTTTGGCTGTTCGCGGCGAATGTGGGTCCCGATGTGCCGGCAATCCAAGGGCGGTTGGATCGGCAAGTCAGGCGATCCAGCGGGCCATGCATCAGCGATCTCGATGCTGGATCGAACAAGCGTTCTTGCGGCTGGCGCACGCGCTCTTGCGTTTGCCCGCGATCACGACTTCCTTGGACAGTTTCGCCGTCGGATGTTTCATCTTGGTGTTTTTCTGTGATCTGTAACGCAAGAAGCCCCGCGTTTTTGCGGGGCGTGTTTTTTGTATGGTTTTGTTATTTTGGTTGCGGGGGCAGGATTTGAACCTGCGACCTTCAGGTTATGAGCCTGACGAGCTACCGGGCTGCTCTACCCCGCGCCATTTTTGTCCTGATCGGGTGTTTTCATCGTAT
>NZ_ATUJ01000002.1 GCF_000420145.1 Paracoccus zeaxanthinifaciens ATCC 21588
CCAGAAAAGATTACTCATGATGCCCCCACCTGTTTGGGAGCGTGAATCACGCCGACAGGACGGCATCAAGAAAATTAATGGGTCCTGACCCTATGGTCACAGATGCCCAAATGCGGTGGGCAAGAGGCCATGGCATTTACCTTGCAGCGCATAGGGATCGAACACTCAGCCATGGGCTGACGCATGTAGGCAACGTCAAACATGCCTCGGCCGATCAGAAACGTGGTGCCGAAGGTCGTCCTGATTTTCGCGGTACTGCCGATAGCCCGTTTGGGCTTGAGAATTCGGGCCGCTTGCGTATTCCGCGCTGACGCTGCTGGGCCTATCCGTGTTGCAACCACCGGCGGCGGCTCAGCGCTGTGAAATCGATCGCAGGCGAATGGCTCGCCTGAACACGGCAGTCTTTTCCGAGAAGGGCCATCACGACACCTTAAACTTCTGTGCGGGCGAGTCCGAACCGGTAGACCGCGCCACCGAGGACGCCTCTGGACCTATCGCTATTCCAGACACGATGAACGCGCGGGCCCTTGGAAACGCATCGAGGACAAGATCGACGCACGCAGCGCACGGATCAACTGGATCGGCACCGGGAAGCCAGCTTGCCCAAAGCGCGGCTGGACCACGGGGCCGCTGCGCATGTTCGACACCTATATCCGCGACGCCACGCTATCCGGCCGTCAGCCGCTACCTCACCCCGTCCTGCGGATGATCCAACGCCCCATCGGCCCTGTCGCGGTCTTCGGTGCGACGAGTTTTCCGCTGGCACTCTCGATCGCGGGCGGGGACGCCGTCGCAGGCTGCCCGCGGTGCTCAGGGGTCACGGCGCCCATCCCAGCACCGCCGCGGGGTGATCGCCGCCGCAATCGCAGCCTGCGGCATGCATCCCGGCACTTCTCGATGATCCAAAAGATTACCGGCAAGTCGGACATCCCCGAGGCCATTCTGCCCGCGGACCTGTAGGCCGTGGCGATCCGCGCGGGGTCGTGCCCGCGCGGACCTGCCATCTCAGTCCTTCTTGTCGCCCGCAGCGGCGGTCGGCAGCTCGATATTGATCTCGAGGCTGGACATGTTGTCGCCGCGATCCATCCGGACCTCGACATCCTTGTCGTTGATCGGGACATGCTTGCGGATCGCCGCGACGATGTCGCGCTGCAGCATCGGCAGGTAATCGGCCTCGGCCACGCCGCTGCTGCTGCGTTCATGGGCCAGCAGGATCTGCAGGCGGTCCTTGGCTGTCTGCGCGCTCTTGGGCGGGTGCTTCCTGCGTGCAAAACCGAAGAAGCTCATGAGGCACGTCCGAACAGCCGCTGCAGCAGGCCGGGCCGACGTTCACCTTCCATGCGCATCTCGACATCCTTGCCGGTCAGGCGGGCCACCGCGTCCTCGTAGGCCTGCGACGCGGCCGAGGGTCCGTCCAGCGTCACCGGGGTGCCGACATTCGAAGCCTTCAGGATCGCCTTGCTTTCGGGCACGACGCCCAGAAGCGGCACGGCCAGGATCTCCAGCACGTCCTCGACGGTCATCATCTCGCCGGTATTGACGCGATCGGGATCGTAGCGGGTGATCAGCACCTGCGCCTTGATCGCGTCGGCGCCGTCGGTCTCGGCGCGCTTGGTCTGGCTGCTGAGAAGGCCCAGCACCCGGTCGCTGTCGCGGACCGAGGACACCTCGGGGTTGGTCACGACCACGGCCTCGTCGGCGAAATGCATCGCCATCTGGGCGCCGTGCTCGATCCCTGCGGGGCTGTCGCAGATGATATAGTCGAATTCCTGCTTCAGCTCGTTCAGGACCTTCTCGACGCCGTCCTTGGTCAGCGCGTCCTTGTCCCGCGTCTGCGAGGTGGGCAGGATCGACAGCGTCTCGACCCGCTTGTCCTTGATCAGCGCCTGCTTCAGCTTGGCATCGCCCTGGATGACGTTGATGAAGTCGAAGACGACGCGACGCTCGCAGCCCATGGTCATGTCCAGGTTGCGCAGCCCGACGTCGAAGTCGATCACGACCGTGCGGAAGCCCTGCTTGGCCAGCCCCGCCGAAATGGCCGCGGAAGATGTCGTCTTGCCGACGCCCCCCTTGCCGGAAGTCACGACGATCACCCGCCCGAGCGGCGCGGTGTCCTTGGATTCAGTCGTCACGCGATCACCTCCATCCGTAGTTTCTCATTCTCAAGGAATATGTGCGTGCAGCGCTGGCGGGCGGCCTCTTCCAGGTTCTCGTTGGTCTGGTAGAGGCCGGCGATCGCGACCAGTTCGGCATTGAGGCTCTGGCAGAAGATATGCGCACCCTCGTCGCCGTGGCATCCCGCCATCGCGCGGCCGCGCAGGTTGCCATAGACATGGATGTTGCCCGCCGCGACCAGTTCCGCCCCCGAGGCGACCGATCCGATCACCGTCAGGTCGCCCTGTTCGGCGACGATCATCTGGCCCGAACGTACGGGCGTGCGCACGACCTTGTTCAGCGGGGCCTGGGGCGCGGGGGTCGCCTGCGGTTGCGTGGGGGCCTGCGGGGTCGCGCGTGCGGGCCGGGGTTCGCGCGGCAGGGGCGCGTCGCGGCCTCCCTCGACCGGGATCAGGCCCATGCCCTGCAGCGCTGCGCGGTCCAGCGCGCCCGCATTCTCGACGCCGAAGACGCGGAACTCTCGGTTGCGCAGGTTCGCGACCAGATCGCCAAGCGCCGCGGGGTCCGCGAAGCCGGGTGCCTGCGCAAGGTCCAGCACCATCGGCGCGCCCGCGAAGAATTGCGGCGTGCGCAGCAACTGATCGTCCAGCTGCGCATAGAAGGCGTCATCCGCGACATCGGACACGATGCGCAGCGACAGCGCGGTCAGAAAGCGCCCGCGCACCTGAAATGGCATGACGGTTGCCGGCCCTTGGTCGCGCCGGGCCCGGACTGATCGATCGGACAATTCGACACTCTGCTCCTGCTTTGCGGCAGATCACGGCAGGGGCTGCCGCGCTGCTCTTCTTGCATTCCCCCTTTTCACGAACTGACGGCGGACGGAAGGCGTCCCGCGCAAAATTGCGCAGGAACCTGCCTGCAGGGCGGCTTTCGGCGGGGGTCAGCCGGCGCGCTGGAACATCCCGAACAGATCGCGCGGGTCGTCGGGGTCCGCGATCATGTCCAAGGCCGTGAAGAAGGGCGTGCCTTCGATCGCCTGCGCGACATATCGCAGGGCGCTGAAATCCTCGATGGCGAAGCCCACGCTGTCGAACAGGGTGATCTGGCGGTCATCCGCGCGCCCCGGAACATCGCCCGCGATCACCTGCCACAGCTCGGTCACGGCATGGTCGGGGTCGAGCTGCTGGATCTCGCCCTCGATGCGGGTCTGGGGCGGGTATTCCACGAAGATCCGCGAGCGCAGCAGGATGTCGCGATGCAGTTCGGTCTTGCCCGGGCAGTCGCCGCCGATGGCGTTGATATGGACGCCGCTGCCGACCATGTTGTCGGTCAGGATGGTCGCATATTGCTTGTCGGCGGTGCAGGTGGTGATGATCTGGGCCCCTTCGATCGCCTCTTGCGAGGAACGGCATTCGACCACCGTCAGCCCGCTGCCGGCAAGGTTCTTGGCGCAGCGTTCCGTGGCCGCCGGGTCGATGTCGTACAGGCGCACGCTGTCGATCCCGCAGACCGCCTTGAAGGCCAGGCACTGGAATTCGGACTGCGCACCATTGCCGATCATCGCCATGGTGCGCGCGCCCTTGGGTGCCAGATGCCGGGCGGCCATCGCACTGGTGGCGGCGGTGCGCAGCGCGGTCAGCAGGGTCATCTCGCTCAGCAGCTTGGGATAGCCGCTGTTCACGTCGGCCAGCAGGCCGAAGGCGGTCACGGTCTGCAACCCCTCGGCCATGTTCTTGGGGTGGCCGTTCACGTATTTGAAGCCGTAGGTCTCGCCGTCCGAGGTCGGCATCAGCTCGATCACTCCGACATCGGAATGGCTGGCGACGCGGGGGGTCTTGTCGAACAGCGGCCAGCGGCGGAAATCGGCCTCGATCTGGTCGGCTAGATCGGTCAGCACCTTCTCGATCCCGATATGGTGGACAAGGCGCATCATGTTCTCGACCGAGACGAAGGGAACATAGGCGAGTTTCGAGGGAAGCGGAGCCATGGGAACCTCTTATGCGGGAATGGGGGAACGGGCCGACAGATGCAGCCCGGCGATCATGCAGCGGACCGAGCCGCCCGCATGTTCGATGGTGGGAATGTCCAGCGGCAGCAGCGCGACATGGCGTTCCAGAACCGCGCGCTGCGTGGCATCCAGCGACCGCAACGCGCGCGAGGACAGCGCAAGGACCAGCCCGTCGCGGCCCTGCAATTCGATCGCGTTGCCCGCGAAATCGGCGATCTGGGCGTGGGTCAGTTCGACGATGTCGCGTTCGCCGCGGCGCAGGCGCTCGGCCACCTCGCGGCGGCGCGGGGCGTCGGGGATCGCGTCCAGCCCGATCATCGCGAAATCGGTGCCGATGCACATCAGGACATTGGTGTGATAGATCGACTTGCCCTGCGCATCGACCGCGTCGAAGACGATGGGCTCATAGTTGAAATGCGTGCAGAACCGTTCCAGCAGGATCTCGCTGGTGCGTTTCGACCGGGCGGCATAGGCCACGCGTTCCAGATGGTCGATGACCATCGCGCCGGTGCCTTCCAGGAACAGATCGTCCTGTTCCAGACCGGAATAGTCGATGATGTCCTGCACCCGGTAGCCGTGCTTCAGCATGTCCAGCACGTCCTGCCGCCGTTCGGCGCGGCGGTTCTGCGAATACATCGGATAGACCGCGACATGCCCGCCCGAATGGGTCGAGAACCAGTTGTTGGGAAAGACCGAATCCGGGGTGTCGCTGCCTTCGTCCTCGAACAGGTGGACGCGGATGCCTGCACCCGTCAGCGCGGCCGCCGCGCGTGTCACCTCGGCATGGGCCATGCGGGCGATGGTCGCGGGGTCGCTGCCGGCGCTGGTCTGGAAATGGTTGTCCTGCGCGGTGGCAGCATTGGGGGTGAAGTGATGCGGCCGGATCATGACGACCGAGGCCGGGGCCTGAAGCGAGGAACGGGGCATGGATGCCTCCTTTGGGACGTTCCTGTCAGAATAGCTGCAGTGCTTGACGGATTGCATGGCCATGGTGATAGATCTGGCAACCCAGATTGCGCATATTGCCAGCACCGGATGTAAGTTTTGCCATGCATGTCTATGATGAACTGGACCGGAACCTGATCGCGCATCCTGCGCGAGGATGGGCGCGCCCCGGTCTCCAAGCTGGCGCAGCTTCTGGGGGTGTCGCGGGCCACGGTGCAGGCGCGGATGGATCGGCTGCTGGACAGCGGCGCGGTGCTTGGCTTCACCATCCGCGCGCGCGAGGACAGCGGCCCGCAGGGCGTGCGCGCAATCATGATGATCGAGGTGTCGGGCCAGTCCACCACGCAGGTCATCCGCAGCCTGCGCGGCATCGCGGCGCTGCATCAGCTGCATTCGACCAATGGCAACTGGGACCTGGTGGCCCATCTCAGCGCCGAGAGCCTTGCCGATTTCGACCGCGTCCTGCGCGAGGTCCGCAACATCCCCGGCATCACGAACAGCGAAACCTCGATCCTGCTCAGTTCCGTCTGAGGGGGTCGGGGACGGAATGCCCCCGACCCGCGCGGATCAGCGCGCCAGAACGCGGATGCGGCTGTCCCATTCCCCGCGATCGACATAGCAGCCGTGCAGGTGCCGGAACCCGGTCGAGGGGTCGAACGCCTCGCGGCCATGCATCACGCGGCGGTTGTCGAAGACGACCATCTCGCCCGCCGACAGGCGCAGGGCGATGCCATAGGCCGGATCGCGAGTCATCCGCATGAACAGCTGATAGGCGCGATAGAAGCCCCCCATCACCGCCGGATCCAGATCGAGGATATCCGCGATATGCGCGTTGAAGCAGACCTCGGAGATCTCGCCCACATCGTCCAGCGTGATCACCGCCTTGCGCGACTGGATATCGGTATCGCGGTCGTGGAAACGGAAGGGCACCGTGACGGTCGACAGGATGCGGAACGCCTCGGGGTCGCGGTCGCGCAGGTCGCGTGCGACGGCCAGCCCGTCGCAGAAGGTGGACCCGCCGCCCTGCGCCTCGTTCGCAAGGCAGTGCAGGAACTGGTATCCGGGCGGCAGCTCCTGGTTGGTCAGGTCGGTATGCAGCGGCAGCGCGTCCGAGGTATAGGCCAGGTTGTTCGGATCGGGCTTCGACATCACCTCGAAGGTCAGGCCGAAATTCGTCTCTCGCAGGTGGCCGACGCGGCGGGCGATCACGACGCCTGCCTCGGTCGTGTCGGCCAGCCCGGTGACGATGGAGAGGCCGAAGCGCTTGGTGTCGGCCAGCCAGTCCGCCAGCCCGCGATCGGTCCCGGCGATCGCCGCCGCATCATGGCGCGGCACGCCGCCCGCGCCCAGTTCGGCCCGCCACGGATTCAGCGGAATGTCGGCGGGATCGTAGCGCGCGATGCCCGGACGGTTCGCCTTGATCCAGTCCAGATCGAAGCGGCTGGGCGCGTCGGCATCCTGCCATGTCAGCAGCAGCTCGTTGCCCGCGATCTCGGCATGGGCGGGCGCGATGTCCAGCGGCACGGCGGTCAGGTCGAATGTCCGCTCGCCCGTCTGGGGGTGAAAGCCCGACGGATCGGTGTCGCGCAGCCAGATGAAGGGAAAGCTTCCGGTGGTGCCGTCGGCCCAACGGATGTCGAGGCCCTCGGCCCCGGTGGCAAGGGTGGCGGTCATGTGTCTCTCCGGCGATGGAATGTCAGAATGGCGGTCAGGGCCGCGCGCCGGGGGGCGGCCACCATTCGTGGGCCTTTGCATGGGGATGGCCCGGACTTCTTCCAAGGACGATGCACATTGGCGGCAGGAAACCACGGGGGGCCCGCGCCTTGCAAGCGGATCGTGGCCGCCGGATGCGAAAAGGGCCGCCCCCGAAGGGACGGCCCTGCAATCGCGGCGATCGCGGTGGATCAGCCGAACAGCGCGTTGCAGATCAGCAGCATGACCAGCGCCGACATCCATGCCAGCGTGGTGGGCACCGACCACAGCAGCATCTGGTGCTTCGCGTTCTTCACGCCCAGCATGCGGTTGATCACCCAGAAATAGCTGTCGTTGAAATACCCGAACACCATCGAGCCGATGGCCGCGGCCTGCGCCGCGAACACCATGTTCACGTCCGGCATCGCCATCAGGATCGGGGCCGAGATCGACGCCCCCGTGATCATTGCGACGGTCCCCGACCCCTGGATCATCCGCACCAAAGACGAGATCAGGAACGGGATCAGGATCGCGGGGATCGGCAGGCCGGCCACGGCCTCGCCGATGACATCGCCCGCACCCGAGGCCCGCAGCACCGCGCCAAGCGCGCCGCCCGCACCGGTGACCAGCAGGATGATGCCCGCGCTTTCGACGCCCTGCTCCATATAGGCGATGGCGTCGGTCCGCGGCACGGTCGGGATCAGCGTGTAGACCGCGACCAGAAGGCCCAGGCCCACGGCGATGACCGGGTTCCCGATGAACGAGAACAGCTGCACCAGGAACGAGTTCGCAAGCTCGGCATCGCCCGAGGTCTTGACCACGAAGGTCGCCAGCGTGTTCAGGAAGATCAGCGCGATCGGCAGGATCAGCGGCAGGATCGACAGGAACAGCGACGGCAGCTCCTTCTGGCGCTCGGTCGCGGCTTCCTCGAACTGGCGATAGGCCGCGCCGATATCCTCGCCCGTGTCGTCCAGGATCATCTTCTCCAGCCGCGGGCCCATGAAGCGGCCATAGAAGACCAGGACCGCCATGCCCGGCAGCGTGAAGATCACGCCCCAGAAGATCATCAGGCCGATATCGATGCCATAGATCCCCGCCACGCCAAGCGGGCCCGGGGTGGGCGGCACGGCATGGTGGGTCAGCATCAGGCCGCCCGCAAGGCTGATGCCAAGCGTCAGGATCGACTTGCCGGTCGAACGGGCCAGCGCCTTGATCAGCGGCGTCAGGATGACGAAGGCGCTGTCGCAGAAGATCGGGATCGACACGACATAGCCCGTCAGGACCATGGCCCAGTCCTCGCGCTTCTTGCCGACCCAACGGATCAGCGAATAGGCCATCTGTTCTGCCGCGCCCGAGATTTCCAGCACGCGGCCCATCATCACGCCGAAGCCGATGACAAGGCCGATGGTCGACAGCGTGCTGCCGAAGCCCGTGGTGATCGCCGAGATCACGTCGGCGGGCAGCATGCCCCCGATCAGACCTGCAAGCGACGCTGCGATGACCAGGGCCACGACCGCGTGGACCTTCGTCTTGACGACCAGGAAGATCAGCAGGGCGATGGCAACGACCAGGCCCGCGATCAACTGGAACTCCATTCCGGGTTCCGCCATGTTATTCCTCCATTTCATGCCCCGTTTCGGGGGCATCCCTCGATTTGTTTGCCGTTGTTTCTGCCGAAGGGCCGGCCTGCCCGTGGCGGGGGCGGCCGGTCATGCATCTTCGGGAATTCGGATGGGGTCAGGCGTTTGCCGCCTGCGGCGACGTCTCGGCCATGTATTGCGACAGCACGCCGTCGAAATCGTCGTCCGCCACGAAGCCGAGCGACAGCGGACGCGCCACGTCGAAGGCGCCGGGCCAGCTGCACACGATGTCGATCACGCGGCTGTCGGATGTCAGCGACACCCGCGCGCGCGCCTCCGCGCCGCCAAGGCGTTCCAGGCTGTCCAGCATCTGCGCGGGCGTCACGGTGATCCCCGGCAGGTTCAGCACGCGGTTCAGGCCCAGCCGGTCGCCCGCGATGCCCCCCGCCAGCACCAGGTTCGCGATCGCCGCGTCCGGCGACGAGATCCACAGCCGCGTGTCCAGCGGCACGGGGCATTCGGACGGCTCGCCGGCCAGCGGTTCGCGCAGGATGCCGGATACGAAGGACGATGCCGCCGAATTGGGCTTGCCCGGACGCACCGAGATGGTCGGCAGGCGGCAGGTAATCCCGTCGACAAAGCCCTTGCGGCTGTATTCGCCGACCAGCAGTTCCCCGATGGCCTTGCCGCAGCCATAGGAGGATTGCGGCATGGTCGCCATCGTCTCGGGGACGGTGTCGGGCATCTCTCCGCCGAAGACGGCCAGCGACGAGGTGAAGACGAAGCGCGGCGCGACGGCCAGCTTGCGGCATTCCTCCAGCAGCAGGCGCGTGGCATCGACGTTGATGTTCAGGCCGGTGTCGAACTCGGCCTCGGATTGGCCCGACAGGACGGCGGCCAGGTGATAGACGACATCCGGCCCCTGCGACAGCGCGCGGGCCACGTCGGCGGCATCGTCGATGGACCCCACCACGCTGGTCACGCGCGCATCGCGGACCGGGCATTCCACGCGGTCCAGCGACACGACCGACACGACCTGGCGGTCGGGGCCGAAGCCCTGATCCAGCAGGCGCGCGATGAGGCGGCTTCCCAGGAACCCTGCGCCGCCCGTCACGACAATCTTCATTCTTCCTCTCCCTTGCAGTCGGGATCGCCATCCGTCCGCGGCCCTTCGGCCAGGATGACCTCCAATCCCATATCCCTGATTTCCCCGGCCACGCCGGGGTCGATCTGCCCGTCGGTCACGACCGCGTCGAAGACCTCCATGGGCAGGATGTTGATCGCCGCCACCACGCCGTATTTCGCGGAATCCGACACCAGCACCGAACGGCGGGCGCGCTGGATCACGGCATGCTTGACCGGGCGCTTGGCCTCGGTCGGGGAACTCAGCCCCGAGATCGTCCAGGACGAGGTCGAGATGAACGCGATGTCGTAGTTGAACTGCCCGAGCGTGCCCGACGCCATCTCGCCCACGCAGGACCGGTTGTCCCCGTCGACCAGCCCCCCCGAGTGATAGAGCGTGCAGCGCCCATTCTGCGATAGATAGGCGCAGATGACGAAATCGTTCGTCACCACGGTCAGCCCCTCGCGGTCGGCGATGGCATGCGCGATCTCCAGCGTGGTCGTGCCCGCGTCCAGATAGACGACCATCCCGTCGCGGACCATCCGCGCGGCGGCGCGACCGATGGCGCCCTTCTGGTCGGTATTGATCCCGCTTTTCGCCAGATGCGGCAGTTCGGCCTCCAGCCGCCTGCTCAGCCGCACCCCGCCCGAGACCGAGGTGACGCGGCCCAGCCGTTCGAGCGACTGGATGTCGCGGCGAACGGTCATGTGGGACACGCCCAGCCTCTCGGTCAGCTCGGCGATGCTGATCACGTCCCGCTCGACCAGGCAGGACAGGATGAAATGCTGGCGTTCGGCGGGGATCATGGGTCAGGCGGCCTTGCGCGGCAGGAAGGGCGCGGCCCAGCCAAGCCCCTCTTCGGTCCGGCCGCGGGGGTTGTATTCGCACCCCAGGAACCCGTCGAAGCCCGTGCGGTCGAACGCCTCGAAGATCGCGGCATAGTTCAGCTCGCCCGTGTCGGGTTCGTGGCGGTCCGGCACGCCCGCGATCTGGACATGACCGTATGCGCCCTTCAGCCGCTCGATCCGGCGGATGATGTCGCCGTCCATGATCTGCGTGTGATAGACGTCGAACTGCAGCAGCACGTTGCGGCGGTCCAGCCGCGCGATCAGCTCCAGCGTCGGGTCCTGATGGGCCAGGAAATAGCCCGGCACATCGCGCGAGTTCAGCGGCTCGATCAAGACCTGCAGCCCCGCAGTCGCGGCGCGGTCGGCGGCAAGGCGCATGTTGCGAATCCAGGCTGTCTCGCAGGCGCTGGCGTCGGGTTCGCCCGCCGTGATGCCCGACATCACGTGGATGCGCGGACAGCCGAGGCCGGTGGCGTATTCGATGGCCTGATCGAGCGATGCCTCGAACTGGGCCTCCTTGCCGGGACGGGCCGCGAAGCCGCGCTCTCCGCCCGCCCAATCGCCGGCGAAGGCGTTGATCAGCGTCAGCGACAGACCGTTGCGGTCCAGCCGCGACTTCACCTCGGCAATCGAATGGTCATAGGGGAACAGGAACTCGACCGCCTCGAAGCCCGCGGCACCCGCCCGGTCGAACCGGTCGAGAAAGGATGCGTCGGCGAACAGCATCGACAGGTTGGCTGCAAGTCTGGTCATCTCAGTATCCTCCGCCCAGTTCGGCGATCTCGTCCTCGGTCAGGTAGTGCAGCTTCTCGCCCTTGAGCAGGAACAGCAGCTTGGCCGTCTCCTCCAGCTCCTCGGCGTTGTTCACCGCGTCGTCGATATCCTTGCCCAGCACGACCACGCCATGAGAGGCCAGCAGGAAGGCCTGCACCTTGTGGCGGCGCGCGGCCTCGGCCAGATCCTCGCCGATCCGGGGCGAACCGGGGCGGTAATAGGGGATCACCGGCATGTAGCCGATGCGCATGACGTAATAGGGCGTGAAGGGCCGCATCGCGTTCTCGCGCGGCAGATCCTCGAGGCAGCTCAGCGCCGTCAGATAGGTCGAGTGCAGGTGCACGATCGCCCCCGCATCCGGCCGCACCTCATAGAGCTTGCGGTGGAACTCGAATTCCTTCGAGGGCTTGGGACCGGGCTTGGGCGCCCCGTCCGGTCCGATCACCGTCAGCCGGTCCGCGTCCAGCCGCCCGAGGCAGCTGCCCGTGGGCGTCACCAGGAACCCGCCCTCGTCCGAGCGGACGGACACGTTGCCCGCGCCGCCGACCGAATATCCCCGGTCGAACAGGCTGCGGCACAGCAGGACCATGCGTTCCGCCTTGGCTGCATCGTTCATGCCGACCCCCCGATCGCGGCGCGGACATTGGCGGGCTGGCAGTCGAGGAAGAAGCTCTCGGCCCCGAAATTGCCCGATTTCAGTGCCAGCGACAGCGGCCGGTCCACGGCGCGGACCCAGGGCACGCCCGGCGCGATCTGCGGACCGATGGCGAAACCGGATACGGCCAGCGCCTGCGTCACCGAACCCGAGGTCTCGCCCCCGGCGACGACGAAGCGGACGATGCCGCCCTCGGCCAGCTTGCGGGTGGCGGCGGCGAAGGCATGCTCGACCGCCTCGGACGCGGCGGCGCCGTGGCGGGCCTGCACGTCGCGCAGGATGTCGGGCGAAGCGGTGGCGGTGATCATGGGCGACGGGCGGTCGCCGTCCTGCGGTTGCGCCAGCGCCCATGCGGCCATCTCGGCGCCATATGCGTCGGGATCGGCAAGGCAGCGCTCCACGTCCACGTCGAAGACCGGCGCAAGATCGCGATAGGCCGCGACCTGCGCGTTGGTCATCACGCTGCACGACCCCGAGATGACGATCCCCGGCCCTTCCAGGGCCGCGCCCGCAGTCGCGGCCTGACGGCCCAGTTCCTCGGTCCGGCTTGCGTCGCCGGTGGCGACGGCCCGCGCGATCCCCGCGCCCAGGCCCGAACCGCCGGTGACCAGCTTCATGTCGGCCACGGCCTGCCCCAGCACGTCCAGATGCGCGTCGTTGACGGCATCCAGCACGACATAGGACATGCCCGATGCACGCAGGCGCTCGATCTCGGCGCGGACGGCATCGGCGCCCTTTTCCACGGTGGTGGTGGTCACGACGCCCGTGCGGCCTTTGGACTGCATGTCCATCAGGCGCATCAGGTTCGAATCCGTCATCGGCGTGATCGGGTGGTCCTTCATCCCCGATTCCTGCAGCAGCTGGTCACCCACGAACAGATAGCCCTTGTAGATCGAGCGTCCGTTGACCGGCAGCGCGGGGCAGATGACGGTGATGTCGGTGCCGATGGCCTCCATCAGCGCATCGGTGACCGGACCGATATTGCCCCTGGCCGTCGAATCGAAGGTCGAGCAGTATTTCTGGAAGATCTGGCGACACCCGAGCGATTGCAGCCAGGCCAGCGCGGCAAGGCTGTCGGCCACGGCCTCGTCCGCCGGGTTCGACCGCGACTTGAGCGAGACGACGACCGCGTCGCCCTCGACCGTGGTGCCCGCCGGGGGCACGCCGATCATCTGCGTGGTGGCAAGGCCGTTCGCGACCAGAAAGCCCGCGATGTCGGTCGCGCCGGTGAAATCATCCGCGATGACGCCGATCATCATGGCTCAGCCCTCCTTTTCCGGCAGCTCGATCCCCGAGAAGGTCTTGATGACGGCGCTGTCGTCCTGCCCGCCAAAGCCCATGTTCGACGCGTTCTGGAACATGGCGAATGCGGTCGAGGCCAGCGGCAGCGGGAATTTCAGGCTGCGGCCCGTCTCGGTCACGAGGCCCAGGTCCTTGACGAAGATGTCCACCGCCGAAAGCGGGGTATAGTCGCCGTCGACCACGTGCTTCATGCGGTTCTCGAACATCCAGGAATTGCCGGCGGCGTTGGTGACGACGTCGTACATGGTGTCCAGCGGAATGCCCGCACGCGCGGCCATGGCCATCGCCTCGGCCCCGGCGGCGATATGCACGCCCGCCAGCAGCTGGTGGATGACCTTGACCATCGCGCCCTGCCCGATCTCGGTCCCGATATTGTAGACCTTGCCCGCGACGGCATCGAGGACGGGACCGGCCGCGGCAAAGGCCGCCTCGCTGCCCGAGGCCATGACCGTCATCTGACCGGCCTCGGCCTTGGCGGCACCGCCGGAGACCGGCGCGTCCAGCATCAGGACGCCCATCGCGTCCAGATCGGCAGCCAGCGATTTCGCGTCGTCCGAGGATTGCGTGCAGCTGACGATGGCGACACCGCCCTTGCGGATGCGCGTCGCCGCGCCCGCGTCGCCCAGCAGGACCGCGCGTGCCTGCGCGGCGTTCACCACCAGCACCAGGATCGCGTCGAATTCGCCCGTCAGCTCCGCGACCGAGGCACCGACACCTTCGGCCCCCGCAGCCGCGAACTGGTCGCGCCGCGCATCGGACAGGTCGATCCCCGAGGTCGGAATTCCGGCGCGGACGCAGGACAGCGCGGCCCCCATCCCCATCGATCCGAGGCCGACGACACAGGCGCGATATCCCGAAGCCACATCCATGATTCATTCCCCCAGTGACTGAATTCGCAGCACCAAGATCATGAAATCGTCACATTTGCAAAACTTATTTCACAAATTATCACGCATACGATCAATCTGGATGTGAAGATCGGAGCATGAATGGCGTTGCCAAACGCCGGTCCTAGCCCGCACCGCAGACATGTCGCCATATGCATGCCTGTACAGGTCGATCTGGGCGCATGATGCGCCCGTCGCCCGCAGGCTCCGACAATGCGGCGCAGGGCATGTCCTTAGCCAAAAGGATGTTGGCGGTTACCGCGCGTACCGTCGCTGTCCACGCCGATCCCACGGTGTGGATGATCCGCTATGTCGTCGAGGATGCGGCGGTCAGGGCAGGTGCCAAATGACTTTAGGCAGATGATCGGGCCATGACGGCAAGCACGGCATCGTAGTCATGCCCGCGCGCGGCTCTAGGACAGGATACCGGCAAGGGGTACGGGCCCTGCCCCTCGCCACCCGGCAGCGAGGATAGATTGCAACAGTGCAGCCAGCCTCGGCGGCAGGAACGACCTGTGGATCGGCTACTGGCAGCTCCGAAATCGCGGCATCCGCGCGGGCCAGCAGGTGTTCTCTCGACGGGCCGGCACGCAACTTGTGCTTCGGCTCCGCCTCGCGGCCATCTCGCGAAGGCCCGACCACGCGACCAAGCGCCTGATGGGCGCCGGGTCGCGTGGCATATTCATTGTCCCTCGCAGGGATCTGCGCGAGATACCTCGATGCTAGCTGAAGAACATCCCTCCGTTGATGTCGACATTCGCGCCGGTGATGAAGCCGGAATCCCCGCAGGCCAGGAACAGGACCAGGTTCGCGACATCGTCGGGCGTGCCCTGACGGCGCACGGGCGCAGTCTGCTCCAGGTTTCGGCGGGCCTCGTCCTTGGTGAAGACGTTGTGGAAATCGGTGTCGATCATGCCGGGGCACAGGGCATTCACGCGAATATCCGGCCCGACCTCCTTGGCCAGACCGCGCGTCAGGGTCATGACCGCACCCTTGGCCGCGGCATAGGCGATGGCACCGCCGCCGCCGCCATCGCGGCCCGCCTGGCTGGCCATGTTCACGATCGCGCCCTGACCCATATGCGGCAGGCAGGCCTTGATCATCATGACGGTGCTGGTCAGGTTCAGGTCCATCACCGCGCGCCAGTGGTCCATCGACATGTCGGCCAGGCTCTTGCGGGCGATCAGGCCGCCGGAATTGTTGACCAGCACGTCGATGCCGCCGAACTCTGCCACGGTCGCGGCGACCAGCGCATCCACATCGGCCTGATCGTTCAGATCGCCCTGCCTGGCGAAGGCGCGCCCGCCCGAGGCGTGGATCGCGGCCACCGTCTCGTCCGCGCCGGCGCTGCTGCTGAAATAGTTGATCGCGACATTCGCGCCCTCGGCCGCAAGGCGCATGGCGCAGGCCCGCCCGATATCGCGTCCGCCGCCCGTGATGATCGCGGTCTTGCCCTCAAGCTTCATGTCTTTCTCCTGGATTGTCGGCGGGACGCCGATGCGCCCCGTGTGTGCAGACCGCGATCAGACGAAGTCCTCGCGGTGGGGGGTGAACATGTCGATCAGCGTGCCCGCCTGAAGACAGGTCGCGCCATGCACGATGCCCGGCTGCTTGTAGAGAGAGTCGCCCGGCCCCACGACATGGGTCCGGTCTCCGACCGTGAATTCGAACCGGCCCGACACGACATAGGTGATCTGCTCGTGCGGGTGGTGGTGCAGCGGTGCCACCGTGCCGGTGTCGAAATGCACCTCGACGCACATGAGGTTGTCGTTGAACGCGCCCACCCGTCTGCGCAGCCCCGGTGCCACCTGGACGGTTTGCCCCTCGGCTGCCGGGAAATGGTTCTTCGTCATTGCTGTCCCCCTGTCAGGTCCTGCGCCCTAGCGCGCCAGCCAGCCACCATCCACGTTGATGACGGCCCCGTTCACATAGGCAGCGGCGGGCGAACACAGGAACGCCGCCGTGCCGCCGATATCCTCGGGGTTGCCCCACCGTCCGGCGGGGATCCGGTCCAGGATCGCGCGGCTGCGGTCGGGATCGTCGCGCAGGGCCTCGGTGTTGTTCGTCGCGATATAGCCGGGGGCGATCGCGTTCACGTTGATGCCGTGAGCCGCCCATTCGTTGCACAGGATGCGCGTGATCCCCGCCACCCCGTGCTTGGACGCGGTATAGGACGGCACCCGGATGCCCCCCTGGAACGACAGCAGAGAGGCGATGTTGACCACGCTGCCGCCCTGCCCCCGCGCGATGGCTTCGCGCCCGAAGGCCTGACAGGTGAAGAACAGCGCCTTCATGTTGACGTCCATCACCTCGTCCCAGTCGGCCTCGGTGAAGTCGACGCTGTCGGCGCGGCGGATGATGCCCGCGTTGTTCACCAGAATCGTGTATCCCGCATCCGCGAAGACATCGCGCGCGGCCATCGGGTCCGACAGGTCCAGCAGCAGCTCCTGCGCCTCGCCCCCGGCGTCGCGGATGGCGTCCACCGTCTGCGCGGTGCTGCGCCGGCCCGCACAGGTCACGCGCGCGCCTTGGGCCGCCAGCGACACCGCGATTGCCCGCCCGATGCCGGTATTCGCGCCGGTCACCAGTGCGCGGCGACCGTCCAGCCGGAACGGCCCGCTCATTTCAGGTCCGCCGGTTCGACGAAGTCCATGTCGGTGAAGTCGACATTGTCGCCCGCCATGGCCCAGATGAAGGTGTATTCCCCGATCCCCGCCCCCGAATGGATCGACCAGGGCGGCGAGATCACGGCCTCTTCGTTGGCCATGAACAGGTGGCGCGTCTGCTGCGGTTCGCCCATCAGGTGCAGGACGCGGGCCTCGGGCGACATCCCCCAATAGAGATACGCCTCCATCCGGCGGTCATGCACATGGGCGGGCATGGTGTTCCAGACCGACCCTTCCTGCAGCGAGGTATAGCCGAGGATCAGCTGGCAGCTTTCCATCACCTGCGGATGGATGAACTGGTAGATCACCCGCTTGTTCGAGGTCGCGGTCTCGCCCAGCTCGACCCGCTTGCATTCGGCCAGCGTGACCAGCCGCGACGGGAAGCGCGCATGCGCCGGGGCCGAGGTGATGTAGAACCGCCCCTGCCCGCCGAAACTCACCGCCCCGCTGCCCATCCCCAGATAGAGCACGTCGCCCCGTTCCAGCGTATGGGTCGCGCCCTCGGCCTCGACCGTTCCGGTGTCGCCGATATTGACGATGCCCATCTCTCGGCGGTCGAGGAAGGACGGCGTGCGCGTCTCCTCGACCCGGTCGAGGGTCAGGGTCCCGCCATCCGGCACGGCGCCCCCCAGGACGAAGCGGTCGTAATGGGTATAGATCAGGTTGATCTGTCCCGGCGCGAACAGGCCCTGCCCCATGAAGGCCGCGCGCAGCGCGTCGGTGTCCATGCCCCTAGCGTGTTCGGGATGCACGGCGTGGCGTGTCTCGACATTCAGCATCTTCTCTCCTCGGATCCCCGCGGGCTCCTCCGCGATCCTTCTAGGGCACGCGCCGTCCGTGGCATCACGATGCCATTTCAGGGCTGCGCACCTTCGATATTCCCCCTTGGGCGCCCGTTTCCGGAACGCCGTTCCGAAATCATCGAAGCACGGATGCCCGCCCGTCGCAAGCGAAATGGAACACTGGTCCATTTTTTCCGGGCATGCCATGATGGGGGCCGCCCCAAAGGGCGCGCAGGACCGCACAAGGATTGGACAGGCACGCATGGCCCCGACTTCGCAGAAACCCGACGCAGCCAAAACCGACAGCGTGGCATCCGTCCTCAAGGTCTTTTCCGTCCTCGAGACGCTGGCCGAGGATCGGCAGGCGGGGCTTGCGACCATCGCACAGCATGCCATGACATCCAAAAGCACGACCCACCGCCTGCTGCAGACGATGGTCGATCTGGGCTATGTCACCCAGGACCCCGAGACCGAGAAATACGGCCTGACGATGAAACTGTTCACCGTCGCCGCGCGGGCGCTGAAGCGGGACACCGACCTGCTGCATGTCGCGGATCGCGGCATGGGCAAGCTGTCGCGCGCCTTCGGGGAATCGGTGAACCTAGGCGTGATCGACGATCAGGACCAGCGCGTCGTCTATGTCCACGGCTATCCCTCGACCTTCAACCTGTCGATGAAATGCACGACGGGAATGCGGAACCCGCTGCATTCGACATCTCTTGGCAAGGCGCTGCTGGCCTTTCGCGACCCCGACGAGATCGAGGAGAGGATCGCGGCGATGCGTTTCGAGGCCTCGGCCCCGAACACGATCACCGATGCCGCGACCCTGCGCGAACAGATCGAGCTGACGCGCAGCCGCGGCTATGCCGAGGAGATCGAGGAGAGCGAGGCAGGCGTCCGCTGCATGGCCGTGCCGCTGCGCGATCACCTGGGCAAGTCGATCGGCGCGATCTCGATCGCCTTCCCGCTGTTCCGCTTCGACGAGAATCGCCACCGGGAATACCTGGCCCAACTGCTAGCGGTGGGTGCCGAAGTGTCGGCGGCCCTGGGCCACGAGGCGGGGCCGCGCGCCTAGCAGGCCGGCGCCCCGCGCCATCCGAATTCACATAGATTATGTCACCGGATCGGATTATTGGGGGCAGACCGGCGCATGCATCGGCCAAAGGGGAATGCCCGGGCTCGACACGGCCCGGCGGGGGAAGGAAGGACAGCGACGGGCGATGCCCCGATCGCAAGGACGTCAGCCATCCGTGGCAGCAACCCCGACATCGGGCAGCGCGATCCCGATGCAGGCACCGGAAAAATACCAACAGAAGAGAGTGAGACATGAACGACAGATCTGATGCACCGCGCGGCCTCTGGGGGCGCTGGCGGTCCATGCTCTTGTGGAAGCAGATCTTCCTGGCGCTGGCGGCGGGCGTCGTCATCGGCGTCGTGCTGAACCAGACCGGCAACGAAGCCGCCGCCGAGGCGATCAAGCCCATCGGCACGATCTTCGTCAACGCGATCAAGATGCTGATCGTGCCGCTGATCTTCGTGTCGCTGGTCGTCGGCATGACCTCGATGCACGACATGTCCAAGATGGGGCGGATCGGGCTGAAGACGGTCGCGCTGTACCTGATGACGACCGCCGTCGCGATCACCATCGGGCTGGTGCTGGGCGCGGTGATCCAGCCGGGCGCGGGCATCGACATGTCGGCCGCCGCCGCGATGGAGGCCAAGGACGCCCCCAGCCTGATCGACACGATCGTGGGGCTGGTGCCGACGAACCCGGTCTCGGCCTCGGCCGAGGGGAACGTGCTGCAGATCATCGTCTTCGCCATCCTGTTCGGCATCGCGATCAACATGGCGGGCGAGAAGGGGCGGATCGTCCGCGACTTCTTCGACAGCCTGTCCGAGGTGATCTACAAGCTGACCAGCATCATCATCGGCTTCGCCCCCTATGGCGTCTTCGCGCTGATGGTCTGGGTCGCGGGCACCTATGGGCTGGAGCTGCTGCTACCCCTGGGCGCGGTGATCTTCGCCGTCTATCTGGGCTGCGTCATCCACGCGCTGGTCGTCTATGGCGGGATGATCCGCCTTGGCGGCGGGCTGAACCCGGTGCGCTTCTTCCAGGGCGTGCTGGAGCCGCAGATGGTGGCCTTCACTAGCACCTCCAGCTCGGGGACGTTGCCGGTCTCGATGACGGCGGTGCAGCGCAACCTCGGGGCGTCGAAGGGCGTGTCCAGCTTCGTGCTGCCGCTTGGCGCGACGATCAACATGGACGGGACCGCGCTGTACCAGGGCGTCTGCGCGCTGTTCGTGGCGCAGGCGTTCAACGTCGATCTGGCGATGGGCGATTACGTCACCATCGTCCTGACGGCGACGCTGGCCTCGATCGGCACCGCGGGCGTTCCGGGCGCGGGCCTGATCATGCTGTCGCTTGTGCTGACCTCGGTCGGGCTGCCGCTGGAGGGCGTTGCGATCATCGCGGGGATCGACCGGATCCTGGACATGGCGCGCACCGCGCTGAACGTCACGGGCGATGCCGCCGTGACCGTCCTCGTCGCCAAAAGCGAGGGCGAGCTGGACCAGGCCGCATACGACACGCCGCACGTTCTGGACAGCGCGTCGCTGAAGGAAATGCGCGGCTGATCGCGCAGACCCGCGCGGGGCGGCATCCGTCGCGCCCCGCGCAGCCCGCGACCGGTGAGGAACCGCCGAGGATCCGTCGCATTCTTCCGAACCGCTGGCATGGGCGCGGGAGCCGTGGCAGTGTCGCGCAACGAACACCAGCGAATGGATGACAGGATGCGCTTCGCCCACGCCGCGACACTGGCCCTCGTGGCTGCCCTTGCCGGTTGCGGCATGCCCTCGAAACGCTCCGCGCAGGAATGCATGGAGCGGGCGATGTATTTCGAATCCATCCGCTCCAGCCGCGACGGGATGATCGCCGTGGGCAGCGTGGTGATGAACCGCGTCAGGTCGCCCGAATATCCCAACAGCGTCTGCGCCGTCGTCGGGCAGAAGAACCAGTTCGCAAGCGGGGTGATGACGCGCAGGATGGACCTGCGCACCGCCCCCCAGATCCGGGGTGCCGCGGCCTCGGTCCTGCGCGGGGAACGCCATCCGCTGGTCGGGCGGGCCGAATTCTTCCATGCCGCAAGCTATCGCGCGGGCTATGACAACATGCATTATGTCGTGACGGCGGGGGGCAACGCCTTCTATGAACGCCGCAAGCCGCATCTGGTCACCCAACCGCGCCCCCTGCCCCCGCTCGAGGGCATCACCGGGCGATAGGGCCACAGATCAGGCCAGCGTCCGCAGCAGCTCCAGCATGCCGACCGCCGGGGCTTGATCCGAGAACTCGGTTTCCCGAAGCCGCTCGGCCAGGATGCGTTGGACGTGCTTCAGGTTGTCGGCGGCAAGGTCCAGCAGATCGCCCTCGCTGTCGATGACGACGCGGTCCTTGCTGGCCGGATCGACAAGCTTCGAGCCGATCCGCCCTTCGATCCAGTCCAGATCCGCCCGATGACGCTCGAACGCGGGCGCAAGAAGGTTGTCGGACAGACCCAGCTTCCGCCTGCCGATCCCGTTCAGGGCCTGAACCCACCGTTCGTTCCGCGCCGGTCGGCCGGGGCCTTCGGTCTCCAGCCCCCCGCCGAATTTTCGCTGGAAGTAGATGAGGGCGACAGCCTCGGCGCTCAGCCCCTCGTTGACCCGCCGGATCTCGTGGTCCTGCAGCGTGACACCCACCAGTTCCGCGAAATCGCGCACGACATCGCCCTGCGGGAAACGGGACGGGTCGAACATCCGAAGCTCGACCCGGTCTTGCCCGAATGCCTGATCGAGACGCTCGACCCGCTTGCGATATTGCGGCCACAGACCCAACGGCTCTATCCGACCGAGGCCGCCCGCCTTCACCCGCTGCTGGAAGGCGCTTTCCATGAAGGAATGCGGTGATCGCAGATACATGACCACCCGCAGTGGCAGATCGAACTGCGCAAGGATATCCCGGAACGCGATGATCCGACCGTCGTCCTGGGGCAGGCTGATCGCCTCGGCAGAAAAAATGCCGATCCCGCTCAGCTCCCGCAGGAAGGCATCGAATTTCTCATATGTCTCGCGCTTCATATCCGTCAGCCTGTCGCCGGATATCCCGAGCTGACGAAACGCGAAGTTATTCTCGGCGTCGGGATTGGTCAGCGCCTCGAAGGCCACGCCGTGGTTCTTGCGCCCCGGATTGAAGTAGCTGACGCCATTCCGACGCAGCCCGAAGAAGGTTTCCTGGATCGAGCTGCTGCCGGTCTTGTGCATGCCTGCGTGAACGATGAGCATCGCGTCGGCCCCTTGAACCCCTGATCGCGCCTTGCCTAGCGGTTGGATGCATGACTGTCGAGACAGCGCCAGTGCACGCACCCCCGAATTTCAACCCCGCGATTGTTTCCCGAGGGCGAACTCTGAAGATCGAATCCGGCGGGTAATCACGGGCGGGGTCGGAACCTATCTCCTGTTCATGAAGACGGACCGGACACGGCCCGCCACCAGAAAGCCAGGAGTTTATAAAATGAAAACCGTCACCTACGCCATCGCCGCCCTCGCCCTTGCCACCGGTGTCGCCCAGGCCAGCAGCTCGGGGCCGATCGGTGGATCGAACCGCGAAGCCCAAACCGCCACGACCGTCGAGGTCGCCGCAGGCAGCGTCATGACCACCCGCGAACTGGTCGATGCGGGCCTGTCCGCCGACGATACGGTCACCGTGACCAAGATCCAGGCCCCCGAAGGCCCGGTCGACAATTCGAGCCACGGCTACTTCTGATCGCCGCGCCGCGATCCGGCCCCGAACCGATGGACCGCCCGCCCCAGACCGGGGCCGGCGGTCCTTTTCATTCCTGCGGTGGTCTTGCGGCCATTCGTCTCCGGCGGTATGTGCGTTACAGTATCACGTAACGGAGACCCCATGCCCCTCGACGACCGCCTGCCCGTCACGATCCTCTCGGGCTTTCTGGGAGCGGGCAAGACGACGCTTCTGAACCGGGTCCTGCACAACCGCGAAGGCCGCCGCGTCGCCGTGATCGTCAACGACATGTCGGATGTGAACATCGACGCGGATCTGATCCGGAACGGCGGCGCGGAACTGAGCCATGCCGAGGAAACGCTGGTCGAGATGTCGAATGGCTGCATCTGCTGCACGCTGCGCGACGACCTGCTGACCGAGGTGCGCCGCCTTGCGAATCAACAGCGCTTCGACCACCTGCTGATCGAAAGCACGGGCATCTCGGAGCCGCTGCCCGTCGCCGCGACATTCGAGTTCCGCGACCAGAAAGGCGACAGCCTGACCGACGTGGCGCGGCTGGACACGATGGTGACGGTCGTCGATGCCATCACGCTGGCCCGCGATTTCGACAGCCAGGACCTTGCGCGCGACCGGGGCGAGGCCGCCGACGAACAGGACCGGCGCAGCATCGTCGATCTGCTGGTCGACCAGATCGAGTTCGCGGACGTGATCGTGCTGAACAAGGCGACCGATGCCGGCCCGGATCGGCTGGCCCTTGCGCAGCGCATCGTTCGCGCGCTGAACCCCGATGCGCAGGTTCTGGCCGCGGATCACGGGCAGGTGGCGGCGGACCGCATCCTGGATACCGGCCTTTTCGATTTCGACCGCGCGCATCTGCATTCGACCTGGGCCAAGGAGCTGCACGGCTTTGCCGATCACACCCCAGAGACCCTCGAATACGGCATCGACAGCTTCACCTATCGCGCGCGCGGGCCCTTCGATCCGAACCGCATCCACGAGGTTCTTGCGGGCGATCTGCCCGGAGTGATCCGCGCCAAGGGTCATCTCTGGATCGCGACGCGGCCCGATTGGCTGGCCGAGTTCTCGTTGGCAGGGACGATGGCCAGCATACGCCCGTCGGGGACGTGGTGGGCGGCGGTGCCACGCGACCGCTGGCCGGACCATGCGCAGGCGCGGGATTACCTGGACCGCCATTGGTCCGAACCTTTCGGCGACCGGCGGCAAGAGCTGGTCTTCATCGGCATCGCGATGGACCGGGCCGCGATCACGGCGGCGCTGGACGGCGCATTGCTGCAAGGCGTCGACCGCCTGCGCCCGAAGGAATGGGCCGCCCTGCCCGACCCCTTCCCGGAATGGAGGATCGCGTGATGCAGGCGACCGACCGGAACACGCGTAGCCAGCTGCGCCAACGCCGCAGGACCGTCGATCCGATGGCGGAATACGACCGCCTGCCCGGGCAGTTGCGCGACTGGCTGGCCCATGCGGCGCTGCCCTGGTCGCCGCGCTCGGCGTTGCGGTTGTGGCAGAAGGCGCTGCGCGAGGGGCGCGGCGATGTCGATCTTGCGCGCAGCTATCTTGCGCAGGTCGAGAACCGGCAGCTGCGCCGCGATACCGCGGGCCTCTATGGCAGCGATCACCCCGCGGCTTGATCGCGGTCCTGCAGGATCTCGGCCAGCCAGTCCAGAAAGACCGCCAGCCGCCGCAGCCCCGAGCTGCGCGTCAGGAACAGCGCCGTGATGTCCAGCGGCGCGGCCTCCAGCCGGTCGGGGAACAGCTCGACCAGGCGCCCCTCGGCGATGTCGCGGGCCACCATGAAATCAGAGAAGCGGGCGATCCCCATGCCCCCGATCACGAGGCTGCGCACCGCCTCTCCGTTCGCGGCGCTGACGGCGGCGGGCACGGCGACGGGGGCGTCCAACCCGCGAAAACGCAGCGTGTTGATGTGATCGGGCGCGGTGAAACGCACCTGCGACAGGCGCGCCAGATCGGCAGGTTCGCGCGGCCAGCCGTGCCGGTCCAGATAATCCGGCGCGGCGCACAGCTTCCACGGCGCGCGGCCAAGCGGGCGATGCAGCAGGTCGCTGTCGGCAAGGGGGCCGAAGCGGATCGCGATGTCGGCCCTGCTCTCGATCAGGTCGACGGTTCGGTCGGTCATGTCCAGCGTCACCTCGACCAGCGGGTGGCGGGCGTGGAATTCGGCCAGGCGCGGCGCGATCACGTGCAGGACGAAGGGCACCGGCGCGTTGACGCGCAGCGGACCGCGCGGCGTCCGGCTGCCCTGCGCCAGATCGGCCAGCGCCTCGGTCTGGCGCACGATCTCCTGCGCCAATTGCAGCAGCTGGCGGCCTTCGGGCGTCAGCTCGATCGCGCGGGTCGAGCGGCGCAGCAGGCTGACATGCAGCAACTCCTCGAGCCGCGTGACCGTCCGGCTGAGGGTCGAGGGCGCGACGCCCAGCCTGCGCCCGGCCTCGGCGAAGCCGCCGCCTTCGACCACGGCGACGAAGACCGCAAGGTCGCGCGTCTGTGGCAATTCGTGCATCCGGCGCAAAGCCCCTTTGCCAAACCTTCCGTTCACGCAAAGACCTAGCGCATCCATCTTGGCCGCGAAAGACGCTTTGGAAGGAGCAGACGACATGACGATCCGAAATATCGGCCCCGCCGCGATCCCCAGCCTGGGGCTGGGAACCTTCAGGATGGATGCGGGCGAGGCGCGCGAGATCACCAAGGCCGCGCTGGCCGAAGGGTACCGCCATATCGACACCGCGCAGGCCTACGAGAACGAGGCCGAGGTCGGCGAGGGCATCCGCGCCGCCGACACCCCGCGCGACCGGATCTTCCTGACGACCAAGATCCTGCCGCGCGACTTCGCCGCCGCCGATTTCCGCAAGGCGACCGAGGCAAGCCTGCGCGCACTTGGGACCGATCACATCGACCTGCTGCTGCTGCACTGGCCGTCCAGGGACATTCCCCTGTCCGAGACGCTGCCCGTGCTGGACGCGCTGATCGACGAGGGCAAGGTCCGGTTCGGCGGCGTGTCGAACTTCACCACCGCCATGCTGGCCGAGGCACAGGGGATCATGCGCGCGCCCATCGCCACGAACCAGGTCGAGATGCATCCCTTCATCGACCAGACCCGCCTGCGGTCCTTCATGCAGGATGCGGGCATCCCGCTGACCGCCTATGCCCCGCTGGCGCAGGGGCGCGTCATGCAGGACGACACGATGGCCGCCATCGCCGAGGCCCACGACACCACCGCCGCCGCGATCGCGGTCGCGTGGCTGCTGTCCAAGCCGGGCATGATCGCCCTGCCGAAGACCGCCAAGGCGTCGCGGCTGGCCGGCAACCTGCGTGCCGCCGAAATCGTGCTGACCGCCGACGAAATCGCGCGCATCGACGCGCTTGCAGGCCCCGATGGCCGGATCGTCGCGCCCGAGACGCTGGCCCCCGACTGGGACGACTGATCAGGCGGGCTTCATCGCCCTCAGGACGGCACGCGCCGCCGTCACGACCGGGTCGTGCGTCTCGCGCAGGATCTCGACCCGGTCGAAGCGGTCGGGATCGCGGGTGACGGCCTCGCGCAGCGATTGACCGAAGGCCATGCGCAGTTCGGTCCCGATATTGAACTTGCAGATGGCCGAACCCCGCGCCAGGGCGGTGCGCTGCGCCACCGGCACGCCCGATCCGCCGTGGATCACCAGGGGCACATCGGTCACGGCCTCGATCGCGCGGATGCGGCCCTCGTCCAGGCCGCCCTCCTTCTGCCGCTGCAGATGGACATTGCCGACCGAGATGGCCATCGCGTCCACGCCGGTTTCCCGGGCAAAGCGCGCGGCCTCGTCCGGGTCGGTCCCGGCGGAATCGTCGCCGCCGGAATAGCCGACAAAGCCGATCTCGCCCTCGCAGGACACGCCCGCCGCATGGGCCATCTGCACGATCTCTCGGGTCTGGGCGATGTTCTCGTCCAGGGGTTTGCGCGATCCGTCGAACATGACCGAGGTGAAGCCGCACGCGATCGCCTCGCGACATTCCTCGACGGTATAGCCGTGATCCAGATGCGCCACGACGGGGACCGAGGCGTGCTGCGCAAGGTGCCGGAACATCGCGCCCAGCACCGGCAGCGGCGTATGCGCGCGACAGCCGGGGCCGGCCTGAAGGATCACGGGGCAATCCTCGGCCTCGGCGGCGGCGACGAAGGCGCGCATGTCCTCCCACCCAAGGGTCACGAGGCCCGCGACCGCATATCCGCCCCGCAGCGCCGGTTGCAGCACGTCGGCAAGGGTCACGAGGCTCATTTGAACTTGCTCACCATGTCCATGATGCCGGGGATCGTGTGCAACTGATGCGCATGGGTCGGCTGAAAATATTGCTTCAGGCTGCGCTGGCTGAGGCCGCCGAGGATGGTGAAGTAATACATCTGGTAACCCGGCAGCACCGCGCAGGGGTGATAGCCCTTGTCGAGGCAGATCGTCGATCCGTCCACGATGTGATAGGCATCGCCCGGCTTGCCGTCCTCGCGCTGGAGCATCTGGACCCCCGAGCCGTAATTCGGCTTGAAGCGGAAATTGTAAGTCTCGTCATGGCGCGTTTCGGCCATGCTGCCATCGTCGGCCTTGCGGTCGGTGTCGTGCTTGTGGCTGGGAAAGCCGGACCAGCCCCCCTCGCCCACAGTGAACAGTTCCGAGACCAGCAGGCGGCCCACACGGTCATGATGGTTCGACCCCAGGATGTGCTTGATCTTGCGGTGGGTCTTGGTGTCGTCGGACCCGTATTGCACCACGTCCAGATCGGCGGCGCGGACGTCGAAGGGCTCCAGCACGCGGTCGTATTTCGCGCCCGCGACGAAGATCTCGGCCTGCGGCGACTTGCAGCTCAGCCGGACCTTCGCCCCGACCGGGACATAGACGCCCTCGGGCTCTCCGTCCCAGACATCCTCGGTCCGGTTGCCCAGATCGGGGTAATGCGCGCCATCGACCGCGACATCGACGGTGCCCGTCGCGGGCACGACGCAGGTCTCGTAACCCGGCACGGCATAGTCGAAATGCTGGCCCTGCGTCAGCTTCACAATGTTGAAATAGTTCAGCGGAACCAGCGCGTCATCGACATCGACGATGGGTTCGTTCCGGTTATCATAGGGGGCGATATGCATGGGTCTTTCCTTCAGCAATCCGTCGCGCCCGGATGGGCGGCCAGGAATTCGTTCAATCCTTGGGTGTCGGGCATGGCGGGCGCGCAGCCGGGGCGCGACACCACGATCGAGGCGCAGGCCGAACCGCGCAGCACGGCCTCGCGCAGGGGGCGGCCATCGGCGATGCCCGCCAGCAGCCCTGCCATGAAGCTGTCGCCCGCGCCGTTGGGCTTGATCGCGGTCACCGGGAAGATGCCGGTGCGGATCTCCTGCCCGTCTGCAAAGGTGATCGCGCCTTGGTGGCCCATCTTGTAGACGACCAGCTTGCCTTGGGCCGCCAGTTCGCGCGCCTTGGCCAGCCCCTTGTCGATCCCGCCCGCCATGAAGCCGAATTCCTCGTCATTGCCGACGATCATGTCGCTTTCGGCGCCGGCCCGCGACAGGACCTGCGCCGCGACCTCGGGCGAGGGCCAGGAATAGGGGCGATAGTCGATGTCGAAGATGATCGGCAGCCCGGCCCGACGGGCCAGGTCGAAGGCGTGGAACGTCGCCTCGCGCGCGGGGTCGGCGGCAAAAACGGTGCCCGCGGTGATCAGCGCCCCGAAATCGGCGTAGTCGACGCGCTCGACATCCTGCGGCGTCACCTGGAAATCGACGGCGCCGTTGCGATAGATAACGTTCTGGAAACCCTCGATCCGGCTTTCATAGACCGCCAGCGACAGGCGGTATTCGCCCCCCACCACCTGCAGATAGGTCGTGTCGACCCCGTAATGCCGCAGCCGGTTGACGGCAAAGCGCCCGACCGCGTCGTCCGATACGCTGGTCACCAGCGCCGCGCGGCAGCCCAGCTTGACCAGACCCGCGCAGATATTGGCCGAGGAGCCGCCCAGATCGGCCTGGAACATCCCGGCATCTTCCGATTTCACGCCCGGCGTTGCGGCGAACAGGTCCATCCCCGCCCGCCCGAAGACCACGAAGCTGCGCTTCGCGATGGCGTCCAGAAGCGCCTGCATCAGACGCCCCTCCGCTGGTTCGCGCGGCCCGATTCCCAGTCCAGATGCGCCTGGTGCACCTTGTCGCTGTCGGTGACATGAGGGGTGCCGACCTCCCACCAGGCATGGCCCTGCTTGGTCCAACCCTCGTAGGCATCGACGTTCATCACGATGACATAGGTCCGGTCGCTGGCCTTGGCGCGCTTGAAGGCTTCGGCCAGTTCGGCGGGGTTTTCCACCCGCTCGGCGGTGGCGCCCATCGCCGCGGCATGGGCCGCGAAATCGACGCCGAAGGGGCGGGTCACGGTCGGGCAATCCGCAATCAGGTTGTTGAAGCTGTCATTACCGGTGTTGTTCTGCAGCTTGTTGATGACCGCGAAGCCGCCATTGTCCAACAGCATCACGATCAGCTTCTTGTCGCTAAGGACCGAGCTGTAGATGTCAGAGTTCAGCATCAGATAGGAGCCGTCGCCGCAGAAGGTGATGGTGTCCTGATCCGGTTCCTGCTGCGCCTGCGCGATGCGCGCGCCCCATGCGCCCGCGATTTCATAACCCATGCAGCTGAAACCGAATTCGACATCGACCGTGCCGATGTCCAGCGTCCGCCAGTTGGCCGTGACCTCGGCGGGCAGACCGCCTGCCGCCGCCACGATCCGGTCGCGGCTGTCGCACAGCGCGTTCACCACGCCGATGGCCTGGGCATAGCTGTTCGGCCCGTTCCCCGCGCGGGTGTTCTCGGCCACGTAATCGTTCCAGCTTGCGCGTTCGGCCTTGGCAAATTCCACCCATTCGGTCGGGGCGCGGTATCCGCCCAGGGCCGCCCGCAGCGCGATCAGCGACAGCTTCGCATCGCCCACCACGGGCAGCGACAGGTGCTTGCTGGCATCGTGCCGCGCCGCGTTCACCGACACGAAGCGCGCGTCCTGCGCGAAAGCCGTCCAGGACCCGGTGGTGAAGTCCTGAAGCCGCGTGCCGACCGCCAGGATCACGTCGGCCTTCGCCGCGATGGCGTTGGCGCTGTCGGATCCGGTGACCCCGATCGGCCCGATATTCAGCGGGTGTGCGTCCAGCATGTTGGCGCGGCCCGCGATGGTCTCGACCACCGGGATGTCGTGCGCCTCGGCCAGGGCGGTCAGTTCGGCCACCGCGCGGGAATACTGCACGCCCCCGCCCGCGATGATCATGGGACGCTTGGCGCCAGACAACAGCGCGATCGCATCCGCGATCTCTGCCTGGTCCGGGGTCTGGCGGCGGATGCGATGGACCTTCTTCTCGAAGAACACCGCCGGATAATCGTAGGTCCAGCCCTGCACATCCTGATGCAGCCCAATGAAGGCGGGCCCGCAATCGGCCGGGTCCAGCATCGTCGCCAGCGCGTTCGGCAGCGATTGCAGGATCTGCGCGGGATGCGCGATCCGGTCCCAGTACCGCGTCACCGGCTTGAAGGCGTCGTTCACGCCGAAGGTGGGGTCGTTGAAATTCTCCATCTGCTGCAGGACGGGATCGGGCAGGCGCGTCACGAAGCTGTCGCCGCACAGCAGCAGCATCGGCAGCCGGTTGGCATGGGCCAGCGCCGCCGCGGTCAGCAGGTTCGAAGTGCCCGGTCCCGCCGATGCCGTGCAGAACATGAACCGCTGGCGCAGCCACTGCTTGGCATAGCCTGCGGCGGCAAAGCCCATGCTCTGTTCGTTCTGGCCGCGATACAGCGGCAGTTCCTCGCGCATGGTGTTCAGCGCCTCGCCCAGGCAGGTTACATTGCCGTGGCCGAAGATGCCGAAACCGCCGCCGCAGACGCGATGCTCGGCCCCGTCGATCTGGATATACTGGTTCGCCAGCCAGCGGATGATGGCCTGCGCCGTGGTCAGGCGGATGGTCGGTTGGGTCATGGTGCTGGCCTCGTTAATCTTGCAGCCTTGGGGTGATTGCATCTTGCAGGTGGTCGAATCTGACGATACAACTTTTGCAACCGGTTGCAATTTGATTTTCGGGGAGGGGACGAAAGTTGCGCGAAATCGGAATTGGAATTCTTGGCGGCGGCTACATGGGCAAGGCGCATTCTGTCGCGATGGCGGCGGTGGGCGCGGTCTTTGCCACGACGCTGCGGCCACGACTGGAGATGATCTGCGCCTCGCGCCCGGAGAGCGCGGAACGATACCGGCGCGAATACGGCTTTGCCCGCGCGACGGCGGATTGGCGCGAACTGGTGAACGACCCCCGGGTCGAGGCCATCGTGATCGCCACGCCGCAGGACACGCACCGCCAGATCGCCGAGGCCGCCTTTGCCCTTGGCAAGCCGGTCTTCTGCGAAAAACCCCTGGGCGCCGGGCTGGAGGACAGCTGCGCGATGGTCGCCGCCGCCGAGGCCAGCGGCCAGGCCAACATGGTCGGCTTCAACTATATCCGCACGCCCGCCAGCCAATATGCGCGCAAGCTTATCGCGGATGGCGTCATCGGCCAGGTGACCATGTTCCGCGGCGAACATACCGAGGATTTCTATGCCGATCCGCAGGCCCCCGCGACATGGCGCACGACGGGCATGGCGAACGGCACCATGGGCGATCTGGCCCCGCACATGATCAACGGCGCCCTTGCCCTGCTGGGCCCGATCAGCAGCGTCATGGCCGAGATCGAGACCGTCCACCCCACCCGCCCCGGCGGCGAGGTGACGAATGACGACCACGCCCAGATGATGGTGCGCTTCGACAATGGCGCGATGGGGCAGATGTATTTCTCGCGCATCGCGACGGGTCGCAAGATGGGCTATGCCTATGAAATCTCGGGAACCAAGGGCGCGATCCGCTTCGATCAGGAAGACCAGAACGCGATCTGGCTGTACCGGATGGAGGGGGACGAGGCGATGCGCGGCTTCACCAAGATCCTGACCGGCCCCGCGCATCCCGACTATCAGCCCTTCTGCCTGGGGCCGGGTCACGGCACCGGATACCAGGACCAGATCATCATCGAGGCCCGCGATTTCCTGAAGGCGATCGAGACGGGGCACCCCGTCTGGCCGACCTTCCGCGACGGGCTGGAGGTGACGCGCGTCGTCCAGGCCGCCCTGCGATCCGCCAGCGACCGCCGCTGGATCGACATTCAAGACATCTGATCACCGGAGAACACCAGATGAGCATTCGTATCGGAAACGCGCCCTGCAGCTGGGGTGTGGAATTTGCCGGCGACCCGCGCAATCCCGACTGGCGGCAGGTGCTGAAGGAATGCGCCCAGGCCGGCTACAAGGGGATCGAGCTTGGCCCCGTCGGCTTCATGCCCGAAGACCCCGCGGTGCTTGCCGATGCGCTGGCCGAACATGACCTGCAACTGATCGGCGGCGTGGTCTTCCGCCCCTATCACGACCCCGCTTCCTGGGACGAGGTGCTGGACGCCACCCACCGCACCGCCCGCGCGCTGAAGGCGCATGGCGCGCAGCACATGGTGCTGATCGATTCCATCTCGCCGCGCCGCGCGCCGACCGCCGGACGCGCCTCCGAGGCCGAGCAGATGGACCGCGCCGAATGGCAGTCCTTCCGCGACCGCATCGCGGAATCCGCCCGCATCGGCACCGAGGAATACGGCCTGACCGTCGGCATCCACGCCCATGCCGCGGGCTTCATGGATTTCGAACCCGAACTGGAACGCCTGCTGGACGAGGTCGACGAAAAGATCCTGAAGATCTGCTTCGACACCGGCCACCATTCATATGCGGGCTTCGATCCCATCGCCTTCATGAAGCGCCACATGGATCGCATTTCCTACATGCATTTCAAGGATATCGATCCGAAAGTGAAGGCTTCGGTGATCCAGAACCGCACCGGCTTCTACGACGCCTGCGGTCAGGGCATCTTCTGCAGGCTGGGCCAGGGCGATGTCGATTTCCCGGCGGTCCGGCAGGTGCTGCTGGATGCGGGCTTCCAGGGCTGGTGCACGGTCGAACAGGATTGCGATCCGACCATGGACGTGACCCCCATGGAGGACAGCCGCGCCAATCGCGAATACCTTGAATCAATCGGCTTCAAATAGGGGGCAGGCCATGACGAAACTGAAATGGGGCATGATCGGCGGCGGCGAAGGCAGCCAGATCGGCCCGGCGCACCGTCTGGGCGCCCTTGCCGACAGCCGCTTCGACTTTGTGGCGGGCGCGCTGGACCACCGCCCCGAGATCGGGCGCGAATATGCGACCCGACTGGGCATCGCCGCCGACCGCGCCTATGGCGGCTGGCAAGAGATGCTGGAGGGTGAGCGCAACCGCGACGACCGCATCGATCTGGTGACCGTCGCCACGCCCAACTCGACCCATTTCGAGATCACCAAGGCGTTCCTGCAGGCCGGCTTCAACGTGCTGTGCGAAAAGCCGATGACCATGACCGTCGAGGAGGGCGAAGAGATCGTCCGCATCGCCCGCGACACGGGCAAGATCTGTGCGGTGAACTACTGCTACTCGGCCTATCCGATGGTCCGGCAGGCCCGCGCGATGGTCCGCAACGGAGAGATCGGCAAGGTCCGGCTGGTGGTCACGAACTTCAGCCACGGCCATCACGGCGATGCGACCGATGCGGACAATCCGCGCGTCCGCTGGCGCTATGACCCGGCGATGGCGGGGGTGTCGGGGCAGTTCGCGGATTGCGGCATCCACGCGCTGCACATGGCCAGCTTCATCGCCGACGATCAGGTCGAGCGGCTGTCGGCGGATTTCGCCTCGACCATTCCCAGCCGGGAACTGGAAGACGACGCCATGGTCAACTTCCGGATGGAGGGCGGCACGGTCGGGCGTCTCTGGACATCCTCGGTCGCGATCGGGCGTCAGCACGGCTTCGACATCCAGGTCTTCGGCGAAACCGGCGGGCTGCGTTGGGCATCGGAACAGCCGAACCAGCTGATCCATACCCCCGTCGGCGGTCGCACGCAGATCATCGAGAAGGGCGAAGGCGGCCTGCACGCCGATGCGCAGCGTCTCAGCCGCGTGGCCATCGCCCATCCCGAAGGCTTCCCGCTGGCGGTGGCGAACATCTATTGCGATCTGGCCGACGCCATCGCGGGCCATGACCGCGACGGGTTGCCCCTTGCGGCGGATGGCGTGCGGTCGATGGCGGCGGTCCATGCAGCCGTGGCATCCGCCAAGCGGCAGGGCGAATGGGTCGAGGCCCGCCCCTCGATCTTCCGATGAACGATGCGGGCGGTCCTTCGGGGCCGCCCCACCCCGGTTACGGCAGCGGGCGCAGGGTCTTGCGCTCGACGATGCTGCAGGGGAACAGCCGCGCCTCGGGATAGCGGTCGGGATCGTCCATCGTCGCCACCATCAGCTCGATCGAGGAATTCACGATCTCGCGGATGGGCTGGCGGATGGTCGTCAGGGCGATGTTTTCCCAGCCCGCGACCTCCATGTCGTTCAGGCCCAGGATGCCGATATCGTCCGGCACCGACAGGCCCGCATCCGCGATGGCCGAGATCGCCCCGATGGACAGTACGTCGTCACCGCAGAAATAGGCCTGCGCGGGCCGATCCTTCAGCAGTTGCTGCATCCGTTCGCGCCCGGCCTCGAAGCTGTAGGCGCGGGCATGGCTGCAGGTGACGCGCACGTCCGGATGCGCCGCCAGTTCGGACAGGAACCCCGCCTGCCGGTCCTGGGTCGAGGTCGCGGCCTCGGGTCCGCCCAGAAAGGCCAGATCGACATAGCCCCGCGCAATCAGCGTCCGCGCCGCCATGCGCCCGCATTCCACGTTGTCGATCCCCACGACATGCACGTCCGGGGCGCTGGAATATCGCCCGAAGGCGTTGACCACCGGGACGCCCGCATCGCGGAACGCCTGCGAGAATTCGGGCGGCAGGGTCGATGACGCGACCATCACCGCATCCACCGAATACTGCCGCAGCATCCGGACCGAGTTCGCGGGCTCCACCTCGTCGGTCAGGTTGACCAGCAGGGGGCGCAGGCCCCGCGCCTGCAGGCCGCGCGTGAACTGGTCGAAGATCGACAGGAAGATCGGGTTGTGGAAGTTGTTCGACACCAGCCCGATCATCCGCGTCCGCCCCGTCGTCAGCGACGAGGCCAGCGCGTTCGGGCTGTAGCCCAGATCCCTTGCGGCCTTCTCGACCTTGCGGCGGGTCTTGTCGCTGACCGAGGCGCCGGGCGTGAAGGCGCGCGACACGGCCGAGCGGCTGACGCCCGCGCGTTCCGCGACCTCTTTCAATGTGACGACCATGCCGGCTCCGCTGCGATTTGGCATTCCGATACCCTGTCTGTGCAGCTTTGGACATTAGATTTCGCGCGTCCATATTGCAACCGGTTGCAATATGACGTGACGTGTGGTTATCTTTTCTGCGGAGGATGGGCCGAACGGCCTGCCTGAACGAATCTGGGAGGGTTCAATGAAGAGAACGGTTCGCACGCTTCTGATCGCCGCCGCGATCGCCCCTGCCCCCGTTGCCGCCATGGCCGAGGGCGAGAAATACATCCTTGTCAGCCACGCCCCCGACAGCGACAGCTGGTGGAACACCATCAAGAACGGCATCGCCCTGGCCGGCGAGCAGCTGGATGTCGAGGTCGAATACCGCAACCCGCCCACCGGCGACATCGCGGACATGGCGCGCATCATCGAACAGGCCGCAGCCTCGGGGCCGAACGGCATCATCACCACGCTGGCCGATTACGACGTGCTGAAGCAGCCGATCATGGATGCCGTGGCCTCGGGCGTGGACGTGATCATCATGAACACCGGCAGCGGCGATCAGGCCCGCGAGGTCGGCGCCCTGATGTATGTGGGCCAGCCCGAATACGACGCGGGCTTTGCCGCCGGGCAGCGCGCCAAGGGCGACGGGATCGAAAGCTTCCTCTGCGTGAACCACGCCATCCAGCAGCCGACCCTGGCCGAACGCTGCCAGGGCTTTGCCGACGGGCTGGGGATCGAGCTGGGCACCTCGATGCTGGACAGCGGCGCCGACCCCGCGGAAATCAAGAACCGCGTGCAGGCCTACCTGTCCGCAAATCCCGACACCGACGCGATCCTGACGCTCGGGCCCGTCTCGGCCGATCCGACCCTGCTGGCGCTGGAGGAAAACGGCATGGCGGGCGACATCTATTTCGGCACCTTCGACCTGGGCGAGGAAATCGTGAAGGCGATCAAGTCCGGCGTCATCGAATGGGGCATCGACCAGCAGCCCTTCCTGCAGGCCTATCTGCCGGTCGTGATCATGACCAACTATCACCGCTATGGCGTGCTTCCGGGCAACAACATCAATGCGGGTCCGGGCTTCGTGACCGCAGAGGGCCTCGAGAAGATCGAGCAGTTCGCCGGCGAGTATCGCTGAGCCGCGACGATCCGGGCGCCCGGCCATCGGGCGCCCCTTCCCCACAAGCAACATCGACAGGAGCGCGCTGATGGGCGACGCAGCTTCAACTTCGCCGTCGCAGGACGAGCGGATCAAGGAAATATCGGCCCTGCGCCGCGCGCTGATCCGGCCCGAACTGGGCGGCATGGTCGGCACGGTCGCGGTCTTCACCTTCTTCCTGCTGTTCGCATTCGACAGCGGCATGTTCAGCAGCCAGGGCGTGATGAACTGGGCCGTCGTCTCGGCACAGTTCATGATCATCGCGGTCGGCGCCTGCCTGCTGATGATCGCGGGCGAATTCGACCTGTCGGTCGGCTCGATGATCGGCTTCGCGGGCATGATCATCGCGATCCTGGGCGTCACGCTTGGCTGGCCGATGTGGATGGCGATCCTTGCGACCTTCGCGCTCTGCATGGCGATCGGGGCGCTGAACGGCTGGATCGTGGTGCGCACGGGCCTGCCCAGCTTCATCGTGACGCTGGCCTTCCTGTTCATCCTGCGCGGCTTCACCATCTTCCTGCCCCAGATGATCGAGCGGAAGACCATCATCGGCGGCATCCGCGACGCGGCGCAGGGTGACTGGCTGGCCGCGGCGTTCGGCGGCAAGATCCTGGGCGGGCTGTTCGTCTGGCTGGGCGACATGGGGCTGATCTCGGTGTTCGATCGCGGCACCCGCGCGGGTCAGCCGGTGGTCGACGGCATCCCCATGCTGATCGTCTGGGCGCTGGTCCTGATCGTCTTCGGCCATGTGCTGCTGACGCGCACGAAATTCGGCAACTGGATCTTCGCCGCAGGCGGCGATGCCGAGGCCGCGCGCAATTCCGGCGTGCCCGTCAACAAGGTCAAGATCCTGATGTTCATGTTCACCGCCTTCTGCGCGACGGTCTTTGCCGTCTGCCAGGTGATGGAGTTCGGATCCGCAGGCGCCGATCGCGGGCTTCTGAAGGAGTTCGAGGCCATCATCGCGGTCGTCATCGGCGGCGCGTTGCTGACGGGCGGCTACGGCTCGGTCATCGGTGCTGCGCTTGGGGCGCTGATCTTCGGCGTCGTCCAGCAGGGCCTGTTCTTCGCGGATGTCGAAAGCTCGCTGTTCCGGGTGTTCCTGGGGGTGATCCTGCTGGGCGCCGTGATCCTGAACACCAATATCCGCCGCATCATCACCGGAGAGCGCTGATCATGACCAACGGGAACGCTCCGATTATCCAGATGACCGATATCGAGAAGCATTTCGGCAGCGTGATCGCGCTGGCCGGCGTCTCGGTCGACATCTTTCCCGGCGAATGCCATTGCCTTCTGGGCGATAACGGCGCGGGCAAATCGACCTTCATCAAGACCATGTCGGGGGTCCACAAGCCGACCCACGGCCAGATCCTGTTCGAAGGCCGCCCGATGCATTTCAACGATCCGCGCGACGCCATCGCCGCGGGGATCGCCACCGTCCACCAGCATCTGGCGATGATCCCGCTGATGTCGGTCAGCCGCAACTTCTTCATGGGCAACGAGCCCGAGAAGAAGGTCGGCCCGTTCAGGTTCTTCGACCACGATTACGCCAACCGCGTGACGATGGAGGAGATGCGCAAGATGGGCATCAACCTGCGCAGCCCCGATCAGGCGGTGGGCACCCTGTCGGGCGGCGAGCGTCAGACCGTCGCCATCGCGCGCGCCGTCCATTTCGGCGCGAAGGTGCTGATCCTGGACGAGCCGACAAGCGCGCTTGGCGTACGCCAGACGGCGAATGTGCTGGCGACCATCGACAAGGTGCGCAAGCAGGGCATCGCGGTCGTGTTCATCACCCACAACGTGCGCCACGCGATGGCGGTGGGCGACCGCTTCACGGTGCTGAACCGGGGCCAGACGCTTGGCACCGCGCAGCGCGGGCAAATCACCCCCGAGGAACTGCAGGACATGATGGCGGGCGGCCAGGAACTCGCCGCGCTCGAGGGAAGCCTGGGCGGGACCGTCTGACGGCCCCCTGCCCCGAAACCAACGCGGCCCCGGCAGCGATGCCGGGGCCGCGTCGCATCTCAGTCACGGACCGCGGGCGGGCGGTCGTCATGTTCGTCGGCCAGCACGCGGTCGCGCTGCATTTCCAGCCACATCGCGTTCATCACCGCGAAGATCGCGGCCAGCGGCAGCCCCAGAAGCCAGGCGAAATACCACATCGTTGCTTTCCCTTTCCCTCAGTACAGGCTGTCGGAATTGGCGGTCACGTCGGCCTCGCCGACCTTGCCCCACAGCACGCGATAGACCCAGGCCGTATAGGCCAGGATGATCGGCATGAAGATCACCGTCGCGACCAGCATGATGAACAGCGTCAGATGCGAGGACGAGCTGTCCCAGACCGTCAGCGACGAACGCGGATGCAGCGACGACGGCAGGATGAACGGGAACATCGTCAGCCCCACGCTTGCAATGGCCCCGAAAATTCCCAGCTTGGACCAGACAAGGGTCGAGACCTCGCGGCCCGCGCGCAGGCCCGCCACGGCCAGCGACATGCCCGCCAGCGCCATCACCGGCGCCACCACGATCCAGGGCCGCGCGACATAGGCCGCAAGCCAGCTGTCCGTCCGCGCGACCTCGGAGTAGAGCGGGTTCGACGGCCCGTCGGTCACCACCTCGCCGATGATGCCGTAACCCTCGATCCCGAAGGCCAGCCACAGCCCCGCCAGGACATAGCCCGCTATGGTCACGACGCCCGTCACACCGCCGATGCGGCGGGCGCGATCGGCGACCACGCCCTCGGCCTTGAGCGACAGCCACGCCGCCCCATGCGTCACCAGCATCGCCAGCGACACCACGCCGGTCAGCAGCGCGAAGGGGTTCAGCAGCCCCAGGAACTTGCCGAAATAGCTGCCCTCGTAGCGCGAGAACAAATCGGGCGTCAGCTCGAACGGGACGCCCTGCAGCACGTTGCCGACCGCGACCCCGAAGACCAGCGCCGGCACGGCGCCCCCCGCGAACAGCGCCCAGTCCCAGCCGTTCCGCCAGGCGGGCGACGGCCGCTTGGAGCGGTACTTGAACGCGACGGGCCGCAGGATCAGCGCGCAGAGGACCGCGAACATCGCAAGGTAGAACCCCGAGAAGCTGACCGCATAGAGCGGCGGCCAGGCCGCGAAGATCGCGCCGCCGCCCAGGATGAACCAGACCTGGTTCCCCTCCGATACGGGGCCGACGGTATTGATGGCGATGCGCCGTTCGGTGTCGGTGCGCCCGACGAAGGGCAGCAGCGCGCCGACCCCCATGTCGAAGCCGTCCGTCAGCGCGAAGCCGATCAGCAGGACCCCCAGCAGAAGCCACCAGGTCACGCGCAGCACGTCATAGGATATCAGTTCGTGAAGGATCATCTTGCTCACTCCGCAGGGGTCGGAACGGGGGCGGCACCGCCGCGCAGGCGCGTCTCGTGGCGGGCCTCCCAGGCTTCGGTCTCGTCGATGTCCTGGAAGGGGCCCTTGCGGATGTATTTCAGCATCAGGCCCATCTCGACGACGAAGAGGATGGTGTAGAAGGTGACGAAGCCCGCCAGCGTCAGCAGAAGGTCCTGCACGCTCAGGTGGCTGACGGACAGCGCGGTCGGCAGCACGCCGTCCACCGTCCAGGGTTGGCGACCGTATTCGGCCACGAACCAGCCCAGCTCGGCCGCGATCCAGGGCGCGGGGATGATCGCCACCGCGACCCGCAGCGCCCACCGCGGATAGCTTTGCTGACGGAAGGACGACCGCCAGAAGAAATAGGCCATCACCCCGATGAACAGGAACCCGAGCGCGACCATGAAGCGGAAGGACCAGAACAGCGGCAGCACGCCCGGAATGGTGTCGTTGGCGGTCATCGCGATCTGTTCGGGCGTCGCGTCGCGCGGGTCGTCCATGTAACGCAGCAGCAGGAAGGCGAAGCCCAGGTTGCCCGAGTGCCGTTCGAACGTGTCGCGGATCGCGGGCGGGGTCGCATCGCGCATCTCGCGGATCGACATCAGCGCGTCATAGGCGAGGATCCCGCTCTCGATCCGGTCCTCGGCCTCGGCCACCAGGTCGTTGATGCCCGGGATCTCGGTCCCCAGGGACCGGGTGCCGATCAGCCCCATGACGAAGGGGATCTCGACCGCGTAATGGGTCTCGCGCGCCTCGATGTCGGGGATGCCGAAGGCGGTGAAGGGCGCGGGGGCCTCGTGGGTCTCCCACATGCCCTCCATCGCGGCCAGCTTCATGCGCTGCGTGTGGCTGGCGGCATAGCCGCTCTCGTCGCCCAGCACGACCACGGACAGCGACGCCGCAAGCCCGAAGGACGCCGCGACCGTGATCGAGCGCCGCGCCAGCGCGGTGTGGCGGCCCTTCAGCAGGTACCACGCGGACACGCCCAGCACGAAGACGGATGCCGTGACGTAGCCCGCCGACACGGTATGCACGAACTTGGCCTGTGCCACCTCGTTGAAGAGGACGGCGAAGAAATCGTCCATCTCCATCCGCATGGTGTCGGGGTTGAAGGACGCGCCCACCGGGTTCTGCATCCAGCCGTTCGCGATCAGGATCCACAGCGCCGAGAAGTTCGACCCGATGGCCACCAGCCACGCGACCGCCAGATGGGCCACGCGGCTCAGCTTGTCCCAGCCGAAGAAGAACAGCCCCACGAAGGTCGCCTCGAGGAAGAAGGCCATCAGCCCCTCGATCGCCAGCGGCGCCCCGAAGATGTCCCCGACATAGTGGCTGTAATAGCTCCAGTTCATGCCGAACTGGAATTCCATGGTGATGCCCGTGGCCACGCCCAGGGCAAAGTTGATCCCGAACAGCGTTCCCCAGAATTTCGTCATCTGCCGCCAGATCGGGCGGCCCGTCATGACATAGACGGTCTCCATGATCGCGACCAGGATCGACAGACCCAGTGTCAGCGGCACGAAGAGGAAATGATACATCGCCGTCATCGCGAATTGCAGGCGTGACAGCTCGACCACGTCGAGTTCCATTGCGGCAGGCTCCTTCGATGCTGTGCCGCCGGGGCGGCGCGCATCTTCTAGCAGCCCTGCCGACCGCGCGATTTGATCTGGCGCAAATCGCGCGGCGTTTCAGCGGCTTCCGGGTTGCGACAGCGCGACGCAGGCATCGAAGACGGGATGGTCCTGCCCCCGGTGCATGGCCGTCAGGATCGCGGCATCGGGCAGGAAGGCGCGGATGTTCGACAGCACGGCATCCGCGGTGTCGGGGTCCAGCCCCTCGGTCGGTTCGTCCAGCAGCAGGATCTGCGGGCGGGGCAGCAGGCTGCGCGCAAGGGCCAGCCGCTTGGCCTGCCCGCCCGAGAGGCCCGCGCCCCCCTCGGCCAGCCGCGCATCCAGCCCCCCGCGTTCGCGGATGGCGGGCGTCAGGGCCACGACATCCAGCACGGCCCACAGGGCATCGTCGTCGAAATCCCCCGCAAGGGTCAGGTTCTCGCGGATGGTGCCGCCGATCAGGGCGCTGCGCTGAGGCAGCATCACGACGCGCGCGCGCAGCGATGCCTCGTTCCACTCGCAGGGCGGCCGCCCCGCAATGCGGATGCCGTCACCCGGCAGCATGGCCGCGACGGCCAGCAGAAGCGTGCTCTTGCCCGCGCCGCTCGGGCCGGTCAGCGCAAGGGCCTGCCCGGGCCCAAGCGTGAAGGCGATATCGGGGCGGGACACCGCCAGATCGGGCCGGTCGGGCAGTTCGGGGCGCGCGTCGGGGGCAGGTCGCCCCCGGTCGGGACCGATGCGGCGGGCAGCGCCCGCAAGGCGACCGATCTCGGCAAGGCCGCGCCGCAGGGGCAGCAGCGTTTCGGCCAGGGCCAGCGCCACGAACAGACCGATCGCCGCACGGGCGGGCCCCACGTTCTCGACCAGCGCCCCGCCCGCGACCAGCGCCCCCGCGACGGCCAGCGCCACAAGGGCCGACATGACCAGCCCTGCCCGACGCTCGACCCGGTCGAGGGTCGCGGCATCGCGGCGGGCCGCATCGTCGATCTCGGTCAGCGCAGTTTCGCGGGCCGGAAGGCGACCGGCAAGGATCAGGGCCTCGCGGTCGCGGATCATGTCGATCATGCCGCGCCGCAACGCCTGCGCGCCACGCTCGGCCATGTCGGCGGGCCGCAGCGTGCGCCGCGCCAGCCAGGTCAGCACGATGACCGCACCCGGCAGCAGGACCGCCGCGACCGTCAGCGCCACCGACGGCCCGACCAGCCACCACAGCGCGGCCAGGGCCGCAAGCTGCGTGACCAGCCCCGCCGCGACGGGCAGGACCAGCCGCAGGATCAGCCCGTCCAGCGCATCCACATCCGCGATCATCCGCGTCAGGATCGTCTCTCCGCGCAGTCGGGCAAGGGCGCGGGCGTCAAGGCCCGCATGCCGCCGCAGGATCGCCACGCGCAGCGCCGCAAGCGCGTGCAGGATCGCGTCATGTGTCAGCAGCCGTTCGCCGTAACGCGCCGCCGTTCGGCCAAGCGCAAGGAACCGCACCCCCGCCGAGGGTCGGAAGACGTCGAAGGCGATGCCGATGCCCGCCAGCCCCGCCACGCCGGTCGCGGTGATGAACCACCCCGACAGCCCCAGCAGCGCGGCGCCCATCAGCAGGACGATCACCGACAGCGCAGCCCCGCGCATCATCGCGCCGGGGGCGGCGCCGATCAGCAGGCGGACAAGACGAAGCATCCGGGTCATCCCGACACCCTCGCGCGGGCGTCGGCTGCCGCGATCAGCGCGGGATCGTGGGTCGCGACCACCACCGCGCGGCCCGCCTGCGCGATGCGCCGCAGCGATGCGATGATGCGCGCGGCGGTCGCCCCGTCCAGGTCGGCGGTCGGCTCGTCGGCAAGGATCAGGTCGCCGCCCGCCATGACCGCCCGCGCCAGCATCAGCCGCCGCGCCTCGCCCCCTGATACGCCGCCGCCGCTTTCGCCCAGTCGGGTGTCCAGCCCCGCGGGCAGGCGTTCGACGATGCGGCAGGCATCGGCCATGCGCAAAGCGGGCCAAGGATCGGCCCCCGTGCCGCGCGGGTCCAGCCAGGCACGCAGCGGCAGGTCCGGGAAATGCGGGCGCTGCGGGACGAAGGCCAGCCGCGCGCGCCAGGCATCCGCCGTATCGGGCGTCAGATCGGTGCCGCAGACCGCGATCCGCCCCGCATCCAGCGGCACGAGCCCCGCGATGGCCGCAAGCGTCGTGCTCTTGCCCGCGCCGCTTGGGCCGGTGACCGCGACGATCCCGCCGACCGCGACCTCCAGATCGGGCAGGCGGACGCGACGTCCGGGCAGCGCGGCCACGGCACCGGACAGCCGCAGCGCAAAGGCCCCCGGCAGCGGCACGGCATCCCGGCCATCGCCGATCATCGAGACACGCTCGGCCGCGTCCAGCGCCTCCAGCTCCTCGACGACGGCAAAGCCCGCGGCGCGGTCGTGCCAGGCCGCCGAAAGATCGCGCAGGGGCTGGAAGAACTCGGGGGCGATCAGCAGCAGGAACAGCCCCTCGGCCAGGGTCAGGGGCGTGCCCCAGCTGCCGAAGCCGATCTCTCCCAGCAGGGTGAAGCCCACGAAGACCGCGACCATCGCCACCCCCAGGGCCGAGAACAGCTCGAGCACGGTAGAGGAGAGGAATGCGATCCGAAGCACCGCCATGGTCCGCTGGCGCAAACCCTCGGCGCGGTCGGCAAAGCCCGTCGCCGCGCGTTCGGTCGCGCCCAGAAGGCGGATGTCGGACAGCGCGGCCAGCTGGTCCATCAGCATCTCGTTCATGGTGCCGATCTCGGACATCTGGCGGCGAGATGCCTGCTCGGCGGCCATTCCGACCAGCGCCATGAACAGCGGGATCAGCGGCCCCGCGACCAGCAGCGTCAGGCCCACGACCCATGACAGGCAGAAGGCAAGCACCAGAAGCACGGGCGGCAACACCGAGACCCGCGTCATCGCGACGTGATAGCGCGTGATCCAGGGCTGCAGCAGCGGCAGCTTCTGGACCGCCAGCGAGGCGATGGCGGCCGAGCCTGCGCCGGTGACTGCGCGGGCCTCGCGCCCGATCAGCGCGCGGCGTTCGCGGGCGACGGTCGCATCGGCGGCACGGAACAGAAGCGCACCGGCACGGTGATCCAGGGCCGCGCGCAGGATGCCCCCCGCCGCGATGATCCCGGCGGCGGTCAGCGTCCGTGCCGCGTCGGCATCACCCCCGACCCAACCGGCAACGGCCCATGCGATCGCCGCCGCCTGCACCGGCCAGACCAGCCCCGCCGCGACCGACAGCATGCCCGCGCGCCGCAGCAGGCCATCGACCGGCGCGATGATCCGGTCCCGCGCCATCGCGCGCGGTGACCGCATTCCTGCCGCTTTGCGCATATCGTTCACCATTCGCCGCCCTTACGATGCCGATCGCTACTCTACCGTAGGCGAGCTGTCGACAATGCGGCAAATGGCCATGGGAAGTGTCAGGGGCACCAATTGCGCCACCTACCGGTCAAGTCACTCGACTCAGGCGTCTTCGCGGATGAAGCGGGCGGCCTTCTCGGCGATCATCAGGGTGGGGGCGTTCGTGTTGCCGCTGGTGATGCGGGGCATGATGCTGGCATCGACCACGCGCAGGCCCTTGATGCCGCGGACGCGCAGCCGGGAATCCACGACGGCGTCCGGATCGTCGGCGCGGCCCATCTTCGCGGTGCCGACGGGGTGGAAGATCGTCGTCGCGATGTCGCCCGCCACCCGTGCCAGATCCTCGTCGGTGGAAAACTGCGGGCCGGGCTTCCATTCCTCGGGCCGGTATTTTGCGAAGGCGGGCTGGGACACGACCTTGCGGACCTGGCGCAGGCTCTGGGCCGCGACCAGCCGATCCTCGTCGGTCGACAGATAGCCGGGCGCGATCAGCGGCGCATCGCCCGCGCGGCCCGACCGCAGACGGACATGGCCGCGACTGGTCGGGTTCAGGTTGCACACGCTGGCCGTGATCGCGGGGAAAGGATGCAGCCCCTCGCCAAAGGCTTCGAGGCTGAGCGGCTGGACATGGTACTGGATGTTCGCATGCGCGCGGGCCGGGTCCGAGCGGGTGAACGCGCCCAGCTGGCTGGGGGCCATGCTCATGGGACCGGACCGCCGCAGCATGTATTCCAGCCCGATCCGCATCTTGCCCAACCCGTTTCCGGCAAGCGTGTTCAGCGTCTTCGCGCCCGTGACCTTGTAGACGGCGCGGATCTGCAGATGATCCTGCAGGTTGGCCCCGACGCCCGGCAGGTCCGCCGCGACCTCGATCCCGTGATCGCGCAGATGCTCCGCCGGACCGATCCCCGAGAGCTGCAGGATCTGGGGCGAATTGATCGCGCCCGCCGACAGGATCACCTCGGACCGGGCATGGACGGTCAGCGTCTCGGGACCCCGCCGCACTGTCGCGCCGGTGCAGCGCCTGGCACCGTCGGGGCCGGTCTCGATCCGCAGATGCTGGACCGTGGCCTCGGTCCAGACGGTCAGGTTCGGGCGGCGGCGCGCGGGTTTAAGGAACGCCTTGGCGGTGTTCCAGCGCCAGCCGGACCGCTGGTTCACCTCGAAATAGCCGACGCCCGCATTGTCGCCGGTGTTGAAATCCTCGTTTCGCTCGAAGCCCGCCTGGACCATGGCTTGGGTGAAATCCTCCAGCACGTCCCACCGCAGGCGCTGCTTCTCGATCCGCCATTCGCCGCCATGCCCGTGCATGTCCGAAAACCGGCTGTTGCTGCCCGTCGCGGGATCCGCCCCGCCATCCAGCCGGTAATGGTCTTCGTGCGCCTTGAAATCGGGCAGGCTGTTTTCCCACGACCAGTCGTCATCGCCCGTCAGCGCGGCCCAGCCGTCATAGTCGCGCGCCTGCCCGCGCATGTAGATCATGCCGTTGATCGACGAACAGCCGCCAAGCGTCTTGCCCCGGGGATAGCGCAGCGTGCGCCCGTTCAGCCCCTTGTCCGGTTCGGTATGATACAGCCAGTCGGTGCGCGGATTGCCGATGCAATACAGGTATCCGACCGGAATGTGGATCCAGGCATAGTTGTCGCGCTTGCCCGCCTCCAGCAGCAGGACGCGTTTCTCGGGGTCCGCGCTGAGCCGGTTCGCCAGCAGGCACCCCGCCGATCCGGCCCCGATCACGATATAGTCGAACCGGTCTTCCGGCATGGCAGCTCCTCCCTCGGTCCCCTTGCGCGGGGGCGATCCCTCGGGACCAGATCTAGCGGGGTGCGGGGGCAGAAGGCTAATGACTAATCGCGCGGGGCGATATAAATCCTGCTGATATGAGACCGAGGGTGGACCTGAAGATCCTGACGGCCTTCGTCACCGTCGCGCGCGAGGGCAGCGTCTCGCGTGCGGCCGAGGCGCTGTGCCTGACGCAGCCGGCCGTCAGCCTGCAATTGCGGCGGCTGGCCAGGGAAACCGGGCTGGAGCTGTTCACCCGCAGCCCGCACGGGCTGGACCTGACGCCCGATGGGGAGGCCCTTCTGCTGAAGGCGCAGCGCGTCTGCGCCCAGATGGACGAATTCGAGCTGCATGCGCGGCAGCTTACCCGGTCCGTTCGGGGCACGCTGCGCATCGGCACCATCATCGATCCGGAATTCATCCGGCTTGGCGATTTCCTGCAAGGGCTGGTCGGACAGGCCCCCGAGCTGCGCCCCGAGCTGACCCATGGCACAAGCGGGGACATCCTGCGCCGGATCGCCCGCGACCAGCTGGACGTGGGCTATTTCCTGGGCGAGGCTGCGGATCTTGCCGCGCTGATCGACGATCCCGCGCAGGACCTGGCCTTTCGCAGGCTGACCGACCTCAGCTATCGCGTGGTGGCCCCGCGCGGGTGGGAGGGGCGGCTGCGCGGGCTGGACTGGGCGGGGCTTGCCGCGCTGCCCTGGATCGGGACGCCCGTGGAATCGGTGCATTCGCGGCTGCTGTCCGGTGTCCTCGGGCCGCTGGACCTGCAGCAGAACATCGTGACGCTGGCGGATCAGGAAAACTCGATGCTGGAACTGGTGCGCGCGGGGATCGGGCTGTGCCTGTGCCGCGAGGCCGTGGCGCTGCACGAAAGCCACGCGCATGGCCTGGCGATCGTGCCCGACCTGCATCTTCGTACGGCGCTGCATTTCGTGACCCCCGGCGCCCGCGCGACCGACCCGCGCATCGCGCTGGCGGGCGACACCATCGCCCGCATCTGGCAGGACCGCTGAGCGCGGGCCGCATTGCAAAGCGCCGCCCGATGCGCGACGCTTGGCGAAACGCCAAGGGGGGATCGCGATGAACGGCACAGGCCATGTCATGCCCGCGCGGGTGGGTTCGCTGCTGCTGGCGCTGACGCTGCTGACCGGTCCCGCGCTGGCCGACCCGGTCACGATCGAGGATGTCCGCGCCAGCGAGGGCGCGAATGGCTGGCGCTTCGACGTCACGCTGCGCCACCCCGATACCGGGTGGGACCATTATGCCGATGGCTGGCAGGTGCTTGCGCCGGACGGCTCGGTCCTCGGGACGCGGGAGCTGGCGCATCCGCATGTGGACGAACAACCCTTCACGCGCAGCCTGTCGGGGATCGCCGTCCCGCAGGACGCGGACCATGTGCTGATCCGCGCGCGCTGCCTTGTGGACGGCTGGAACGAGGGCACGGTCCGGTTCGACCTGCCGGGGCGCTGAGGCACAGGCTCAGCGACGGCGGGCGAGGTAGTCGAAGGTGATCGCGGCGACGATGCCATAGAGCACATGCCCCACCAGCGCGACCCAGGTGATGCCCGTGAAGCCCAGGAAGAACTTCAGCCCCGCGACCGAGGTGATCCCGCCGATCGCGAAGATCCACAGCCCGAACCCGTAGATGGCCGAGGACAGCAGCATCGGCATGCCCGGCGCGAATTTCTGCTGCAGCGGGCGGAAGATGTACAGCCACCCCACCGGATAGGCGATCAGCCCCACGAGGAACAGGTGCATGAAATTGCCCGCCCATGCGGCATTCGGCAGCCCGAACGTGCCCAGAAGCGACCGCGCCAGCCCCACCGGTGCAAGGTTCGCAAAGCCCAGCATCGGGCTGATCGCCTGCCCCCACAGGTCGAAGGCGACGGTGGCGACAGATCCCGCGATGACCATCGCGGTCACGGTATCGGCATTCAGGGGCGGGGTGTTGGTGCGGGTCTGGGTCATTCTTTCTCTCCGTTCTCTGTTGGTCGTTTGTTGTTGTTCCAATTCCGTCCGAACTGCTGGAAAGTTACCAAGGCAGGCGCGCGATCACGCGCTTGTTACCTCGTCCGTGAAAGAGAACCGGGTTCCGCGACGAATGGAAGAGGCGAGGACAAGCTTGGACAGGAAAGTGGACGATCTGATGACGGATACGAGGCAGATGACGGCGGCGGACATCCTTGCGCAGCGGCTGTACCGGGCGGGGGTGCGCTTCGCCTTCGGCATGCCGGGCGGAGAGGTGCTGGCCCTGATCGACGCGCTGGCCCGCGCGGGGATCGAATTCGTGCTGTCGAAACACGAAAACGCCGCGGGCTTCATGGCCGAAGGGGTCTTTCACCGCACCGGCGCGCCCGCGCTTCTGGTCACGACCGTCGGGCCGGGCGCCCTGAACGCCGTCAATGTGGTCGAGAACGCGCGACAGGACCGCGTGCCGATGATCGTGCTGTCGGGCGCGATCGACCCGTCCGAGGCCGCGACCTATACCCACCAGGTGCTGGACCAGCGCGAGGTGTTCCGCCCCGTCACCAAAGCCAGCTTCACTTTCGACGCAGGCGCGGCGGCGGCGATTGCCGACAAGGCTGTCGCCATCGCGACCGAAGGCCGCCCCGGTCCGGTCCATATCGACGTCCCGATCTCGGTCGCCTCGGCGCCCGTGGCCGCCCGTCCCGCCTTCGACCGCAGGGATGCGGCGCCCCTGCAACCCGCCGAGGGGGGCGATCTGGCGCAGGCGCGGCGATGGCTGGCGGCGGCGGAACGTCCCGTGATCGTCATGGGGCTGGACGCCATGAACCAAAATGCCGGTGCCGCGATCCGCGATTTCGCCGAAAGCTTCGGCGCACCCGTCATCTCGACCTACAAGGCCAAGGGTCTCATCCCCGAAGATCACCCCCTGTCGCTTGGCGCGGCAGGCCTGTCGCCCAAGGCCGACCGGCTGCTGCTGCCCCTGCTGGCCGAGGCCGACCTGATCATCTGCGCGGGCTATGACCCGATCGAGATGCGCGTGGGCTGGCGCGACCCGTGGGACGCCGCGACCGTGCCCGTCATCGACATCACCGCCGCGCCGAACCACCACTACATGCACCAGGCGGGCGTGAACTTCGTCGCCGATTGCGGGGCCACGCTGGCCACGCTGGCGCTTGGGGTGACGCCCCGCGCCGCATGGGGCGACCGCATCGCCCGGCTGAAATCCGAACTGGCCGCGGCCTTTCCGCGCGACGAGGACTGGGGCCCCGCCGCCGTCATCGACACCTGCATGACCGCCCTGCCCGAAGGCACGCTGGCCACCGCCGACAGCGGCGCGCATCGCATCCTTCTGTCGCAGATGTGGCGCTGCACCGAGCCGCGCGGCCTGATGCAATCCTCGGGGCTGTGCACGATGGGCTGCGCGGTGCCGCTGGCCATCGGCGCGGCGCTGGCCGCGCCCGAACGCCACGTGGTGTCGTTTTCCGGGGATGCGGGGTTCCTGATGGTCGCGGGCGAACTTGCCACGGCGGCGGAACTGCGCACGCCCGCGATCTTCGTCGTTTTCGTCGATGCCAGCCTTGCGCTGATCGACCTGAAGCAGCGCCAGATGGGGCTGTCCTCGAACGGGGTCGATTTCGAGGGGCCGGATATCGCGGCCATCGGGCGTGCCTTCGGCGGCGCGGGGCATACCGTGCGCAATCGCGCCGAACTGCAGGACGCGTTGCAGGCCGCAATGGCCGAGACCCGCTTTACCGTCATCGCGGCGGTGATCGACCGCAAATCCTATGACGGGCGGCTGTGACATGACCAACGACAAGACGCCGATGGCGCTGGAGGGGCTGGTCGTCCTGGACCTGTCGCGCATCCTGGCCGGACCGACCGCGACGCAGCTCCTGGGCGATCTGGGCGCGACCGTCATCAAGATCGAGAACCCGCGCAGCGGCGGTGACGACACGCGCGGCTGGGGACCGCCCTATGCGACGCTAAAGGATGGCAGCACGGGCGATCTCAGCGCGTATTTCATGGCCGCGAACCGCAACAAGCAATCGGTCGCTGCCGATCTGGGCTCCGAGGCGGGGCGCGATCTGGTTGCCGCGCTGGCCGCCCGTGCCGATGTGGTGATCGAGAATTACAAGCCCGGCGGGCTGGTCAAGTACGGGCTGGATCACGACACGCTGCTGAAGCGGCATCCGGGGCTTGTCTACTGCTCGATCTCGGGGTTCGGGCAGACGGGGCCGAACCGTGACAAGCCCGGCTACGACCTGATGGCGCAGGGCTATGGCGGCATCATGAGCCTGACCGGCGCCCCCGAAGGCCCGCCGATGAAGGTGGGCGTCGGCATCGCGGACGTGATGTGCGGGATGTATGCCACCATCGGCATCCTTGCCGCGCTGCGCCACCGCGACCGCACCGGCGAGGGGCAGCATATCGACCTTGCGCTGGTCGATGCGCAGATGGCCTGGCTGATCAACGAGGGCACGAATTTCCTGACCTCGGGGCAGCTGCCGCAGCGACGCGGCAATGCCCATCCGAACATCGTGCCCTATGACGTGTTCCAGGCAGCGGACGGGCATGTGATCGTCGCGGTCGGCAATGACGCGCAGTTCGCGCGGTTCTGCGACGTGTTCGGCGCCGCGCATCTGGCGGCCGACCCGGATTATGCGACGAACCCTGCGCGGCTGGCGAACCGAGACGCGCTGATACCGCAACTGCGCCCGCTGCTGACCGCCCATCCGGTCGCCTGGATCGTCCAGCGGCTGGAGGCCGTGAAGGTCCCCGTCGGGCCGATCAACGATCTGGATCAGGCGCTGAATTCGGAACAGGCGCAGGCCCGGCAGATGACCGTCGCGATGGACGCCCCCGAGACGGAAACGGGTCAGGTGCGGCTGCTGGGCAATCCGCTGAAATTGTCGCGCACGCCGGTCACCTATCGCAGCGCACCGCCGCGTTTCGGGGCCGATACCGACCGCATCAGGCGGGATCTGGGGCTGGACGGCGACTAGGCCGTCCAGCGATACAGCCAGACCTCGGACAGGGGGCGGTCGGGGGCGCGCAGCTGGACGCGCAGTTCGGCCAGGGTCGCGGCACCGGGGGTGAAGGTGACAGCAAGGCGCGCGCCCCCGGTATCGGGGTTGCGCTGCAGCACGCCGCCGCTGACCTGCCCCGCGCTGCTGCGGGTCATGAACTCGACCGTCGACAGATCGCCCTCCAGATCGGGATGCGGCGCGAAATCGACCGTGATGATCCAGTCCTGCGTCTGCATGTGGCGGCCCATCCGCGTATTCGTAACCTGCGCCAGCCCGCGCGGGGGCGCCGGATCATTGCCCCATGACAGGCGGTATCCGAAACGATGCTCAGCACCGGGCAGGACCGGTTCGGACGGGCGCCAATAAGCGACGATATTGTCGAAGATCTCCCGATCGGCGGGAATCTCGACCAGCGTGACGGCCCCGCGCCCCCAATCGGCATCGGGCGTGACCCACAGGCTGGGACGGCGATGGTACAGCGCCTCGAGATCGGCGAAATCGCTGAAGCCCCGCGCCCGCTGCATCAGGCCGAAGCCCTGCGGACCGTCATCGACGAAGGCCGAGATCTGCAGCTGTCGCGGATTGGACAGGGGCCGCCAGATCGTCTCGCCCGCGCCGTTATGGATCAGCAGCCCGTCGCTGTCATGGACGGCGGGCCGGAAATCCGAGAACCGGTCGCGGATGGTCTCGTCGAACAGGAACATCGAGGTCAGCGGCCCCAGACCGACATGCGACAGGGGCTGGCGCGCGAACAGATGCGCGGTAACGTCCATCTCCAGAACCGCGCCGGGGCGGATGCGGAAACTGTAGAGGCCGGTCGCGCGCGGGCTGTCCAGCAACGCGTGGATGACGGTTTCGCGCGCGCCGTTCGCCGGACGTTCGATCCAGAAATCGGTGAATTCGGGGAACTCTTCGCCGCCTGGTTCGGCGGTGTCGATGGCAAGGCCACGGGCCGACAGGCCATAGATCTGCCCCGTGCCGATCCCCCGGAAATAGCTGGCGCCCTGGAATACGGCGAATTCCTGGAAGATGCCGGGCTTCTCGATCTCGGCGCGCAGGCGCAGCCCGGAATAGCCGAGCGTGTCGTCCACAGGCAGATCGGGAAAGCGGTCGGTCGTGTCGAAGACGCCCAGATCGAACAGGACGGGACGGGTCTTCCCATCCTCGACCACCGAGATGCCGACCGGACGGCGATAGAACAGCCCCGGCGGGAACAGGTCCACCTGCAGCGGGGCCTGCCCGCCGCGCCACAGCGCGTTGCGCCCGTCGAACCAGATCATCCGGTACTGGTCATAGCTGATCTCGTGCCATGCCTGCGGGATCTGCGGGCGCGGGCGATGAGGGGCGCCGGCCATGCGGCGCGCGCGGTCGATCAGGCCCTCGACCGTGAAGGGCTGGGCATCGCCAAGGGTCAGGCCCGGTTCCTCGGCCCATGTCGCGCGGGGGGCAAGGGCTGCGGCCATCAGACCGGCAAGGACGGAGCGACGCTGCATCGGCTCAGGCCCTTTTGCGCCAGGGGTGGGATTTGAACCAGCCCGCGACATAGGCCACCGTGACCAGCAGCGCCGCGCCCGTCAGGTTGACCCAGAACATCGTCCAGTTGCTGCGACCGGCCTGATCCAGCGCCACGCCCATCAGCCGCGCCATGAACATCGAGGCGATGAACACCGCCAGCGACTGTTGCCCGACCTTCATGATCATCGCAAGGCAGGCACGCCAGATGCGGGTGACGGCCCCCTGCCCACCCGGCGGAAGCAGGCGGTGCCCGGCCTCGCCCGCCGCGATCCAGGCCAGATAGGCGACGGCCAGGAAATGGACATAGCGCAGGATGCCGAAATCGCTCTTCTGGATCAGGAAACGCCAGTCGGACCGCCATGCGCCGATCTCGGGGATGGCGTTGATGATGCGGAAATAGGCGAAGGGCACGGTCAGCAGCACCACCGCCGCCGCGATCACCGCCAGTCGCCAATCGACCGGCGGCTTCGGGATCCAGCCCGCCGAGAAGGCGAAGCCGGTAAAGAAGATCAGCTGCCAGCCAAGCGGGTTGAAGAACCACTGGCGGTCCGACCACGGCTCGGCCGGGAAGTTCACGTCGCCGATATTCGCGGTCAGCCACAGCCCCGCGACCAGCGCCAGCGCCAGCAGCCGCGAAATGCCCGCCAGCCAGATCATCACCGGCATCAGCGCCAGCAGCACCAGGTACATCGGCAGGATGTCGAAATAGTTCGGGACATAGAACAGCCCCATCAGCGCGGGCAGATTCGTCAACGGATCATTGAAGAACGGATGCAGGTTCAGCGACCCGACATAGTCCTTCTCGAAGCTGCCCAGCCCGTTCAGCATCGCCATGGTCGCGGCGATCGCCATGAACAGCCCGATATGCGCCCAGTAGACCTGCCAGATGCGGAAGCCCACCCGCGCCGTCCCAAGCGCCATGCCCCGCTGTTCGAACAGCTTGCCGAAGGCGATGGCCGAGGCCGCGCCCGAACAGAAGACGAAAGCCTCGGTCGCGTCGGAAAAGCCGAACCGCGCCGGGATCCACAGCGTCAGCCAGTTCGACGGCACATGCGCGATCAGGATGATGAACATGTTGATCCCGCGAAAGAAATCCAGTCGTGGATCGCGCACGCGCGCAGCAGGGGCCGAGACGGTCGCGGCGGGGGCGCGACCGGCATCGGAAATGTTTTGGACCATGGTCATGCGGGTCGGTGCTCTTTCAGTCTCAGGCAGAGGCGGCAAGCCGCATCGCGGCAGAGAGTTGCTGCATGCGGGCGGCGGCAAAGGCATCCTCGACCCCGCCACGCAGCGCGGTGCGCTTGCGGATCAGGGCCTCGGTTTCCGACAGATAGCCCGCCCGCATCCCTGCGTCGATGGTGATGCGTTCGAACACGTCGCGCTGCGCGTGGCTGCCGCCGACGGTCTGCATGCGGGGCTGGGCCTGCGCAAGGTTGCGGAAGGCGGCGGCATAGCGCCCCTCGCCATAGGCGGCCAGCCCCTCGGCAGCGGTCAGGCCGGGATCGGCGATGATGCGCAGCGTCTCGGCCTCGGGGGCGGCGGCGTCGCGGTGGAACCGTTCCAGCATGGCCTGCGTGGCCTTCTGCCGCCCCTGCTGGCTGAGCGCCATCATGTAATGCAGATCCGCGAAGGCCACGCAGGCATCGTTGGCGCGGGTCTCGGCCAGGTCGGCAAGCTCGTTCCAGCGGTCGCCGACCGACACGCCCTCAAGCTCCAGCCGCATCAGCAGCGAGCTGGCATTCGAAAAATCGCGGTAATCGTCGGTGCGGTCGTGGCGGACCTCGGTGTCATACAGCTCGACCACCTTGTCCAACTCGCCCCGGTCCAGATGCAGCAGCGCCTTGTGCCACCACACGTGATAGCGGAAATTGTTGCAATGCAGCCAGCTTCCGCAGTTTTCCTCGATCAGGGAAATGCCGCGATCCGGCTGGTGGGTCATGTCATAGACATGCGCGACCGCGTGCAGCCCCCAGGCATCATCCGAGGCGTGACGCAGCCCTTCCAGCCCCGCCGCCTCGGCAGCGCGGTAATCGCCGGTCTCCTCCAGCGTGAAGGCGTGACAGCCCAGCACGAAGCCGCGCAGCGGGTGGTTGGGGCCATGCGCGGGCAGCACCCGCTCGATGGACCGCCGCATCCCGTGATGGTCACCCAGGATGAAGCGGATCGCGTGCGAGACCTTGGCCGACAGCGTGTCACGCGGATTGTCCAGCAGCGCCTCTTCCATGGCGGCGATCGCGCCCGAGGGACGGCCCGCAAGCCATGCGGACAGCGCGCGGCACCACAGCCTTTCGCGCAGCGCGGGCTGACCCTGGCGCAGCGCGGATCGGGCCACGTCCAGCGCATCCTGCGCGGCGGCGATCAGTTCGCGCCGGCCCAGCATTAGGGTGAACAGCCCCTTGGCGGCGTGCCCCATCGCAAAGCCCGGTTCGCGTTCCAGCACCGCGCCCAGATGCACGGGCGTCTGGCTGCCATGGGCAAGGAAGGCGCGGATGGTCCTGTTCCATTCCTGCAGCGCGGTGGGATCGGTGATGCTGACGCTGCCGTCGCAGATGTCGGTCTTCATTCGCTTGGCCTTCCTGTTGGTCTGTTCTTGGGGCACCCGCCGGTCGTTGCCGCGGATGCCCGTCAGGCTCAGTCGGGGACCGAGGCGCGGAAACCCGGAATGCGGTCGCGGGATGCGGCGGCACCCTCGATCCCGCCCCACTTGCCCTCGGCCAGCGTGATGTTGCCGGGAATATCCTCTTCCCAGAAGCCTACTACCCTGTCGGTGATGTTCAGATACAGCTTGCCATCGACGATGCGCCACAGGTTCGGATTGCCCGGAACCTTGCCACCCTTGGCCACGCTATAGGCGCAATGCCCGTCATACTGGGGCGCGAATGCCGCCGGATCGGCCAGGAACCGGTCGCGGTTCGCCGCCGAGGCGAAGGCGAAGCTTGCGCCGTTATAGGTCGCGGTGAACTGCTTCAGCCCCTTGGCGGGCGTCGGTTGCGGCTGGCCAAGGGCCGCCTGCGGAAGGTCGAAATAGGATACGACGTCATATCCCGACACCGCATATCCGGTGCGGTCGACATATTGCTCGCCCGCGAATGCGCCCGTGGCCATCACGAGCGAAAGGGCAGCGGCCTTCAAGGGAAAACGGATCATCTTCAGCCTCCGACATGAACCATGACGTGCGGTTCGTGCCGGAGGGCCGGAATGTTACACCGATCACGGCTTCGTGATCGTGGGGCCCGTCAGTGCACCGCCGCCAGCAACGGCTTGGCATTGCGCTGGTGGCGCATTGCAAGCTGCCGCGCCTGCCTGCCCGACAGCAGCATCCGCGCCGCGATCGAGGAATAGTCCACGTCCAGCAGATCCGGGAAGATCGACAGGATCTCCTGGCGCGATTTCTGCGGCAGGGACTTCATCGCTTCGGGGCCGGTATGCAGGCTCTCGGTGGCCGCGCCGTTCGCGATGACCAGCTCGTGACGGTCGCACATGAAGTGAAAATACTCGATCTCGGTGCATTCGTGCATCACCTCGACCCCGTCCAGCGCCAGCAGCTGCTTGGCCGCCGCAAGCACCTCGGGCTGGCCGAACATGCGCTGCGCGATGCGCGAGCGGACCAGCATGCGGTGCTGGGGCGACACGATCAGATCGCGTTCCGGCAGCCCGCAGCCAAGCGCGCCCGCCGCGATGCGGATCGGCTTCAGCTTGGGGTTCGCGCCCAGATCGGCCGCGCCCAGCTTCTGGCTGCCGATCCACTTGATCTGCTGCAGGCCGTTGTCGACCGTCTGGACGTAATCGCCTTCGGTCAGATCCTCGATGCGGACCTCGCCATTGTCGGTCATGATCATCGCATCGCGGGTGAAGCAGGTGACCGAGATGTTGATCGTCTCGAAGTTCGAGAAGGTGATCCCCCCGACCTGGCCCGCCTCGTCACCGCCGGTGATGCTGATCGTGCCGCGGCCATAGGTGCCGGACTGGATCGCCACGACCAGCTCGCCATAGGTGGGCTGGCCCGCGCCGCCGAAGGGCACGATGGTCCCACCGTCGCTGGTGAAGACGCCGCTGGCACCCGGCGCGATGCCCGTGATGCTGTCGAAGCCGGTCGCAGTGCTGAAGGTGATGGTGTCGTTCTCGCCCGCAACCTCGGCCGCGACGAAATTCTCGAACGAGGTGAACGTACCCCCGTTGACGCCGTTGATGGTGGCCGAGCCGTTGCCGTTCTCGTCGACGGTCACGTTCATGTTGTTGGCAAGGGTTTCTACGCCGATATACGCCTGAAGAGTATCAGTCCCGTCGCCGCCATCGACCGTGTCGGCCCCCGAGGTCGCGATGACCAAGTCGTCGCCGATCCCGCCCTCGATCAGATCGGCAAAGCCGATGCCGCCCGCCAGGGTGTCGTTGCCCTCCTCGCCAAACAGCGTGTTGTTCCCGCCCTGCCCGAACAGGATGTCGTTGCCGATGCCGCCATAGATCGTGTCGTCGTCGGCGTTTCCGTACAGGCTATCGTTGCCGGCCCCGCCATAGATCAGGTCGGCGCCCGCGTCGCCCCCAATAACGTCGTCGCCGACACCGCCATCGATCAGGTCGGCCCCCGCGCCGCCCACGATGGAATCGGCCCCGTCCTCGCCATAGACGGTGTCGTTGCCATCGCCCGCGTTGACGGTATCGTTCCCGGTCCCGCCATAGACGAGGTCGTCGCCCCCGCCCGAACCGATCCCGTCAGCGCCGCCATTGCCCAGGATCGTGTCGGCATTGTCCGTGATCTGGTCGCCATCGAGGTCGGTGAATCCGACCCCCATGGTCTGGCCAAGGGCGGTTCCGTCAACGACGCCCGGGGCGTTTGCGAACAGGTTGAAGGGCGCGGTCTCGGAGACGTTGAACGACGAGATCAACCCCGACGCGACCGGGAACCCCAGGGGGGCATAGATATAGAGCTGCTCGGACGCGCCGCTGCCGGTCGAGAAGACCATGATCGGGGTTGAACCCAGCAGCCCGAGCGTGCTGGAAACCGAGCCGGACCCGAGATAGTTCAGCGACTGTTCAGGCCCGCCGCCCAGGCTGATCGTGCTGTCGCCGCCGGGCGCAAGAATGCCATCATCATCCGTGATGACTGCCGAGGTTGGGCTGGAAAAGGCGGGAAGGACAGACAGCCCCAGCAGATTGGCGAGGCTGCCTTCATAAGCGTAGAGGGTGTTGCCCGTGTTGAGCGAAACGACCATGACCATCTTCCCCTTGGCGCGGACAGTGTCCGCAAGTTGACATGCACCATCACCCGACCGCCGCCGATGCATGCAACGATACCTTCCGGTGCCTCGGGGTTTTCCGAAGGGCCCGGTGGGCTTAGGCTTGGGGCGCGACCCCTTGAACGGGCGGGTTTCTGCCTGCGGTTGTCGAAATCGCGCTTTCAACTATCCTTACGGTTAGTCCGATATAAAACCAATACGTCATTTTATAGAATTGCGTCGCACGCCAACCATTGCTAGGGGAACGATCATCCGGACCGGAGCCAGATCCATGAGTTCGCAGACAGATACGGTTGAAGCCGACATCATCGCCCGCATCCTGTCGCGGCGGCTGCTGCCCGGCGACCGGATCGACGATGGCGATCTGCGCGAACGCCTGGGCGTCTCCGCGACCCCCGTCCGAGAGGCCTTCATGCGGCTGGACGCCAAGCGCATCATCACGCGCAGATCCAGCGGCGGCGTCTTTCTGACCCGACTGGACCTCGCGGACCTGCTGCGCCTGAACGAGGCCCTGTCCGAGATCGAGGGCGCGATCGCCTTTCACGCCGCCCAACGCATCAGCCGCGCGCAGCTTGGCGCGCTGGAAACCGCCATCGCCCGATGCGAGGCCGCGGGCCAGGATGCCAATCTCTACTATGACGCCAATATCGACTTCCATCACGGGCTGATCGCCGCATGCGCCAACCCGGCCCTGGACGAGGCCGCCTATGGCTTCGCCCTGCGCATCATCGGCTATATCGTCGCGAAGCTGGACCTGCCCGGCCAGATCGAGAAGTCGAACCTCGAACACCGGCGGATCCACGAGGCCGTCGCCTCGGGGCAGCACGACCTGGCGCGCGACCTGATGATCCGGCACATCAAGATCAGCGACTCGGTCGCGATCGGCATCATGGGCCGGATGGCAGAAGGCGCGCCGCGCATCGCGTGACGCGCCGGGGCCTCAGCGGCGGCGGGGGACATGCGCGCGGACGGCGCGCAGGGCCTCCATCCCGGTGATCAGGCGCGCGCCCTTGGACCGGAAGACATAGCTGGAAAACCAGTTCATCGCGACGAATAGCGGGCGCTTCATCCCGATCAGGAAATAGATGTGGATCAGCCCCCAGCAGAGCCACGCGAAGAACCCGCTGAGATTGATCCGCCCGAACGAGATGATGGCCGAGTTCCGCCCGATGGTCGCAAGGCTGCCCATGTGGCGATACCGGAAGGGCGCGGGCGCGGCGCGTCCCGTCGCAAGCGCGGCGATGCGGCGGCCTGCATATTTCCCCTCCTGCTTGGCGGCGGGGGCGATGCCCGGAACGTCCATCCCGTCGCGCCAAGGCAGCTTGGCCGCATCCCCGATCACGGAAACCGCGGGCAGGTCCGGCACCGTCAGGTCCGGCATGACGGCGACCCGCCCGATCCGGTCGGTCTGACATCCCAGCCATTGCGCAAGGCTGTCGATCTTGACGCCCGCGGCCCAGATCGCGGTCATCGCGGGGATGGTCTCGCCCCCGGCGATGACGTGATCGTCCGCGATATGTTCGACCATGACGCCTGTGCGGACCTCGACGCCCAGCCGGTTCAGCGACGCCTCGGCCTTGGCCGACAGGCTTTCGGGAAAGGCAGAGAGGATGCGCGGCCCGGCCTCGATCAGGATCACGCGGGCATCGTCGGGATCGACGCGGCGGAAATCGTCGGACAGCGTGACATGCGCCAGCTCGGCGATGGCGCCCGCCATCTCGACCCCGGTCGGGCCCGCGCCCACGATCACGAAGGTCATCTCGCGGGCCTGATCCTCGGGGTCCTCGCATAGTTCGGCGCGCTCGAACGCCATCAGGACGCGGCGGCGCACCTCGGTCGCATCGACGATCCGCTTCAGGCCGGGGGCGTGTTCGGCCCAGTGATCCTTGCCGAAATAGGAATGCGACGACCCGTTCGCGACGATCAGGTGGTCATAGCGGGATTCCCCGTTCTCGTGCAGGACCACCTGACGGTCGGTATCGACATCCATGACCTTTGACAGCGTGACCGTGACGTTCTTCTGGGCCGAGAAGATGCTGCGGATCGGCCAGGCGATATCGGCGGGCGACAGGTCCGCCGTCGCCACCTGGTACAGCAGCGGCTGGAACAGGTGATAGTTGCGCTTGTCGATGATCTCGACATCGACGGGGGCGTGGCGCAGCGCCTTGGCGGCGGCCAGTCCGCCGAAGCCCGCCCCGATGATGACGACCCGCGGCCGCGTTTCCGTCTGGGACATGGGGATACCTTCCGTTTCCTTGCGAAGGGTCGCATGGAGGTCGGCCCTTTTCGCCGCCGCCATGCGCCCGTCGGATCGGAAGTTCAATGGGTTGCGCCATCACGACGGCGCGATCCCCCTTGTCTTCAGGGCAGGTCGAAGGACCACAGGAACGTCTCGCCCGAGGCATCGTCCACGCCGTCATTGTCGGTGACGATCCAGACCTGCCCCCCGTCCGAGATGGCCATCCCCTCGACCTTGTCCTGCACGTATCCTTTCCAGCGGCGCAGGTCCGGGATCAGGTCGCGGACCACCTCCTTGGCGACCAGCGGCAGATCGCCGCCCAGGGGCGCGGGCTGCAGATCGGCCATTGCCACGCGGGTCACGGTCTTGAGCACGGCCGCGTCCCCGATCAGGTTGTCGCGCTCGATCAGGTACAGGTGGTCGCCATGAACCGTCAGTTCGGACAGGCCGACCCAGCCCTCGCCGGACTCGAGCGGATAGCGCACGCCCGACCATTCGCCGGTGGCGGGGTCCAGTTGCAGCAGCTTGGTCTGCCCCGCCGGATCGTCGCCCCATTCGCGCTGGACCGCGATCCACAGCTTGCCCTCGTGCAGGGCGATCCCCTCGAAGCCGAAGCGCTTGCGATGCGCGACCAGCGCCTCGGGCAGGTCGAACTCGCGGAGGATCGCGCCATCGGCACCCACCTGCAGGACCAGGTGCGGGACATCCTTGTCGGCATTGCCCTCGGATGCCAGCCAGAAGCCGCCCTGGCCATCCGGCGCGATGCCTTCCAGGTCGATCGCCGCAGCGGGCGCACCGTCGCGCGTCAGCACCGTCTTCGCGGTGATGCGGGCCGGCGTCTGCGTGGCGTCGATGGTGAAGATCGCGGGCTGCGTGTGATAGGCGCTGTCGCTGACGGCAAATAGCGTGCCGGGCTGGGCTGGGTCCATCGCAAGGCCCGACAGCGCGCCCCAGCCGATCAGCGGGTCCGACCCCTCTGACGTGACCGTCGGATAGGCCGCCTGCCCCTCGGCGCGTTCGAAGATCATCACATGGGCGCGCGCGCCGCCATCCTCGCCCAGGTCGGTCTCGTTGGCGGTGGCGAACAGGTTGCGCGCGGGGATCGCGACCAGCCCCTCGGGGCCGATGCCCGAGGGCAGCATCTGCAGCAGGCGGGGCTGGGCCGGGTCGGTCGCATCATAGACGCCGACGACACTGCCGCGTTCGGAGGCGACGAACAGCAGGCGCTGGCCGTCGAAGGTTGCGACCGTCACGGCCTCGGGCTCGGCGCCCTTGTTCTCCGAGCGGTGCTCGGGATAATGCCCGATGGCCGCGACCGCGCGATCGAAGCCGTTGCCGCTGTCGAAGACCACGCCGCCGTCGCGCGCGAAGACGGTGAACCCACGAGAGCCGCCATTCCAGTCGCCTTCGTTGGCGGTCACGAAATGATCCGCGTCCAGCCATTTGACCGCGTCGGGTTCACGCGGCACGTCGCGAAGCTGGCCGGTAAAGTCCAGCGCGCCTTCCTCGGCCACGTCGATGCCGTCCAGATCGACGCTGCCCGCGCTGAAATGGCTTGCGATGGCGCCATCCGCGCCAATCACGACGATATGGTTGTTCTCCTGCAGGGTCACGACGATCTCGCCCGCGTCGTTGATGTCGAGGAATTCGGGTTCGGGATCCTCGGGCGCGATCTCGGCCAGGCCGGTCAGGTCCACGCGCGTCATCGCCGCGCAATCGACGCCGGCATCGGTCAGCGGCAGCAGCGCCACGAAGCCCGCGGGCATCTGCGGCAGGCCGCCATCGCCCAGATCCTCGTCACGCTCGTTCTCGATGGCGACCGCGATCATGTCCGAGCCGATGGCCACGCTGTCGGGCTGCCCGCCCAGATCGCAGCTGTCGACGATGCGCCCTTCGGCCAGGTCGATGCTGCGCAGCGCACCCGACGGGTCGGTGAAGCTTTCCGAGGTGTTCACGCCGACGAAGGCCATCCCCTTGCGGATCACGGCGGTCGTCGGTTCTCCGTCCACGTCGATATTGCCAAGCGGCTTCGGCGCGCGGGGATCCGCGATGTCGATCATGCCGATCACCCCGAGCGGGCTGTCGGAATAGATCAGCCGCATGCCGTCCTCGGTCACCGCCATGATCTCGGCCGAGGTCTCGCGCATCCGGTCCTCGCCCTCGGCCATGTTGGCGGTCGTGGCGAAGCTGGCGATCCGGTTGAAGACCGGATCGGCCAGCGCGGGCGCGGCCGCGACCAGCGCGCAGACGGCCGTCAGCGTTGCGGGAAGATGCATGGAAACCTCCTGTCCGTGTTTCCGTGCTGTTTCGCGGCGCTTCGTGACGGTTTCGTGCAGGCCGGGTGAAATGATGGTGACAGCCAGCCGTCACTCGGCCGCGCAGCGGGTCGCCTGCCTGGCCAGAAGCTGCGCGATCTCGGGGCGGCAGGACCCGCAATTCGTGCCCGCCTGCAGAGATTCGCCCACCGCCTCGACCGAGGTCAGGCCGCCATCCTCGATCGCCGTGACGATGCTGTTCACGCCGACCCCGAAGCAGGAACACAGCATCGGACCCGGATCGGGACGCCCGATCGGCGGGAGGCCCGTCAGCACGTCCGTCCCGTCGCCCCCCGGCAGGCCCGCAAGATGGTCGCGCATGACCGCCACGGGCCGCCGCGCGACGAACAGCGCGCTGGCCAGCCGCCCATCGCGGAACAGCGCGAGCCGCGCCGTGCCGCGCGCAGGGTCGCAGAAGCTGACGGCATCGCCCGCGGGGCCGAAGATGCGGCGGGCCTCGGCTTCCCAGTCGTCGACGGGCGCGCTGCCCGCGATCTCGGCCCGGTATCCGGCGGCGGTGCGGGCGATGGCCCAATAGGCGTGATCGGGCCGGAAGGCGCGGTCGGACACCGCGAACCCGTACCACGCCGCGTCGAAGCGGCGCATGCCGACGACCGCGGCCTTGCTTTCGGGCTGCCCCGAGATGGGGTCCGTGACGGCGGGGATCAGCGTGTCGATCCGGGCGGATGGCGCGGTCTCGCCCGTCCAGTGGATGGGGGCGAACAGCTGGCCGGGGCGGACCGCGTCGGTGATCCGCGCGCGCAGGATCGCACGGCCCGTCGGGCTGTGAAGCCGCACCAGATCGGCATGCGCGATCCCCTGTGCGGCGGCATCGGCGGGGTGGATGTCCACGAAAGGCTCGGGCAGGTGCGAGGACAGGCGCGGCGACAGCCCGCTGCGCGTCATCGTGTGCCACTGGTCACGGATGCGCCCCGTGTTCAGCCGGAAGGGCAGATCCCCCGAGGCAGGCGCCGCCGGTGCCCGCGCCGTCACCGGCAGCATCCGCGCCTTGCCACCCGGGTGGAAGAACCGCCCGTCCGCGAAGAAGCGCCCGCCGCTGCGGCCCGGGGCGACCGGCCAGCGCCGCGGCTGCAGCGTGTCGTAATCCGCCCGGGCGAGCCCCGAGATGTCGAAATCCCGCCCGAACCCTGCGGCCACGCCCGACAGCCGCGCGTATTCGCGAAAGATCTGCGCCGGCCCGTCATGGTCGAAGCCTGCAAAGCCCATGCGGCGTGCGACCTGCGCCAGCATCCACCAGTCGGGGCGCGACTGTCCGGGCGCTGCCAGAACGGCGCGCTGACGGCTGATCGTGCGGTCGGAATTGGTGACGGTGCCGTCCTTCTCGGCCCAGGCGGCGGCGGGCAGCAGGACATGCGCAAGCCGCGCGGTATCGGTCGCGCCCGTCACGTCGCTGACGACCACGAAATCGCAGCCCGCGATGGCGCGGCGGACATTCTCGGCATCGGGCATGGTGGCGGCGGGGTTGGTGTGGATGATCCACAGCGCCTTGATCTGGCCCTCGGCTGCGGCGCGGAACATCTCGACCGCCTTCAGGCCGGGCCTGTCGGCCATGCGGGGGGCGTCCCAGAAATCCTGCACGGCCTGCCGGTGCGCTGGATCTTCGAGGTCCAGATGGCAGGCCAGCATGTTCGCAAGGCCGCCGACCTCGCGGCCACCCATCGCGTTGGGCTGGCCCGTCACCGAAAACGGCCCCATGCCCGGCCTGCCGATCCGACCCGTCGCCAGGTGGCAGTTCAGGATCGCGTTCACCTTGTCCGCCCCCGACGAGGACTGGTTCACCCCCTGGCTGAAGATCGTCACCACGCGCGGCGTCGCGATCCACATGCGGCAGAACTCGCGCAGGGTTTCCTCGGGGATGCCGGTATCCATGCCCTCGGCGCGGGCGGCGGCGATGGCATGGTCCAGCCCCTCGACGTTCTGCGCGAAATCGGCATCCACCGCGCCCGCATCCGCGATGGCGGCCAGCAGGCGGTTGAAGACCGCGACATCGGCCCCCGGCGACAGCGCAAGATGCAGGTCGGCCTGATCGCAGCTGGCCGTGCGGCGCGGGTCGATGACGACGATCCGCGTGCCGCGCGCCTGACGCGCCGCCAGCAGGCGCTGGTGCAGCACCGGGTGGCACCACGCAAGGTTCGACCCGACCAGCACCACAAGATCCGCCTCTTCGAGGTCCTCATAGGTGCCGGGCACCGTATCCGTCCCGAAGGCCCGCCGATGGCCCGCCACAGTCGACGCCATGCACAGCCGAGAGTTCGTGTCGATATTCGCCGACCCGATGAACCCCTTCATCAGCTTGTTCGCGACATAGTAGTCCTCGGTCAGCAGCTGACCCGAGACATAGAACCCCACGCTGTCCGGCCCGTGGCGGGCGATCGTGTCGCGGAACCGGTCGGCCACCAGGTCCAGCGCGGCGTCCCAATCGGTCGGACGCCCGTCCACCAGCGGCGCGGTCAGGCGTCCCGCATGGCCGACCGTCTCGGCCAGGGCCGCGCCCTTGGAACACAACCTGCCGCGATTTGCCGGATGGTCGGGATCGCCCCTGACCGACAGCCCGCCCGCGCCATCCGCGCGCAGCAGCACCCCGCAACCCACCCCGCAATAGGGGCAGGTGGAACGCGTCTCGCGGCTCATGCGGCGGCCCTGCGCAGAAGGGTCGCGTCGATCAGGATGCGGCCCCGTTCTACCCTGACTGGATAGGTGGGGATGCTGGCATCCTCGCCCCGCGCCTGCCCGGTTTCCAGGTCGAAGACCCAGTTGTGCAGCGGGCAGGTGACCGCGCGGCCATGCACGATCCCTTCGGCCAGCGGACCGCCGCGATGGGGACAGGTGCCGCCCGTCGCGAAGACCTCGTCCCGGTCGGTGCGAAAGACCGCGACGCAGCCCAGATGGGTGCGCAGCTTGCGCGCGCCGCGCAGGGGGATGTCGTCGATGGCGCCGATATCGATCCAGCTCATTCCGCGGCCTCCAGTGTCAGGTCGGCAAGGGGGGCGTAATCCGCCGCGCGGGTGGCGGCATGTTCGGCCCAGGGGTCCTTGCGATAGATGGATTGCGACAGCTCGAACGCGTCGATCAGGCGGCGACGCTCGGCCTTGTCCTCGATGCGTTCGCGCACCCAGTCCAGCCCCACCTTCGCGATCCACTTGTAGGGGCGGTCCAGGTATTTCGCGTTCTCGCGATAGAGCTGGATGAAGGCGGTCGTCACCTCGATGGCCTCGGCCTCGGTCGCGACATCCAAGAGGCGCTCGGTCTCGCGCAGGTCCATGCCCGCGGCACCGCCGACGCCGATCTGGTAGCCGCTGTCCACGCAGACGATGCCCACATCCTTGCAGGTCGCCTCGGCGCAGTTGCGCGGGCAGCCGGAAACGCCCAGCTTGACCTTGTGCGGCGTCCACGACCCCCAGAGCAGCTTTTCCAGCCGCACGCCCAGGCCCGTGCTGTCCTGCGTGCCGAAGCGGCAGTGATCGGTCCCCACGCAGGTCTTCACCGTCCGCAAGCCCTTGGAATAGGCGTGTCCGGACACCAGCCCCGCGCGGTTCAGATCGGCCCAGATCGCGGGCAGATCCTCGCCCCGGACGCCCAGCAGGTCGATGCGCTGGCCGCCGGTGACCTTGACGGTGGGGACGTTGTACTTCTCGGCGGCATCGGCGATGGCGCGCAGCTCGGTCGGGTTGGTCAGCCCGCCCCACATGCGGGGAACGACGCTGAAGGTGCCGTCCTTCTGGATGTTGGCGTGCTTCCTTTCGTTGATGAACCGGCTTTGCGGGTCGTCGCGATATTCCAGCGGCCAGTCGGCCAGCAGGTAGAAGTTGATCGCGGGACGGCAGACATGGCAGCCGTTGCGGGTCTTCCAGCCCAGTTCCTGCCAGACGGCCTCTTGCGATTTCAGCGGCATGGTCTTGATCAGGCGGCGCACATCCTCGTGGGTGTGGTCGGTGCAGGCGCAGACGGGCTTGGCGACCGGCATGACGAATTCGTCGCCAAGCGTGACCTGCAGCAGCTGTTCGACCAGGCCCGTGCAGGTCCCGCAGGATGCGCTGGCCTTGGTGGTGGCGCGGATGGCGTCCAGGTCGGTCGCCCCCGCCCCGATCGCGTCGGTGATCGTGCCCTTGCAGATGCCGTTGCAGCCGCAGATCTCCGCCTCAGGCGGCAATGCTGCAACGGCTGACAGAGGGTCCGCCGAGGCACCCCCCTGATGCGCGGGGCCGAAGATCAGCGTCTCGCGCATCTCCTCGATCGGGGTGGCGTCCTTGATCAGGCCGAAGAACCAGTTGCCGTCGGCGGTGTCACCGTACATCACCGCGCCAATCAGGCGGTCGCCCTCGATCACCAGCCGCTTGTAGATGCCGCGCGCGGGGTCGCGGAAGACGATGTCCTCGCGCCCCTCGGCATCGGCGAAATCGCCCGCGCTGAACAGGTCGCAGCCGGTGACCTTCAGCTTGGTGGACAGCGATTTCTGGACGAACGCGGCATCCTCGCCCAGCAGCGTGGCCGCCAGCACCTTCGCCTGATCATAGAGCGGCGCGACAAGGCCGAAGACCGCGCCCTGGTGTTCGACGCATTCGCCGACCGCGAAGATATCCGCGTCCGAGCTGCGCATCTGGTCGTCCACATGGATGCCGCGCCCGACGGCAAGGCCCGCCTGCTGCGCCAGCGCGACATTCGGACGGATGCCCACCGCCATGACCAGCAGGTCGCAGGGCAGATCGGTGCCGTCCTCCAGCCGCAGGGCGGCGACATGGCCGTCCTTGCCGACGATCTCCTTGGAATTGGCCTGAAGTCTGACCTCGATCCCCTTGGATTCCAGAGACTTTTTCAGAAGGTAACCCGCGGCCTCGTCCAGCTGCCGCTCCATCAGGTGGCCCATGATATGGACGACGGTGACCTGCGCACCGCGCGCGGCCATGCCGGCAGCCGCCTCGAGGCCCAGCAGCCCGCCCCCGATCACGACGACACGCTTGCCCGCGCCCATCGCCATCATGCGCTGCGTATCCTCGAGGTCGCGATAGGCGATGACGCCTTCCAGATCGTGACCCGGCAGCGGGATGATGAAGGGGTTCGACCCCGTGCCCATGATCAGCCGGTCATAGGGCACCGCGCCATTCTCGCCATGCACCACGCGCGCCTCGCGGTCGATGCGCAGCACCTTCTCGCCAAAGCGGGTGGCGATGCCGCGATCCGCGTACCAGGCATCGTCATGGGTGACGATATCCTCGTAGGTCTTGTCGCCCGCCAGCACCGGCGACAGCATGATGCGGTTGTAGTTCCCGCGCGGCTCGGCATTGAAGAGGGTGATCTGGAAGCGGTCCGGAGCCGCATCGGTCAGGTGTTCCAGCACCCGCCCCGAGGCCATGCCCGCGCCGATCACGACGATCTTCTGCTTGTCCATGTCCATCACTCCGCAGCGATGGCCTTGGGGTCGGTCGTCCCCTTGGCCCTGGCTTCGTTCGGCCGCGCGCCATGCTCGTATTCCTGAAGGAAATCGAGGACCTCCTGGCGGTAGGCGTAATAATCGGGATGTTCCAGCAGCGCCTTGCGCGTCCGCGGGCGCGGCAGGTCGACCTTGGTGATCTTGCCGATCGTGGCCTGCGGGCCGTTCGTCATCATCACGACGCGGTCGGCCAGCAGGATCGCCTCGTCCACGTCATGGGTCACGCAGATCGCGGTGACCTTGGTGCGGGACCAGACCTCCATCAGGACCTCCTGCAGCTCCCACCGGGTCAGGCTGTCCAGCATGCCGAAGGGTTCGTCCAGCAGCAGCAGCTTGGGCGACAGGGCGAAGGCCCGCGCGATGCCCACGCGCTGCTGCATGCCGTTCGACATCTGGGCTGCGGGACGGTCCATCGCATCGCCCAGGCCCACGCGTTCAAGATAGTATTCGACCACGTCCTGCCGTTCGGCCTGGCTGGCACGGGGATAGACCTTGTCCACGCCGACGCTGACATTCTCCTTGGCGGTTAGCCAGGGGAACAGGGAGGGCGACTGGAACACCACGGCCCGTTCGGGATCGGCGCCCTGCACGTGCTTGCGGTCCAGCGTGATCGCGCCCTTGCTGATCTCGTTCAGGCCCGCGGCCATCGTCAGCACGGTCGATTTCCCGCAGCCCGAATGCCCGATGAGCGATATGAACTCTCCGCGGTCGATCCTGAGGTCGAAATCCTCGACCACGGTCAGCGGCCCCTTGGGCGTGGCATAGATCTTGTGCAGCTGCGAGAATTCGAGGAAGCGCTGATCGGCCAGCCCCGCCTGCGCATCCGCCACGGCGGTGGGCTTGCCGAAGATGGGCGTCACGTCGGGCAGCACGCGTGTGCCTTCGACCCGCGCCTCGATGCCCGCGTCCATCAGGTATCCGGTGACGGCGGCGCGCAGCTTCTTGAAACCCGCGTCGCTGTTCATCGCGCCCCGGTCGCGCGGGCGGGGCAGATCGACGCGGAATTCCTGCCCCAGGGTGCCGTCGGGGTTCAGCGGCACGATGCGGTCGGCCAGCAGGATCGCCTCGTCCACGTCGTTGGTGATCAGCACGCAGGTCTTGCGGTCGGCGGCGCACAGGCGCTCGATCTCGTCGGCAAGGTTCGCGCGGGTCAGCGCGTCCAGCGCCGACAGCGGCTCGTCCAGCAGCAGCATCTCGGGGTCCATCGCCAGCGCGCGGGCGACGTTCACGCGCTGGCGCATGCCCCCCGACAGTTCCGCCGGGCGCCGATGGGCGGCGTGGCCCAGGCCCACCATGCGGACATAGTGGTCCACCCGCGCGGCGCGGTCGGCACGTGACAGCTGCGGAAACATCGTGTCCACCGCCAGCGCGACGTTCCCGTTCACCGTCAGCCAGGGCATCAGCGAATAGGACTGGAAGATCACGCCGCGTTCGGGGCCGGGTTCGGTGATCGCGCTTCCCTTGAAGGTGACGCTGCCGCGGGTGGGGCGTTCCAGCCCCGCCATCAGGTTGATCAGCGTCGTCTTGCCCGTCCCCGAGAAGCCCAGGATGACCAGGAACTCTCCGGCCTCGACCTTCAGGTCCACGTCCTTCAGCACCTGCGTTTCCCCGAAGGATTTCGAGACGCCCGTGAATTCGAGTATCGTCATGACCTGTCCCTCAGCGATTGTTGGTGAAGGTGAACAGCGACTGGATGGTGAACATCAGGCGGTCCAGCAGGAAGCCGATGATCCCGATGGTGAAGACCGCGACCATGATCTTGGCCAGCGACTGGCTGCTGCCGTTCTGGAACTCGTCCCAGACGAACTTACCCAGACCCGGGTTCTGGGCCAGCATCTCGGCCGCGATCAGGACCATCCAACCGACCCCGAGAGACAGGCGAAGGCCCGTGAAGATCAGCGGCAGCGCGGAGGGCAGGACCAGCTTGCGGATCTTGGTCCAGGTGCCCATCTTCAGCACCTTCGAGACGTTCACCAGGTCCTTGTCGATGCTGGCAACGCCAAGCGCGGTGTTGATCAGCGTGGGCCACAGCGAACACAGCGTCACGGTGATGGCCGACACAAGGAACGACTTCTCGAACCAGCCGTCATCGGCGGTATAGAGCGCCGAAACCACGATCGACACGATCGGCAGCCATGCCAACGGCGAGACCGGCTTGAAGATCTGGATCAGCGGGTTCAGCGCCGCGTTGGCGGTGGCCGACAGCCCCGCCGCGATCCCGAGCGGCACCGCCACGGCGGTCGCCAGCAGGAAGCCGAAGAACACCGTCGTGATCGAGGTCCAGATCTGCTGGTAATAGGTCGGCGCGCCCGTGAAATCGCGGTAACGCGGCTCCTGCCCCGCCGCGATGCGTTCGGCGTTGCGTTCGTCCTGGCGGGCATAGAAGTCGGCGGCGCGTTCGCGCGTGCGGGCCGCGTCCTCGTTCAGGTTCACCACCTGCTCCCACACGGCGGCGGGGCCGGGGATCGCGCCGAGCGAGGTCTGCACCCGCGGCGCAAGCGTTCCCCACAGCAGCAGGAAGGCCATGATCGCCAGCAGCGGCACGCCCATCAGGCGCCACAGCTCGCGGCCCTGCGTGCGGGCATTGTCGCCCGCCGCGATCCGCATCATCGGCGTCAGCCAGCCCAGGCCCGCGACCTTCAGCCAGGCATCGGCTTTGTTGATGCGGGTGAAGTTCCGTTCGCGGCGTGCCTCGCGGGCGGCGTCGAAATTGGGGTCGATGGTTGTCATGATGCCCCCCCTCAGCCCGTCACTTCGCCGTCGGCGATCTTCTGTTCGCCGCCCAGCCCGATGGGGAAGCTGTCGATATAGGCGTTGGGCGTGCGCCCGTCATAGGGGATGCCGTCGATCAGCGTGTCCACGACATCCTTGAAGCCGTCGCTGTCGAAGGGGAAATCGGCCGCATCCGCCAGCCCTTCGTCCACCAGGCTCTGGGCCGCTTCCAGGTAGATGTCGGGGCGGTACACGGATTTCGCGACATCGTGGTACCACTCGTCGGTCTGCGGTTCGGCGATCTGGCCCCACCGGCGCATCTGGGTCAGGTACCAGACCGCATCGGAATAGAAGGGATAGGTCGCGTTGTAGCGGAAGAAGACGTTGAAATCGGGCACGTCGCGCACGTCGCCGGGTTCGTATTCGAAGGTTCCGGTCATGGATGCGGCGATCACCTCGGCATCGGCCCCGACATATTCGGGCCAGCTGAGCATCTCGACCGCCTCCATGCGGTTGGCGTTGTCGTCGGCATCCAGCCACATCGCGGCGCGGATCAGCGCGCGGACCAGGGCGCGGGTGGTGTTCGGGTTCTGCTCGACGAATTCGGCGGTCAGGCCGAAGACCTTCTCGGGGTTGTCGGGCCAGATCTCGTAATCGGTGACGACCGCGACGCCGATGCCGCGCTGGACGGCGGCCTGGTTCCACGGCTCGCCCACGCAATAACCGTGGATCGTCCCGGCCTCGAGCGTGGTGGGCATCTGCGGGGGCGGGGTGACCGACAGGAAGACGTCGGCGTCGATCTGGCCCGACACGTCGTCGGGGCTGTAGAAGCCCGGATGCAGCCCGCCCGCCGCCAGCCAGTAGCGCAGCTCGTAATTGTGGGTGGACACGGGAAAGACCATGCCCATGTTGAACCGCTCTCCGGCGTCGCGGAATTCCTCGACCACGGGGACCAGCGCCTCGGCGCCGATGGGGTGGACCGGGCGGCCATCGTCCATCGAGGCGACATGCGGGCGCATCTTCTCCCACACCTCGTTCGACACGGTGATGCCGTTGCCGTTCAGGTCCATCGAGAAGGGCGTGACGATATGGGCCTCGGACCCATAGCCGATGGTGGCGGCCAGCGGCTGGCCGGCCAGCATGTGCGCGCCGTCCAGCGTGCCGTCGATCACCCCGTCCAGCAGGACCTTCCAGTTGGCCTGCGCATCGAGCGTGACGAACAGGCCCTCGTCCTCGAAATATCCGCGTTCATAGGCGACGGCCAGCGGGGCCATGTCGGTCAGCTTGATGAAGCCGAAGGTCAGCTCGTCGATCTCGAGATCCTGTGCCGCAAGGGGGCCCGCAAGGGCGGTGCTGGCGGCAAGGCTGGCAAGAAGGCGCTTCATGGAAGATGTCTCCTGTCACTGGTGGCCCATGTCCGGGGCCGAAATGCAAAAAAGCCGCTGACGCGCCCTGCCATGCGGCAGAGGGTCGAGCGGCTGTGCTCATGGGGCCCCGACACTGGGGTTCCCGTGTGTATTGTGGGTATTGCGGACCCGAGGACGCCATTGCCCCCGTTGATCCCAGCATCCGGCGGCATCCGCCCCCGGTCAAGCGCAAGCGCCGCGATGCAGCACGATTTTCCGCGGGCGGGCCGCGATCTGCCCGCAAAACGGGCGTCAATCGGCGTAAGGGTCGAAAATCTGACCATCGAGGAAGGCATCGGGTTGCAGGACGACCTCGCCCTCGACCGCGGGAACCTGCGTCGGGTGGTGCAGCGCGCCCTCGACCTTCTCGTTCGCGCCGGGCATGTCGGCGCCGATTCCCGCCAGCTGGCTGCGATAGATGTCGGGCCGGAAGACCTGCGCCGCACGCTCCATCGCGGCGGCGCGGTCGCCACCCGTGCGCGCGGCAAGCCGCGATGCGATCCATTTCGCCTGGCTGGGCCAGGGAAAGCCGGTGGCGCCCGCGTGGAATTCGACAAAGCGATCGACCTGCCGTTCCTCGCCCCTGCCCGACACGACCAGGCGACCCGCAAGCGCGCGGTCGATCATCTCCGGGGGCAGGTCCAGCCATGCGGGGCGCGACAGGATCTCGGAGGCGGCGGTCCGCGCGGCGGGGTCCGCCAGCCAGCGCGAGGCACGCCAGACCGCCCGCATCAGGCGGCCCAGAAGATGCGGCTCGGTCTCGGCCCATTCGGTGCGCACGGCCAGCACCTTCTCGGGGGCGAAGGACCAGATCGCCTTGCCCGGCAGCAGCAGCGCCCCGTATCCGGCCTCGACCGAGACCGAGCCCCAGGGCTCGCCCACGCAGAAGGCGTCGATTTCGGACGCGGCAAGGGCATCGGCCATCAGCGGCGGCGGCACGGTGCGGATGGTGACGGGGATGTCGGCCAAGGGCGTGGCCGCGAACCAGCGGTGCAGCAGTTCCACATGCATGGAGAAGGGGAACGGCGCTCCGATTGTCAGCCCGTCGGGCGCGATCCGCGCAAGGGCCGCGCCCGCCGCGAAGGGATCGCGGAAATCGAACGGGTGGCCGATATCGCGCAGCGCCTGTTCCAGGCGGCGGCTGACGCCGATCACGTCGCCGTTCATCGACAGCACCATCACCGCCGACAGCGCGGTCGAGACGCCCCCCATCCCAAGCGCCATCGCGACCGGCACGGGCGACAGCAGATGCGCCGCATCGACCCGCCCGAAGGCCAGCATGTCGCGGACCGAGGACCAGGACGGCGCGGCGATCAGGTCCAGCTCCAGCCCCTCGTTGCGGGCAAAGCCCATTTCCTGCGCGACGATCAGCGGCGCCGCATCGACCAGCGGCATGTAGGCGACGGGAAGGCGCAGCATCCTCATGACAGCAGCTCCGATGCGGTCACCAGCGCCTGGGCGACCTCGACGATCTTGCGGCCCTGGTCCATCGCGGTGCGGCGCAGCAGGGCATAGGCCGCGTCCTCGTCGATGCGGCGGGATTTCATCAGCAGGCCCTTGGCGCGGTCGATGACCTTGCGTTCCTCCAACGCGCGGCGGGTCTCGGCCAGTTCGGACCGCATCTGGCGCATCATCTGGAAGCGCGCGATGGCGGTGTCCATCACCGGCTTCAGCCGTTCGGGCAGCAGGCCGTCCACGACATAGGCGCTGACGCCCGCCTCGACCGCGGCGCGGGCAAGGCCGCCAGCCGCGCCCGACACGAACATCGCGACCGGCCGGTCCAGCGGCCCCGAGGCCAGCGTCAGTTCCTCGAGCATGTCGCGGGTGGGGTTGTCGATGTCGATCAGCACGATGTCGGGCTGGCAGGCCGCGATCTTGCGGGCAAGGCCCGTCGCCTGTCCGATCACGTGCACCTCGTGGTCGCCCGCGTCGCGCAGGGCGTCCATGATGGCGATGGCGCGGTCGCGGTCTTCCTCGACCACGACGATGGAAAGCGGCTGGCTCATGCTGCATGAATGGTGCAGGCGCGGCACGGGGCAAAGCGATAAGGCGCGGCGGCGGGCGGGTCGTCACGCGATTGCCCACGAAACAGGCAGACGCCACAAGGGGGGAACAGACCGGATGTTCGGATTCCGCGATATCGACATCATCCGCGCCATCGTGCGTCATGGCGGCTTTCGCGCGGCATCGGACGCGACGGGGCTGGCGCAATCCGCGATCTCTCGTCGCGTGCGTCATCTGGAAAGCCGGATGCGCATCACCATCTTCGAGCGCGACGGGCGCGGCGTGCGGCTGACCGCCCCCGGCCGCCGCCTGGTCGAAGAGGCCGAGATCCTGATCGCCCAACGCGACCGCATCCTGGAGGAACTGACCCAGGGCGACATGGCGGGCGTCGTCCGGCTGGGCGTGGCCGAGACGATGACCCACACCATCCTGCCCCGCCTGCTGACCGACCTGCGCACGCGCCACCCCCTGCTGCGGTTCGAGATCTCGGTCGATACGTCCGAACAGATGGCGCAGATGCTGACCGAGGATCAGCTGGACGTGGCCATCCTGCTGCGCGACCAGGCACCCCGCGGCGCGCATCTGGCTGCCCTGCCCCCCGTCAGCCTGGGCTGGTTCGCGGCGCCCGCGCATTTCGCCCTGCCCCGCCCGGCGGGCATCGACGATCTGGCTGCGAACCCCATCGTGTCCTTTCCGAAATCCACCCTGCCCCACCGGCGGGTTCTGGACCTGCTGTCTCCGGGGCGCAGGCAGGCGGTGGCGGTCCACGGATCGGCCTCGCTGGCGACGGTGCTGCACCTTGTCGGGCAGGGCTTCGGCATCGGCACGATCCCGCATGACATCGTCCGCGCCTGGCCCCATGTCGGCATCGAGGAGATCCCGACGCGCGAAGACGCCCGCCTGCCCGACCTGGATTTCGCCATCTGCTTCATGCCCGAACGGAACGAGGATATCGGCCGCGAGGTGACCCGCGCCGCGCTGGATGCCGCCGCCGACTGATCGCACTGTGCGATCAGTAATGGGCATGAATGAACTATTGATAAGATATGACGATCTGCTGAATCCTGTTCGGAACCCAGCAGGAGAACCGCAATGACCATCGCCGCCCCCATTCTGCACGATCCGCGAATGCTTCGGGCGCAGATCCGCGGGGGCGGCTTCGACGGTCCCACGGCGGGGCATGGCGGCGATGCGCTGCAGGCGAACCTCGTGATCCTGCGCGGCAGCGATGCCGCCGATTTCCTGCGCTTCTGCCAGTCGAACCCGCGCCCCTGCCCGCTGCTGGCCGTGGGCGAACCGGGCGATCCCGCGCTGCCGACGCTTGGGGACGGGATCGATCTGCGCCACGACCTGCCGCGATACCGCATCTGGCGCGACGGCGAACTGGAGGCCGAGCCGACCGACATCGCCGATCTGTGGCAGGACAACATGGTGTCCTTTGCGCTTGGCTGTTCCTTCAGCTTCGAGGATGCGCTGACCCGCGCGGGCATTCCCGTCCGCCACCAGGATGCGGGCCGCAACGTGCCGATGTATCGCACCAACCTGCCGACGCGCCCCGCCGGACGCTTCGGCGGTCCGGTCGTCGTCAGCATGCGCGCCATGCCCGCCGCCGACGCGATCGAGGCCGTGCAGATCTGCGCGCGGATGCCGCTGGCGCATGGCGCGCCGATCCATCTGGGCGATCCGTCGCGCATCGGGATCGCGGATATCCACGCGCCCGATTATGGCGACGCGCCCGATATCCGCGACGGCGACATCCCGGTCTTCTGGGCCTGCGGCGTCACCCCGCAGGCCGCCATCGCCAGCGCCCGCCCCGCGCTGGCGATCACGCACGCCCCCGGCCACATGCTGGTCACCGACATTCCGGCAGACCGCGCAGAGATGCGGCTGACCGGCGTCTACCTATAAGAACCAACAGGAGAGATGACATGAAACGCACCACGCTTGCCCTTCTGGCCAGCACCGCCCTGATGGCGACCCCGACCCTGGCCGAGGAACTGGCCATCGTCGGCAGCTGGTCGAACCTGCCGCTGTACCAGGACTTCGAGACCCCCTTCTGGACCGAGAAGCTGCCCGAGTTGACCGACGGCGAATTCACCGCGCAGCTGACCAGCTTCGACCAGATGGGCATTGCCGGATCCGATGTCTACCGGATGCTGGGCGACGGCGTCTTCGACGTGGGCGCGACGGTGGCCGATTACACCGTGGGCGACGCGCCCGAGCTGGAAGGTCTGGACGTGCCGCTGGTCGCGACCACCCCCGCCCAGGCGCAGGCCATGGTCGAGGCCGCCCGTCCGATGGTCGACGACATCATGCGCGACCGCTTCGGCGCCGAGGTACTGGGCATCGCGCCCTATCCGCCGCAGGTCGTCTTCTGCAAGGGCGAGGTCGCCTCGCTTGCCGATCTGGAGGGCAAGAAGGTGCGCGGCTCGGGCCGCATGACGACGAAATTCCTCGAGGCGCTCGGGGCCGAGGGCATCAACATCGCCTTCTCGGAGGTGCCGGGGTCGCTGGAGCGCGGCGTGATCGATTGCGCGGTGACCGGCGCGGGCTCGGGCTATTCCGCGGGCTGGTGGGAAGTGTCCGACACGCTGATGACCATTCCGCTTGGCGGCTGGGACGCGGTCGTGATCGCGATGAATGCCGACCGCTTCGACGGTTTCAGCGAAGACCAGCGGGCGACCCTGAAATCCGCCGTGGCCGAAGGGCTGGAGGCCCCCGCATGGGCCGCAGCCGAGGGCGGTCTGGACAATGACATCGCCTGCCTGACGGGCACCGGCGACTGCGCCTCGGGCGAGGCGGCCTCGATGACCCTGGTCGAACCGAGCGAGGCCGATGTCGAAACCGCGCGCGAGATCCTGACCTCGGAAGTCCTGCCCGACTGGGCGGAACGCGCGGGCGGGGACTGGGCCACGCGCTGGAACGAGACCGTCGGCCAGGCCGTCGGCGTGACGATCCAGTAAGCCGGGACAACCGCCATGACAGATGCATTGCACGGCGCGCTTCGGCGCGCCAACCGTATCGTCGCGCTGATCCTCGGGGTCGCGCTGCTGCTGACCGTCGCCTTCATCCTGACAGACGTGATCCTGCGCAAATTCGGCTGGGGATCGCTTGGCGGCTCGGACGAGGTGTCGGGCTATGTCATGGCGGCCGTCGCAAGCTGGGGCCTGGCCTGCGCGCTGTTGGACCGCGCGCATGTCCGCATCGACGTGCTGCGCCAGAAGCTGGCGCAGCCATCGCAGGCGGCGATGGACATCTTCGCCATGATCGTCACCAACGGCGTCGTGCTGCTGATCGCGTGGCATTGCTGGCCGGTGCTGCAAAAGACGCTGGAACGCGGATCGCGGGCCAACACCCCGCTGGAAACGCCCTTGTGGATCCCGCAGGGCATCTGGTTCTCGGGCTGGATGTGGTTCGTGCTGTCGGCGACGCTGCTGTCGCTGATCGGCATCGCGCATCTTGCCAAGGGCCGCCGCGCTGAATTCGACGCCGCCATCGGCATGGGATCGGAGCTGCAGGAATGATCTGGACCGTCGCGATTTCCCTTCTGGGCCTGATGGCCCTGTCGATCCCCGTCGGCATCGTCCTGTTCATCCTGGGCATCGGCGTGGGCGAGTTCTATTCCGCCTTCCCGCTGCTGCGCGGGCTGGGACAGGTGATCTGGTCGGCCTCGAATTCCTCGACCCTGATCGCCATTCCGCTGTTCGTCCTGCTGGGCGAGATCCTGGTGCGCGGCGGCGTCGCCGAACGCACCTATGCGGCACTGGACAAGTGGCTGTCCTGGCTGCCGGGCGGGCTGGTCCATGCCAATATCGCGACCGCGACGATGTTCTCGGCCACGTCGGGATCGTCGGTGGCGACCGCCGCGACCGTGGCCACCGTCGCCATGCCGCAGGCCGAGAAGCTGAACTACGATCCGCGCCTGTTTTCCGGCGCGATCGCGGCGGGTGGGACGCTCGGCATCCTGATCCCGCCCTCGATCAACCTGATCGTCTATGGCTTCCTGACGGAAACCTCGATCCCACGCCTGTTCTCGGCGGGGCTGATCCCGGGGCTGCTGATGGCGCTGGCCTTCATCGCCGTCACCGCCGCGATCTGCCTTGCGCGCCCGCATCTGGGCGGGCCGTCGCGCAGCTTCGGCTGGGCCGAACGCGCGAACAGCCTGATCCAGCTGGTGCCGATCATCCTGCTGTTCGCGGTGGTCATCGGCTCGATCTATGCAGGCTGGGCCACGCCCACCGAAAGCGCCGCGATCGGGGTCGTCATGGCCGGGCTGATCGCGATCTTCCTGGGCGACGGGCTGGGTCCACGCGCAATGGCGCAGGCGCTGCACGGCACGATCCGCATTTCCGCGATGATCATGCTGGTGGTGGCGGGCGCGTCCTTCCTGAACTTCGCCATGACCTCGGCGGGGCTGGGACGGCAGCTGACCGAGATGATCGAGGGGTCGGGCCTGTCGCCCTTCGGCACGCTGCTGCTGGTCATCGCGCTGTACCTGGTGCTGGGCTTCTTCATCGAGACGCTGTCGCTGATGGTCGCGACCATTCCCATCGTCGTGCCGATCATGGCGGGGCTGGGCTATGACAAGGTCTGGTTCGGCGTCCTGATGATCGTCCTGATCGAGATGGCGCTGATCACCCCGCCCGTCGGCCTGAACCTGTTCGTGGTGCAGGGCGCGCGAAAAAGCGGCTCGATCAACGATGTCATCATGGGTGCGATCCCCTATGTGCTGGTCATGATCTGCATGATCGCGGCGCTGATCGCCCTGCCGGGGCTGGCCCTTTGGCTGCCCTCGATTCTGTAGCAAAGGACTGACTTCATGCAATTCACCGTCGACGGAACGGCGCTGGACCTGACGCCCGCGAACCTGATCATCGCGGGCTGGACGGGCCGCAACCAGGACGCCATCCAGCACCATATCGACGAGCTGGCCGAACTGGGGGTCAAGCCGCCCTCGGCCACGCCGCTGTTCTATCGCGTGTCCGCATCGCTGCTGACCACCGCCGATGAAATCCAGGCCGTCGGCCCGGCATCCTCGGGCGAGGTCGAGCCGATGATCGTGCAGGACGGCGCCCGCCGCTGGCTGGGGCTGGGGTCGGACCATACCGACCGCGCGCTCGAGGCGCATTCGGTCGCCATGTCGAAGCAGGTCTGCGCCAAGCCCTGCGCGGCCCAGCTGTGGGACTGGGACGGGATCGCCGACCGGCTCGAGGATCTTGTGCTGGAAAGCTGGATCCACGAGGGCGGCGACTGGGTCGAATACCAGAAGGGCACGGCGGCCTCGATCCGGCCGCTGGCCGACCTGATCGACGGCGCGGGGTTCGACGACCTGGCCAAGGACGGCCCCGTCGCGATGATGTGCGGCACCTTCGGCGCGATCGGCGGCGTGCGTCCGGCGGGCCAATTCCGGATGCGCATGACCGACCCCGCGACGGGTCGCAGCATCACGCATGAATACGCCACGACCACCCTGCCCGACATCGCCTGAGCCGGAGGTCAAACTGGCACTATCGAACCGCCCCTCTGGCCCTAACGCCGGGGGGCTTTCGCCATCTATACCGGACCCAGCCGAATGTTCCATGGCCGGAGAATCCTTAATGACGACGCAGAAACAGATCCAGACCGCACCGGACGAGGTCTTCGCGAATTACCGGCAGGTGAACCTGATCAACGGACAGCGCGTCCCCGCCAAGGCGGCGCTGGACGTGCTGAACCCCGCCACGGGGCTGGTGCTGGGGCAGGCCGCCGCCAGCGACGCCGACGAGACCGCAGCCGCCGTCGCATCGGCCAAGGCCGCGCAGGTCGCATGGGCGCAGGTCCCCGCCCGCGAACGCGGCAAGCGCGTCGCCGCCGCAGCCCGCGCCGTGGCCCAGAACGCCGAGCTGATCGCCCAGGTCCTCGCGCGCGAGACCGGCAAGGCCATCCGCACCGAATGCCGGGGCGAGGTCGCCGTCGCCGCCGATATCATCGAGTTCTATGGCGGGCTGGGATCGGAACTGAAGGGCCAGACCGTCCCCTACAACCCGCGCATGCTGACCATGACCACGCGAGAGCCCCTTGGCGTCGTCGCGGCGATCGTGCCCTGGAACGTGCCGCTGGTCCTGTTCGCGCTGAAGGTCGGCCCCGCGCTGGTCGCGGGCAACTCGGTCGTGGTGAAATCCTCGGAAGAAGCCCCCTTCGCGACCTTCCTTCTGGCCGAGATCATGATGGCCCACCTGCCCGCGGGCGTGCTGAACATCGTGAACGGCACCGGCGCGGTCTGCGGCAATGCCCTGACCGGCCATCCCGACATCGCCAAGATCACCTTCACCGGATCCGAGGCCGTGGGCGAGGCGATCTACAAGGTCGGTGCGTCGCGGATCATCCCCGTCTCGCTCGAGCTGGGGGGCAAGTCGCCCATGATCATCTGCGAGGATGCGGATCTGGACAAGGCCGTCGCGGGCGCGATCTCGGGGATGCGCTTCACCCGCCAGGGTCAGAGCTGCACCGCCGCCAGCCGCATCTATGTCCATGACAGCCTGATGGACGGCTTCATGCAGCGCCTTGGCGAACAGCTGGACCGGCTGGTCATCGGCGACCCGCTGGACGAGGCCACCGATGTCGGCACCATCATCAACGCCCGCCAGACCGCGACCATCGCGGGCTATGTCGCACAGGCCGAGGCCACGCCCGGCGCGACCGTCACCCGCTATGGGCAGCTGCCCAAGGACGCGGCGCTGTCGCCCGACCTGTTCGTCCAGCCGACGATCCTGACGGGCCTTCCCGACGATCACCCCTGCATCATGGAAGAGATCTTCGGCCCGGTCGCCGTCGTCCAGGGCTGGAGCGATTACGACGAGGTCATCGACCGCGCCAACAGCACGCATTACGGCCTTGCCGCATCGGTCTGGACGCGCAGCCTGCAGGTCGCGCTGGACAGCACCTCGCGGCTGGATGCGGGCTATGTCCAGGTGAACCAGAACCTGACGATCCAGCCCAATGTCAGCTATGGCGGGTTCGGGCGGTCGGGCCTCGGCAAGGAAGCCTCGCTCGAGGCGATGCTGGAGCATTTCACGCGGTCCAAGACCATCGTCATGAACTTCGACTGATGGACGACATCATCGTGCTGTCCGCCGCCACCATGGCGGCGGGCTTTCTGCGGGGCGTGACCGGGTTCGGTTTCGCCCTTGCTGCCGTTCCGCTCTACAGTCTCAGCGTGCCGCCGATCCAGGCGGTGGTCATGGCGCAGATGCTGCAGATCGCCGCCGCGCCGACGGATATCGTACAGAACCGCCGCAGCGTGGACCGCAAGGCGCTGGCCCTGCTGTGCTCGGGCGCGGTGATCTGCACGCCGGTCGGCGCGTTCTTCGCGACCCGCCTGCCCGCCGACGCCATGCGCCTTGCCATCGCGGTCGTGGTGCTGATGGGCCTTTTGGCGCTGATGGCGAAGGTCACGATCCGCGACGGCAAGGGCCCGGCGATCACCGCGGGTGCGGTGGCGGGCCTGCTGGGGGGACTGGCCGCGATGCCCGGACCGCCCGCCGTGGCCTATTTCCTGGGCCGGGGCGCGGGCAAGGCATCCAGCCGGGCCTCGTTGCTGCTGTTCTTCGCCTTCACGGCGGTCATCGCGCTTGGATCGCTTGCGATCGGGTCGGACGTGCTGCGCTGGCACATGGTGCTGGCAGCGGTCGCGGCCTATCCATCGATGCTGATCGGAAGCTGGCTGGGCACGCGCCTGTTCCAGCGGCTGGGCGACGGGCATTACCGGATCGCGGCGCTTGGCGTGCTGTTCTTCTCGGCGGTGCTGACGGGGATCAAGGGCGTCGCGGGCCTGATCTGAACCGATCCGCAACGAAGAACGCCGCCCCCGACGGGGCGGCGTTTCGCGTTTCTCTCAGGAGCGGCCCTTCCAGGGCACCAGCCAGCTTTCGGCCTTGCGCATCAGGATGTCGATGCCGAAGCCGATCAGGCCGATCAGCACGATCCCCATGATCACGATGTCGGTCGCCTGGAACTTGGACGCCGCGACGATCATCTTGCCCGCGCCCTTTTCGGCGGCGACCAGCTCGGCCGCGACGACGGTGCCCCAGCAGACGCCCATCGCGACCCGCGCACCGGTGAAGATCTCGGGAAGCGAGTTCGGCACGATGACATGCCGCAGCACCTGCCATTTCGACGCGCCCAGGCTGTAGGCCGCGTGCACCTTGGTGATGTTCACCCCCGACACGCCCGCCCGGGCCGAGATGATCATGACCCACAGCGCGGCCAGGAACAGCAGCACGATCTTGCCGTTCTCGCCGATGCCGAACCAGATGATGACCAGCGGGATCAGCGCAAGCGGCGGGACGGGGCGCATGAATTCGACGATGGGATCGAACCAGCCGCGCGCCCAGCCCGACAGGCCCATCGCGTAGCCAAGCGGGATCCCCACCAGCGACCCGATCACGAAGCCCGCGATCACGCGCCACAGCGACCAGCCGACATGTTCCAGCAGGGCGACGTTCTGGTATCCGTCGCGCGCGATCTCGAAGAAGCGGGCGACGACGGCCTCGGGGGCGGGCATCCAGATCGGCTCCATCTGCAGGCCCTTGTCGGGCGAGAAGTTGAGCGAGCCCTTGGCCGTCATCGTGACGCTGCCATCGGGGACCGCGACCGTGCCGCCCGGCTGGATCGGGCGACCTTCGATCGCGGTGATGGTCGCGTCGTCGCCATCGTTGCGCTGCGCGCTGATCAGGACCGAGCGCCATGCGGCGACGGTCGCGACATCGCTTGTGGCAAAGCCGGTCGCGGGTCCGGCCTCGGGGTCCTCGGCCTCGGCGCCGGTCTCGTGGACCAGCACGGTCACTGTGGCGTCGGCCTGCTGCCCGTCCGGCGCGGTCGCCGTGTAGGTGAACGAGGTCGTCCCCGTGTAAGGCCCCGGCACGTGGACCGGCACCAGCTTCGAACCGGTGAACGCGCCCCAGACCAGGAACACCACCACGACCGAGATGATCGAGGCCCATCGGTCGGGCCTTACGGCGCTTTCATCCCCGAAGGTGACGGTCTTGAGCGAGGTGAAGTCGGTGACCTTGGCCATCGACCTGCGCACCAGGGATATGGCCAGCGCCGCCCCGAAGAACAGCGCGGCATAGACGGCAAGTATGATGAGACCGGTCATGTCAGTTCTCTGCTCCGCCCATGATTTCCTCTTCCATTTCCCAGATCATGCCCAGGATCTCGTTCTTGGTGGCCCCGAAGGCCGGATCTTCCTTGACCGAGCGCAGATCGGCGCCGACCGCGCGTTCGGCGAAGGGCAGGCGATATTCCTTGTGGATGCGGCCGGGGCGCGGGGCCATGACCAGCAGGCGTTCGCCCAGCAGCAGCGCCTCGTCGACGGAATGCGTGATCAGGATGATGGTCTTGCCCGTCTCCTTCCACAGCTTCAGCACGAGGCCCTGCATCTTCTCGCGCGTCAGCGCGTCCAGCGCGCCCAGGGGTTCGTCCATCAGGATCACGTCGGGGTCGTTGGCAAGGCAGCGGGCCAGCGCCACGCGCTGCTGCATGCCGCCCGACAGCTCGTAGACGGCCTTGGTCTTGAACGCGCCAAGGCCGACCGTGTCCAGAAGGTTCTCGACGATGGTGTTGCGCTCGGTCTCGTCCATGCCCTTCATGCGGGGGCCGAATTCGACGTTCTGGCGCACACTCATCCATTCGAACAGCGCGCCCTTCTGGAAGACCATGCCGCGTTCCGCGCCGGGGCCGGTGACGGGGCGGCCATCCAGCGTGACCTGGCCCGCGGTGGGCGCAAGGAACCCGGCAAGGATGTTCAGAAGCGTCGATTTCCCGCAACCCGACGGGCCGAGAACCGACAGAAGCTCTCCCTTGCCGATATCAAGCGAGACGTCCTTCAACGCCTGAACATGCCCGCCCTTGGGCAGGTCGAAACGCATGGACAGGTTGTCGATGCTGAGAAATGCCATGGGCAGTATTCCCGAAATCAAAGGGTGGTCGTTCCGGGCGCAGGGTCGTGCCGCGCCCGGAACGCAGGGTTCACTGGGTCGCGGCCAAGGGCGCGGTGTTGATCGCCGCGGCATAGCTGTCCAGCGCGCTGCCGATGCTGCCGGCCTCGACGAAGACGTCCGCGACGCCCTTCATGAAGTTCTGCGCGTTGCCGCCCAGCCATTTCGGCGACAGCTGTTCCTCGACACTGGGGAAGGCGAAGGTCTCGATCGCGGCCTCGGCCTCTTCGGGGGTCATGCCGGATTCCGCGGCGATCTTGGCCAGCATCTCGGGGTCGTGGTTCTCGTTCCACTCGGCGTTGACGGCGGCGGTCACGGCCAGGAACTCGGACACCAGCGCCTCGTTCTCGACCACGAAATCGGCGGGGGCCGAGGTCACGTCGAAGACGAGGATGCCCAGCTCCTCCTTCTCGGCGCCGGTCAGCAGCACGTTGCCGTGCTCCTTCATGCGGGCAAGGCCACCGCCGTAACCGCAGGCGAAATCGACCTCGCCCTGGGCCAGCGCGGCGGCACCGTCGGTCGGCGCCATGTCCACGACCGTCAGCGAGGCCACGTCCACGCCGAAATGCTCCATCTGGCGCAGGAAGCCGTAATGTGCGGCGGTGCCCATCGGCACGGCGACCTTCTTGCCGGCCAGCTCGTCCGCGCTGCCCTTGTCGATCTCCAGCGCGGTCGCGACGACGCAGTTGTCGTTCTCGGAATAGCTGACGGCGACATCCAGCGTCTGCAGCGCCTGACCGGCCGATGCGGCCACCACGAAGGGCGGCACGCCCTGCGACAGCGCGATCTGCACATCCCCGGATGCCATCGCCGCCGACATGGCGGTGCCGGTCTCGAAGGCGACCCAGTTGACCTTCATGCCAAGCGCCTCGTCATAGGTGCCGTCGGCCTTGGCGGCCAGGAACGGCATCGGCCATTCCAGGAAATAGGCCACGGTCAGTTCCTCGGCGGCGGCGGCGCCCGCCACCAGCGCCATCGCGCTTGCGGACATCATGCTGGCAAATCTTCTCATCTCTCTCTCCTTCGGGCGGATGTTTGGCGACGCGTTGGCCGCAAGGCTTTTCCCTGTCGTTCCGGCACGGCGACCCGCATGGGGCGCCCGCCGATGATCCGATCAAGGCGGATGATGATGCGCCGCTCAACATGCCTGCAAGTCTGGACCTATCGCTTGGGGTCGTCTGGCCCTACTCGCGCTGCAAGTTTGGGCACAGTTTGGGACCAGATGCGCAGCGGCGGGATCGTCCCCCGAAGCATGTCCCCTTCCCTTGCCCCCGATTGGAGTGCCCTCCCGTGAACCAAGTCGCCCCCGTCAACGATTTCTCGGAAATCATCAGCGCCGACCGCGCGCATGTCTGGCATCACCTGACCCAGCACAAGGCGCACGAGACGACCGACCCCCGCATCATGGTCGAGGGCAAGGGCATGCGCGTCTGGGATGCCACGGGGCGCGAACATCTGGACGCCGTGTCGGGCGGCGTCTGGACCGTCAATGTCGGATATGGCCGCGACACGATCGGGCAGGCGATCAGCGATCAGGTCACGAAGATGAACTTCTTCGCGCAGAACAACGGATCGGTTCCCGGTGCCCTGTTCGCGCAGAAGCTGATCGAGCGGATGCCGGGCATGAGCCGCGTCTACTATGTCAACTCGGGGTCCGAGGCCAACGAGAAGGCGTTCAAGATGGTCCGCCAGATCGCGCAGAAGCGTTACGGCGGGCAGAAGTACAAGATCCTTTATCGCGAGCGCGACTATCACGGCTCGACCATCTCGACGATCTCGGCGGGCGGCCAGTTCGAGCGGAACGCCCATTACGGCCCCTATACCCCCGGCTTCGTCGAGGTGCCGCACTGCCTGGAATACCGCGCGCAGTGGGATGTCGAGAATTACGGCCAGCGCGCGGCCGACGCCATCGATGAGGTGATCCTGCGCGAGGGCCCCGAGACCGTCGGCGCGCTGTGCCTTGAAACCGTGACGGCGGGCGGCGGCGTCATCACCCCGCCCGAAGGGTATTGGCAGCGCGTGCAGGAGATCTGCCGCAAATACGACATCCTGCTGCATCTGGACGAGGTGGTCTGCGGCATCGGACGCACCGGCAAGTGGTTCGGATACCAGCATTACGGCATCCAGCCGGACCTGGTGACGATGGCCAAGGGCGTGGCCTCGGGCTATGCCGCGATCGCCTGTCTTGTCACGACCGAGAAGGTCTTCGAGATGTTCAAGGATGCCAGCGATCCGATGGGTCATTTCCGCGACATCTCGACCTATGGCGGCTGCACCGGCGGGCCGGCGGCAGCGCTGGAGAACATGCGCATCATCGAGGAAGAGGGCCTGCTGGAGAACACGCTGGCCATGGGCGAGCGGCTGATGGGCAACCTGCGCGAATTGCAGGAACGCCACGCGGCGATCGGCGACGTGCGCGGGCTGGGACTGTTCTGCGGGGCCGAACTGGTCGCGGATCGGGAAACCAAGGAACCCGCCCCCGAGGCCAAGGTGCAGGCCGTCATCGCGGAATGCATGGCGCAGGGCGTCATCATCGGCGCGACAGCGCGGGCGATCCCGGGCTTCAACAACACGCTGTGCCTGGCCCCTGCCCTGATCGCCACCGCCGAGGACATCGACGCGATCACCGCGGCCATCGACGTCGCCCTGACGCGCGTCTTCGGCTGACCGGCGGCGATTGCGCAACGGGTTCGGACCGCGCTAACCTGCGGTCCGAACCACCCGTGCGACGGAACGGCAATTGGCGATACCACCCGAAATCTTCCTTCTGCCCGCCAAGAGCGACGCGACCCTTCAGCAGCAGATCCAGCAGGTCGTGGCCGAGGCGATCGTCTCGGGGCGCTGCGCCCCCGGCGAGAAGATGCCGTCCTCGCGCAGGCTGGCCGAACATCTGGGCGTGTCCCGGATCACGGTCACGCTTGGATATACGGAACTGGTCGCGAACGAATACCTCGTCTCGCGCGACAGGTCGGGCTATTTCGTGGCCGATACCGCGCCTACGCGCCCCGTCTTCGCCGACCAGGCCGAGGACAGCCGCGGCGGCGTGGACTGGGACCGCAAGCTGACGCGCCGGACCCTGCAGCGCGACGACATCCTGCGCCCCCCGAACTGGAGCGATTACCGCTTTCCCTTCATCTATGGCCAGTCGGACCCGGACCTGTTCGACCACGGCAACTGGCGCAACTGCGCCCTGCGCGCGGTCGGGCGGCGCGATTTCGACAGCCTTGCGCAGGACCATTACCAGAACGACGATCCGATGCTGGTCGAGTTCATCCTGCGCCAGATCCTGCCCCGCCGCGGCATCCGCGCCCATCCCGACGAGATCCTGATCACCATGGGCGGGCAGAACGCGCTGTGGATGATCGCGCAGCTGCTGCTGTCCGAGGGGCAGAAGGCCATCGTCGAAAACCCCTGCTTTCCGGGGCTGCGCCGGATCTTCGACCAGATGCGCTATGTCGCGACCTCGGTCGATGTGGATGGCGACGGCCTGCCGCCGGACCGGATCCCGCCGGATGCGGACCTGGTCTTCACCACCCCCAGCCACCACGCGCCGACCAACGTGACGATGCCGCTGGAACGGCGCCTGCAAATGCTGGACCGAGCCTTGCAGGACGACTTCCTCATCGTCGAGGACGATTACGAGTTCGAGATGTCCTTCCTCAACCCGCCCGCACCCGCGCTCAAGTCGCTGGATCGGGCGGGGTCGGTCATCTACCTCGGGTCGTTCTCCAAATCGATCTTTCCGGGGTTGCGGCTGGGCTATGTCGTGGGGGCGAAGCCGCTGATCCAGGAAATGCGCAAGCTGCGCACGGTCGTCCTGCGCCATCCGCCCAGCCATATTCAGCGCACGACCGCCTATTTCCTGTCGCTCGGGCATTACGACAGCCAGCTTGCGCGGATGGCCCGCGTCTATGGCAAGCGCCGCGCCATCATGGAGGGCTGCATCCGCGAATTCGGCCTGACGCCCGCGGGGCGCGACATGCATGGCGGGTCGTCCTTCTGGATGAAGGCCCCGCCCGGCGTCGATACGACCCAGCTGGCGCTGGACCTGCGCCGGAACAGCGTCCTGATCGAACCCGGCAATGCCTTCTTCGCGCATCGCGCGCCCGACAAGGCGCATTACCGCATCGCCTATTCCTCGATCAACGCGAACCTCATCCGCGACGGCATGGCCCTGCTGGCCGAGGCGATCCGGCAGGCCCCCCGCGCCTGATCATCGGCAGGGACCGGTCGAGGCGCGCACGACCAGTTCGTGATCCAGCAGTTGCGGGTCCGGCTTCTCGTCCCTCTCGACCCAGCCCGCCAGCGCATCGGCGACGGCGCGCCCCATCCGCGACACCGGCAAGTGGATCGTCGACAGCGCCGGATAGAGATGCGCCGAGCCGGGCAGATCGTCGAGACCCATCACCGACATGTCGTCCGGAATGCGCAACCCGTGGCGCTGCACCTCGGCCATCGCGCCGGCGGCGATGACATCGGACAGGCACAGGATCGCGCTTGGGCGCCGACCCGAAAGCACGCCCCGGACCGCCTGACAGCCGCCCGCCGTCGACAGTGTGGTCTCGTGAAAGGTCAGATCGGCATCGCCCTGCCCCTGCAGCGCAAGGACGCGGCGCTGCGTCCGGTCGTTGCGCAGCGGGCCGTGCAGGACGGCGATGCGACGATGGCCCAGCCCGGTCAGATGGGACAGCGCCGCCAGCGCGGCACCGTGGTTGTCATATCCGATGGTCGGCATCCGGTAATCCGGATCGTGGCAGGAAATCGCGATGACCGGCAGGCGTGCACGGGCGACCAGCTCGTCGAAGTCGGGGCTGCGGGTCATGCCCGACACGATCAGCCCCTCGGCCCCGATATCCAGCAGGGCGCGGGCCTTGGCGAGCTCGATATCGGGATCGTCATCCGTCGTGGCGACGACCAGCGACAGCCGCTGCGCGGTCAGCCCCTGTTCGAGGTTCGCCAACACGCGCGCGAAGATGTCGCTGTCCAGCGTGGGGACCAGCGCGCCCACGAATCGCGTCCGCCCCGAATTGATCGCGCGGGCCGCCGCACTGGGCACCCACTGCAGCCGCCGCATCGCACCCTCGACCCGTTCGCGCGTGGCCGGGGCCACGGTTGCCGGTGAATTCATCACCCGCGAGACGGTCGCCACCGACACGCCCGCCTCCGCTGCGACATCGCGCAGGTTCGCCCGCTTCCGCATCGCCGTTTTATTCATCCGCACCGCCCGAGATTCGATCACGCCACCCTGCCGTTCCTGCATTTTCGCAGGAACACCTGTATAGGTTCTTGACGGATGTAACCAGTTACACGCCAACTGTAACCAGTTACATCTGCAGAATCGAGACCGACTGATGACCGCTTACACAGTCCTGCGCGATTTCGACAACATGGGTTTCCTGACCCCTGCCCGCAGCTTCCACGGCTTTCCCAAACGCTCGGCCCCGGTCGATCGCGCGCTTGCCCCGCGCGAGGGGATGCGGCTGGATGCCCGTGCAGGCGACCTCGTGTCGGTCGAGATCGCGGCAGGGGCCGAGGCCCGCATCCTTGCCTTCGGACCGCGCGGCGCCGATGCGCTGGCCGAACTGGGCCTGACCGCGAATACCGCGATGGATGTGGGCGATTGCGATCCGCAAGCCATGTTCGACTGGATCGCGGCCTGCGGCGGAACCTGCCGCGACCTGCCCGCCTGTCGCATCGCCCCGCTGGACGAGCCGCTGCTGCTGCGCGTCCGCGATCCCCTGACGATCTGGGTCTTCTGGCCGACCCCACCCGAGGCGCTGGTGACGGGCGGCCTGGGCGGCGCGGTCCGCGTCGGACATCGGCAGGCGGCGACGAATTCGCCGCTGCTGCCGCCGCTTCTGGGCGATGTGCGCGACGAATTCACCGTTCCGCGCGGAACCGCCCTGGCCTACGAGCTGAAGAAGGGCGAGTTCCTGCAGATCATCGACGTCGAAGGGCAGCAATGCTCGGATTTCAACGCCTTCCGCGCGGATGGCCTCGATCGCGGACTGGAACTGTCGATCGACGGCACGGCCACCCGCTCGATGGTGCGGCGGGCCTTTCCGGGGCCGGGCATCCTGGACAAGTTCTTCGATGCCGAGATGCGCCCGCTGCTGAACGTGGTGCAGGATACCTGCGGGCGTCACGACACCTTCGGGCTGGCCTGCAACGCGCGCGGCTACGAGGAGCGCGGCTTTCCGGGCCATGTGAACTGTTCGGACAACATGTCCGACGCGCTGGCACCGTTCGGCGTGCAGCGCAGGCGCGCATGGCCCGCGATCAACTTCTTCTGGAACACCTGGATCGACCCGCATTCCCATCACCTGATGACGCAGGAATCCCATTCGCGTCCCGGCGATTACGTGGCGATGCAGGCGATGGACGACCTTGTCTGCGTCTCGACCGCCTGTCCCGACGACATCGACCCCATCAACGGCTGGAACCCGACGGATGTGCATGTCCGCATCTATCGCCCCGAAACCCCCATCCGCCGCGCCGTGGCCTACCGCGAAAAGGAAGACGCCCCCATGACGATCAGCCAGAATTCGGCCTTCCACGAACGGCTGGCCCCGCTGACGCAGAACTTCGCGCCCGCGCGCGACCTCTGGGCGCCCACCAGCTTCGCGGCGGACGGGGCGATCGGCGAATACTGGGCCTGCCGCAACGACGTGACGATCCAGGACATGAGCGGGCTGCGCAAATACGACATCATCGGCCCCGATGCCGAGCGCCTGCTGCAGCACGCGACCACCCGCAACGTGGCCAAGCTGGCGGTCTGGCGCGGATCCTATACGCTGATCTGCGACGAGGCGGGCACCGTCATCGACGACGGCACGCTGTTCCGTCTTGCCCCAGACCTGTTCCGTTGGTGCTGCGGGTCCGAGGAAAGCGGCCGCGTGCTGGAGGCGCTGGCCCGGCAGATGGGTCTGCAGGTCCGCATCCATCACCTGGGCGGCGCGATGCCGAACCTTGCGCTGCAGGGGCCAAAATCGCGCGACCTGCTGCGCCGGATCGTCTTCACGCAACCGACCGTGCCCGCGCTGGACCAGCTGAAATGGTTCGGCGTCACCGTCGCGCGGTTGAACGACCGCGACGGCGCGCCGTTCATGCTGTCCAGATCGGGCTATACCGGCGAACTGGGCTACGAGATCTTCTGCGCCCGCGCCGATGCGCTGACGATCTGGGATGCGCTGATCGAGGCCGGGCAGGAATTCGGTATCACGCCGATGGGCAGCGACGCGCTGTCGATGATCCGGATCGAGGCTGGGCTGGCCGCCGGGAACGCCGAATTCGCCCCCGGCATCGACGCGTTCGAGGCGGGCCTGGGCTTCGCCGTCGATCTGACCAAGCCCGACTTCACCGGCAAGGCCGCGCTTGAACGCAATGCTGCTGCCCCGCGGCGCGTGCTCAAGGGGCTGCTTCTGGACTGCAACGACCTGCCACATCACGGCGATCCGGTCCTTGCGGGCGAAAGACAGGTCGGCATCGTCACCTCGGCCACCCGCTCGCCCATGCTGGGGCACGCCATCGCCATCGCGCGCATCGGCGTCGAGCACGCGCTGAACGACACCCGGCTGGAGATCGGCCAGCTGGACGGCCGGATGAAGCGCCTTGGCGCGACCGTGACCGACATTCCCTTCATAGACCCGCAACGCAAGCGGGCGCGCGCCTGACCGGCGCATCCCCCTGACAGAGAGGATATGACATGAAGAAGCTTAAATCCCTGACCGCCATCGCGGCGGTCCTGGCCGCGACCTCGGCCACCGCGCAGGAAAAGGTCATGGTCGGCGAACCAAGCTGGCCCGGCGCCAAGGTCATGAGCCGCATCGTCGCGCAGGTCATCAAGACCCGGCTGGGCAGCGAGGCGGGCTATGCCCCCGGCGCGAACGCGGTCATCTTCTCGGCCATGGATGGCGAGCGCGGCGATATCGACGTGCATCCCGATGTCTGGCTGCCGAACCAGGCGTCCTTCACCGACGAATTCGTCGAGGGCAAGGGAACCGTCGCCCTGTCCGAAGGCAGCTACGAGGGGCGTTCGGGCTTCTGCGTTCCCACCTACATGGCCGAGGAACACGCGATGAAGTCGGTCTACGACCTTGCCACGCCCATGGCGCAGGACCTGTTCGACAGCAATGGCGACGGCAAGGGCGAGATCTGGGTCGGGGCCTCGGGGTGGACCTCGACCAACATCAACCGCGTGAAGGTCCGCGATTACGGGATCGAGACGTTCCTCGAACCCACGACCGAGGACGAGGCCGTCTTCTACGCCCGCCTGAAGGACGCGATCGACCGCAAGGAGGGCGTCGTCTTCTACTGCTACGAGCCGCATTTCGTCCACGCCATCTATGACGTGACCTTCATCGAGGAACCCGCACACGACCCGGCAGCCTACGTGATGCTTCAACCCGACCAGGATGCCGACTGGCTCGCCAAGTCCTCGATCACGACGGGCGACGAGGTCAAGACCGTCACCGTCGCCTATTCCCGGTCGCTGGAACAACGCAACCCTGCCGCCGCGGCCTTCCTGTCGCGTATCGACATGCAGGCGTCCGACCTGTCGCAGCTGACCCGCCAGACCGTGATCGAGGGGCAGGAGATCGACGAGGCCGTGGCCCAGTGGCTGGATGCCAACGGCGAGATCGTCGACGGCTGGCTGGGCCTGCGGTGACCGCGCCCTGGTACCGACCCCCGCCCGATACGGGCCGGGGTCCGATCGTCGCCCCGCAAGGAGAAGCCATGACCGACGAGACAGTGATCGACGCGCAGGGCGTGTGGAAGATCTTCGGCACGCGCGCCAAGGAGGCCCTGCGCGCCATCCGCGACGAGGGGCTGAGCAAGGCCGAGGTCCGCGACCGCTTCGAATGCGTGGTCGGCGTCGCGGATGCCAACTTCCAGATCCGCAAGGGAGAGCTGTTCTGCGTCATGGGCCTGTCCGGTTCGGGCAAGTCCACCCTGGTCCGTCACGTCAACCGCCTGCTGGAGCCGACCGACGGGCATATCTTCATCGACGGCGACGACGTGATGGCGCTGGACGAACGCGGGTTGCGCGATCTGCGCAACCGCCGCGTCTCGATGGTGTTCCAGAATTTCGGCCTGATGCCCCACCGGACCGTGCGCGACAACGTCGCCATGCCGCTGGAGATCCGCGGCACCGGCAAGGCCCGCCGTTGGGCCGAGGCCGACCGCGTGCTGGATCTTGTCGACCTGCAGGGATGGGAGGACAAGTACGCCCACGAGCTGTCGGGCGGGATGCAGCAGCGCGTGGGGCTGGCCCGCGCCATCGCCTCGGACCCCGAGATCCTGCTGATGGACGAGCCCTTCTCGGCGCTGGACCCGCTGATCCGCAAGCAGCTGCAGGACCAGTTCATGCAGCTGTCGCGGCGGCTGGGCAAGACCACCATGTTCATCACCCACGACCTGGACGAGGCGATCCGCATCGGCCATCGCATCGCCATCATGAAGGACGGCCGCATCGTCCAGATCGGCACCCCCGAGGAGATCATCCTGAACCCGGTCGACGACTATGTCGCCGATTTCGTGGCCGGCATCTCGAAGCTGGACATGATCTTCGCGCGCTCGGTCATGCAACCTGCCGCGGAATACGAGGCGATGCACGGACCCGTCCCCGCGGATGCGATGGCGGCCCATCCCGACATGGACCTCAACGCGCTGATGGACCTGTCAATCGAGGGCCACGGCATCCTGCGCGTGATGTCCGATCACGCCACCGTCGGCGTCATCGACCGCGCGCGGCTGATCCGCGCGATCCAGTCAAGCCAAGCCTGAGGTGATCCCATGAAGCATATCGAAACATCCGATATGGCGCCCGAGAATGCGGTGCAGCTGCAGGCCCTCGTGTCCGAGTTCGCGGGCCGGGGCCGGTCCTATTACCAGCGCGTCTTCGCCTACATGATGCAGGCGCCGGGCTTCCGCTTCACCCTGAACGCGGCGGCGGCGCTGCTAGGGCCGCTGTGGTTCGGGGCGCGCGGGTTGTGGTCGTGGTTCCTGGGCTTCGTCCTGCTGGAGACGCTGGCCTTCGTGCAGATCGGCATCGGCCTTATCGGCGATCTGGGGCGCGAGGACCGGTTGCGCGCCGAACAGATCGCGCAGACGCTGGACCTGCGCCGCCAGCAGATCGAGGCCGCGCGGCAGGCCGGTTCCGGCTCGGTCGCGTCGCTGGAAAGGGCAGCCGCATCGCTGGAACAGGCGCTGGCATCGGCACGCGACGCCGCCGAGGGCGCGATCGCGGGCGGCATGATGCATGTCGCCCTGGGCCTTCTTCTGCTGCTGGCCATCCGCTTCGTCGCGGCGTCGATCGCGAACTGGACGCTGGAACGACAATTCGTGCGCTGGCGGTCGGACCGCGCGACGGCAAGCGGCTGGTCCCCTGCCCGCCTGTCCGTCGCATCTGTGCTGATGGCTGCGGTCGTCGGCTTGTCGATCCTGCGCTTTGCGATGCCCGACGCCTTCGCGATCCTGAACAGTTTTCCGACGAACCGCGAATGGCGGCTGGATCTGGGCGACGGCGTGCAATCGGTCTTCGACTGGACCAAGACCGCCGGACGCGGCTTCTTCGACGGGCTGACCGTGGGGATGCGCGGATTGCTAGACTGGATCGAGATCCTGCTGGTCGGCACGCCCTGGCCCGTGGTCGCGCTGGTCTTCGTCATGCTGGCATGGCTGTCCGGCGGCCCGAGCGTCGCGATCTTCACCGGCGCGGCGCTGGCCTATCTGGGGCTGCTGGACTTCTGGGAAAAGGCCATGACGACCATCGCGCTTCTGGGCGCGGCGGCGCTGATCTCGATCACCATCGGCATCCCCCTGGGCATCTTCTGCGCGCGCAGGCCGACCGCCTTCGCGATCGTGCGTCCGGTGCTGGACTTCATGCAGTCCATGCCGTCCTTCGTCTACCTGATCCCGGTCGTGGCCTTCATCGGATCGGGCAAGCCCGCGGGCGTGGTCGCCACGATGATCTTCGGCAGCCCGCCGGTGATCCGCTTCACCGTGCTGGGCCTGCAGCAGGTCCCCGCATCGGTCCGAGAGGCCGCGATGGCCTTCGGCGCATCGCCCCGCTACCTGCTGTGGCGCGTGGATCTGCCGCTGGCGCGCAAGACGATCATGGCGGGCGTGAACCAGACGATCCTTCTGTCGCTTGCGATGGTGGTCGTCGCCTCGCTGATCGGGGCCAAGGGCCTGGGCGAGGACGTGCTGGAGGCGCTGCAATACGCGGCGGCGGGTCAGGGCATCCTTGCGGGGCTGGCGATCCTGTTCTGCGCGCTGATCCTCGACCGGATTGTCGCCGGACGGAAGTGATGCAGGCTCAACGACGCGAAAGGCCCGGAGCACGCTCCGGGCCTTCTTCATGTCGTGATCGGGACGGAAGAACCGCGCCGCGCCTCAGCCCATCAGTTCGCTGGAATAGCTGCCGGGCGATGCGGGGAAGACGACGGTCTTGTTGCCGTTCAGGAACACGCGGTGATGCGCATGGGCATGGATCGCGCGCGCCAGCACCTGGCTTTCGACATCGCGGCCCAGGCTGACATAGTCGGACGCGCTCTGGGCGTGGGTGATGCGGACGATGTCCTGCTCGATGATCGGACCCTCGTCCAGGTCGGCGGTGACGTAATGGCTGGTCGCGCCGATCAGCTTCACGCCGCGCTCATAGGCCTGCTTGTAGGGGTTCGCCCCCTTGAAGCTGGGCAGGAACGAGTGGTGGATGTTGATGATCCGCCCCGACATCTTCTGGCACATCTGATCCGACAGGATCTGCATGTAGCGGGCCAGGACGATCAGCTCGGCGCCCGCATCCTCGACCACCTTCATGATCTGGGCCTCGGCCTCGGGCTTGTTGTCCTTGGTGACCTTGATGCAGTGGAACGGGATGTCGGCGTTCACCACGACCTTCTGGTAATCCATGTGGTTGCTGATGACGGCGACGATCTCGATCGGCAGCGCGCCGATGCGGACGCGGTACAGCAGGTCGTTCAGGCAATGTCCGAAGCGGCTGACCATGATCGCGACGCGCATCTTCGTGGCCTCGTCATGGAACTGGAAGGTCATGCCCATCGCTCCGGCGACGGTCGCGAAGGCGGCCTCCAGCTCGGGCAGGGCCGCGCCCTCCTCGGGGGTGAAGCTGACGCGCATGAAGAACCGGCCGGTCTCCTGGTCGTCGAACTGGCTGCTGTCGGTGATGTTGCAGTCGTGTTCCGCCAGGAAGGTCGAGATCGCGGCCACGATCCCGCGCCGCGACGGGCAGGTGACGGTAAGGCAGTAATTGGTCATGTCGGATCCTGTTCGTCCAGAAGAAGGGGCAGATCCTCGAGCCCGTTCTGATGGCAGAACGCGCTGAGCGTATTGGCAAGAAGGCAGGCGATCGTCATCGGACCGACCCCGCCCGGAACCGGGGTGATCGCGCCCGCGACATGGCGGACATTCTCGAAATCGACATCGCCCACAAGGGCGGGCTTGCCGTCGCGCTGGATGCGGTTGATGCCCACGTCGATCACCGTCGCGCCGGGCTTGATCCATTCGGCCCGGACCAGCCCCGGCACGCCTGCGGCCACCACCACGATATCGGCCATGCGCGCCAGTTCGGGGATGTTGGTCGAGGATTTATGCGCCACCATCACCGTGCAATCGGCATTCAGCAGCAGCCGTGCCATCGGCTTGCCCACGATGTTGGAATGCCCGATCACCAGCGCCGTCAGGCCCCGGAAATCGGCGTGGTGATGGCGCAGCATCATCATGCAGCCAAGGGGGGTGCAGGGCACGATCGCATCCTGCCCGGTCCCCACCATCCCGACATTCGAGATGTGGAATCCGTCCACGTCCTTGGCCGGCGATATCGCGTTGATCACCGCCCGCGCATCCAGATGCGCAGGCAGCGGCAGTTGCACAAGGATGCCATGCACCTGCGGGTCGTCGTTCAGCCGGTGGATCAGGCCCAGCAGATCGTCGGCCTGCGTGTCGGCGGGCAGGCGATGCTCGAAGCTGCGCATGCCCGCCTCGACCGCCTGCTTGCCCTTGGCGCGGACATAGACCTCGGAGGCCGGGTCCTGCCCGACCAGCACCACGGCCAGTCCCGGTGTGTGGCCCGTTTCGGCCTGCAGCGCGGCGGTGCGCCTGCGCACGCGGTCGCGCAGGACCGTCGCATAGGCCTTGCCGTCGATCAGCTGGGCGGTCATCGGCTAGAGCGTCCCGGTCAGTTCGGGCACGGCGTCGAACAGGTCCGCGACCAGCCCGTAATCGGCCACCTGGAAGATCGGCGCTTCCTCGTCCTTGTTGATCGCGACGATGACCTTGCTGTCCTTCATCCCCGCCAGATGCTGGATCGCGCCGGAAATGCCGACGGCGACATAGAGGTCCGGCGCCACGACCTTGCCGGTCTGGCCGACCTGAAGGTCGTTGGCGGCAAACCCGCTGTCCACCGCCGCGCGACTTGCGCCGACCGCCGCGCCCAGCTTGTCCGCAAGGCCCGAGATCAGCGCGAAATCGGCCTCGGACCCGACGCCGCGACCGCCCGAGACCACGACCTTGGCCGAGGAGAGTTCGGGACGGTCGCTTTTGACGACCATGTCCTCCAGATGCGCCGACAGCGCGGGCGCGTCGGACAGTGTGACGGTTTCCACGGGCGCGGCATTGCCGGTCGCGGCGGCCTCGAAGGCGGCGGTGCGGATCGACAGCACCTTGACCGCGTCCTGCGACTGCACGGTCTGGATCGCGTTGCCGGCATAGATCGGGCGCTTGAAGGTGTTGGCGTCCAGAACCTCGATCACGTCGGTGATCACCATCGCATCCAGCAGCGCCGCGACCCGGGGCAGCACGTTCTTGCCCGAATTCGTCGCGGGGGCGACGATATGGGTCACGCCACCCGCCAGTTGCAGGATCAGCGCCGACAGGTTCTCGGCCAGCCCGTTGGCCACGCTGTCATCGGCGCAATGCAGCACCTTGTCGATGCCCGCGATGCCGGCAGCGGCCGCCGCCGCCTCGGCGGGGCCGCAGACCAGAACAGTGACCGGACCCAGGGCGGACGCGGCGCTTGCGGATTTCGCGGTCGCGTCCAGCGCCAGCGCGCCCCCCGCAACCTCTGCCAGAAGAAGAACAGACATCAGACCAGCGCCCTTTCTTTCAGTTTCTCGACCAGTTCACCGACCGAACCGACCTTGATGCCCGCCGCACGACCGGCGGGTTCCTCGGTCGCGACGACCTTCAGGCGGGGCGTGGTATCGACCCCGTAATCCGCGGCGGTCTTTTCCGCGACGGGCTTCTTCTTGGCCTTCATGATGTTGGGAAGGCTGGCATAGCGCGGCTCGTTCAGGCGCAGATCGGTGGTCACGATGGCGGGCAGCGCCACCTCGATCTTCTGCAACCCGCCATCGACCTCGCGGACGACCTGCGCCTTGCCATCCGCGATCTCCAGCGCGGATGCGAAGGTCGCCTGACCCCAGCCCAGCAGCGCCGCCAGCATCTGGCCGGTCGCGTTCATGTCGTTGTCGATGGCCTGCTTGCCCGCGATGACCAGCTGCGGCTGTTCCTCGTTGACGACGGCCTTCAGGATCTTGGCGACGGCCAGCGGCTCGATCTCGGTCGCCTCGGGCGCCTCGACCATGATGCCGCGATCGGCCCCCATCGCCAGCGCGGTGCGCAGGGTCTCGACCGACTTCTTGTCGCCGACCGAGACCACGACAACCTCGGTCGCGATCCCGGCTTCCTTCATGCGGATCGCGGCCTCGACCGAGATCTCGTCGAAGGGGTTCATCGACATCTTCACATTGGCCAGGTCCACGCCGGAACCGTCGGCCTTCACGCGGACCTTGACGTTATAGTCGATGACCCGCTTCACAGGCACCAATACCTTCATTGCTGCGCCTTTCGTTCGTCGTTGAGTTTCAAGGGATCAGACCTTCACCCGTTCGGATTTCGGGTCGTAGAAGGGTTTGAGGGATGCCTCGGCCCGCACGCGGACGCCCGCCACCTCGATCTCGTAATCCGAGGCCAGCACGTCCTGCGCGCTTTCTCCGGCGCAGGGGACATAGCCCATGCCCATCGCCGCCCCCAGGTGGTGGCCATAGCCGCCGGAACTGAGATAACCGACGATCCGGCCATCGCGCAGGATGGGTTCCGCGTGATACAGAAGCGGCTCGGGGTCGGTCAGCCTGAACTGGACCATGCGGCTGGCAAGCCCGGCCTCGCGCTTGCGCATCACGGCATCGCGGCCGATATAGTCGCCGTCGCCCTTCTTCAGCGCAAAGCCGAGCCCCGCCTCCAGGATGTGATCCTCGGCCGAGATGTCGTGCCCGAAATGGCGGAAGCCCTTTTCCAGGCGGCAGCTGTCCATCATGTGCAGACCGCACAGCTTGGCGCCCATATCGCGGCCCGCCTCGCGCAGCACCTCGAAGACATGGGCGGCCATGTCGGTGGACACGTAGATCTCCCATCCCAGTTCGCCCACATAGGTGACGCGGTGGGCGCGGGCGACGGCCATGCCGATCTCGATATCCTGCCACGTCCCGAAGGGGTTGGCCGCGTTCGAGAAGTCGTTGGGCGAGACGCGCTGCAACAGGGCGCGGCTGTTCGGACCCATGACGCAGATCACGGCCTCGGCTGCGGTCATGTCGGTCAGGGTCACGCGGCGGTCGCCCAGATGGCGGCGCATCCATGCCTGATCGGCCTGACGCGTCGCCGCCGGGGTCACGACCATATAGGCATCCTCGGCCAGGCGGTTGATGGTGACGTCGGCCTCGATCCCCGCGCGGCTGTTAAGGAACTGGCTGTAGACGATCTTGCCCACCGGCACCGACAGGTCGCTGCCCGAGATGTGGTTCAGGAACGCCTCGGCATCGGCACCCTCGACGCGGATCTTGCCAAAGGACGACATGTCATAGATGCCGACATTCTCGCGGATGGCCTTGTGTTCGCGGGCCGCGTTGTCGAACCAGTTCTGGCGCTTCCACGAATATTCGTATTCCGCCTTCTGCCCCGGATCCGCGAACCAGTTGGCGCGTTCCCAGCCCGAGAGTTCCCCCATGACCGCGCCTTCGGCCTTCAGCGCCTCGTGCAGGGGCGAGCGGCGGATGCCGCGCGCGGTGGCCTTCTGGCGATAGGGGAAGTGATCGGCATAGAGCAGGCCGAGCGTCTCCTTGGAGCGTTCGAACAGGTAGTGCTTGTTCCCCTGGAAGGGCTGCATCCGCGCGATGTCGACATCGCCCAGATCGAAGGGCTTTTCGCCCGTGTCCATCCAGGATGCCAGCGCACTGCCCGCGCCGCCCGCCGACTGGATGCCGATGGAATTGAAGCCCGCCGCGACCCAGACATTGTCCATCTCGGGGGCAAGACCCATGTGATAGGCGTCGTCGGGGGTAAAGCTTTCGGGGCCGTTGAAGAAGGTGTGGATGCCGGTTTCCGCAAGGATCGGCAGGCGGTTCACGGCCATTTCCAGGATCGGCTCGAAATGGTCGAAATCCTCGGGCAGCTGGTCGAATTCGAAATCCTCGGGGATGCCCTTCATCGCCCAGGGCTTGGCGACGGGTTCGAAGGCGCCGAGCAGGATCTTGCCCGCATCCTCCTTGTAATAGGCGCATTCCTCGGGGACGCGCAGCACGGGCAGCTGCTGCAGGCCCGGCACGGTGTCGGTGACGATGTAGAAATGCTCGCAGGCATGCAGGGGCACGTTGATGCCCATCTGGCGGCCGACCTCGTGGCCCCACATGCCCGAACAGTTCACGACGTGGTCGCATTCGATCATGCCGCTTGCGCCCTCGGCCTCCCACGAGACGCCGGTGATGCGGCGCCCGTCGCGGCGGAAACCCGTGACCTTGGTGCGTTCCAGCACCTGCGCGCCCCGCTGCTTCGCGCCCTTGGCCAGCGCCAGCGCGATATTGGCCGGATCGCCCTGCCCGTCCTTGTCCAGATAGACCGCAGCCTTCACGCCGTCGATATTGACATGAGGATAGCGAGTCTGCAGCTCCGAGGGGCTGATCTCCTCGACCTCGACGCCGAAGGCGCGGGCCATCGAGGCCTGGCGCAGGATCTCCTCTCGGCGTTCCTCGGACAGGGCCACGGTGATCGAGCCGTTGCGCCGGAAGCCGGTCGCGACGCCGGTCTCCTCCTCCAGCTTGCCGTACAGTTCCTGGCTGTATTTCGCCAGGCGCGTCATGTTCTGGGACGCCCGCAGCTGGGCGATCAGCCCGGCGGCGTGCCAGGTCGTCCCCGAGGTCAGCTGCTTGCGTTCCAGCAGGACCACGTCCTTCCAGCCCAGCTTGGTCAGGTGATAGGCGACCGAGCAGCCGATCACCCCGCCGCCGACGATGACGACGCGTGCTTTTTCAGGGGGCAGTGCCATGTTCATCGTCCTTTCACGCACGGATGCGGCTGTTGTCGGCATCCCAGAGGCAGGCGTTCTCCTGCACGACGGCCTTCAGGCGGGTGCCATAGACCTCGATCTCCAGTTCGGTTCCCGGCAGGGCGGCATCGCCTGCCAGCATCGCCATCGCGATGGCCTTGTCGGTGCGGTATCCATAGGCCGAGGACAGGACCTCGCCCACGCGGGTGTCGCCGTGGAAGGCCGCCGCCATGTAGGGCGCGTCCTGCTGGCCCGGCTCGACCACCAGCGTGACCAGGCGGCGGGCAGGCGCGGTCTCGGCCTGAAGCGCGGCCTTGCCGGGGAAGTCCTGCGGTTTGTCCAGCTTCACGAAGCGGCCCAGCCCGGTTTCCATCAGCGTGTAATCGCTGGACAGATCGCCCTTCCAGGTCAGGTAACCCTTCTCGATCCGCATCGAGTTCAGCGCATACATCCCGAAGGGCGCGGCCCCCGCATCGCGGATCGCGTCATAGATCGCGGCGGCATCAGCGGGGGATGCGTGCACCTCCCATCCCAGCTCGCCGGCAAAGGACACGCGGGCCATCATCGCGGGCCTGCCCGCCACCGTCGCCTGCTGATGCGACAGCCAGCCAAGCGTCAGATCCGCATCCGAGATCCCGGCCAGCAGATCGCGCGATTTCGGCCCCGTCACCAGCATCGCGGTCACATCGGCGCTGCGGTCGGTCAGGGTCAGACCGGCGGGCATGTTCTGCGACAGCAGATCGCGGTCGTGCCACTGGGCGACGGCGGCGGTCATCAGGGTGAATTCATCCTCGGCGTGGCGGATGCAGGACATCTCGGTCAGGACGCGGCCACGGCTGTCGGGGAAATAGATCAGGTTCATGCGCCCGACCTTGGGCAGGCCGCCCGCGACCATGCCGCGCAGCCATTCGGCAGCCCCCTCGCCCGACAGCGCGAAGCGAGAGAAACCGCAGAGGTCGATCACGCCCACTCCGTCGCGCACGGCCTCGACCTCGGCGCGGACGCGGGGTTCCCACGGGCCGCTGCGATCCCAGGTCAGGGTCGCTTCCTCGGACGTGTCGTCGCCGGGCTGTGCGAACCAGTTGGCACGTTCCCAGCCGTTATAGGCGCCCATCTGCCCGCCATCCGCGACCAGGCGGTCGTGGTTCGGCGACAGCTTGCGGTCGCGTTCGGCGGGCCATTCGTGATGCGGGAAATGCATCGCGTATTCGTGGCCATAAGTCTCCATCGCCTTGCCGGTGCAATATGCCGCGTCGGCATGCCCGGTGAAGCGGCGCGGATCGACCGACCACATGTCCCATTCGGTATGGCCATGCATGATCCATTCCGACAGCACCTTGCCCGCGCCGCCGCCCTGCGCGATCCCGAAGGTGAAGCTGTGCGCCTCGAACGCGTTCGGCACGCCCGGCATCGGCCCGATCATCGGCAACCCGTCCGGCGCATAGGGGATCGGCCCGTTGATGTTGCGCTGAACGCCCTGCGTGCCCAGCAGCGGCACCCGCGCCATCGCATCCTCGATATACCATTCCAGCCTGTCCAGATCGTCGGGATAGAGCTGGAAGCTGAAATCGGCGGGCATTTCCTGACCCGAGGCCCAGCCGACCTGGCAGTTGCGTTCATACGGGCCAAGGTTCAGCGAATGCGTGTCCTGCCGCAGGTAATAGCTGCTGTCCACGTCGCGCAGCATCGGCAGCTTGCGGCCATGTTCCTTGGACCATGCGGCGACCTCGGGGATGGCCTCGGTCAGGAAATACTGGTGGCTCATCACGGTCAGGGGCACGGGGCGGCCACCATGCGGCAGGAACCATTCGCCGACGCGTGCGGCATAGTAGCCCGCCGCGTTCACCACGTATTCGCAGCGGATATCGCCCTTCTCGGTATGGACGATCCATTCGCCATCCTTGCGGCTGACGCCGGTGGCGGGGGTAAAGCGCAGGATCGTGCCGCCATGCGCCCGCGCACCCTTGGCCAGCGCCTGCGTGACCTGGCTGGGGTCGATATCGCCGTCCAGCGGATCCCAGAGGCCCCCTTCCAGGTCATGCGTCTCCATGAAGGGGAAGTGGCTCTGCAATTCGTTTGGTGTGCACATGTCCATGGTCAGGCCCATATGGGCGGCCATGCCGCGCACGCGCTCGAACTCCATCATGCGGTCATGGGTATGGGCCAGCCGAACCGCGCCCGTCACGTGATAGTTGATCGGGTAATCCACCTCGTCGGCCAGGCCGCGATACAGCGCCAGCCCGTGGCGCTGCATGTTCATCACGCCGTAGTTCGCCGCGAAGTTCGGGCAATTGCCTGCCGCGTGCCAGGTCGACCCCGCCGTCAGCTCGTTCTTTTCCAGAAGGACGCAATCCGTCCAGCCCGCTTTGGCAAGGTGATACAGCGCCGAGACGCCGACCACCCCGCCACCGATGATGACCACACGCGCCGTGGAGGGAAGAGCCATTTCGTTAACCTCAGTAGACAGGGGGAGAGATGACCCAGATCGCCGTGGCGGGGTCGTCGAAGGGGTTGGACCAGCGATATTCCGCACCCTTGATGCGGAAGCTGTCGCCGGCGCGGATGGTGAAGGTGGCACCGTCGATCCACATCTCGAGCTGCCCCGAGACGAGATAGACCACCTCGGAGGTGGCGCGCCGGCGCGGCTGGTCCAGCGCGGCACCGGGCATGAAGGTCGAGTGGATCACCTCGAAATCGTCGGTCAGGTCGGGCGAGACCAGCGCCTCGTAGAGGCCGCTGTCGCGTTCGCCGATCTCTCGGCGGTTGGCGGCGCGCACGACGATGCCGCGCTCGTCCTCGGGGGCGTCGGCCACGCCGAAGAACATCGAGACCGGCACTTCCAGGATGGCCGCGATGCGGTGCAGGTCCGACACCGTCGGCGATGAGATGCCGCGCTCGACCTGCGACAGCCAGCCGATCGACTTGCCCATCGCCGCCGCCATGTCGCCAAGCGTCATGCGCCGTGCACTGCGCAAGGCCCTGATGTCGCCGCCGATGGTCGCCTCTTCCGTCATGGCCGATCCCGCGATCCTGTTCTTCGTGAAATTCCTGCCGGTTATTTCACGACCGCGCAATGAAATTCTTCGCCGATATTTCACGAACCGGGCTGTTGACGGTTTTTCGGGCGCGCGGCCTCCGCCCTGCCCGATGGCGCGGCAGGGCGTGCCATTTCTGCCGAAGCGCTGCGCAGAAACAGCCTTCCTCCGGCCCGCGAAAGCGCTAGACTTCGCCTTCGGCACCACCCATCGCGTGAAAGGACGGGTCATGTTGAAAAAGACCGCCAATTCGGAAATCGAGGCACGGCGCAAGAAGGTCATGGCGCGCGGCGTCGGCGTGATGACCGACCATTACGCGACCCGCGCCCTCAACTCCGAGATCTGGGACGCGGACGGCAACCGGCTGATCGACTTCGCCTCGGGGATTGCCGTGCTGAATACCGGGCACCGCCATCCGCGCGTGATGCAGGCGGTCGAGGAACAGCTGCGCGCCTTCACCCATACCTGCCACCAGGTCGTCCCCTACGAGAACTATGTCCACCTGGCGGAACGGCTGACCGATGCCGCGCCGGGCGATTTCGACAAGAAGGCGATCTTCGTGACCACCGGCGCCGAGGCGCTGGAGAACGCGGTCAAGATCGCGCGCGCCCATACCGGGCGGCAGGCGGTGGTCACGTTCCACGGTGCCTTCCACGGGCGGACCTTCATGACCATGTCGATGACCGGCAAGGTCGCCCCCTACAAGGCGGGCTTCGGCCCGATGATGCCCGACGTCTTCCATGTCCCCTTCCCGAACCCGCTGCACGGCGTGAGCGTGGACGACTGCTTCCGCGCATTGGACGGGCTGTTCAAGTCCGACCTCGAACCCTCGCGCGTGGCGGCGATCGTGTTCGAGCCTGTGCAGGGCGAAGGCGGCTTCAACCCCGCGCCCGCCGAATTCACGACCCGCCTGCGCGCGCTGTGCGACGAACATGGCATCGTGATGATCGCGGACGAGGTGCAGACCGGCTTTGCCCGCACGGGCAGCCTGCTGGCGATGGACCGCCACGAGGTCGCCGCCGACATGATCACCATGGCAAAAAGCCTGGGCGGCGGCTTCCCCATCGCCGCCGTGGTCGGCCGCGCCGACATCATGGACGCGCCCGCGCCGGGCGGTCTTGGCGGCACCTATGGCGGCAACCCGTTGGGGATCGCGGCGGCCCATGCGGTGCTGGACATCATCCGCGACGAGAATCTGTGCGCCCGCGCCGAGGATCTGGGCGCGCGGCTGAAGGACCGCCTGCGCGCGATCCAGGGCTTCATGCCCGAGATCGCGGATATCCGCGGCCCCGGCTTCATGGTCGCGATCGAGCTGATGCATGCCGACGGCACCCCTGCCCCCGACCTTGCGAACGCCATCAGGCAAGAGGCCCTGTCGCGCGGGCTGCTGCTGCTGACCTGCGGCGTGCATGGCAACGTGATCCGCTTCCTTGCGCCGATCACCATTCCCGACGACCATTTCGACGAGGCGATGGAGATGCTGCAAGACGCCGCCCGCGCGGTGAAGGGCGCCTGAGCGACGCGCCCCGGTCGGTCGCGACCGGGGCGGAACGCACCCTTATCGCGGGACGCCGGGCAGCGCGCAGAGCATCTCGAACAGGAAATTCGCGGCGATTACCGCCGTGTTCCCCGAGGTGTCGTAGGGGGGCGACACCTCGACCAGGTCGCAGCCCACAAGGTTCAGCCCCGCGCAGCCGCGGATGATCTCCAGCCCCTGGATGGTCGTCAGGCCGCCGACCTCGACCGTGCCGGTGCCCGGCGCGAAGGCCGGGTCGAGGCTGTCGATGTCGAAGCTGAGATAGACCGGCGCATCCCCGATCCGGCTGCGGATCTCGGCCATCAGCGGGGTCATGGAGCGGTGCCAGCATTCCTCGGCCTGGATCACGGTCCAGCCCCGTTCGCGGCCCCAGTCGAAATCCTCGGGGCTGTAGCCGCTGCCGCGCAGGCCGATCTGGAACACGAGATCGTCGCGCAGCAGCCCTTCCTCGTGGGCGCGGCGGAAGGGGCAGCCATGGGCGACCTTCTCTCCGAACATCATGTCGTTGGTGTCGGAATGGGCATCGACATGGATCAGCGCGACCGGGCCGTGGCGGTCGCGCATCGCCTGCAGGATGGGCCAGGTCAGCGTGTGATCCCCCCCAAGCGTCAGCGGCACGGTCCCGTGCGCAAGGATCTCGCCATAGGTGCGGGCGATGATCCCGACCGATTTCTTCAGGTCGAAGATGTTGATCGGCACATCCCCGATATCCGCGACTTGCAGGTGATCGAAGGGCGCGGCGCGGGTTGCCATGTTGTAGGGGCGGATCATCCTGCTCTCGTCGCGGATCTGGCGGGGGCCAAGCCGCGTCCCCGGACGGTTCGAGGTGCCGATATCCATCGGGATCCCCACGAAGCAGGCATCCAGCCCCTCGGCCGTGGGCTGCGAGGGCAGGCGCATCATCGTGGCAGGCCCGCCCGTGCGCACCATCTCGTTTCCGCCAAGGGGGCTGTTCAGTTTCGGCATCGGCGACATCCTTCCTTCGATCCTTCGGGGCGACTGTGATCTGTTTCCCAAGCCTGCGCCATGGTGATATCGAGGTCGCGTGATCGCACCAGACGGAAAGGCGGCCGACCGATGACCCTGAAGCACGCGGCGCTGGCCGATGCGACGCTGTCGCCCTTGTGGCTGGACGATCCGGCGGCGCCCGCCACCGAGCCGCATCTGATCGGCAGGCGGCAGGCCGATCTGCTGATCGTGGGCGGCGGCTTTACCGGGCTGTGGGCCGCGATCATCGCCAAGCAGCGCGACCCGTCCCGCGAGGTCGTCGTGATCGAGGCGGGCAAGGTCGCGCATGGCGCCTCGGGGCGTCCGGGGGGGATCGTCTCGACCTCGGTGATGCACGGGCTGTCGAATGCCGAGCGGGTCTTTCCCGACGACATGGAGATGCTGGAACGGCTGGGCATCGAGAACCTGGATGCCTGGCGCGCCACCATCGAGGAATTCGGCATCGACGCCGACCTGGAATGGGGCGGAGAGATGACCGTCGCCGCCCGCCCCGCGGATATCGAGGGCCTGCGCCACGAACAGGACCTGCACCGCCGCCACGGCCATGACGCGGTCTGGCTGGACCGCGACCAGGTCCGGGCCGAGGTCGCGTCCCCCATGTTCCACGCGGGCATCTGGTCGCGCGACCGGACCGGCACGGTCCACCCCGCCAAGCTGGCATGGGGCCTGAAGGCCGCCGCGAAATCGCTTGGCGTCGCCATCCACGAACATACCCCGATGGAGCGGGTCGAGGATCTGGGCAGCAGCCTGCGGATCACCACCCATGACGGCAGCGTCACCGCGCCGCGCGTCCTCTTCGCGACCAATGCCTGGGCGGCGGGGCATCCGAAGATCCGCAGCTATGTCGTGACCATGCGCGACCGCGTGATCGCCACCGAGCCGCTGACCGACGAACAGCTGTCGCGCATCGGCTGGCGCAACCGGCAGGGCATCTACGACACGCGGACGCAGCTGAACTACATGCGGCTGACACGGGACAACCGCATCGTCTATGGCGGGCGGATCGGCTACTACTATGGCGACCGGACGGACCCGGCGGGCGACCGCCGGATCGAGGTCTATGACCGGCTGGCGGGCTATTTCCTGCAGACCTTCCCGCAGCTGGACGACCTGCGCTTCACCCATGCCTGGTCGGGGCCGATCGACATGACCACGCGGCTGGCCGTGCATTTCCAGCCCTATTACGGCGGCAAGGGCGTCTATGCCGGGGGCTATTCCGGGTTCGGGGTGACCGCATCGCGCTTCGGGGCGCGGATGGCGCTGGAGATGCTGGACGATACCGGCGTTCCCGAATTGCAGCTGGGCCTGGCCCGCAGCCTGCCCCGCGCCATCCCGCGCGAGCCGCTGCGCTGGCCCGGCGCGGCCATCACCATGCGCGCCCTGGACGAGGTGGACAGCAAGGGCGGCTGGCGCAGGGCGTGGATCCGGCTGATCCACGCGATGGGCTTTCCGCTCTGACGGTCAGGGCCTGCGCGGTTCGACGACCGGGACGGCGTCGGGATGCAGCAGCCCCGCCGCGCGGATCACCTTGCGATCCTCGAAGCGGCGGCCGATCAGCGACACGCCGACCGGCAGGCCCCCCGCCGCGCGGTGCAGCGGCACGTTGACCACCGGCACCTGCATCAGCGTCCAGAGCGAGTTGAAGACCGGATCGCCCGCCCATGTCCCGACCGGGGCCACCCCCGGTGCCGAGGGCGCAAGGATCAGGTCCATCCCGTCCGCGAACATCTCATCCAGCATCGCGCGGCAGCGGTCCGCCTGCCCATAGGCCGCGCGGCTGGTCGCCGCATCGGGCCTGTCGCGCTGCATCTCGGCAAAGAACGGATCGACAGCGGGATCGACGCGCACCTCGTTGAGGAAGGCCGATGCCCCTTCGCGCGCAAGGATGACGCGGTGGGCGTCGAGGATCCCGTCGAAATCCTGCGGCAGCGCCAGTTCGGTGACGATCGCGCCACGGTCGCGCAGCATCTCGCGCGCAAGGATCATGGCGTCGCGGGTCTCGGACATGGCGGCATCGGGGGTGGTGCCGAAGGTCATCCCGATGCGCAGCCCCTCCAGCGTCGTGGGCAGGGTGCAGGGGTCGAAGTCGAACAGGTCGGCCAACATTTCAAGGTCGTCTGCCGCGCGTGAATACAGCCCGACCGTGTCGCAGGTCGCCGAATACATCTTCGACCCCTCGCGCGTGATGGCGTTCCAGCTGGGCTTCATCCCGAACACCCCGCAGAACGAGGCCGGACGGATGGTCGAGCCGCCCGTCTGCGTGCCCAGTGCGATCGCGGCCAGCCCCGCCGCCACCGCCGCCGCCGACCCCGAGGACGACCCCCCGGGCGAGCGGCCTGGATCGTGCGGGTTCGCCGTGCCGGGGCCGACCGACATCGCGGCGAATTGCGTGGTCCGCGCCTTGCCCGCGATCAGCGCGCCCGCCTGGCGCAGAACCTCGACCGCGGGGGCGTCGATGCCCGCGCCGCTGCCCAGATGGCGGGCGGCATTGTGCCCCGTCGGCATGTCGCGCGTCAGCAGCACGTCCTTGACCGCCACGGTCACGCCCCGCAGCGGCCCCTGGGGCAGCACCGCCGCCGCGCGCAGCAGCGCATCGGGGTCCAGATGCGCATAGGCCGCGACGACCGGCTCGATCCGCGCGGCGCGGGCGATCAGCGCCTCGGCGACGGCCTGGGGTGCGACGCCCGATGCGACCGCGCGTTGCAGATCGCGCGCGGTCGCAGCACACAGGTCCAGTTTCATGTCCATTCTTCTTCCCTCAGGCAGGTTGCAGCGCGGCTTCTTCCAGCAGCACCGCGATGTCGGCGATGCGATCCTCGGCATTCGGCGGGCCAATGACCTGAACCGAGATCGGCCCGCGATCCGTGCGCGCCACGGGAACCGAGATGGCGGGCAGCCCCAGGATCGACGCGGGCCGCGAGAAGCGCGTCACCTCCGAGATCATTCGCGCAAGCGAGCGGCCTTCCAGCGATGCAAGCGCCGAGATCTGGGGCGGCACGTCCGGCAGCATCGGCGTCACGATCACGTCCACCTTGGCGAAGATCGCCTGCATCCGGTCCTGCGCCACGGCCCTGATCTGCAGCGCCCGCAGGTAATCCTGCGCCGAGATTGCCGCCGCCTGCGCCAGCCGCGTGCGGACCTGCGGGCCATAGCTGTCCTGCGCCTTGCGCAGCCGGTCGGCATGGACGGTCCCGGCCTCGGCCATGGCGATGACATTGGCGGGTTCGTCCAGCGTCGCCAGCCAGCCCAGGTCCAGGTCGCAGGGCCGGTGGCCCGCATCCGACAGCATCGCGCGCGCGATGCGCAGCTGGCGATCCGTCGCCTCGGCGATGCCGTCCGTCAGCGGCCCCGCATCGAAGCCGATGCGCAGATCGCGGGCGTCGCCGCCCATGGCCGAGACGGCACCGCCCGTCAGCACCGACAGGACGCGCCTTGCGCAATCGACGCTGGCGGCCAGCGGCCCAACGCAATCCTGCGTCCAGGACAGCGGCATCACCCCAGCCATCGGCATCCGCCCCGGCGTCGGCTTGAAGCCGACGACGCCGTTGCAGGCGGCGGGAATGCGGATCGACCCGCCCGTGTCCGAACCAAGCGCCGCAGGCACGATGCCCATCGCCACCGCGACACCCGACCCGGAAGACGACCCGCCGATGATCGCCCCCGGCACGACCGGGTTCGGCGGCGCGGGATGGTGATGGTTCGCCCCCGTCGGCCCCATCGCGAATTCAGACATCTGCAGGCGCCCCAGGTCCACGGCATGGGCATGGTCGAGGCGGCTCAGAACCTCTGCCGTGCCGGTCGCGACATAGCTGGCCGAGGGATGCACCCCGCGCCCCACGCGGCAGCCCGTGCGGTCGAACATGTCCTTGTGGGCCAAGGGGATGCCCGCCAGCGGGCCGGTGGCGCGCCCCTCGGCGCGGGCGCGGTCCACCATGGCGGCCTGCGCCAGTGCGCGGTCGGCCTCGATGGTCGAGAACGGGCTGTCGGGGCCTGCTGCAAGGGCCAGCGCCTCGGACGCGAGGGATTGGGCGGTCGCCTCGCCCGTGGCAAGGCGCGCCTGCATCCGGCGGATCGTCATTGGCGACCCCCGCCCGCCATCGGGTCGCGTTCGTTCAGCCCCGTCGCCGCGTCGTCGTCGCGCAGCAGCGGGTGATAGATCACGCCGAACTCGATCCGGGTGCGCTGGTCCTGGAATATCGCCAGCTCTTCCGGGGTCGGGCTGCGGCCCAGATAGGTCTCGAGGGCATCCGTGGTGGTCATGGCGGTTCCTCCTTGTTGGTGGTTCATCAGCCGAAATTCTGCGGCTGGCGCTTGCGGACAAGCTGGCTGAGAGAGACGGCGACGATCAGGGCCCCGCCGTAGAAAAGCGACTGCACGAAGGCATCTGCCCCCAGCATGGTCAGCCCGGTGATGCCGGTGATCAGGAAATAGACACCGACCAGCGTCCCCATCGGGTTGAAGCGCCCCGGATAGATCGCCGTCGCGCCAAGGAACGCCGCCGCGAAGGCGGGCAGCAGCAGCGACAGCCCCGAGGTCGGATCGGCAGATCCCGTCATCCCGGCATAGAGCACGCCAGCCAGCGCGGCCATCGCCCCCGACAGCACGAAGGACGTGGCCCGCACCCGGTCGACCGAGACGCCGTTCAGGCGCGCGACCTCGCGCCCTCGCCCGACGAACAGCAGCTTGCGGCCCGCGATGGTGTATTCCATCGCCCACCACATCACCGCCGCCAGCGCCAGGCCATAGAAGAAGGCCAGCGGGATGCCGAACAGGCGCTGGATCACGACCAGCTCGACCAGCTGCATCGACACGCCCGCGATGGTGCGCGAATCCGACAGCCACAGCGTCATGCCGTTCAGGAACGTCCCCAGCCCCAGTGTCACGATCAGGCTGTGGATGCGGAAATACAGCACGAAGAACGCGTTGACCGCCCCGGCAAGCGCGCCGATCAGCAGCGCGGCCACGACGGACAGGCCGATGGGCCAGCCCCAGCCGACATTCGACACCGCCAGGAACATCGCCCCGAAGACCAGGATCGAGGCCGCCGACAGGTCGAAATCGCCCGAGGTCAGCGGGACCAGGATCGCCAGTGCCAGCACGACCAGCACCGCCTGCGAGCCCAGCATCGAGGACAGCGTGCGCCATGTCAGGAACGTGTCGGGCAGCAGCATGCCGAAGACGGCGAACAGCGCGATCCAAGCCAGCGGCAGGGCATATCGCTCCAGCTCTTTCTTCCAGGCGATGACGGGCAGGACGCGCGGGCGCGGGGTTTCGGTGATGCTCATGCGGTGGCCTCGGACAGATTGGTGGCGTTCTGGGGGGCGGGATCGTGGAAGCAGGCGCGCGCGATGGCGTCGCGGGTCAGCTGGTCGCCCTGCAGGACCGCGCCGACCGTGCCGCGCCGCAGGACCAGCACGCGGTCGCATATCTGGGCCAGCTGCTCGGCATCGGTCGAGGCGCAGAGGATCGCGGTGCCCGCGGCGACCGCGCGGTCCAGCGCCGCGAAGATCTGCTGGCGTGCGCCGTAATCGACGCCCTGCGTGGGTTCGTCCAGCAGCAGCAGGCGCGGGTCCTGCGCCAGCCACTTGCCGATCACGACCTTCTGCTGGTTGCCGCCCGACAGCGTGGACATGGCGACCTCGGGGCGGTCGGGGCGCACGTCATAGTCGCGGATCATCCCGCGCGCGGCATCCACCAGCCCCTGCCGGCGCAGCCCCGCAGGGGCGCGGTATCGCGGCAGTTGCAGGAAGGTGGCGTTCTCCTCGACGGTCAGGCCGCCGACGCAGCTTTGATGCGTGCGGTCGCCCGGTATCAGGCCCATGCCCGCGGCCATCGCCGCCCGGGGGGTGATCGCAGCCACGTCCAGCGCATGATCCAGCGTCACCTGCCCCGCGCCCTGCATGGCGCCGAACAGCAGATAGGGGATCTCGGCAAAGCCCGACCCGATCAGGCCGGTGACGCCGACCACCTCGGACCGGCGGATGGTGGTGTCGAAATGCTGCAGCTGCCCGCCCGACAACCCCTCGATCCGGGCGGCGATCTCGGGGCGCGGCTGTGCGGGGGCGCGGCGGAAGGGCGTGATGCTGCGACCGACGATGCGGTCCAGGATCGCCTGCCGCGTCGTCTCCGCGGTCACCATCAGCGCGTCCAGTTCCCCGTCGCGCAGGATCGCCACGCGGTCGGTGATGGCCAGCACCTCGTCGATGTCATGGGTGACGATGATGACGCTGGCCCCCTTGGCGCGGATCTGGCGCAGCAGGGTGAACAGCTTGTCGACATCCTCGGCCGACAGGAAGGGCGTCGGCTCGTCCAGGACCAGGATCCCCTCGCCCGCGGCGCCCGCCTCGGACCGGCGCAGCTGCGCGACGGCCCGCAGGATCGCGACGAAGGCCCGCTCGACCGAGGACAGCTCGGACACCAGCGCCGAGGGGTCGATCGCAAGGCCGAACTCGTCGAACAGCGCGCGCATCTCGGCGCGTTCGCGGCGCCAGCGGATGCCCGCGGGCCCGCGCCGGCGATCGTCCCCGATCAGCATGTTGTCCGCCACGCTGAGCGACGGCACCAGCGCCAGGTGCTGGTGCACGAAGGCCACCCCCATGCGCCGGATGCGCGCGGCATCCAGCGGCAGGGGCAGCGTATCGCCCCACAGGGTGACGCCGCTGCCCTCCGAGGGAGAGTTGAAGCCCGCCAGCACCTTGATCAGCGTCGACTTGCCCGATCCGTTCTGGCCCAGAAGGCCCAGGATCTCGGCCCGGCGCAGGTTCAGGGACACGCCCTTCAGCACCTCGACCGGGCCGAAGCGCATGCGGATGTCGGTCAGGCGAAGGACCCCGCCGGGATCGTCCGCCTGACGGTCTGTCGCCTGCCCCGCCATTTCAGCCCTCGAGGCCCCAGAGCTTGCGGAACCCGGCCACATGGCTGTCGCCATAGCCCGAGTCGAAATCAGCGGGCACGCCTGCCGTCTCGGCATTGTCCTTGTCGAAGATCAGCAGCGGGATGCCCAAGCTCTCGGGGACCTCCAACCCGCACAGCACGCGCATCTGCGCATCGACGGCGGCATAGCCTGCCCAGCCGAGGCTCTCGCCGACATCCATCGACACCGTCCCCTCGCGCACCATGTCCAGGACGAAGGGCGTGCCGTTATAGGATGCCATGCCGACCCCGTCGGCGCCCGCGATCCGCAGTGCGGGCGTCACGAACTGCGTCATCGAATCATAGATCGGCAGGATGTAGTTGATGCCTGGATCGGCCAGCAGCGCGGATTGTGTGCCCGACTGGATGCGCGTGGCCCATTCGTTCACCGGCACGTTCAGGTATTGCTGCTTGCAGTCGGGGCAATAGGACGAAAGGCTCTCGCGGATCTGTTCGACGAAGGGGATCGAGGGCAGCACGTCGTCCGATCCGATGATCAGCACGTTCGGCGCTCCTTCGGTCTCGACGAAGGCCCAGGCAGCCAGGATCTCGCCCGCGCGGCGGTAATCGACCTTGGCCGAGGCATCGACGAAGCCCGCCTGTCCCTGGCTTTCGTCATAGAGATGGGTCGTCGTGACGGCGAGGCCCGCCTGCTTCGCCTCTTGCAGCTGCGGGGCCAGCATCTCGGGGTTGAGCCCGCCCGCCAGATCGACCAGCGAATATTCCTGCGCGACGGCCTGGTTCACGCCCTGGATCCAGCTGTCGGACGCGCCCTGGTTTTCCCAGGTGGTATAGGTGAAGCCCACATCCTCGGCCGCGCGCTGCATCGCCTTCTGCAGCTCGACGTTGAAGGGGATGGCCATGCTGACCGGGATCGAGAAGACCGACTTGTCGGCCATGCAGGCCGCGGCGTCGAAGGGTTCGCCCAGGGGCGCGAATTCCGGAATGGCGCGGTGTTCCGCGATCACGGCCTTGGCCTCGGCCATCGCGTCGGCGCGCGCGCCCTGCGCGGCAAGCAGCGTGGCGGTCGTCATCGTCAGGGCGGCAAGCGCTGGCGTCATGGTTCTCATCACAGTCCCTTTCGGCAATCGGTTGATCCGATAGTCCGGACTTGTTCAGAGATAGCCAAGAAGGAAAGCGGGTTTTGGAACGATCGGATCAGCGATTTCGACGATACGTCCCGCAGATTAGGCAGTCTGGTCCGAAGCTGAACAGAATCAGGTCCGGACTTGTGCAGCATGCTGGCGGAAGGACATCGCTGCGCCCGCAAACCCGATGCACGAGAAACCCATGAAGCACAGGTCATAGGACCCGGTCAGGTCATAGATCAGCGCGAAGGCGGAGGGGCCGATGATGACACCGATGAAGGTATAGACCAGCAGCGCGCCGGTATTCGCCCCGACCTTGCCGCTTGGCGCGGTCCGTGCCGCCGCCGCCAGGAAGACCCCGTTCCAGCCCGTCGCGACCGCGCCCAGCACAACGAGCAGCACCGCCAGCGCCCAGCCGGGCAATGCGCCCGCCCAGCCCAGCAGGAACATGCACAGCCCCGCGATCACCCCGATGATCCCGAGCGTACGGAAACCGCCCAGCCTGTCGGCGGCCAGCCCCCAGCTGATGCGACCCGCGGCCCCCGCCATCTGCAGGCAGGCCGCGACGATGCCCGCCGCGACCAGCGGCCAGCCATGTTCGACCATCATCACCACCGCGAAGGCCGTGACCATCAGCTGCAATGCCGAATAGAGCCCGCCCAGAAGCGCCAGCGTCCGCATGCGGCGGTTGCGATACAGTTCGACCTGATCGCGGATCGCGCGGGCGAAGGGATTGCCGCGCCACGCCGCCATGCGGATCGGCGGAAAGGTGAACTGAGACCACGCCCAGACCATCAGGACCAGCGGCACGACCGCCGCCGCGACCAGCGCGTGCCGCCAGCCCGCGCCCGTTCCCGGCAGCGCGACCGCCAGCATCGGCAGCAGCGTCGATGCCAGCACCGCGCCGAAGGGCACCCCCGTCTGCTTGATCGAGAAGACCAGCGAATGCCGCCCCCCGCGTGCGGCGCGGTGCAGGATCTCGGACGAGGCCGGGTTGTTCAGCCCGTAGCAGATCCCGAACAGCGCGGATGCCAGCACCATCAGCACGGGACGCCCCGTGGCCAGCAGCAGCAGGCCCGCCGCGAAGACGCCCAGCTCGGTCACGATCACGCGCTCGGCGTGGAAGGTCTCGACCACGCTGCCGGCGATTGCGGATGCGAAGACCCCCGCGAAATAGATCAGGCTGATCTGGTATCCGATCGCATGCGCCCCGATCCCGAGCGAGCCCGCAACCTCGGGGGCAAGCGATGTCAGGGCCAGCACGCTCATGGTCGCGGCGATCTGCACCAGCGTCATCATGGCCAGCGGGCCGATCCATTCCGGTCGGCCTGCTCGTTCGGGTCCGCTCGACACTGTATCCGTCATGAGTATTCTGTCCGTACCTTGTCCGGGCCGTTCGCCGGCTGCGATTTCCTCTTGGCTACATAAGTCCGGACAATCAAGCAACACGATTCACAGTCCGAAAGACCCTTCGCATGGCCGAAACCGCCGAAGCGCATAATGACAGCACGAACACGCCGCTCTATCTGCAGATCGCGCACAAGCTGGAGCGGCAGATCGTCAGCGGCGAACGCGCCGTCGGCAGCCTGCTGCCCCCCGAGGCGGAACTGGCCGCGCAGTTGGGCGTCAGCCGTCACACGATTCGCCAGGCCATCGCGCAGCTTCGCCAGCGCGGAATGCTGGCCGCCAAGAAGGGCGTCGGCACCAGCATCGAAAGCGCGCGCCCGCAATGGCGCGAGCGGTTCCGCGACAACAATCGCGGCGACCTGTTCGAATTCGCCAACGAGACCGAGATGTATATCCGCCTCAAGGAGCGCCGAGAGGTGCGCGGAAAGCTTGCGACCGAGATCGGCTGCCGCCCCGGAAAACCGCTGATCTACATGGAGGGTCCGCGGCATTTCATCAATGAGCCCAACGCCTTCTGCTGGAACGAGGTCTATCTGGACCCCATCGCGGAACCCGTGATCCGCGACATGGACGTGCAGCGCTCATCCCTGTTCCACCTGGTCGAGGCCCATACCGGCGAAAGGATCGTCGACATCCAGCAGGAAATCCGCGCCGTCACCATCGCGCCCCGCATCTGTGAACAGCTGAAACAGCCCGAAGGCACGATCGGTCTCAGAATCACCCGCCGCTATCTCTCGTCCGGGGGGCGGCTGATGGAATACGCGATCCAGACCTCTCCGGCTGACAGTTTTGCCTATCGGACCCACATCCAGGCCACCTGATCATGCGGCCTGCCCCGCATTTGGGCATCGCCGAGGATTATGAACAAGTCCGGACATGCTGAGCGGCATTTGCTCTGGACCAGTGCAAGAAGTCCCCTGCTAAGTTCGGACTTGTCAGAAATCCAACAGGGGGCCTTCACCATGGACATGGGCGTCTTCATCCCGATCGGGAACAACGGCTGGCTGATCTCCGAGGCCGCGCCGCAATACAAACCCAGCTTCGAGCTGAACAAGCAGATCGTCCAGAAGGCCGAGGGCTATGGCCTGGAATTCGCGCTGTCGATGATCAAGCTGCGCGGCTTCGGCGGCAAGACCGAGTTCTGGGACCACAACCTCGAAAGCTTCACGCTGATGGCCGGGCTGGCCGCCGTGACGACCAAGATCAAGCTGTTCGCATCCTCGGCGGTGCTGACGCTGCCGCCCGCCATCGCCGCGCGCATGGCCAGCACGGTGTCCTCGATCGCGCCGGGGCGCTTCGGGGTGAATATCGTGACCGGCTGGGCCGAGGCCGAGTACAGCCAGATGGGCATCTGGCCCGGCAACGAATATTTCGGCTATCGCTACGATTACGCGGGCGAATATGTCGACATCATGAACCAACTGTGGTCCGAGGGGTCCTCCGACCTCAAGGGCGAGCATTTCCAGATGACGGATTGCAAGCTGTCCCCGCCCCCCCAGGGCAAGGTCGAGATCGTGGCCGCGGGCCAGTCGCCCAAGGGCATGGAGTTCGCCGCGCAATATGCCGACTACAACTTCATCATGGCGCAGGGCGTGAACACGCCCACGGCGGTGTCGCCCATCTGCGACCGCCTGGCCGAGGCCGCCAAGAAAAGCGGCCGCGATGTCGGCGCCTATTGCCTGTTCATGGTCATCGCCGACGAGACCGACGAGGCCGCGCAGGCGACCTGGCAGCGCTACAAGGATCACGTCGATGCCGATGCGCTGGCCTGGATGGCCGATCAGGGCAGCAAGGACGATGCCGCCGATGCCAGCGCCACCGCGAAGCACATCAACCTTCCCGAAGGCGCCGTGAACTTCAACATGGGCACGCTGGTCGGGTCCTACGCCAATGTCGCGCGGATGCTGGACGAGGCCTCGGAAATGGAAGGGGTGAAGGGCATCATGATGGTCTTCGACGACTTCCTCGAAGGGCTCGACAAGTTCGGGCAGCGCATCCAGCCGCTCATGACCTCTCGGAGCCCGGCCGAGGTCGCGGCCTGACATCCGGCGGGGGCCATGCGGTCCCCGCCCCCACTTGCGGAAAGGAACAGCGATGCTGGATCGCGACGACAACTATGCGGGCGTCTATGACCGGCGGGTCGGGTTCGGGCAACGGCCCGCCCTGCTGATGGTCGATTTCGCCCATGCCTATTACGATCCGGAATGCCCGCTGTTCGGCGGCGAGGGCTGTCGCACGGCCCTTGCCGCGGCGCTGCGCCTTCGGCAGGCCGCGAAGGCGGCGGGCGTGCCCGTGATCCTGACGCGCGTCGGATACCACCCGACCGGCGTCGATGGCGGCAGGTTCTTCGAGAAGGCCGCCCCCCTGACGGCCTTCCTGCCCGGTCGCGCGACGGCCGAATTCGCCGACGGCCTGGTCCCGGACGCGGACGACATCGTGGTGACCAAGCAATACCCCTCGGCCTTCTTCGGCACATCGCTTGCGGCGATGCTGACCACCCTGGGCTGCGACAGCGTCCTGCTGACGGGCCTGACCACCTCGGGCTGCGTGCGCGCAAGCTGCGTGGATGCCATGAGCCACGGCTTCCGCACCATCGTGGTCGGCCCCGCCTGCGGCGACCGCCACGATGCCCCGCACGAGGCCAACCTGTTCGACATGAACGCGAAATATGCCGACGTGGTCGATCTGGCCCCCGCGCTGGCCCATCTGGAGGGTCTGCGCGCCACCGCATGACGGTGGCGCCCATCCCTCAGTCGAAGCGCGGCCAGGTCGTGATCGGGCCGCGCAATTCCTCATAGACGCGGGCAAGGCCCATCACCGTCAGGTCGCCAAAGCGCGGTGCGACGATCTGCAGCCCGATGGGCATGCCATTGGCCGCAAAGCCGCAATTGATCGAACAGGCCGGCTGTTCGCCCATGTTCCAGGGCACGGTGAAGCAGATATGCTCGAACGGGCGGGCGGGGTCGTTGGTGGGCGAGGCCCAATCCGCCGGATAGCTGACATTGGGATTGACCGGAGAGATGATCGCATCGACCTGCCGGAACGCCTCGGCGGTGGCGCGGCGCATGGCGAAGGTCTGGTCGAACCCCTGCGCCACCCTGATGGGCGACGCGTCCGCCCCCGCCTCGGCCCATTCGCGGATATAGGGCAGGATGCGGGCGCGGGCCTCGGGGCGCAGCGCCTCCATCATGCCCCAGAAGCGCGCGCGCCATGCGATGTCCAGCCCGTCCAGCATCTCGCGGGTCAGGACGGGGGCGACGGGGACGATGGTGGCGCCCATCCCCTCGAAGGCGCGGGCGGCATCGGACAGGGCGGCGACCACCTCGGGTTCGGGATCGATGCCGCAGCCAGCATCCATCATCAGCCCGATCCGCATGCCGCGCGGATCGACGCGCGCGCCGTCCCAGTCCAGCACCTCGGGGGGAAGCGATGTCGCGTCGCGCCAGTCCGGGCGCGACAGGGTCGGCATCATCAGCGCCGCATCGTCCACGGTGGGCGTCATCGGCCCCGCGCAGCGCCCGGTATAGTAGGGGTCGATGGGGATCCGCCCGTGCGAGGGCTTGAACCCGAACAGCCCCGTCCAGCCCGCGGGCAGCCGCACCGATCCGCCGATATCCGTGCCGACATGCAGCGGACCGTATCCCGCCGCCCCCGCCGAGGCCGCCCCCGCCGAGGAACCGCCCGGGTTCTCGGTCAGCTTCCACGGGTTCAGCGACAGCTGGTGAAAGGTGGACAAGCCCGATGACAGCATCCCGTAATCCGGGCAGGTCGTCTTGGCGAAGATCACCGCGCCGTCCTCTCGTAGCCTGGCGGCGGTGGGCGCGTCCTCGGGGGCGGGCACAAGGTCGATGGCGGCGGTGCCCATGGGGACCGGCTCTCCCTTCGTGGCGATCAGTTCCTTGACGGTGACGGGCATCCCGTCCAGCCGTCCAAGGGGGCTGGAGGCCATGTAACGCGCCTCGGATGCGCGGGCATCGTCCAGCGCGCGTTCGGGCGCGAAGGCATAGAGCGCGCCGACCTTCGGCTCGCTCGCCTCGACGCGGGCGATCAGGGCGGTCATGTATTCGACGGGCGAAAGGCTGCGGTCGGCGAATGCGGCAAGCACGCGCCGGGCGGTCAGGTCGAGGATATCGGACATCGGTCTTCTTTCGCCTTCGGGTTGGGATCAGACGGGCGCGCGGTTCCGGCGCCCGATCACGTTCAGCATCGGTTCGGCCGCAAGCAGCCTGCGGGTATAGTCCTGTCGCGGGTGGTCCAGCACCTGCCGTGCGGGGCCGGTCTCGACCAGGCGGCCATCCTGCATGACGGCGACCTCGTCGCAGATCTCGTCCACGACGCCGATATTGTGGGTGATGAACAGCACGCTGATGCCGTGTTCGTCGCGCAGCCGCAGGATCAGCTCCAGGATCTGCTTCTGCACCGTCAGATCCAGCGCCGAGGTGGCCTCGTCCGCGACCAGCAGTCGCGGCTTCGTGATCAGCGCGCGGGCAATCGCGATGCGCTGGCGCTGACCGCCCGAGAATTCGTGCGGAAAGCGGTCGGCATCGGCGGCGGCAAGGCCCACATCCTCCAGAAGCCCCGCGACCAGGTCGCGACGCGCGGCACCCTTCGGGGCGGCCGGGTCAAGATGCAGCGGCTCGGCCACGATGCGACCCACGGCATGGCGCGGGTCCAGCGATCCATAGGGGTCCTGGAACACCATCTGGAAATGCCGCCGCGCCTGCCGCAGCGCCCGCGGGGGCAGCGCGAACAGGTCCTGCCCGTCGATCACGACCCGCCCCGCGGTCGGGCGGTCCAGCGCCATGACCAGCTTGGCAAGGGTGGACTTGCCCGACCCGCTCTCGCCCACGACGCCGAGGATGCGGCCCTGTTCCAGCGACAGCGACACGTCGTCCAGCGCGCGCACATGGCCCTGCCCCAGCTGGAAGTCGCGCGACAGGTTCTCGACCCGCAGGATCTCAGCCATGGGGGGCCTCCAGCGATGCACGCACGCGGCGCGGCATGGCCGCGATCAGCTTGCGGGTGTAATCATGGGCGGGACGGCGCAGGACGGCCTCGGTCTCGCCCTCTTCCATGCGGTCGCCGCGATACATGACCAGCGTGCGGTCCGCGATCCGCGCGATCACCCCCAGGTCATGAGAGATCAGCATCAGCGAGATCCCCAGTTCCGTCACCAGGTCGTCGAGGATGTCCAGAACCTCGGCCTGCACCGTCACGTCCAGCGCGGTGGTGGGCTCGTCCGCGATCAGCAGGTCGGGCTTCAGCGCAAGGGCGATGGCGATGCCCACGCGCTGGCGCTGCCCGCCCGACATCTGGTGCGGAAAGCTGTCGATGCGTTCGGATGCCCGGGGGATGCGCACCATCTCCAGCAGGCGCAGCGCCTCGGCGCGGGCATCGGCGCGGGGCATGCCCTGCGTGATGCGCAGCCCCTCGGCGATCTGGTCGCCGACGCGCATGGCGGGGTTCAGCGCGGTCATCGGTTCCTGGAAGATCATGCCGATCCGCCGCCCCCTGATGCCGCACAGCTGGCGCTCGGACATGGCCAGCACGTCCTGCCCGTCCAGCAGTACCTGCCCGCTGGCCGTCGCGCTGCGGGGCAGCAGGCCCATCACCGCCAGCGACAGCACCGATTTTCCCGATCCGCTTTCGCCCACGATACCAAGGGTCCGACCTTTGGGCAGATCCAGGTCGATGCCGTGCAGCACCTCGGCCGCGGGGCCGCGTTCGCGCGCGAAGGACACGCGCAGATCCCTGATCGACAGCATCATGACGCCTGCCTCCGCCTTGGGTCGGTCAGATCGCGCAGCCCGTCGCCCAGCAGGTTCAGGCCCAGCACGGCGATCGCGATGGCCAGCCCCGGTGCCAGCACCAGGTGCGGCGCGCCCGAGATGTAGGTCTGCGCATCGGCCAGCATCCGCCCCCAGCTGGGCGTCGGCGGCGCGACCCCCATGCCAAGGAAGGACAGCCCTGCCTCGGACAGGATGCCGAGACCCGTCTGGATCGCCAGCTGCACGATGATCTGCGCCTGGATGTTCGGGATGACGTGCTGGACCGTGATAAGTGCCTGCCCCTTGCCCGCCATCCGCGCGGCCTGCACGAAGTCGCGCGCCCAGATCTGCATCGCCGCCGCCCGCGAGATGCGCGCGAAGACGGGCACCATGAAGACGCCGATGGCGGTGATCGAGGTCAGCGCCCCCGGCCCCATCAGCGCGCCCAGCAGGATCGCCGACAGGATCGGCGGAAACGAGAACAGCACCCCGTTCGCGGCCATCAGCACCCGCTCGACCGTGCCGCCACGCGCGGCGGCGGTGACGCCCAGCAGCGTGCCCACCGCGCCGCCCAGGATCGTCGCCGTGAGGGCCACGCCAAGCGATGTCCATGCCCCAGCCATCACGATCGAGAACACGTCCCGCCCGATCTGGTCGGCACCCAGCAGCCCGGCCTCGCCCGGACCCTTCAGGCGGTTCAGCACGTTCATCGCGGTCGGGTCGGCAGGCGTCCACACCCGGCTGAGAAGCGCCGCGCCCAGCAGCAGCGCCGTGATCGCGCCGCCGATGACAAGGGAAACCGGAAGCCGCCTCATGTCCGCCCCCTCAGCCGCGGGTCCAGCACGGAGTAAAGCCCATCGACCGCGAAATTCACCACCAGCACGATCAGCGTGAACAGCAGGACGACGTTCTGCACCACGATCAGGTCGCGCTGCGACAGCGCCTGATAGGCCAGCGTGCCGATACCCGGCAGGGTGAAGACGTTCTCGACCAGCACCGCGCCGGAAATAAGGAACGGGATCTGCAGGCCCAGCATCGTCACCACCGGCAGCAGCGCGTTCGGGACCGTGTGCCGCCACAGCGCGCGGCTGCGCGACAGCCCCTTGGCGCGGGCGGTGCGGATGAAATCCTCGTTGGCGACCTCGATCACGGCGGCGCGGGTCACGCGGGTCAGGACGGCGGCCTGCGGGATGGCCAGCGCGATGGCCGGCAGCACAAGCGCGCCGATGGCGGGACCGGCGCCCGCGCCCCAGCCCGGAAAGCCACCCGTGGTGAACCATCCCAGCCCCAGTGCCACGCCCAGGATCAGCAGCAGGCCGATCCAGAAGTTCGGCACCGCGATCCCCACCTGCGAGAAGACCGAGGCCAGCGTGTCCACCGGCCCGTTCGGGCGGTTCGCGGCCCAGACGCCAAGCGGCAGCGCGATCGCCACCGACAGGACCACGGCCATCGCCGTCAAGGGCAGCGTCACCAGCAGCCGGTCCAGGATCAGCCCCGCGACGGGCGTGTCATAGGTATAGGACACGCCCATGTCGCCCCGCACCAACCCGCCCAGCCAGGAAAGATAGCGAAGGGCAAGCGGCCTGTTCAGACCCAGCTCGGCCCGCAGGGCCGCGACGGTGTCGGGGGCGGCGCTGGTCCCCAGCATGATCGAGGCCGGATCGCCCGGCGCGGCCTCGATCAGCAGGAAGATCACCAGCGAGGCGATCAGAAGGACGGCAAGCAGGCCGCCGATCCGCCGCGCGGATCGTGTCAGGGCAGGCATCATCGGTTCCCGTATCGCTCAGCGGTCGGTCCAGCGGACGTCCGTCATGTCGTTCGAGGGAACGGGGCCGTTCTCCCACACGCCCTCCAGCCCGGCATCCCAGACCGCCAGGCGCGGCTCGGAATACAGGAACAGCGCGGGCAGGTCGCGCGCCACGATGCGCTGTGCCCGGGCATAGCCTTCGGCGCGGTCCTCGGGGGTGGATGCGGTCGCGATGGCCGACATCGTCTCGCGGAACTCGGGGTTGTCATAGTTGAAGTAGTAGGGATCGCGGGCATAGATGTTGATGTCCAGCGGTTCGGCATGGCCGATGATGGTCATGTCGTAATTCGTGTCCTGGAACACGTCCTGGATCCATGCCGCCGGAAAATCCGAGCTTTCGATATTCGCCGTCACCCCGATCTGGGCGAAGAACGCCTGCATGATCTCGGCCGAGCGTTGGGCATAGGCGCGGTTCGGCACCTTGAAGGTGAATTCGAACCCGTCGGGATGGCCCGCCTCGGCCAGCAGCGCCTTGGCGGCCTCGGGGTCGAAGCCGTATTCGCCGGTCATGTCCACGTAGAAGGGCGAGCCGGGCGCGAAATGCGACCCGATGGGCGTGCCGTGGCCGGATTTCACCGCCTCGATCAGCACGTCGCGGTCGATGGCGTGCATCAGGGCCTGCCGCACGCGGATGTCGTCGAAGGGCGGGCGTTCGGCATTCATGCCCGCGACGACCTCCATCTCTCCGGTGCCCTCGTGGGTGGCGAAGGCCGCGTCGCTTGCGAACTGGTCGTACAGCTCGGGCGCCGAGAACTCGGCCACGACCTGCACCTGCCCCGATTTCAGCGCGGCCACCTGCGCCTGCGGGTCCGAGATGAAGCGCGCCACGATGCGGTCCAGCGCGGGCTTCTCGCCCCAGTATCCGTCCCATGCGGACATGATCGCGCGGTCGCCCTTGCGCCATTCGTCCAGCTTGAAGGGACCTGTGCCGACCGGCGCGGTGCCGTTGGTATCCGCCGATGACGGCTCGACCATCACGGCGGCGGGAAAGCCCAGCCAGTAGATCAGGTCCGAGGACGGCGCCGACAGCGTCAGCACCAGCGTCGAGGGATCGGGCGCCTCGATCCCTTCGATCGCGGCGTAAAGCGCCTTCTGGCCGTTCGTCGACTCCTCGGCCAGGATGCGTTCCAGCGTGAATTTCGCGGTCGCGCTGTCGAAGGGCACGCCGTTCTGGAAGGCGACCCCCTCGCGCAGCGTGAAGCTGTAGGTCAGGCCGTCATCCGACACCTGCCATTCGGTCGCAAGCTGCGGCTGGACCTGGCCGTCGCGGTCGATGGCGACCAGCCCCTCGAAGACGTTCTGCCAGGTGACCTGCCCCGCCGCCACGGGCGAGCTGACCGTGGGGTCCAGGCCCGCCGGTTCGACCGACTGCACGAAGCTGACCTCGTTCGCGGCAAGGGCCGCGACGGGGGCGGCGGCGATCAGCGCGGCGGCGGATGCCGTCATGGCAAGGGCGCGAAGGGGCATGTTCATGGCGGATCCCTGTCCTTGGATTGCTTGGCCGCGACGCGGGGCGGCGCAGCGGGTGATGCGTTCATGTGCACATCTTATGCGCTGATAAGATGGCAGTTCCAGTGACTTGAAAAGCGAAAGATGCGTGGCACCGTGCAACGCAAATCGTTGCAGCGGGGATGGCGCGTGGATCGGCAGACAATCGAACTGTTCCAGGAACTGGCGCGGACAGGGTCCATCCGGCAGACCGCCGACACGGTGGGCATGTCGCCCACCGCCGTGACCCGGCAGCTGGACAAGCTGGAGCGCACCTTCGGATCGCCGCTGGTCGAACGCACCCCGCGCGGCGTCCGCCTGACCGCCGCGGGCGAGCTGTTGGCCGCCAGAAGCCGCGACATCGGGCGCGAGCTGGCCCTGACACGGCAGATGATCGACGACCTGAAGGGGCTGCGGCGGGGCCATGTCTCGATCCATGTGAATGGCGCGGCGATCAGCTCGATCCTGGGGCCCGCGCTGTCGGAATTCGCCGCGCTGCATCCCGGCATCTCGGTCGAGGTCACGGTCACCTCGGCCCAGGGGGCGCTGGATGCGGCGGCGACCGGGCGGACCGACCTGATCGTGACCATGTTCGCGCCGCCCGACACGCGCATCGTCATCCGACACCGGCGGCCCGTCATGCACGAACCGATCATGGCGCCCGACCACCCGCTTGCGGCATCGCAGGTCGTCACCCTGCCCCAGATCGCGGGCGCGCGCCTTGCCCTGCCCGATCGCGGCTTCGGCGTGCGGCGGGCCTTCGACCAGCGGATGCGGGCGCAGGGGCTGGACGGGTTCGAGGCCGCCTTCACCACCTCGTCGATGGAACTGCAGAAGGAGCTGGCGCGGCGCGGATCGGCGGTGCTGATCCTGCCCCGCATGGCCGTCGCCCGAGAGATCGCGGATGGCAGTCTTGTCGCGCGCCCCTTCGAGCCGCGCGCCCGGATCGAGACCCTGCTGGAGCTGGGCCATTCCATCGCCCATCACCAGAGCCTGGCGGCACGGCGGCTGCTGGACTTCCTCGAAACCTTCCTGCAGCGGCCCGCGGCCTGACCGCCGCGTTGCCGTGCGGGGCGATTGGCGCTAATCACGAAGGACCGCGCCCGCAGCAGAAGGCATCGCCCCAAGGTGAACACCCGCTTTTTGGAAACCTTCGTCACCGTCGCGGGGCTCGGCAGCTTTCGCGCGGCGGCGGAACGGCTGAACATCAGCCAGGCGACCGTCTCCAGCCGCATCTCGGCGCTGGAGAACGAGCTGGGCGTGAACCTGTTCGACCGCGAATTCCATGCCAGCCGCATCACCGTCGCGGGGACGCTGATCCTGGACAAGGCCAAGGAGATGCTGGCGACCGAGAACCGCCTGCGCGCCACGCTGTCCGATCCGTCCCAGGCCGCGGGGCGCGTGCGGGTGGGTCTTGTCACCTCGGTCGTGCATACATGGCTGTGCGACCTGATCGAGGAGGTCGCCCGCGTCTATCCCCGGCTGGAGATCGAGCTGACGGTCGAGGCCACCCCCGGCCTGTCGGCGGCCTTCGATCGCGGCGGGCTGGACCTGCTGCTGACCACCGACGAGATGCAGGACGAACAGACCGCCTGCACGGCGCTTGCGCCCCTTGCGATGGGGTGGTTCGGCCCCGTCGGCATGCGCGACGAGGTTCTGGGCCTTGCCGATATCGTCACCGGCCCGCTGATCACCTTCACCCGCAATTCCAGGCCGCATGCCAATGTCGTGGCGCTGTTCGACGAACAGGGGCTGCGCCCGTCGATGGTGCATTGCGTGACCTCGATCTCGGCCATCGCGCGGCTGACGGAACGGGGCCTGGGCGTGGCGACGCTGCCGCGCGGCTGCGACCTTGCGGGGCCGGACCTGGTCGAGCTGGCGGTCGATGCCGCGCTGCCCGACCTGCCGCTGTTCTGCGTCTGGCGGCGCAATTCGGATGCCGCGATCCACCGCGCCATCGCCGATCTTGCCCGCCATTGCGCCGAGGCCCACCGCGCGGCCCTGCCCGCCGCCCCGCGCCTGAATGCGGGGTGACAAGGGGGTGATCGGAAAACCCGATCACCCCCTGACGGAAAATCCCGTTTGCCCGATGGGCCTTTTCGCCGCAGCCTTCCCCCAATCCCAACCGACGGCGCGGGCACCCGCCCGCACGTCCAGCAGTCAGGATGCAGGCATGAGCAGGATCCGTTCCACCGAAGAAGCGCAGTTGTTCGTCTGGAGCGACGTCGACCCCGACCACGAGGCCGATTTCAACCTGTGGTACGACCGCGAGCACATGGAAGAGCGCGTCCGCATCGAGGGCTTTACCGGCGCGCGCCGCTATCGCGCGGTGTCGGGATCGGCGCGGCGCTACCTCGCGCTCTATCGCGCCAGCGCGCTGAGCGATTTCACCTCGGCGGCCTACAAGCAGGCGTTCCAGCACCAGACGCAGTGGTCGGTCACGAACTTCACCCGCATGTCGAACACCCGCCGCCGCGTGATGCATGTCGCGCTGGAAGGCGGCTTCGGCTGGGGATCGGCCGTCGCGATGGTCGAACTGGCCCCCGGCGCGGTCGATGAGGACGCGATCCGCGACCAGATGGAGGCGCTGATGGCCGTCGAGGGCGTGCTGCGCGTCCATTACATGGTCCCCGATCAGGCGCTCTCGACGCCCTTGCCCTCGGAACAGACCGAGGGACGCGTCCTTGCGCCCTGCCTGGTCGTCGACGTCACCACCGAACCCGTGGCCGAGGCGACCCTGCGCCAGATGACCGAGCGCTTCGAGGGCAGCGTCCGCGAGGCCCAGACCTTCACCCTGCTGTGGTCGCTGGACGAACACGACCTGCCGCCGCAAGCCGACTGAACACGAATTGCCGGCACGGGGGCAGAGATCCCCGGCCGGCCCCAGAACACCAACCAACCGGGAGATCACGACATGAAACGCATCCTTCTTGGCACCGCCATCGCGGCCCTTGCGACCACCGCCGCCCAGGCCGAGACCTGGCAGATGTCGGCGGACGCGCCGGACGGCAACTACCTGACCCAGAACATCCGCGCCTTCGCCGATGACGTCGCGCGCCTGACCGAAGGCGAGCTGGAGATCGAGGTCGTCTCGAACTCGGTCCTGCTGAAGCGTCCGGAACTGAAGCGCGGCGTGCAGCGCGGCATCGTGCCCATCGGCGAGGTGCTGATCTCGGCCCTCGGCAACGAGGACGCGGCCTATTCGGCGGATGCCGTGCCGCTGCTGGCCACCACCTTCGACGAGGCGAAGGCCCTGTGGGACGCATCGCGCCCGATCTACGAGGAGAAGCTGGCCGAGGAAGGCCTGGTCCTGCTTTATGCCGCACCCTGGCCGCCGCAGGGGATCTACATGAACAGCGAGGTCACCGACGCCTCGTCCTTCGACGGCGTCAAGTTCCGCGCCTACAACCCCTCGACCGCGCGGCTGGCCGAGCTGCTGGGCGCCGTGCCCGCGACCATCGCCACGGCCGAGATCTCGCAGGCCTTCTCGACCGGGGTCATCAACGGGATGATCACCTCGCCCTCGACGGGGGTGGACAGCCAGGCGTGGGATTTCGTCTCGCATTACTATGACGTGCAGGCCTTCATCCCGAAGAACATGGTCATCGTGAACCAGCGGTCCTTCGACGGACTGGACGAGGGCGTGCAGGGCGCGCTGCGCGAGGCCGCCGAGCGGGCCGAGACCCGCGGCTGGGAGATGGCCGAGACCGCGACCACCGAGGCCACGCAGACCATGGCCGACAACGGCATGCAGGTCCTGCCCACCCCCGAAGGCCTGGCGACCGATTTCGAGGCCATCGCCGAGACCATGCGCGCCGAGTGGCTGGAACAGGCGGGCGAGGACGGCCAGACCATCGTCGACGGCCTGAACTGAGGCCCCGCACCCGCGATCCCGCTCACGGGGTCGCGGGCATCCTGACGCGGGCGCCGCCCGTCCACGAATTAAGGAGCGTCGCGATGGTCCTGACACGACATCTGTTCACCTTCTGCGGGGCCCTGGCCGCGCTTTCGCTTGTGGGGATCGCCGTGCTGATCCTTGCCCAGATCGTTCTGCGCATGATGGGCAGCCAGATCCCCTCGGCCGACGATTTCGCGGCCTGGGGGCTGTCGGCCTCGATCTTCCTGGCGCTGCCGACCGCGCTGACGCATGGCGACCATATCCGCGTGACCTCGCTGCGCCAGCTGCTGCCTGCGGGCATCGGCCACGTGGCGGATGTCGTCGCGGCGGGCTTCGCCACGCTGATGATGGCCTGGGTCGCCTGGGCGATCTTCGGCTATGTCCATGAAAGCTGGGCCTATGACGATGTCAGCCAGGGGATCGTCGCGGTGCCGCTGTGGATCCCGCAATCGGCCATGGCCTTCGGCGCGATCCTGTTCGCGGTGGCCTTTGCCGAACGCACGCTGCGCCTGGTCCTGGGCCTGCCGGTCGAACGCGACGATGTCGCCGAACAAGCACGGGGCGAGTGACATGGAAATCCTTTCGCAATCCGCCGTTCTTGTCGTGACGCTGCTGGTCCTTCTGGGCCTTGGCGTCTGGGTGGGCGTGGCGCTTCTGGCATCCGCCGTGGTGATCTTCCTGCTGTTCACCTCCAGCCCGGTCGATGCGGTGCTGGGCACCACCATGTGGGCGCATTCCGCCAGCTGGACCCTGACCGCGCTGCCGCTGTTCATCTGGATGGGTGAGATCCTGTACCGCACCCGCCTGGCCGAGGATCTGTTTTCCGGCCTTGCCCCCTGGGTCGGGCGTCTGCCCGGCGGGCTGGCCCATGTGAACGTGGTGGGCTGCGGCATCTTTGCCGCCGTGTCGGGATCGTCGGCGGCCACCACGGCGACCGTCGGCCGCATCTCGCTGCCGGAACTGAAATCGCGCGGCTATGACGACCGGCTGGCCATCGGGTCGCTGGCGGGGTCGGGCACGCTTGGCCTGCTGATCCCGCCTTCGGTCGTGATGATCGTCTATGGCGTCGCGGCGCAGGTCTCCATCAACCGGCTGTTCATCGCGGGCGTGGTGCCGGGGCTGATGCTGATGGCACTGTTCTCGGGCTATATCGCGATCTGGTCGCGGATGAACCGCGATGCCATGCCCGCCCCCGAAACCAGCATCGGCTGGGCCGAGCGCCTGTACCGCCTGCGCCTGCTGCTCCCGGTGGTGGGGCTGATCGTGGGCGTCATCGGCTCGATCTATGCCGGTTTCGCCACCGCGACCGAGGCTGCGGCCATCGGTGTGGCCGGTGCCCTGCTGATCGCCGCGCTTGGCCGGTCGCTGACGCGCGACAGCTTCTTCGCCGCGCTGTTCGGCGCGACGCGGACATCCGCGATGATCGGCCTGATCCTGCTGGGTGCGGCCTTCCTGACATCGGCCATGAGCTTCTCGGGCCTGCCCGCCGACCTGGCCGAGGTCATCTCGAACAGCGGGCTGGGCAAGGCCGGGCTGATCGCGGTGCTGACGGTGTTCTTCGTGCTGCTGGGCTGCTTCCTCGACGGGATCTCGATCGTGGTGCTGACGACCTCGGTGGTGATGCCCGCCATCGCGGCGGTGGGGATCGATCCGGTCTGGTTCGGCATCTATCTGATCATCGTGGTCGAGATGGCGCAGATCACGCCCCCCCTTGGCTTCAACCTGTTCGTGATCCAGAACCTGACCGGGCGCGGCATCTTCGAGATCACGCGCATGATCGTGCCCTATTTCCTGATCCTCGTGCTGGCGGTGATATTGCTGACGGCATTCCCCGGCATCGCCACCTGGCTTGTCCAACAAACGATCTGAGAGCTTCGATGACCAACGACCTGCTTGCCGCCGCCCGCGCCCGCGCCTCTGCCCCCGACTTCACGCGCGTGTTCGACGATCCGGTGGAAACCGAAGGCCCGCTGAGCGGCCTGACCGTCGCGGTCAAGGACCTGTTCGACGTTCGCGGATACCCGACCGGCGCGGGCACCGCCCCCGATCCTGCGCGCGCGCCTGCGCAAGACGACGCGGTCGCCGTGGCGCGGCTGCGGGCGGCGGGGGCGGGGCTGATCGGCCATGCCAACATGACCGAATACGCCTATAGCGGGCTGGGCCTGAACCCCCATCACGGCACGCCGCTGACCCCGCTGATCGAGGGCGCGATCGCGGGCGGCTCGACCTCGGGCGGGGCGTCGGCGGTGGCGCGCGGCGTGGCCGATATCGCGCTTGGGACCGACACGGGCGGATCGGCGCGCATTCCGGCGGCCTTCTGCGGGCTTTACGGGTTCAAGCCGACCGCGGACAGCATCTCGCGCAAGGGTGCCGTGCCGCTGTCGCATTCGCTGGACAGCGTGGGCGTGATGACCCGCGATCCGGCCCTGCTGCGCCCGGTGCTGAACGTGCTGCGCGACCGCCCGCTGGCCGCCGCCGACATCCCCGGCACCGTGATCGTGCCGCAGAATTTCGGGCTGGACGGCGTGGACCCGCAGATCACCGAGGCCTTCGAAGCCGCGCTGGAGGTCCTGGCCCAGGGCGGCATCACCATCCGCCGCCTGTCGATGCGCTTCTTCGACGATTACCGCGCCCTGCCCGTCTGGCAGTTCAGCGCGGTCGAGTCCCGCTGCCATCACGGCGCGGCCTTCGAAGGTCACCGCGACCGGCTGGACCCGCGCGTCGCCTCGCGCATGGCCCGCGCGGACGAGACCGATGCCCCGGGCTATGCCCGCACGCTGATCGCGCGCCAGGCGCTGGCGGACGAGGCCGCGCGCATCTTCGCGGATGCGCCCATCGTGCTGCCGACCGTCGCGACCCTGCCGCCGCAGCTGGCCGACCTGTCGGACGACGCGACCTATGACCGCGTGAACCTGCTGGCGCTGCGCAATACCAGCCTTGGGAACGTGATCGACGGCTGCTCGGTCAGCCTGCCGCTGACGGACCTGCCGGGCGCGGGGCTGATGATCACCGCGCCGCGCGGCCATGACGCCACGGTCCTCGGCATGGCCGAGGTGCTGGCCGACCAGCTGTGACGACGACGACGCGCCCCGCGATCCACGTGGCCCTGGGCGAACGGCTCTATGTCGTTCGCCACGTGACCGATGACGCGCTGGCGGGGATCAGCGACATCGCGGTGGATGGCGACCGGATCGTCGCGCTGCGCCGTCGCGTGCCCGAACTGCAGGTGATGGACCCGCGCGGATCGCTGCGGGACGAAGGCCACGACCTGCCGCAGATGGCCTGCGGTCACGGCTTGCGCCGCATCGCGCCGGGGCTGTTCGCGGCGGTGGACATGGACGGGCACAAGCTGCTGTTCCTCGATGCCGCGCTGAGCGAGATCGGGCGCATCCACTGCAACGAGCGGCCGGGCCTGGGCCGGCCCTTCAACCACCCCACCGATTGCGCGCGCGGGCCGGACGGGCGGTTCTATGTCACCGACGGCTATGGCAACAGCGCGGTCCATGTCTTCGCGCCCGATTTCCGCCACCTCCACAGCTTCGGCACGCCGGGCCGGGGGGCGGGGCAGTTCTCGACCCCGCACAGCGTCGTGGTGGACGGCCAGGGCCGCGTCTGCATCGCCGACCGCGAAAACGACCGCATCCAGCGCTTCGATGCGGACGGCGAATTCATCGACATGATCGAGGGGCTGCACCGCCCCATGGCACTGGCGCTGCTGGCGGACGGTACGCTGCTGGCGACGGACCAGACGCCGCGCCTGTCGGCCTTCGACCCCGATGGCCGCCTGACGGGGCGCTGCCGCACCTTCGCGACCTATGCCCATGGGATGGATGTCTGCGCCGATGGCACCATCGTCCTGGCCGAGATGGCGCCCGATCGCGTGACCTTTCTGAAACCGGTCGCCGAGTGAACTTGCAATCTGCGGATGCTTTGGTATACGACGGCATACCTCTAGCTTTCCCGGCAATGCCCGCAGGCCTTGCGAACGGGACAAGTGCCACTTGAAACGCATGACCTGGGCATCGCCATGAGCTTGTATACCGACTATCTGGACGAAATCGAAACCCGCAAGGCGCAGGGGCTGGGCCCCAAGCCGGTGGACGGCGCCGATCTTGCGCGCGAGATCATCGCCCAGATCAAGGATCGCGAAAACGAGCATCGTGCGGCATCGCTGAACTTCTTCATCTACAACACCCTGCCCGGCACGACCAGCGCCGCGCGCGAGAAGGCGTTCTTCCTCAAGGAGATCATCCTGGGCGAGGTCGAGGTCCCCGAGATCACCCCCGCCTTCGCCTTCGAGCTGCTGTCCCACATGAAGGGCGGCCCCTCGGTCGAGGTTCTGCTGGACCTGGCACTGGGTGACGACCAGGCGATCGCCAAGGACGCGGCCGAGGTGCTGAAGACGCAGGTCTTCCTATACGAGGCCGATACCGACCGCCTGGCCGCGGCCTTCAAGGCCGGCAACGAGATCGCGAAGGACATCCTCGTCAGCTATTCCGACGCCGAGTTCTTCACCAAGCTTCCCGAGATCGACGAGGAGATCAAGGTCGTCACCTATATCGCCGCGGAAGGCGACATCTCGACCGACCTTCTGTCGCCGGGCAACCAGGCGCATTCGCGTTCGGACCGCGAACTGCACGGCAAGTGCATGATCTCGGAACAGGCGCAGAAGGAAATCGAGGCGCTGAAGCTGCAGCACCCCGACAAGCGCGTCATGCTGATCGCCGAGAAGGGCACGATGGGCGTCGGCTCGTCGCGCATGTCGGGCGTGAACAACGTCGCGCTGTGGACCGGCAAGAAGGCCAGCCCCTACGTCCCCTACGTGAACTTCGCCCCGATCGTGGCGGGCACGAACGGCATCTCGCCCATCTTCCTGACGACCGTGGGCGTGACCGGCGGCATCGGGATCGACCTGAAGAACTGGGTCCGCAAGACCGGCCCGGACGGCAAGGCGATCCTGAACAATGACGGCAACCCCATCCTCGAGCAGAAATACTCGGTCGAGACGGGCACCGTGCTGACGATCAACACCAAGAAGCACAAGCTCTACAACGAGGATGGCAGCGAAGAGCTGACCGACCTCGCGGCCTCGTTCTCGCCGCAGAAGGTCGAGTTCATGAAGGCCGGCAGCTCCTATGCCATCGTCTTCGGCAAGCAGCTGCAGACCTTCGCCTGCGAGACCCTGGGCGTGCCGCTGAAATCGGCCTTCGCCCCCTCGAAGGAAGTGTCGATCGAAGGTCAGGGCCTGACCGCGGTGGAAAAGATCTTCAACGCCAATGCCGTCGGCACCACGCCGGGCAAGGTGCTGCATGCCGGTTCGGACGTGCGCGTTCAGGTGAACATCGTCGGCTCGCAGGACACCACCGGCCTGATGACCGCGCAGGAACTCGAGGCGATGGCCGCGACCGTCATCTCGCCCAAGGTCGATGGCGCGTACCAGTCGGGCTGCCATACCGCGTCGGTCTGGGACATGAAGGCGCAGGCCAACACGCCCCGCCTGATGAAGTTCATGCATGATTTCGGCCTGATCACCGCGCGCGATCCCAAGGGCGTCTATCACTCGATGACGGACGTGATCCACAAGGTGCTGAACGACATCACCGTGTCGGACTGGGACATCATCATCGGCGGCGACAGCCATACCCGCATGTCCAAGGGCGTCGCCTTCGGCGCGGATTCGGGCACCGTCGCGCTGGCGCTGGCCACGGGTGAGGCGACCATGCCGATCCCGGAATCGGTCAAGGTCACCTTCAAGGGCAAGATGGCCGACCACATGGACTTCCGCGACGTGGTCCACGCGACGCAGGCGCAGATGCTGGACCAGTTCGGCGACAACGTCTTCCAGGGCCGCATCATCGAGGTCCATATCGGGACGCTGCTGGCCGACCAGGCCTTCACCTTCACCGACTGGACCGCCGAGATGAAGGCCAAGGCCTCGATCTGCATTTCCGAGGACGAGACCCTGATCGAGTCGCTGGAGATCGCCAAGAGCCGCATCCAGATCATGATCGACAAGGGCATGGACAACGATGCGGGCGTCCTGGCGGGCCTCGTGGCGCGCGCCGACGCGCGCATCGCCCAGATCCGCTCGGGCGAGAAGCCCGCGCTGAAGCCCGACGAGAACGCGAAGTACTTCGCCGAGGTGGTCGTCGATCTGGACGCCATCAACGAACCGATGATCGCCGACCCCGATGTCGCGAACTCGGACGTGTCCAAGCGCTATACCCACGACACCATCCGTCCGATCTCGTATTACGGGGCCGAGAAGAAGGTGGACCTGGGCTTCGTCGGCTCGTGCATGGTCCACAAGGGCGACGTCAAGATTGTGGCGCAGATGCTGCGCAACCTTGAGAAAGCGCAGGGCCAGGTCTCGTTCAAGGCGCCGCTGGTCGTCGCCGCACCGACCTACAACATCATCGACGAGCTGAAGGCCGAAGGCGATTGGGAAGTGCTGCAGAAATACTCGGGCTTCGAGTTCGACGACAGCGCCCCCAAGCAGACCGCCCGCACCGAGTACGAGAACATCCTGTATCTGGAGCGTCCGGGCTGCAACCTGTGCATGGGCAACCAGGAAAAGGCCGGCAAGGGCGACACCGTGCTTGCGACCTCGACCCGCCTGTTCAAGGGCCGCGTGGTCGAGGATTCGGGCGAGAAGACCGGTGAATCTCTGCTGGCATCGACCCCGGTCGTCGTCCTGTCCGCGATCCTTGGCCGCACGCCCAATATCGAGGAATACAAGACCGCCGTCGAAGGGATCGACCTGACCAAGTTCGCCCCCCCGAAGGCCACCCCGCTGGACACGCTGTCGGTCCATTACTGATCCGACCCATCCGACAAGAAGGGCCCCGGCATCGCGCGATGCCGGGGCCTTTTCGTTGCGCGCGGCGGGCGCGGAATCTTTATGCAATCTTCCGTTTCAACCGCGCGTCCACGCTGTCATGAATGGTCCGGGGCGCATCCCCCGCATTCATCACGGCATTTCACGAGCATCCATGAGTTTCCGCTTCATCCACAGCTCCGACCTGCATCTGGGCAGGAAGTTCGCCAGCATCCCCCAGCCCGCCGACGGCAATATCAGGGGCCGCCTGATGGAGGCCCGCCACGCCGCCATCGCCGCCCTTGCCCGCGCCGCGCGGGATCACGGGGCAGCCCATGTCCTGCTGGCGGGCGACAGCTTCGACACGCCCACCCCCTCGCCCGCGATCGTCCGGCAGGCCGTCGCCGCGATGGCCGAGGCTGCGGACCTCACCTGGTGGCTGCTGCCCGGAAACCACGACAACCTGCGCGACGCCGAACCCTTGTGGGACACGGTCCGGCAGGCGGGGCATCCCAACATCGCCGTGCTGGACGCCGATCGCCCCGTCGCGCTCCGCCCGGGCGTCACGCTGCTGCCCTGCCCCGTCCGCTTCCGCGCCGGTGCCTCGGATCCGACCGAGGCGATGCAGCAGATGGAGGTCCCCGAGGGCGACATCCGCATCGGGCTGGCCCATGGCGGCGTGACCGATTTCACAGACAGCGGCGGTGCCATCGCCCCCGATCGCGACGGGCGCGCGCGGCTCGACTATCTGGCGCTTGGCGACTGGCACGGGCGGATGCGCGTGTCCGACCGCGTGCATTACTGCGGCTCGCCCGAACAGGACCGGTTCAAGCACGGCACGCCCGGCGTCTGCCTGGCCGTCACCATCGACGCCCCCGGCGCCGCGCCGCAGGTGTCCGAGATCCGCACGGGGCATTTCCACTGGACCGAGATCGCGCTGCAGGTGACCCCCGGCGCGGATGCCGTGGCGGCGCTGGCGCAGGCGCTGCCGCCCACGGGCCGGCGCGACACGTTGCTGCGGCTGCGCCTGTCGGGCCGCGCGCGGCTGGCGGGACGGGCCGAACTGATGGCGGCTGCCTGGGCCGCCGCCCCCGACTTCGCCCATTTCGAAATCCGCGCCGACGATCTGGCGACCGAACATGACGCAAGCGATCTGGACCTGATCGACCGCCCCGGCGGCGCGCTGCGCATCGCGGCCGAGGCGCTTGCCGCCGATCCCGACGACCGCATCGCCCGCGACGCGCTGGCGCGGCTCTACTCCTATGTGAAGGAGGGCGCGGAATGAGACTGCGGTCCATCGCCCTGACGAATGTGCGACAGTTCACCGGCACCGTCCGCATCGACGGTTTCCAGGACGGGCTGAACGTGCTGAGCGAACCGAACGAGTTCGGCAAGTCCACCCTGTTCGACGCGATCCACGCGGTCTTCTTCAAGGCCCATGGCAGCGCCGACAAGGAGATCAAGGCCCTGCGTCCCCATTCCGGCGGCGCCCCCGAGATCGCGGTCGAGATCGAGCTGCCCGACGGGCGCTTCACCATCACCAAGCGCTGGATGCAGAAGCCTGCCGCGACCGTCACCCGCGGCGGCACCATGATCGCCCAGTCCGACGCCGCCGAGGATTGGATCGCGCGGTGCCTTGGGCAGGATGCGGGCGGTCCGGCGGGGCTGATCTGGGTCCGGCAGGGCATGACGTCCCTGGTCGAGGCGGGCAAGGCCGAGAAGGCCGCCGGTCTGGAAGCGCGGCGCGACCTGCTGTCCTCGGTTGGCGAAGAGGTCGAGGCGATGACCGGGGGTCGGCGCATGGACGACGCGCTGCGCCGCTGCCGCGAGGAGCTGCGGCTTTATGCGACCGATACGGGACGCGTGAAGGCCAACGGCCCGTGGCGGGCCGCGCAGGATCGCGTCGCGGACCTGACGGTCGAGCGTGAGCGGCTGTCGCGGCTGGCCGACGACCTGCACGGCGCGCTGGCCCGCAGGCAGACCGCGAGGCGAGAGCTGGCGGAGCTGACCGACCCCGAGGCCGTCGCCGCCCGCGCGAAGCGGCTGGAGGTTGCGCAGGCCGAACATGCCGCCGCCGAACGCCACGCGGCCGAGATGGACCGCCTGGGCGGCATCCTGCGGACCGCGCGCCTGCAGGCGGATTCCGCGCAGCGGCGGCTGGCGGATCTGGACCGCGCCCGCGTCGAACAGCAGCAGTCGGCGCAGCTTCTGGCGGATGCCGACCTGTCGCTGGCCGATGCGCAGGCCGCCTATGCCGAGGCGCGGGACGCGCTGGATGCGGCGCAGGCCGAACTGGACGCCGCGACCGCCACCCTGCAGCGGACCGAGGCCGAACGCCAGCGGGCCGACCGCGCCCATGCCGCACGCCAATCCGCCGCCCTCCGCAAGGACCTGACGGACCGCATCGCGCTGGCCGAAGCCGCGCGGACCCAGCAGGAACAGGCCCGCGCCCGCATCGGCGGCGTCACCCAGGACCAGCTTGCCCGGATCGAGGATCTGTCGCTGCGCCTTGCCACCGCCGATGCCGCGCGGCGGGCCTCGGCCACGCAGATCACCGCAAGCTATTCCGGCGCGGCAAGGTTGCAGCTGGACGGCGCGCAGATCGAGGATGGCACCACGCTGCCCCTGTCGCGGGTTGCGACCATCGCGATGCCGGGCATCGGCCAGCTGACCATCCGCCCGGCCCAGGGCGGCGACGATCAGGCGCACGAGGACGCGGCCAAGGCGCTCCGCGACGCGCTGGCCGCGCTGGACGTGACCGATCTGGCCGCCGCGCGCGCAAGCGCTGCCGCAAGGGCGCAGGCGGAACGACAGCAGTTCGAGGCCGCCGCAAGGCTGGCGGGCATCGCGCCTGACGGCCTGGACGCGCTGCGCAGCCAGCTGGCCGCCCTGCCCGAGGATCGTGCCGACCCCGATGCGCCCGTGCCGACCGACGCCGCAGCCGCCCATGACGCGGCCCGCCAGGCCGAAACGCTGGCGCGCGCCACGCGCGATGCCCGCGCAGGTCGTCTGGCCGAACTGCGCGACACGCTCACCCGCGCGGAAATGCGGCAGGCCGAGATCCAGGGCCGCCTGACCCGTGCGACCGACAGTCTTGCGGGGTTCGAGGATGCGGACGCCATCGCCGGGGCCGCGCAGGATGCGAATGCAGCCCTTGCCCTTGCCCATGCCGAGCTGGAACGCGCAGGGACCGATGCGCCCGATCTTGCGGGATGCAAGGCGGCACTGACGCGCGCCCGCTCGGTCGACGAGGGCGCGCGCAGCCGGACCGAGCAGATCCGGGTCGAACTTGCGACGCTGGACGAACGCATCGACCATGCCTCGGGCGAGGCGGTCGAGGAACGGCTGACCGCCTGCCTCGAGGAACTGGACTTCGCCACCGGCGAATTGCAGCGGATCGACCACGAGGTCGCCGTGCTGCAACGCCTGGAAACCGCGCTGACGGCCGCCCGGACCGAGGCCCGCGAACGCTACTTCGAGCCGATCGCCCGCGAGCTGCGCCCCCTGCTCGCGCTGTTGTGGCCCGATGCCGACCTGTCCTGGTCCGAGGATTCCCTGCTGCCCGACGCGCTGATTCGCGACGGTCGGCCCGAGCCGCTGGACATCCTGTCGGGCGGCACGCAGGAACAGATCGCGCTGCTGGTGCGGCTGGCCTTCGCGCGGCTTCTGGGCAATGCGGGCCGCAGCGCACCGGTGATCCTGGACGATGCGCTGGTCTTTACCGACGACGAACGGATCGAGCGGATGTTCGACGCGCTTCACCGGCAGGCCGCCGACCTGCAGATCATCGTGCTGACCTGCAGGCAGCGCGCCTTCCGCGACCTCGGCGGTCAGAGCCTGCGGCTGATGGCCGAGGTGTGATGGATCAGCCCTGCGGGGTCATCGCGCGGCGCTGGCGGGTGCGTTGCAGCCCCAGCCTGCGTTCGCGCCAGATGATCAGCAGCCCCGCAAGGATCACCAGCGCGGTCCCCGACAGCACGATGGCGGTCGGGGCCTCGCCAAAGGCGAACCAGCCGATGACGATCGCCAGCACCATCGAGGTATAGTCGAAGGGCGCCACCAGCGACGCATCGGCAAAGCGATAGGCCGAGGTCAGCAGGATCTGGCCCAGCCCACCCAGAAGACCCATCGCGATCAGCAGCGCCAGCGTCTGCCCGTCCGGCATCACCCATCCGAAGGGCAGCGTGGTCAGGCTGAGCAGCGTCGAGGTGATCGAGAACCAGAAGACGATGGCCGATGTCCGCTCCTCCTCGACCAGCTTGCGCACGAAGATCTGCGCCAGCGCCGCGCAGCTTGCCCCGCCAAGCGTCACGACCGCGCCCAGCTGGCGCGCGGTGTCCGACACGCCGATATGCAGCTGCGGCGACAGCACGATCATCACCCCCGCAAGGCCAAGCCCCACCATCCCCAGCCGGAACAGCCGCACCTCCTCGTTCAGGAACATCGCCGCGAAGATCACCACCAAGAGCGGCGCGGCATAGCCGATGGCCGTCACCTCGGGGAAGGTCAGCAGCGACAGCGCCCAGAAGTTCAGCCCCATCGCCATGGTTCCCACGACCCCGCGATAGAAATGGCCCATCGGGCGGTGCGTGCGCAGGCCGACCGACAGCTCTCCTCGGGCGATCAGCCAGCCGAGGATGACGGGGATCGCGAAGAAGGACCGGAAGAAGACCTGCTCGCCCGCGGGGACCGCCATCTGCCCGCCCGAGGTAGCCTTCACCAGCGCGGCCATGCAGGTGAAGACGGCCACGCTGAGGCATTTCAGCGCGATGCCGCGAAGGGGGGAATCGTTCGGTGGCATGATGCGGGTCCTTTTGCAGGACCAAGGGCTAGCCTATTGCCGGGGCGGGGCAAAGCCCTGCGGCGGCGATTTCGCGGCATCGGCCCGCAGCAGCGCGCCAAGGGCCTGCGCTGCGTCCAACGCGCGGGCATCGTGCAGCGTCCAGCCCTGGGTCAGCCCCTCGACGATCAGCAGCAGCGCGACCTCGTGGCCCTGCAGGCCGGTGGCTGCGGCGATGCGCCCCGCAACCTCGGCCTTGTGGCGCTGCAGCAGGTTGCGCAGGGCGGCATCCTGCGGGGCGGCGGCGACGGCGGCGTGGAACAGGCAGCCATGCGAGGTCTCGTCCCGCATCCAGCCCGCGACACGGGCCAGCACCTCGTCCAGCGCGGCGGGACCGTCGGGCAGGTCGTCCAGCACCCGCGCCAGATAGCGGCGATGCCGGTTCTCCATCGCCGCATGCACCATGTCCTGCCGCGAGGGCACGTATTTGTAGAGCGTGCGCAGGCTGACCCCCGCCGCGTCGCGCAGGTCCTCCACACTGGGTTCGGCAAAGCCGCGCGCCGCGAAGCATGCTTCGAGCCCTGCGGCGATTCTGGTCATCGTCTCGTTCATGCTTGACGATGTAGAATGAACTCTCTACCTCGGCAAGTAGAAGGAACGTTTTACCGAAAGGATCCGAAATGACCCTGACGATGAAAGGCATGGTGCTGACCGGGCATGGCGGGCTGGACCGGCTGGAATGGCGCGAGGATCTGCCCGTGCCGCAACCCGCCCCCGGCGAGGTGCAGGTCCGCGTGCTGGCGGCGGCGGTGAACAATACCGACATCAACACGCGCACCGGCTGGTATTCCAAGGCCGTGCGCGGCGATACCGCATCGGGCGCGGCGGGCGGCTATGACGGGGATTCGGACGCCGATGGCGGCTGGAACGGCGCGCTGCAGTTTCCGCGCATCCAGGGCGCGGATTGCTGCGGGATCGTCAGCGCGGTCGGGGCGGGCGTCGATCCGGCCCGCATCGGGCAGCGCGTCCTGCTGCGCCCGATGTTTGCGCCCGCGGGCGACACCGGCGATCTGCCGCTGGCGACGATGGGGTCCGAGCGCGACGGCAGCTTTGCCGAATACACCACCGCCGAGGCGCGTCACGCCATTCCCGTCACCTCGGATCTGAGCGATGTCGAGCTGGCAAGCTTTCCCTGCGCCTTCTCGACCGCCGAGGGGATGATCCAGCGTGCGGGGCTGGGGGTCGAACGCGTGCTGATCACCGGCGCCTCGGGCGGTGTCGGGTCGGCAGCGATCCAGCTGGCCAAGCGGCGCGGGGCGCATGTCACCGCGATCAGCACCGCGTCCAAGGCCGATGCCCTGACCGCGCTTGGCGCGGACGAGGTGCTGGCCCGCGACGCCCCCCTGCCCGAGGCCCGCTTCGACGTGGCGCTGGACCTTGTCGGCGGCGCGGGATGGGAAGCCGTCGTGGCCGCGCTGCGCAAGGGCGGGCGCTATGTCACCTCGGGGGCCATCGCGGGGCCGATCGTGGAACTCGACCTGCGCACGCTGTACCTGCGGGACCTGACACTGATGGGCAGCACCTTCCAGCCCGAGAACGTGTTCACCGATCTGGTCCGCTATGTCGAGGCGGGCGAGATCCGGCCCGCCCTGGCGCGCACCTTCGCCCTGCGCGACCTGCGGGCCGCGCAGGAGGCGTTCCTGGCAAAGGACCATGTCGGCAAGATCGGCATCGCCGTCGCCGGGTGATCAGCCGCGCGGGATCGCCCCGTGATGCCCGATCACCTGCCCCGAGGTCGAGATGGCCGCACGGGCGGCGGCATCCGGGGCGGTGCCCTTCAGACGCTCGGCCAGGTAGCGGCCGTTGAAGCTGTCGCCCGCGCCGGTCGCATCGACGACGCTGGCCACGGGCGGCACCTCGATCTGGCTGTCCTTGCCGTCTGCGCGCAGGCGGGCGGGCTTCGGCCCGTCCTTCACCACGATCTCGGCCCGGGGATTTGCGCGGGCATAGCGTTCGACGGTCGCCGCCGGATCGGCATCGCCGAAATGCACCGCCTCGTCGTCGAAGCTGGGCAGAACGATGTCCGACAATGCTGCGGCACGCATGATGACGTCGCACATCACCTCGGCGCTTTCCCACAGGATCGGGCGGATGTTCGGGTCGAAGGCGACGCGGCAATCCTTGAGCGCGCCCAGCAGGCGTTCGCGCGCCGCGGGCGACAGGATCGCCAGCGTGATCCCCGACAGATAGACGAGGTCGCGACCCGCCATGACCTGCGACAAGTGGCCCGCATCCTCGGCCAGCATCCGCGCGGCGGAAGTCTCGCGCCAATAGGTGAAGTGCCGGTCGCCGTCGCGCTGTTCGATCATGTAAAGACCGGGGCGGCGTTCGGGAATGCGCAGCACGCCGGTCGTGTCGATATCGGCGGCGGCGAAGAAGTCCAGCATCCGGTCCGACATGCGGTCCGTCCCGACCGCGGTATAGAAGGCGACGGGCACGTCACCCAGATGCGCCTTGGCGTGCCAGGCGGTGTTCAGCGTGTCCCCGGCAAAGCCCCCCCGATAAAGATCGTCCTGACCGCCCGAAAGCTCGATCATGCATTCGCCGATACACAGTAGTCCGCTCAACTCGCTTGCTCCGTTTCCACGGCGACGCGCAGGGCGTCCGCCGATATCCTCCACTCGCGGTTTTCTGCCCCGAACGGGGCGCCGGGCGCAACCCGATGTTCCGCCCGGCGCAGTTTCATCGGGCGGCTGCCCTGTTGTGCCGGACCGATGCCCAGAAGGACAGCCCGATCAGCGCCGCGCCGCCAAGGCCGGTGATGACCTCGGGGATGTGCACCAGCGCCTGCGCATACATGATGACCGACAGCGCGATGATCGCCCAGAAGGCCCCGTGTTCGAGGTACCGGTATTCGGCCAGCGTCCCCTTCTCGACCAGCATGATGGTCATGGACCGCACATACATCGCGCCGATCCCCAGCCCGATGGCGATGATGAACAGGTTCTGCGACAGGGCGAAGGCGCCGATCACGCCGTCGAAGCTGAAGGACGCGTCCAGCACCTCGAGATACAGGAACGCGCCGACGCCGCCCTGCGCACCCGCCTTCAGCGTCTCCTGGCTGCGGTCCAGAAGGCCGCCCAGCACCTCGACCAGCAGGAAGGTCAGCAGGCCCCAGATGGCGGAATGCAGGAAGACCTCGCGTTCGACCGGACCCAGCAGGTGCGAGAAGCCCAGCATGACGACCAGCACGAAGGCGACCTCGATCCCGCGGACGGTGGCGTATTCCTGCATGCGCCGTTCCAGCCAGCGCACCCAGTGCACGTCCTTTTCATGGTCGAAGAAGAAGCTCAGCCCGACCATCATCAGGAAGGTGCCGCCGAAGGCCGCGATGGGCAGATGCGCGTCATGCATGATGCGCGCGTATTCCGCGGGCTGGCTGGCGGCCAGCACCAGCGCCTGCCACGGCCCGATGCCCGCCGCGATCACCACGATCAGCAGCGGAAAGATGATGCGCATCCCGAAGACCGCGATCAGGATGCCCCAGGTCAGGAAGCGGCGCTGCCATTCGGGGGTCATCGTCTTCAGCTTGTTCGCGTTGACGATGGCATTGTCGAAGGACAACGAGATTTCCAGCACGGCCAGCACCGTGCAGATGAAGAAGATGCCCGCCATCCCGCCGATGGTGCCGGTCATCTGCCAGCCCAGCACCGCGCCCATCGCCAGCCCGAGCGCCGTCACGATGAACGCCCACTTGAAATAGCCCGCCATGGCGCGGCCGGGGACGTCGATTGTTCCCTGTGTCATTTTCGGAAATTGTCCGTGCGGCGTGTCTCGTATCGGTGCCGACATCACGGAATGCGCCGCCACATCCGCCAGAGGGGCCCGGTCACCCAAGATGGGCCGCAGGGGACACTGCGACCTTTCGTCACTATGCCTGCGCGGGCCGCGTTCCGCAAGCTGGCCGCATCAGGTGACGATGCCGCTATGCTTCAGGATATCGATCTCGGCCTGGACTGCATCGGCAAAGGCGCGGGCCGCGATGCCGGGCGGGCGGTCGCGAGGGGCGAATTCCGCGATCTCCCAGGTGATGGCGGGGACTAGGCGGTGCGAGGTGACCTTGGCGGGGTCGATCAGCCGCAGCGCGACGGGATCGACGATGGCCACGCCCACGCCGCGCTCGACCAGGCTGACGATGCCGTGCAGCGTGCGCAGCTCGGCCGCGATGTCGCGATGGACGTCGATGGTCTGCATCATGTTGTCGATGCGCTGGCGCAGCGGGCTGCCCTGCGCCAGGTCGATGAACCATTCGTGGCGCAGGCGCGGCAGCGGGATCTCGGGCTGGTCGCCCTGGGGGTGCCCCTTGGGCAGGATGCAGCGCGCCTCGCAATCGGCCAGCGTCCGAGAGGTGCCGCCGAAGGCCTCGGCGTTCAGGGTGATCCCGAAGGCCAGGTCGCAGCGCCCCTCGCTGATCATGCGCAGCATCTCGGCCATGCCGACATCGACGATCTGGACGGTCACCTCGGGGTGGGTCACGCGGAAACGGCCAAGCGCGTCCAGAAGGAAGGTGTCGCAGAAGATCGGCTGCGCGGCGATCACCAGGTGCCCGACCTGCCCCGCGGCGATCGCATATGCCTCCTGTTCCAGCGACCGCAGGCCGGCAAGGTGACGCGCGACCGTGGGGTGGAAACGGAACGCCTCGGGCGTGGGGGACAGGCGGTTGCGCTTGCGCAGGAACAGCTCGAACCCAAGCTTTTCCTCCAGCGATATCAGCAACCTGCTGATCACGGGCTGGCTGCTGCCCAGATGTTCGGCGGCCAGCTTGACCCCGCCCAGCCGCATGAAGGCGTCGAAGGCTTCCAGTTCGCGGATCTTCATGGCGTTCCCTCGGTATGCACGTTTCGCATACTGATAGCGCGTTCTTGCCAGCTGCGGAATACTGTGGATGGTGGCCCCGTCCAACAAGATCCACACGGATCAATCAAGGCGAGGTAGCCCCATGAAGAAGATTCTCGGATCCGTCGCACTGGCCGCGATGGCAACCGCAAGCCCCGTATTCGCCGACACCTATCCCGATCAGGCGGTCACGCTGGTCGTGCCCTATGGCCCCGGCGGCGCATCCGACCTTGCCGGTCGCGCCCTGGCCGAGGTCGCGCCGGAATATCTGGGCCAGCCGGTCACGGTGATGAACAAGCCGGGCGCTGGCGGCATGAACGGCGCGCGTTCCGTGACCGAGGCCGATGCCGACGGCTATACCCTGCTGCTGGCGCGGGTCGGCATGGCGCTGTCGCCTGCCGTCACGCCGGGCAACGCGGTGCCGCACGACGCCTATACCTTCCTCGGCGCGCTCGAGGCCACGCCGATGATCCTGGCGGTGCGCGCCGACGCCCCCTATGACAGCGTGGACGACCTGATCGCGGCCATTCGCGACAGCAACGGCGCGATGACCTATGCCGCGTCGGGCGCGACGGCGATCGACGGCTTTACCACGCAGGCCCTGCTGGCCGACAGCGATCTCGACCCGCTGACCGCCGCGACGCTGGTCCCCTACAAGGGCGGCGGCGCGCTGGCGACGGCGCTGCTGGGCGGCCATGTCGATTTCGTGGCGATGGCCGCGGGGTCGCTGATGCCGCATATCGCCAGCGGCGACATGAAGCCGCTGATGGTCTTCGCCCCGCAGCGCATGGACGCCCTGCCCGAGGTCGCCACCGCGTCCGAGCTGGGCTTCGAGAAGGCAGGCCAGATCGCGGGCTGGAGCGCGCTCTACGGCCCCAAGGACCTGCCCGCCGAGGTGATCGAGACATGGGACGGCGTGCTGGGCCAGGTCGCCCAGAACGATCAGTGGCAGGAACTGGCGGACCGTCGCGGCTCGATCTCGACCATCGGCACCGTCGAGATGGCGGATTACGCCCAGTCGCAATACGACCTGTTCCACGACATGGCCGTCGAATTCGGCTACCTGCCCCAGTAAGGCAACCGCGCGCGGCCCTGCAGGGGGCCGCGCCGCAGTCCACATCCCGTCCAGAGGCATCCCATGTCCAAGCCCGTCCTGCGGGGGCTGCTGATCACTGCCTTCTTCGCGGTGACAGCCGCTCTGCTGATCCCCATCCACGTCCCCCGCCCGGCCTTCATCCCCGGCTTCGCGCCCCCGCCCGACATGTGGCCGCGCACCGTCGCCATCGCGGGCGCGGTCCTGGGCCTTCTGGTCCTGGCCGCGGCACTTTTGCGCCGCGCGCCCCCCGAGCCGGTCGATCACGACGGCAGCAGCCCCCTTCGCATGGCGATGCGGCTGGCAGGCGTCGTCGCGGCCTTCGCGGCGTTTCTGGCGCTGGTGCCGGTCGCGGGCTTTGTCGTGGCAGGCATGGCCCTGACGCTGGCGATGATCCTGATGACCGGCGAACGCGGCCGCCATGTCTGGATCGCGCTTCTGGCGATCGGCGGGCCGGTGGCGCTGGCGATCTTCTTCCACTCGGCCCTGGGAACGCAGTTCCCGCAGGGCCTGTTCAAGCCCTTCGGCTTCTGAAGGAAGGACCGATATGATCCATGACATCCTGACGGCGATCCAGGCCGTCGCGACGATCCAGAACCTGCTGATCATGGCAGCGGGCATCTGGGGCGGCGTCATCGTCGGCGCCATTCCCGGCATGACCGGGACGATGGCCGTGACGCTGGCCCTGCCCTTCACCTTCTACATGGACCCGGTGCCCTCGATCCTGCTGCTGGTCGCGCTCTACAAGGGGTCGACATATGGGGGGTCGGTCTCGGCCATCCTGATCAAGACGCCGGGCACGGCATCGGCGGCCTGCACCGCGCTGGACGGCTATCCGCTGGCGCGGCAGGGCAAGGCCGGCAAGGCGCTGAACATGGCGCTATACTCCTCGGTCATCGGGGATTTCGTGTCGAACCTGTCGCTGATCTTCTTCGCCGCGCCGCTGGCGATGCTGGCGCTGAAGATCGGCCCGCCCGAGTTCTTCATGCTGATGCTGTTCGCGCTGACGACGGTGGCGGGCGTCTCGGGCAACTCTTTGCTGCTGGGGCTGGTCTCGGCGGCGTTCGGGCTGCTGCTGGCCACCGTGGGCGAGGACATGTACGGGTCCTTCCGCTTCGCCTTCACGCCCGACATGCAGGCGGGGCTTGCCATCGCGCCGGTGCTGATCGGCCTGTTCGCCCTGCCCGAGCTGATCAAGCTGATCGTCCTGCGCGCCGATACCCGCGAAGAGGCCGCCACCCTTGGCGCGCAGCATGTCACGCGGGCCGAGTTCATGGGCTCGCTCCGCTCGATCCTGAAGGGCTCGGCCATCGGGTCGGTGCTGGGGGCCATCCCGGGGATCGGGCCGTCGGCGGCGGCGTTCTTCTCCTATGGCGAGGCGCAGCGCAGCAGCCGCAACGGCGAGAATTTCGGCAACGGAGAGCTGGAGGGCATCGCCGCATCGGAATCCGCCAATAACGGCGCATGCGGCGCGACGATGATCCCGCTGCTGGCGCTTGGGGTGCCGGGCGATGTCATCACCGGCGTGATGCTGGGCGCCTTCATGATCCAGGGCCTGACGCCCGGACCGATGCTGTTCCAGACGAACCTGCACGAGATCTACATGCTGCTGATCGGCATGCTGGTATCGTCGGTGCTGCTGTTCTTCGCGGGCAAGGCGACGATGCGCATGTTCCAGCATGTCTCGCACATTCCGCAGACGCTGCTGACGCCGCTGGTCCTGCTGCTGTGCCTGTTCGGGATCTATGCCATCTCGTCCAGCATGTTCGACGTGGCGGTGCTTCTGGTCATGGGGCTGGTCGGCTTCGCGATGTTCCTGCTGAACATCCCCACCGCGCCCTTCCTGATCGCCTTCATCCTGGGCCCGACGCTGGAAGAGAACATGCGCCGCGCCATCGCAATCTCTCGCGGCGATCCGATGGTGCTGGTCTCGACGCCGATCACATGGGGCTTTGCCGCTCTGATCGTCTTCGTGATCGCCATCACCATCCGCCGCGAGATCCGCAAGAACAACGACAGAAAGGCCCTCGCATCATGAGCGCCCCCACCCAAGACCGAAGCAGCGATCTGGACCGGACGATCGGCCACCTGGCCGACCTGATCGGCTTCGACACGGTATCGCGCAACGGCAATCGCGACCTGATCGACCACATGGCAGCCTTTCTGGGGGCCCTGGGCGCACGGATCGCGATCCTGCCCGACGCGACCGGGCAGAAGGCGAACCTGGTCGCCAGCTTCGGCCCCGAGGATGCAGCCGGCATCGTCTGGTCGGGCCATACCGACGTCGTGCCCGCGAACGAGCCCGAATGGCAGGGCGATCCCTTCTCGGCGCGGGTCGCGGACGGGCGGCTTTACGGTCGGGGGGCCTGCGACATGAAGGGCTTCGCGGCCTGCGCGATGACCGTCGCGCCAAGGCTGGCGCAGGCCGAGCTGACCCGGCCCGTGCACCTGTGCTTCAGCCATGACGAAGAAGTCGGCTGCCTGGGCGCGCCCGCCATCGCGCGGCATCTTGCGGCGATGCCCGTGCCGCCGGAACTGGCCATCATCGGCGAACCCTCGATGATGCGGCTGGTGACCGGCCAGAAGGGCAAGATCGCGATGCGTGCACGGGTCACCGGCACTTCGGGGCATTCGTCCTTCGCGCCCCGGCATGTCAACGCCATCGAACATGCCGCCCGCGCCATCGACATGATCGCCGAACATGCGCGGGGATATGCCGAGAACGGGCCGTTCGACCACGACTTCACCGTGCCCCATGCCACCATGCTGGTCACCATGATCGAGGGCGGCGTCGCCACGAACATCACCCCCGAAAGCTGCAGCTTCACGTTCGAGCTGCGCTCGATCAGCGGGATGGATGCGGAAGGCGACATGGCGGGGCTTCTGGCCCGGATCGAGGAACGTGTCGGACGTCCGATGGCGCAGATGGCCGAAGGGGCGGGGATCGTCTTCGAACGGATCTTCGCCTATCCGGCCATGGGCGAGGCACGCGGCACCGATGCCTTCGCGCGCCATGCGGACCTGTTCCCCGAATGGGGCGGCAAGGTGTCCTTCGGGTCGGAAGGCGGCGTGTTCGAGACGCTTGGCGGGATCCCGTCGGTCATCGTCGGCCCCGGCTCGATCGACCAGGCGCACAAGCCGAACGAGTTCGTCGCGCTGGACCAGCTGGACCGGTGCAACGCGTTTCTGGACAGCATCATCGACAGGCTGTCGCGCGACGGATGACGGGTTCCGTGATCCCACTCACGGGAAAAAGGGACCGGCGCTACCCCGGCGCCGGTCCCTCATTTTTTCGCCACGGCCCGCAGGACGCGTTCCAGCCCGTCAAGGAACCGCGAGCGGTCGGCCTTGGTGAAGCCGCGCCCCCGCCCCTGCATGAAGGGATCGGCGGATCGCAGGTCGGTCATCAGGTCGCGCATGGCCAGCACGCTGCCGATATTGTTCGGGCCCAGCTCCTCGCCGTCATGGCGCAGGACGCGGGCGCCGGCCTCGACGCAGCGGGCGGCAAGGGGGATGTCGGCGGTCACCACCACGTCCCCCGGCCCCGCCTGTTCGGCGATCCACTTGTCGGCCTCGTCCGGGCCTTCGGGCACCACGACCATCCGCACCAGCGGGTTCTGAGATGGGCGGATGCCCCCGTTCGACACGACGACCATCTGGACGCGGTGGCGGGTGCCGACACGCTCGACCTCGGACTTGACGGGGCAGGCATCGGCATCGACGAAGATGGTCATGGGGCGCGGGCCTTCAGTTCTTGCTGTGGCCCGCCTTCTGCAACGGACGCCCCGCCGGGGCAAGCATCCGCCTGACCGCGCCCAGGATCGCCAGCCCCCAGATCAGCAGCACCGCCACCCCCAACGTGGCCGCGATGGGCCTGTCGAAGAACGCGCCCAGATCGCCGCCGGACTTGATCATCGAGGTCATGAACATCCTCTCGAACATGCCGCCCAGGACCAGGCCCAGGATGATCGGCGCGACGGGAAAGCCGTTCTCCTCCAGCAGCCAGCCCAGCACCCCGAGCGCAAGCATCACCACGATCCCGAAGACCGAATTGGTCATCGCGAACGCCCCCACGATGCAGAAGCTGAGAACCACGGGCAGCAGCACACGCGGCGGCACGCGCAGCACCTGTCGCGCGGCCTTGACCGCCACCCAGCCAAGCGGGACCATCATCAGCGTCGTCAGGATGAAGATCATGAACACCGCATAGATCAGCTGCGGGTTCTGGATGAACACGGTCGGGCCGGGGTTCATCCCCTTCATGTACAGCACGCCGATCACGATGGCCGTCACGCTGTCGCCGGGGATGCCGAAGACCAGCGCCGGGATCCACGCCCCGCCCACGGCCGAGTTGTTGGCGGCCGAGGCATCGACCAGCCCCTCGACATGGCCGGTGCCATAGGCTTCGGGCGTCTTCGAGAAACGCTTGGACACGGCATAGGACATCCAGGCCGCGATATCGGCCCCGGCCCCCGGCAGCGCGCCGATCAGCGCCCCCAGCAGCGATCCGCGCGCGATATTGCCCGGATGACGGCGGATGACGCCACCGACGCCCTTGAACAGCGCCCCGTCGCCGCGCGGCATGGCGGGGGGCCGGCTGCCGTGGTTCAGCCGGATCACGCCACGCATCACCTCGGCCAGCGCGAAAAGACCGATCATGGCGGGGATGAACTCGACCCCCGCCATCAGGTCCACCTGGCCCATGGTGAAGCGCGGCACCCCCGTCGTGGGGTCAAGCCCGACCGTCGCCATCGCCAGCCCGATCAGCAGCGCAACTCCCGCCTTCAGCGGGTCGGCCGAGGCGATGAAGATCGCGCAGGACAGGCCCAGTGCGGCCAGCCAGAAATATTCGTAGGAGGTGAAGCGCAGCGCGAACTCGGCCAGCATGGGGGCGGCGGCGATCAGCACGGCCACGCCGAACAGCCCGCCGATGCAGCTGACCAGCAGGTTCGTCCCAAGCGCGAGGTTCAGCTTGCCCTTCATCGCCAGCCGGTGACTGTCCTCGACATAGGCGGCCGAGGCGGGCGTGCCCGGAATGCGCAGCAGCGCGCCCGGAATGTCGCCCGCGAAGATCGCCATGCCGCTGGCCGACACGATCGCGGCCAGCGCGGGGATCGGGTCCATGAAGAAGGTCATGGGGACCAGCAGCGCTGTCGCCATCGTGGCGGTCAGCCCCGGCATGGCGCCGACGAACATGCCGAAGGTCCCGGCCAGCAGCGCCGTGATCAGCACGCGCGGATCGGCGACCAGCATCAGCGCCTGCAGAAGAATGTCGGTCATGGGCATCTCAGACGATCCCTTCCAGCAACCCGCGCGGCAGCGGCACGCGCAGCAGCACCGCGAACAGCCACCAGCACAGCGCCGTCGTCCCGACCGCCAGCCCCGCCGCCTTCAGAAGCGGCAGCCGCAGCACGAGGAACAGCACCAGAAGCCCCGCGACCGAGACCGGAAGATAGCCCAGATGCGGTCCCAGCAGCACCTGCGCCAGCACGTTGCCCAGCACGGCGGCCATCGCGGCCCAGCCCGCGGGACGCCGCAATTCGTCCGCGAAGGCCACGATCGGCCCGCCCGCCAGCCTGCGCGCGGCGATGTCGCGCAGGACCAGCAGCGCGCCGCCGATCACGAAGCCCGCGGCCAGAATGCGCGGCAGCAGCGCCGCCCCGTAGGGCTGGCCCGCGAACACGGGAAATTGCGCCGCCTGCCACAGCATGAACAGCCCCAGCAGGATCAGCGCCACCCCCGACAGCGCGTCGGTGAGTTTCATGTCGTCCCCCTCGTTGGGTGAAATGGGGCGGGCATTGCGCCCGCCCTTCGGCTCAGCCCTGGATCAGGCCGGCGGCGGTCATGGCATCCGCCATCTGCGCGTCGGCATCCTGCATCATCTGCCCATGGGCCTCGGGCTCCAGATAGGATATGTTGAAGCCGCGGCTGGCCATGAACTCGGTGAACTCGGGATCGACCGCGATCTCGGAGAGGGCGGTGGCGATGGTGGACCCGATCTCGGGGGGCAGGTCGCGGGGACCCGCGATGCCGCGCCATGTGGCCAGCGCGAAGTTGCTGCCGCCGCCCTCGGTCAGGGTGGGCAGGTCGGGATGGCTGGACGCACGCTCGGTGCTCATCAATGCCAGGTTCACGGCGCGGCCCGCATCGACCATCGCCTTGGTTTCCGCCAGCGACACCGTCACGATGTCGATCCCGCCCGCGATCAGGTCCTGCATCGCCGGGGCCGAGCCTTCGGACGGCACCCAGGTCACGTGATCGGCGGCAAGGCCCAGGCTTTTCAGCCAGCCGACCAGCGCCAGGTGCCAGATGCCCCCCTGACCCGTGCCGGACGCCTTGAAGGTGCCGGGCTCGGACGCCTTCACCGCCTCGGTCAGGGCGCCGATATCGGCAAAGCCCGCATCGCTGGACACGGTGACCGCCGGGCTGTCGGCGTTCATCAGCCCAAGCGGCGTGTAATCCGCCGAGGTAAGCTCGGTCAGGCCCATGTGGTGCATCATCGCGATCTCGACCGTGACGACGCCCAAAGTATAGCCGTCCGCCGGAGCGGTCGCGATGGCCGAATGGCCGACCACGCCCGCGCCGCCCGTGCGGTTCACGACGTTGACGGGCTGGCCCAGCTTGCGTTCCAGCAGCGCCGAGATCATGCGCGCGGTCGCATCGGTGCCGCCGCCCGCGCCCCAGGGCACGATCATGGTCAGCGGGCGCGACGGGTAATCCGCGGCCCATGCCAGTTGCGGCAGCAGGCTTGCACCCGCAAGCGCCGCGGCACCCCGCAGCAGTCCGCGGCGGGTCGAATTGGTGAAGTCGGTCATCGTTTCCTCCCAGATGATGACGCCCGGAACCGGGCACTGGCCGGGCATGCAGCCTGGCCGATCCTCCTCGGGGACAATTGGTAACCGCGATGCCCAAATCGGTCAATAGTTGTAAAATCTGTCCGAAGCGGATAATCGTCCTCGCAGACCGGGACGGAGGAACCGAATGCAGCCGATGGACGTGGCGATCGTGGGTGCGGGCGCAATCAGCGAATTCCACCTGAAGGGATGGCAGGCGCAGGGAAACGTGCGCCTTGTCGCGATCTGCGACCCCGACCGCGACCGCGCGGCGGCGCAGGCCGACAGGTTCGGCATCGCGCAGGTTTTCGACGACATGGACGACATGCTGGCCCGGGTCCGGGCGGATGCGGTCGACATCATCACCCCCGTCGGCACCCATGCCGACCTTGTCCGCAAGGCCGCCGATGCGGGCCTTCACGTCATGTGCCAGAAGCCCATGACCCCCACCGTCGCCGAGGCCGAGGCGCTGATCGCCGATATCGGGGACCGCGTGCGCTTCATGGTCCACGAGAATTACCGCTTCCGCCCGCATTACGCCGAACTGGCCCGCCGCGTGGCCGATGGGCAGGTCGGCCGGCTGCGCCACGCGCGGCTGACGGTCCGGTCCTCGTCGCTGCTGGATTACGCGGGGCGGACGCCCTTCCTTCTGGGGCGCCAACCCTATCTGGCGAAGTTCCCGCGCCTGCTGGTCTTCGAGGTGCTGATCCACCATCTGGACGCGCTGCGGGCGATCATCGGCGAGATGCGGGTCGTCTCGGCGCGGCTGGACCGCATGAACCCCGCGCTGAGCGGCGAGGACGTGGCGCTGATCCAGCTGGAATCCGACACGGGCGCGCTGATCCAGATCGACGCCAACATCTCGGCCCCCGGGCATCCGCCGCTGCCGACCGACCGGCTGGAACTGCTGGGCGAGACCGATACGCTGATCTACGACCGCGACCGGATCACGCTGCTGTCCGACCCCGAGAACCCGTCGCTGCACGACCTGACCGCGAATTACCAGGCCTGCTTCACCGGCGCGGTGACCGATTTCGTCGAGGGCATCCGGCAGTCGCGGCCCTTCCGCACCGACCGGCTGGACAACCTGCGCACGCTGCGTCTGATGGAATCCGTCTATCGCGCGGCGGGCGTCCCGATCGAAGGGGCGCCATGACCGAAGCCCCCTCGCTTGCCGATCAGGTCTATGACCGGCTGCTGCAACGCATCATGTCGGACGAGTTTCCGCTGAACGGACGCCTCCCCTCGGAACAGAGCCTGTCCGCCAGCTTCGGCGTGTCGCGCCCCGTGCTGCGCGACGCGCTTGCCCGCCTGCGCGACGACGGGATCGTCACCGCAAGGCGCGGGTCCGGCAACTATGTCACCCGCAGGCCCGATCCGCGTGTGGGCGACCTGGTGCCGCTCGGGTCCATCACGGACATCCAGCGCTGCTACGAGTTCCGCGTGGACCTGGAGGGGGCCGCGGCGGGCTGGGCCGCGTTGCGGCGCGACGATGCCGACCTGGCCGTGCTGGAACGCGCCTACGAGGCGCTGGACAGGACCTATGTCCAGCAGATCGTCGGGGTCGATGCGGACCAGGCACTGCACATGGCCATCGCGAAGGCCGCGAAGAACCCGTTCTATCCCGCCGTGATCGCGCAGCTGACCGCCCAGATCCAGTTCGGGATGACGCTGTCGCGGTCGCTGACGCTGCTGGACGTTCCCGAACGGCAGGCGCTGGTGCAATCGGAACATCGCGCGGTCATCGACGCGATCCGCGCGCAGGATGCCGCCGCCGCGACGCAGGCGATGCGCCATCACATCACCGCCGCACGCGACCGCATGTTCGAGGGTCAGACCTGAGCCTGCCATTTCCACGATTGCAGCGAAGGGCGGGCTGCGCTTAACCTTCGGCCCGAACACGGGAAGGGGGAAATCATGACCGGAAACACCAGGGGCTTCGACACGCTGGCCGTCCATGCAGGGGCCGAGCCGGACCCCGCGACGGGCGCGCGGCAGGTGCCGATCTACCAGTCCACGTCCTATGTCTTTCGCGATGCGGAACATGCGGCGCGGCTCTTCAACCTCGAAGAGGTGGGCTATATCTACTCTCGCCTGACCAACCCGACGGTCAGTGCGCTGGCCGCGCGGGTCGCCGCGCTGGAGGGGGCCGCGGGCGGGATCGGCTGCTCGTCGGGCCATGCCGCGCAGATCATGGCGCTGTTCCCGCTGATGGGGCCGGGGCGGAACGTGGTCTCGTCGTCGCGGCTCTATGGCGGGACGATCACGCAGTTCAGCCAGACGATCCGCCGCTTCGGCTGGTCGGCCAAGTTCGTCGATACCGACGATCTGGACGCCGTCCGCGCCGCCATCGACGAGGACACGCGCGCCCTGTTCTGCGAGACGATCGCCAATCCCGGCGGCTATGTCACCGATCTGGACGCGATGGCCGCCATCGCGGACGAGGCGGGCATCCCGCTGATCGTGGACAACACCACGGCGACGCCGTACCTCTGCCGTCCGATCGACCACGGCGCGACGCTGGTGGTGCATTCGGCGACGAAATACATGACCGGCAACGGCACCGTCACCGGCGGCATCGTGGTGGACAGCGGCAAGTTCGACTGGTCGGCCTCGGACAAGTTCCCGTCGCTGTCGCAGCCGGAACCGGCCTATCACGGGCTGAACTTCCACGGCGCGTTGGGGCCGATGGCCTTCACCTTCCATTCCATCGCGGTGGGCCTGCGCGACCTGGGCATGACGATGAACCCGCAGGGCGCGCATTACACGCTGATGGGGATCGAGACGCTTGGCCTGCGGATGGAACGCCATGTGGCGAACGCCAAGGCCGTCGCGGAATGGCTGGAAAAGGACCCCCGGATCGAGGGCGTGACTTATGCGGGCCTCGCCTCGTCGCCTTGGGCCGAGCGTGCGCAGCGGATCGTGCCCAAGGGCGCGGGTGCGCTGTTCACGGTGGCGGTCAAGGGCGGCTATGACGCCTGCGTCAAGCTGGTCGACAGCCTCGAGCTGTTCAGCCATGTCGCCAATCTTGGCGACACGCGCAGCCTGATCATCCACCCCGCCTCGACCACGCACCGCCAGCTCGAGGAAGATCAGCAGATCGCCGCAGGGGCCGCGCCGAACGTGGTGCGCATCTCGATCGGGATCGAGAACGTGGAGGACATCATCGCGGATCTGGACCAGGGTCTGACCAAGGCCACCGCCTGATGCAAAACGCCCCCGGCCGTCACGGTCGGGGGCGTCCTTCGTTCAAAGGGGACCGGCTCAGGCAGCCTTGGGCGGCAGGAACACGGCCTTCGCGTTCACGAATTCATGCATGCCGAAGCCGCCATGCTCACGGCCATAGCCGGAATTCTTGACGCCGCCGAAGGGCATGTTCGGATCGGCCGCCCCGAACGAGTTGATGCGCACCATGCCCGTGTCGAAATGCTTGCGGGCAAGGCGCACGGCCTTCTCCTCGTCCTGCGAGAAGATGCCCCCGCCAAGGCCATAGCGGCTGTCATTGGCGATGCGCATCGCGTCCTCGTCGTCCTTGGCGCGGATGACTGCGGCGATGGGGCCGAAGATCTCGTCGTCATAGGCGGGCATGCCGGGCTTCACGTCGCCCAGAACCGTCGCCGGATAGAAGGCGCCCGGACCTTCGGGCTTCTTGCCGCCACAAAGGATTTTCGCGCCGTTCTTCACGCTGTCCTGCAACTGGTCGTGGATCGTGTCGCGCTGATCGACGCTGCTCAGCGGGCCAAGCTGGGTGTCGTCATCGCTCGGGTCGCCGACCTTGATCTTGTCCATCTGTTCGACGAAAGCCGCGACGAACCGGTCATAGACCTTGTCGGTGACGATGAAGCGCTTGGCGTTCACGCAGGTCTGGCCGTTATTGTACAGCCGCCCCATGACCGAGGTCTTGACCGCAAGGTCGATATCCGCGTCTTCCAGCACCAGGTAGGCGTCGTTCGAGCCCAGCTCCAGCACCGATTTCTTCAGCGCCGAGGCCGCCTTCTCGCCGATATGCTGGCCGGCCTTGTCCGAGCCGGTCATGGTGACGCCGCGCACCATGTCATGCGCGATGATCTTGTCGGACACGTCATGGCCGATCAGCACGACGCCGAACAGGCCCTTGGGCAGGCCGGCTTCCTCGCACAGCTCGCGCAGGCGCAGCCCGCTGCCGGTGCAGATCGAGGCATGTTTCAGCACGCAGCCATTGCCCGCCATCAGCGCCGCCGCCAGCACGCGCACGGGCTGGTACAGCGGGAAGTTCCAAGGCTGCACCGAATAGATCACGCCGATCGGCTGATAGGTGACGATCCCGCGGTTGCCGTCGCCATAGGTCCGTTCCTCGTCGGCCAGCGCCTTCGGGCCCTGCTCGGCGGTGTATTCGAAGATCGCGGCGCAGATCTCGACCTCTTGCCGCGCGTCGTCCAGCAGCTTGCCGACCTCGTCGGTCATCAGGCGGGCCAGCTCTTCCTTGTTCTCGCGCAGCTTGGCGGCGATGTCCTTCAGGAACGGCGCGCGTTCCTCGTGGGTCTTCTGCGACCAGTCCAGAAAGGCATCGTGGCTTGCCTCGACGACATCGAAGGCCTGCGCCTCGGACATCTTGTCATAGGATTTGATTTCCTTGCCGGTGGTCGGATTGACGGTGGTGATCGTCGACATGGATGTCTCCTTTCGTGCTGCACCAAGAACGACGATTTCCCCGGCCCCGTTCCTGCCCGCGCCCCGCACGATTTATTGAGCGGCCTTCGGGAACCCGACCTGCACGTCCTGCAAAATCCGCTTTACCCTGCGGCAGCGCTGCGCCATTCAGGCGTCACGCCACAAGATCACGAGGTTCCCTATGTCCATGCAGCGCATCGCACTCATCCCCGGTGACGGCATCGGCGTCCCGGTCACGCAGGCGGCCATGCGCGTCGTCGCGGCCAGCGGCGCATCGGTCGAGACGCAGACCTTCCCCTGGTCCTGCGACTACTACCTGGAACATGGGCACATGATGCCCGCCGACGGGATCGAGACGCTGCGCGGCTTCGACGCGATCTTCCTCGGCGCGGTCGGCTGGCCCGCGCGCGTGCCCGACAGCGTGTCGCTGCACGGGCTGCTGCTGCCGATCCGCAAGGCCTTCGTGCAATATGCCAATATCCGCCCGCACCGCCTGCTGCCCGGCGTCGAGGGCCCGCTGCGCAAGACCGGCTTCGACATCCTGTGCATCCGCGAGAATACCGAGGGCGAGTATTCCGGCGCGGGCGGCCGCGTCCACCAGGGCACCGATGACGAGGTCGCGGTCGAGACCTCGATCTTCACGCGCACCGGGGTGGAGCGCATCCTGCGCTTCGCGTTCGAGCAGGCGATGACCCGCCGCCGCAAGCTGGCATCGGTGACGAAATCCAACGCGCAGCGCCACAGCATGGTCTTCTGGGACGAGATGACCGACAGGCTGGCCGCCGAATATCCCGAGGTCGAGGTCGGCCGCTATCATATCGACGCGATGTGCGCGCGGATGGTGATGGATCCCGACAGCCTTGACGTGGTGGTCGCCTCGAACCTGTTCGGCGACATCCTGACCGACCTGGGCGCGGCGATCCAGGGGGGCCTGGGCTTCGCGGCATCGGCCAATATCAACCCCGACCGCAGCGCGCCCTCGATGTTCGAGCCCGTCCACGGATCGGCCCCCGACATCGCGGACAAGGGGATCGCCAACCCGATGGCGGCCTTCTGGTCGGCGGCGATGATGCTGGACCACCTGGGCCAGTCCGAACCCGCCGCCCGCATCATGGCCGCGATGGAGGCCGCGACCGCGCAGGGCATCGGCACCGTGCCGGGCCGCGACACGACCGACGCGATCACCGATGCGGTGCTGGGCCATCTGGGCTGAAACTGTCGCGGGACATTCACGGTCCCGCCACCCGCCTGTCATCCGGCGAAATTAGGAGCCGTGGTCAGACACTTGACCAAAGGTATCCGATGACCCGCACCATCCTTGCAGCCCTTCTGGCCACCACCGCCGCCGCCCATGCAGACGCCCCCCGCTTCGAGGCGGTGCTGAAAGGCCACGCCATCCTGCCCGCCGACACGCTTCTGGACGCCCCCGAGGATGCGCCGGCATCGCTGCGCGCCTCGGGGCGCTTCACCGGCAAGGGCAACCGCCGCGACCTGTCGGAACCGGGTGACGGCCCCGCGATGCCGCTGGCGGGCCAGCCGCTGCAGGGCTTTTCCGGCATCAAGGCCGTGGGCGACGGCAGCTATGTCGTGTTGACCGACAACGGCTTCGGGACCAAGCGCAACTCGCCCGACGCGATGCTGTTCTTCTCGGTCGTGACGCCCGATTTCGACGCGGGCACGGTCGCGGTCGATCGCACGGTGTTCCTGAACGACCCCGATCGCGTGATCCCCTTCCCCATCGTGACCGAGGCCACCGACACGCGCTATCTGACGGGCGCGGATCTGGACCTCGAAGGGTTCCAGCTGGTGGGCGACCACATCGTCATCGGCGAGGAATTCGGCCCCTTCGTCATCGTGGCTGACCGCGAGACCGGCCGCATCGTCGAGTTTCACGAGACGGTCGTGGACGGCCGCACCGTGATGTCGCCCGACAACCCCTTCATCCAGCTGCCCGATCCTGGCGCGGATGCGCCCGAATACGACGCCAAGCGGTCGCGCGGGTTCGAGGGGTTCGCGGGTTCGGTGGACGGGCAGCTGCTCTATCCGATGCTGGAAGGGCCGCTGTGGCGCGACGGCGCGTGGGAAACGGTCGAGGATGGCCGCACCGCGCTGCGCATCCTGGAAATGAAGGCCGACAGCCGCGAATGGACCGGGAATTCCTGGCTCTATCCGCTCGAGGCGGATAACCACGCCATCGGCGATTTCAACATGATCGACGAGACCCGCGGCCTGGTGATCGAACGCGACGGCGGTCAGGGCGACGCCGAACTGGCCTGCGAGGGCGAGGCGACCGAAGGCTGCTTCGACAATCCCGCCCGCTTCAAGCGCGTCTACATGATCGACATGGCGGGCGTGGGGGCAGGCGAGCCGGTCCACAAGGTCGCCCATATCGACCTGCTGGACATGGCGGATCCCGATGGCATCGCCCGCCAGGGCAAGCGCGATGACGGGCGCTTCGCCTTCCCCTTCGTCACGATCGAGGACGTAGACATCGTCGATGACAGCCACATCATCGTGGGCAACGACAACAACTATCCCTTCTCGATGGGGCGGGACATGAACACGCAGGACGACAACGAGCTGATCCTGCTGGAGGTCCCTGACTTCCTGAAGGCGCGGGCCGAATAAGGCCCGCGCCCAGGGGGGTCGTCACGCGGTGACGGCCCCGACATGGCGATCGGCGCGGCCCGACAGGCGGACCAGCACGATGCCACCGGCCACGATCGCCGCGCCGATGAAGGGTGCGGCGGTCAGCCCCATCCCCTGCACGACCATCCCGCCGATCCATGCCCCAAGCGCGATCCCCAGGTTGAAAGCGCCGATGTTCAGCCCCGAGGCGACATCGACCGCGTCCGGGCTGACCTCCCGGGCGATCTGCACGACATAGGATTGCAGCGGCGGCACGTTGGCGAAGGCGAAGCCGCCCCACAGGGCCACGACCGCGATGGCCGCCACGGGCGAGGGCAGCGCCACGCCAAGCGCCGCCAGCATCACGGCCAGACCGCCGAAGATCACGGTCAGCGCGGGCACCGGACCCATCCGGTCGGCCAGCTTGCCGCCGATGATGTTGCCCGCGGCGACCGACGCGCCATAGACCAGGATCACGATGCTGACCGCCCCTGCGCCAAGGCCCGTCACCTCGTTCAGCATCGGCGCAAGATAGGTGAAGGCCACGAAGTTGCCGCCATAGCCGACAGCCGTGATCGCATAGACCAACAGCAGCCGCCCCGAGGTCAGCACCCGCGCCTGCGCCCGCAGGCCCGGCGCGCTGGCCTGGCGCAGGTTCGACGGAACCAGCACCGCCGACGCGATCAGCCCAACGATGCCAAGCGCCACGACGCCCAGGAAGGTCGATTGCCAGCCGAATGCCTGCCCGATCCAGGTCCCGAGCGGGACGCCCGTGACCAGCGCGACGGTCAGGCCCAGGAACACCAGCGCGATGGCCGAGCTTTCACGCTCGCGGTCTACGAGGTCGGTCGCGATGGTCGAGGCGATGGCGAAGAACACGCCATGGGCAAGCCCCGTGGCAAAGCGCGCGGCGATCAGCGCCTCGTAGGACGGGGCGAAGGCCGCGAAGGCATTGCCCGCGATGAACAGGACCAGCAGCGACAGCAGCAGCCGCTTGCGCGGCATCCGTCCCGCCAGCGCGGTCAGGACGGGCGCCCCGATCGTCACGCCAAGCGCGTACAGGCTGACCAGCAACCCCGCCGAAGGCAGCGAGACGCCAAGATCGGCGGCGATGGTGGGGATCAGGCCGACGATCACGAATTCCGTGGTGCCGACGGCGAAGGCGCTGATGGTCAGCGCCCAAAGGGCAAGAGGCATTGGATCACTCCATCCGTTCGAATTGACTGGCGAACAGATGGACGCGCGGGCGCTTTGCGTGAACCGACAGTTGTGGAAAGGGTCGTTGCGCGGGGCGCACGAATAAGGAAGGGCCGCCCGCGATGGGCGGCCCGTTCCGGTCTCAGGCCAGTTCCGATGTCAGGCCAGCTCGGCCCGCAGCACCTTCTCGATCTGGTCCAGCGGGTGGTTGGTCAGGGTCTTCGGAACCTCGCCCACCACGCGGGATGCGACCTCCTTGTGCATCTTGTCGCGCAGCTCGGCCAGAACCTTGGGCGCGGCGATCAGCACGATCCGGTCGAAACGGCCCTTGTGGGCGCGTTCGTACAGCATCTCGGCCAGGTGGTCGGCGAAGCGCTCCTTGGCAAGCTGGTGCCAGTCGGTATCCTCGTAGGCCGACCGGCCCGAGCCGACGCTCTGATGCTGGCGTCCGGGGCGGTTGGCGGATTGCTCGCGGTCCGAGGGGTTGTCCTGCTTCTCCTCGTCGTGGATGCGCAGGTCCAGCAGATCCTGGTCGCCGTGATTGACAAGGAACAGCGCCTTCTCGCCATCCGCGATCAGGACCCAGGTGCCATTGGTCAGGTTATCAAGCGACATCAGCGGTTCTCCTCGCCCAGGTTCGAGGTCCCGGGCTTTTCCTCGTCGGCCTTGTGGGGGCGGGTGGTGCCCGCAGGCTTCTCGGCGGTGCGCTTCATCTCGTCCTCGGTGCCGATGGCGCGGGCCAGGTTGCCGCCCTCGCGCCCGCCATGCGCCGGAGCGCCTGCCGGATCGTCACCCAGGATACGGTCGGTATCGCGGCTGCCGTCCTTGGACTGAATTCGTTCTGCCATGATGTCCTCCGCAGTCGTTGTGCAGGGGACCAACACGGGCGTTCGGGCGGCAGTTCCGTTCCGCCTCAGGACAGGTAGTTCCGGGCGACCGCGATGGCGACGGCCTGCGTGCGCGTCTTGGCCCCCAGCTTGCTGCAGGCCTTCAGCGCACGCTGCTTGACGGTCGATTCCGCGATCCCGAGGCTTTCGGCAGTGTCCGATTGGCCAAGCCCGTCGCGGAAGCAGCGCAGCACCTCAAGCTCTCCTGCGGTCAGGGCGGCGCGGTTCGTGACCAGGTCCGTCCACAGCGTGAAGCGCGCCTGCGCCATCGAGATCTCGTCATCGGTGAATTCGCGGTCGGGATGGGACAGGGTCAGGAACGACCGCTTGCCCGCCACCTTGCGAGAGATCGCGACGCCATAGTTCAGCCGGAAGGACCGCGCCGCGTTCATCACCCCGCGAAGGTCGGGAATCCGCACCTCGGACCAGCGCGCGGAACCGTCATGGGTCATCGTCCACATGGCGATGGGATCCCCGAAGAAATAGTTGCGATCCTCGTAGATGCGCCGCCACGCGTCGGGATAGGCGTTATGCAGGTGTTCCGGCCCCCGATAGGTCAGGTTGAACCCCATGATCCAGCCCGTGGGTGCCAGCTCGTGCATGCGGGCGATCTCTTCGTCGAAATTCGGGATCAGGTCGTGCAGCATGGGCCCTCGGCTATGGTTAACCATAGCATATGTCTTTTCGGACATACTGAAAAGGCAACCTAATCGGTTTTCACGCGACTTTCACGCCTGGTGGTACCATCCATTTCGGATCGTCCATCCAAAAGGAGAAATCGAATGGATACCGGTACCAGGGAACCCAAGCTGGCGACTGCCGAGTTCAGCCGGGACATGGTCGAGACCATGCTCGCCTATTTCGACGCCTATGCCGACGAGGGTGTCCTCAAGGTCGAAGTTACGTCCTGGGGGTTGTGGCTTCCCAACAAAGTCACCGGCGGGCGCCAGTTCCTCGGCCTCGCGAAGCTTCCCGATTGCATCAAGCAGTAAGAAAGGACCGACCATGCAGGACGCACCCATCACCATCGACACCATCAGCCTGCCGCGCGACATGCACCGCTTCGACCTGGTTGCCAGCTTCTTCAAGCTGCGCAAGCAGATCTTCGTGGACCGCATGTCCTGGCCCCTTCACCACGCCGAGGGGATCGAGTTCGAGCAGTACGACACCTTCAACGACACCGTCTATGTCATCGCGCATCGCAACGGCCAGGCCGTCGGCGGGGCGCGGCTGAAGCCCACCGATTGCAGCTTCGGGGCGGGCAGCGTCGTCTACAGCTACATGATCCGCGACGCGCATCTGGGGCTGCTGCCGGGGATGCCGACGAACCTGTGCCACGACGAACCGCCCGTCGATCCGCGCGCATGGGAGCTGACCCGCTTTGCCGCCCTGCCCGTGCCGGGCCTGGCCGAGCGCATCCTCGAGGCTTCGAACGACTACCTGTTCGGGATCGGCGCAAGCGACTGCCTGTTCCTGGGGCCGCCCGCCTTCCTGCGCATGGCGACGCGCCTTGGCTGGACCCCGCAGAAGATGGGCGACCTGGTGTCGAACGACGACGGCAAGTTCCTGGCGTTTTCCTGCGCGGTGCGCCAGCCCGAGATGCCCGCCATGGCGGCCTAGCAGGAGGCAGCCGTCCTCGACGGGGTTTCGTTCACGATCAGCCTGCCCGCGCCCAACCGCGCGCGCAGGCTGCGCGACGTTCTGTCGATCGCAACCGTCACCAGCGCCGTCGCGACCAAGATCACGACGGCGCGGTCCATGCGCAGCTCCGCGATGGCATCGTCCAGGAAGAACCCGAGCGTGGCGATCCCCAGGATCCCCATGATCGCGGATTCGCGGATGATGATCTCCCACCGGTACAGGCACAGCGCCACGAAGCTGCCGAACAGGCGCGGCGCGATTTCCCAGCCCCACAGCGTCAGCCCGCGCGGCGCGTCGGGGCGCAGGGTCAGGCCGCGCGCCTGACGGCCCAGAAGATGCGCGATGATCGCCCCGTTATGCAGCGCCAGCGCAAGGATCGCGGGCAACATCGACGGGCCCCAGACCTGCAGGAACAGGAAGGCCAGCATGTATTCGGGAAAGGACCGCAGCACGACCAGCACAAGGTTCCCGATCCACGCGCCCACGCGCCCCGCGACGCGCGGCACCACCAGCGCCTGCCCCGCGAAGGCCACCAGTCCGGTCAGGACCAGCGCGATCTGCGCCACGACCATCGTGGCCCACAGCCCCGGCAGGATCGCGCCCGTCAGCATGTCCCACGCCCAGGGCGCCAGCGATGCCGGATCGCCCTGCCGCAGCGGCGCGGGCACGATGTCGCTGGTCAGGAACCGCCACAGCGCGCCCTGCCCCATCGGCGGCGCATCGACCTGCGACATGACCGCCGCGGCGGCCAGCAGCCAGCCCGCCACCAGCCGCGGGCGCATCCACAGCCGCACCGTTCCGATCAGCGCGACATAGATGACCATGACCGCACCTGCCGCGCCGTAATGGCCCTGCCGGAAGAAGGTATCCAGCTGGAAGCCCAGTGTCGGCAGCCCCACGAAGCCCAGCACCGCCGAGGAACGCAGCCCACATTCCAGGCGATAGAGCGCATAGCTGGCCATCTCGGGCCGCGCCAGGGGCACCCGCGCCCAGAGGAACCTGCTCAGCGGATCGACCCTGTCGCCCAGCCAGTCCGAGGGGCGGCGGTCGGCCTCGTCCAGGATCTCGGACATGACCTTGGCGAAGATCCCCGCATAGGGCAGCGCGATGGCCAGCACCCCGGTCCAGGTCCCGATGCCCAGCACCTGCATCAGCAGCAGCGCCCAGAACAGCTCATGAACCGAACGCAGCGCGATGGCCGTCCAGCGCACGCCGCGCATGGCATAGAAGGGCGCCATCAGCAGCCCCGCCACCCCGCCAAGCGCGACACCCGCGATGGCGAAGCCGACTGTCAGCGCGACGGCCCACAGGATCTGCTCGATCCCCGCGAAATCGGGCGACAGGAACCCCCGCGCCATGCGCGACAGCGCAGCCCAGGGGTCGTGCCCCGCGACCGTCAGATCGGCGAAGGGCAGCAGGATGACGGCCAGCGCCGTGAAGCCCGCAACCACCGCCAGCCGCGAGATCCTAGCGGGCATAGAGATCCTCGACCGTGGCGGCGTCCAGTTCGGCGATGGGCGCGTCGATCAGGATGCGCCCGCCCCGCAGGCCGATCACCCGCGTCGCGAAGTCGCGGGCCAGGCCCACGTCGTGCAGCGCAAGGATCGCGGTGGGAAAGGCCGCGCGGATCTCGGCCGCAAGGGCCGTGGCCTGCACGGGATCGACGGCCGACAGCGGCTCGTCGCCCAGGATGACGTCACCGCCGCGATGAATGGCGCGGGCCAGCGCGACGCGCTGCTGCTGGCCGCCCGACAGCGCCTCGACCGGGCGGTCGGCCTCGGGGGTCAGGCCCACGCGGGCCAGGACCGCCAGCGCGGCATCGCGGTCCGCGCGGCGTGGCCGGATCAGCGTGGCCAGGTTGCGCAGCGCCCCGTGATCGTCCAGCCGCCCCATCAGCACGTTGCGCAGCGCGCTCAGCTGCGGGACCAGCGCGGTATCCTGCGGCACCAGCGCGACGCGCCGGTCGCCAAGCGCGCGGTGCAGCGCGCCCAGCAGCGTCGATTTGCCCGACCCGCTGCGGCCCAGCAGGGCCACGCGTTCGCCGGGACGGACGGTCAGCCGGACATCCGACAGCACGGGCGTGCCGCCGTGACCCAGATCCTGACCGTCCAGATGCAGCATCAGTCCAGCAGGTCCAGCTGGCGGGCGACATCCTCGATCGGGGCATAGTCGTCGTTCGTGGCCGGAATGAAGCCCTCGCGCGGGAAGGCCGCCAGCAGCTCGGGATCGTCCATGCCGATCAGCGCGGCTTGCACGCGATCGGCGAAGCCTTCGCCCCAACGCGCATCGACATCGCCGCGGATGGTCCAGTTGTAGTCGGGATAGGGCGGCGTCTTCCAGACGACCTTGGCGGTCTCGACCTCGGGGGCGCCTTCGGCCACGGCCTGGTCATAGACGGCAAAGTTCAGCGCGCCCACGTCCCACGCGCCCGATCCGACCAGCCGCAGCGTCTGGCTGTGATCGCCCGAGAAGCCGACGCGGTCGAAGAACGCCTCGGGCGCCTCGCCGGTCTCCTCGCGGATGTGGAATTCGGGCATCAAGCGACCCGAGGTCGAGGTCTTGGCGCCGAAGGTGAAGGACATGCCCTTCGCGGCCTCGGGGAAGGCATCGGATTCGGTCAGGCCGGTTTCGGTATTCGCGATGAAGTAGGTCACGAATTCCGCGTCCTCGGTGCCTTGGGCGATGGCGCGGGCATCCTCGACCAGCAGGCGGGCCTGCACGCCGGACAGACCGCCGAACCATGCCAGCTGCACCTGGTCGTTGCGGAAGGCGGTGACCGCCGCGGGATAGGATTTCACGGGCACGAACTCGACCGGGACGCCAAGCTCGTCGGTCAGGTATTCGGCCACGGCGCCGAAGCGTTCGGCCAGGCGGGTCTCGTCCTCGTCCGGGATGGCCGAGAAATAGAGCGTGTCCTGCGCCTGCGCGGCGCCGGCAAGCAGCATCAGAAGGGCGGTGAGGCGGGCGATCATCCGGGGAACCTTTCGCAGATTGTCAGTGCCCCCATTACCAACCGCCGCCCCCGCCCGCTAGAGCGTGGCACCGTTTTCCTCGACCACCGCCTCCATCGCGACATGGCTGGAGGTTCCCAGCACGAAGGGCAGCGTCGAGATGCGTTCCGCCATGATCTGCCGGTAATGCGCCATGTCGCGCGACCGCACCTTGATCAGATAGTCGAACCCCCCCGCGATCATGTAGCATTCCTCGACCTCGGGGATGGCGCGCACGGCCTCGTTGAAGGCATCCAGCGCCTTCTGCCGCGTGTCGCTGACGCGCACCTCGACATAGGTGACATGGGTCAGGCCCAGCCGCACGGGCGACAGGATCGCGCGGTATCCGGTGATCAGGCCCGCATCCTCCAGCTGCTTGATGCGGATGGCGACGGGCGTCTTCGACAGGCCCACCTTGCGCGCCAGTTCCGTGACGGGGATGCGGGCATTGGCGGTCAGTTCGGCCAGGATGCGGCGGTTGATCGGGTCGAGGATCTCTGTCATGTCTGAAAAACGGTCCCATTTCGGTCTGAACGACCATCGCATGGGGCATCATTGGTCACAATGCCCATTCGTCGCGCTGTATGCTGGCGCAAAGACCAAGGATCACGCCATGAATTTCGATTCCTCCGCCAAGTTCCAGCCCGAAGCCCCGCTTCTGGCCCGCCTGATCGCCGATGCGAACCTGGACGCCGCCACGCGGGCGCGCATCTCGGGGCGCGCGGCCGATCTGGTCCGCGCCATCCGCGCGCAGTCGCGCCCGACCATGATGGAGGCGATGCTGGCCGAATACGGGCTGTCCACCCGCGAGGGGATCGCCCTGATGTGCCTGGCCGAGGCGATGCTGCGCGTCCCCGACCGCGCCACCATCGACGCGCTGATCGAGGACAAGATCGCGCCCTCGGACTGGGGCCGCCACCTGGGCGAAAGCTCGTCCAGCATGGTCAACGCCTCGACCTGGGCGCTGATGCTGACGGGCCGCGTGCTGGCCGAGGAAAGCCCCGGCATGGCGGGCACGCTGCGCGGGGCGATCCGCCGCGTGGGCGAACCCGTCATCCGCACCGCCGTCACCCGCGTCATGCGCGAGATGGGCCGCCAGTTCGTTCTGGGCCAGACCATCGAGGACGCGCTGGACCGCGCCCGCGGGCAGGAGGCCAAGGGATACACCTACAGCTATGACATGCTGGGCGAGGCCGCGATGACCGCCGAGGACGCTGCCCGCTATGCCGCCGAATACCGCGCGGCCATCGCGGCCATCGCGAAATCCTGCGACAAGGGCACGGTCGCGAAGAACCCCGGCATCTCGATCAAGCTGTCGGCGCTGCACCCCCGCTACGAGGTCGCGCAAGAGGCCCGCGTGATGGAGGAGCTGGTCCCCGTCGTCCGCGACCTGGCCCGCCAGGCCCGCGCCGCCAACATGGGCCTGAACATCGACGCCGAGGAACAGGACCGGCTGGCCCTGTCGCTGCGCGTGATCGAGGCCGTGCTGCCCGATCCCGAACTGGCGGGCTGGGACGGTTTCGGCGTCGTGGTCCAGGCCTATGGCAAGCGCGCGGGCGCGGCGATCGACCGGCTCTATGCGCTGGCCCAGGCATCCGACCGCCGCATCATGCTGCGCCTGGTCAAGGGCGCGTATTGGGATACCGAGATTAAGCGCGCCCAGGTCGAGGGGCTGCAGGACTTCCCGCTGTTCACCGCCAAGACCGCGACCGACGTGTCCTATGTCGCGCTGGCGCGCAAGCTTCTGGGCATGACCGACCGCATCTATCCGCAATTCGCCACGCATAACGCCCATTCGGTCGCCGCCGTCCTGGAAATGGCCGACGGCCAGCCCTTCGAGTTCCAGCGCCTGCACGGCATGGGCGAACGCCTGCACGACATCGTGCTGAAGAACGAGGGCACCGCCTGCCGCATCTATGCCCCCGTGGGCAAGCACCAGGACCTGCTGGCCTATCTGGTGCGCCGCCTGCTGGAGAACGGCGCGAATTCCAGCTTCGTGAACCAGATCGTCGACGAGGAGGTCACCCCCGAGGAGATCGCCGTCGATCCCTTCGACGCGCTGGAGACCGCGCAGGCGCCCGCATCGCTGGTCGCGCCCGACGCGATCTATGGCGAGGGGCGCGTGAACTCGATGGGGTTCGACCTGACCGCCGATGACGTGCTGGCCCGCATCGACCAGGCCCGCCGGGGCGACTTCGCGGATGCCGGTCCGATCACCGCCTGCGAGGCCAGCGGCCCGCAGGTGCAGGTCCTGAACCCCGCCACCGGTGCGCCCGTCGCGATGGCCGGCCATGCCGATGCCGCGACCGTCGATGCGGCCATCGCCGCCGCCGCGCCCTGGGATGCCGCACCCGCCGAACGCGCCCGCATCCTGCGCCATGCCGCCGACCTCTACGAGGCCGATTTCGGTCCGATCTTCGCCCTGCTGGCCGCCGAGGCCGGCAAGACGATGAACGACGCCGTGGCCGAGCTGCGCGAGGCGGTCGATTTCCTGCGCTACTATGCCGCGCAGGGCGAGAGCCGCACGGATGCCCCGCGCGGGCGCATCGCCGCGATCAGCCCCTGGAACTTCCCGCTGGCGATCTTCACCGGCCAGGTCACGGCCGCGCTGATGGCAGGGAACGCGGTCCTGGCCAAACCGGCCGAGCAGACCACCCTGATCGCCGCCCATGCCGTGCGCCTGCTGCACAAGGCGGGCGTCCCCGCGACCGCGCTGCAGCTGCTGCCGGGCGACGGTGGCGTGACGGGCGCCGCCCTGACCGCCGATCCGCGCATCGACGGCGTCGTCTTCACCGGCGGCACCGACACCGCGCAGCTGATCGCGCGCAGCGTGGCGCGCAACATGGCCCCCGGAACGCCCTTGGTCGCCGAGACCGGCGGCCTCAACGCCATGATCGTGGACAGCACCGCCCTGCCCGAACAGGCCGTGCGCGACATCGTGGCCTCCAGCTTCCGCAGCGCGGGCCAGCGCTGTTCGGCGCTGCGCTGCCTTTACGTGCAAGAGGATGTCGCCCCGCACCTGATCCGCATGATCAAGGGCGCGATGGACGAACTGCGCGTGGGCGATCCGTGGCACATCTCGACCGATGTGGGTCCTGTGATCGACGACGAGGCACGCCAGGGCATCGCGGATTACCTGGACGCCCATCGCGACCGCATCCTGCATTCGATCCCCGTGCCGCAGGGCGGGCACTTCATCGCGCCGACGCTGATCCAGGTGGACGGCATCCAGCAGATGGAGCGCGAGATCTTCGGCCCCGTCCTGCATGTCGCGACCTACAAAGCCCGCGATCTGGACCGCGTGATCGAGGCCATCAACGCGCGCGGCTATGGCCTGACCTTCGGCCTGCACACCCGCATCGACACCCGCGTGCAGGAGGTGACGGACGCGGTTCATGCGGGCAACCTCTATGTGAACCGCAACCAGGTCGGCGCGACGGTGGGCAGCCAGCCCTTCGGCGGCGAGGGGCTGTCGGGCACCGGACCCAAGGCGGGCGGGCCGAACTATCTGCCGCGCTTCTACGCCCCCGAACCCGGCCAGCCCGGCACCGCATGGGACCGCGCCGACGATCCGGCACGCATCGCCCGCGCATTGCAGGACGCCCCCGCAGGCGCCCCGCGCGACGAGACGCTGATGCCCGGCCCCACCGGCGAGCTGAACCGCCTGGCATCCCTGCCCCGCGGTCCGGTGCTGTGCATGGGCCCCGGCACCGCCGCGGTCGCCGCGCAGGCGCAGGCCGTCGAGGCGCTTGGCGGTCAGCCGGTGCAGGCGCAGGGCAGCCTCGATCCGCAGGCGCTGCGCGATCTGCCGGATCTGGCGGCGGTCCTGTGGTGGGGCGACGAGGCGACGGGCCGCGCCATGGCCGAAGCGCTTGCCCTGCGCGACGGCGCGCTGGTCCCGCTGATCGCGGCCAGGCCCGACCGTGCGCATCTGCGCCACGAACGCCACCTGTGCGTGGACACCACCGCGGCGGGCGGCAACGCCACCCTGCTGGCGGGCTAGGACAGGACCGGTCGCTCGTTCTTCAGGTGACGGGCGACCAGCCGCTTCTGACGGGCGGCATCGGGGACGTGGCGCGCCATGGGCCGCGCGTCCCCGCGCCGCAATTCGGGAAAGATCGTGAAGATCTCCTCTCGGCCCTCGTCGGTGATGCTGTCCATGGCCTGCGGGCCGGTATGCAGGCTTTCGGCGGGGGCGCCCTCGGCCAGGACGATCTCGTGCCGGTCGAACATCAGGTGAAGATAGGTGACCTGCGTCACCTCCGCATCGACGAAGATCCCCGGCAGCGCGGTCAGCCGGATGGCGGGCAGCAGCACCTCCCGTTCGCCGAACATCCGCTCCGCGATGGCCGAGGACAGGAGGAGGCGATGCTGGCGCGACACCAGCAGGTCGCGGCGCGGCAGCCCGCCGCCAAGCGCGCCCGCAAGGATGCGGACGGGACGCAGCCGCGGGTTCGCCTCCATCTCGGGGCGGGTGATGCGGCGGCTGCCGACCCATGACAGCGGTCGCGGGCCGGAATCCTCGGTCAGGACCATGTCGCCGGGGCGCAGGGTCTGTATGTCCACCTCTCCGTCGGGCGTAAGGATCAGCGTGCCGCCCGCAAAGCAGATGACGTTGGTGGGCAGGTTGATGTCGAAGCCCACGCCGTTGGGATTGTCGAGCTGGTTGCTGTCGGCGACCGTCCAGTTCGATCCCCCCGCGAGGATGCTGTCCAGCAGGTCCTGCCGCGTGAACGGCGCGGTCAGATCGGCGTCCGCCGTCCATTCCATGTAGTCGTTGTCGCCATCGATCACCAGGGCGCCGTTTTCCGGGGTCAGACCGGTCCCTTCCAGGTTCGGGGTCTGTGGCGTTGGGCCGTCGGCCTCGATTCCGATCACGGCGATGAAGTTCGTGGGCGTCACCGTGTCGCCGTCGCGGGTGCCTTGGAAGGCCCAGAACATCTCGTTTTGGTTCTCCAGGTCATCGCCGCGTTGCAACTGCTCCAGCGAGCCGCCTGTGCTGATGACAGGATCGGTGTTGCGCGCCATGTCGAGCGTCACGACGGTGTTCGCCGAGATGCCGCCGGCGGGCACGGTCCACTCTATCAGCTGCTCGTTGCCGATGAAGTTCGTCCCGTTCCATTCGTCATCGGTAAAATAGATGACCTCGCCTTCGGGGATATCGACGGTCGTGAGGAACGCGATGTCTTCGTTGTCGGCGTCGAAGCCGACGAAGAGCAGGTCTCCCGGTTCAAGAGGCATGGTAACAAACACCCTTTAACTAACCCTAATGCCTGAGAATACCGCCCGCCCCCATGCCGACGCCCCTGTTCTTTTGTGCAGGAAATGGTCGCTTGCGTGGTAAATCCTTGCACTTCCGGGGGAATGGCTCGCCTGGCCCTCAACCCAAGGCTGATCTGCTTGACGGGGCATGCGAATCACGCAAAGGTCGCCCGCACGTCAGGGGAGTCCCGCCAAGGGGACTGAGAGGCAGACGGGGGGAAACCCCGGTGACGCGACCCTTAGAACCTGAACCAGTTGATGCTGGCGTAGGAAGACCGAAGGGCAATCCCGCGAACCTTTGAAACAGGGTGCGGTCCTTTCGGGCCGCTGATGGCCCCTGCTCGGGCCGGACCGGTCCGCTTTCTGCCAAGGCTTTCACACTGGCTTTCCGCACAAGGAGACCCGGAATGAAAGACACGATCCCCGCAATCACCACCGGCCCGCTGCCGGCCTCGACCAAGATCCACGTGCCGGGCAGCCTGCACGACATCCGCGTGCCGATGCGCCGGATCGACCTGACCACGGGCGAGGGGCTGACCGTCTATGACAGCTCGGGGCCCTATACCGATCCCGATATCGCGATCGACATCGCCCGCGGCCTGCCGCCCGTGCGCGGCGCGTGGCAGCGCGAACGGGGCGACGTGGCCCCCTATGACGGGCGCGCGGTGACGGATGCCGACAATGGCTTTGCCACGGGCGCGCGGCTGGTCGCGCCCTTCCCGCAGGCCCGCCAGCCCCTTGCGGCCACGGACGACCGTGCCGTGACGCAGCTTGCCTATGCCCGCGCGGGCATCGTCACGCCGGAAATGGAATTCGCCGCCATCCGCGAGAACGAGGGCCGCATCGCCGCCCACCCGACCGATGGCGACCCGATGGGGGCCACCCTGCCCGATCTCGTGACCCCGGAATTCGTCCGGGACGAGATCGCGGCGGGCCGCGCCATCATCCCGGCCAACATCAACCACCCCGAACTGGAGCCGGTCGTCATCGGCCGCAACTTCAAGGTCAAGATCAACGCCAATATCGGCAACTCGGCCGTGACCTCGTCGATGGAGGAAGAGGTCGAGAAGATGGTCTGGGCCATCCGTTGGGGGGCAGACACGGTCATGGACCTGTCCACCGGTCGCAACATCCACAACATCCGCGACTGGATCCTGCGCAACGCGCCCGTGCCCATCGGGACCGTGCCCCTGTACCAGGCGCTGGAGAAGGTCGGCGGCGTGGCCGAGGACCTGACATGGGAGATCTTCCGCGACACGCTGATCGAGCAGGCCGAACAGGGCGTGGATTATTTCACCATCCACGCGGGCGTGCGGCTGCACATGATCCCGATGACCGCGAAACGCGTGACCGGCATCGTCAGCCGGGGCGGCTCGATCATGGCGAAATGGTGCCTGCACCATCACCGCGAAAGCTTCCTCTATGAACATTTCGACGAGATCTGCGACATCTGCCGCCGCTATGACGTCAGCTTCAGCTTGGGTGACGGGCTGCGTCCGGGGTCCATCGCCGATGCCAACGACCAGGCGCAATTCGCCGAACTGCACACCCTGGGAGAGCTGACGAAGATCGCATGGGCCAAGGACTGCCAGGTCATGATCGAGGGGCCGGGCCACGTGCCCATGCACAAGATCAAGGCCAACATGGACGAGCAGCTGAAGCACTGCCATGAGGCCCCCTTCTATACCCTCGGGCCGCTGACCACCGACATCGCGCCGGGCTACGACCACATCACCAGCGCCATCGGCGCGGCGATGATCGGCTGGTTCGGGACCGCGATGCTCTGCTATGTCACGCCCAAGGAGCATCTGGGCCTGCCCGACCGCGACGACGTGAAGACCGGCGTGATCACCTACAAGATCGCGGCCCATGCGGCGGATCTTGCCAAGGGGCATCCCGGCGCGCAGGCCCGCGACGACGCGCTGTCCAAGGCGCGGTTCGAATTCCGCTGGATCGACCAGTTCAACATCGGCCTCGACCCCGACACCGCGCGCGGCATGCATGACGAGACGATGCCCGCCGAGGCCCACAAGGTCGCGCATTTCTGTTCCATGTGCGGGCCGAAATTCTGCTCGATGCGGATCAGCCACGACATCCGCGCCGAGGCCGAGAAGACACGCGGCATGGAAGAGATGGCCGAGAAGTTCCGCGAGGGCGGCAGCCTGTACATCCCGGTCGAGGACTGACGGCGTTCCTCCCCGCGGGGAAGGTCTGCGGGGAAGGTTCGAAACACGCAGAGGGCGAGAAGCATCGTGCGGCAGGAATTGCCGCGCGATGCGAAAACATGCGGCATCCGGCATGTGTAAGTGCTGAAAATCCTTCTTTCCATCTATCCGAAAGGTTAGGTTTCTCGTTAAGGTTAACACAACCCGGACGAGAGCGGCCCCCGTGCGGCGTTCGATACCGGGCCCTGCTGCGGGATGCTGCCCATGACCCTCGAGACCGTCGATCCCGGTTCCGACCTTCTCCGCCACCTGACGATGGTGCAGGTCAAGTTCTCGGGGGTGCATATCGGCGGCGGGATCTATCTGACGGCGAACCATCGCCCATCGGAGGGGGGGGCAAGCTCGGCGACGCCACAGCGTGGGCTGGATGGCGAAACATCGTCGCATCGGGCCGAGGAATCCGATTTCACGCTGCCTGCCGATTCGACCACATGGGACGATTACAAGGACCCGGACGGCTTCGTCTATGCCGGCTATGACATCGCGATGCAGGCCGACGCCCGCGCCGAGGGCGAGCGGTACGACGGCCCGGCAGCACCGATGCTCATCATGTCCGATCCGGCGGACCTGATCGGCGCGCAGGCCTGGGTAACGGGCTATCTCTCGAACCCGACGGACGGAACGACCCGCTACGACACCCCCTACGAGACGTCCGGCACGATCGCGGGCTCGGTGGATTACGATGTGAACGGCGATCCGGGGCGGACCTGGAACGTCACGGGCGTCCAGGTCGAAGGCGGCATGAGCGGTGGCGGCACCTGGGCAACCTATACCACCCCCGACGGTCAGACCGGCGAATACCTGATCGGGACTGCGGCCAGGACCTATGGCAGCGGCGGCTACTCTACCGATCTGTCGGCGCAGTATCACGACCTTGCCGCCGCGATCGAGGCGTTGGAGGGCGAGGATGCCCGCAGCGCGGACGACTTCGCCCGGAACACGCTGGTGTCCGGCCAATCCGCGGGATCGAACGACACCACGGTGATCGGGACCTTCTTCCACGAAGACATCTGGGGCGGCGTCAACGACGATCTGCTGTTCGGGGCGGGCGGCGACGACAGGCTGTGGGGCGGCGATGGCGACGACACGCTGGACGGTGGCGACGGCCACGACACCCTGACGGGGGGCGCGGGGCGCGATGTCTTTGCCGGCATGGGGTCCGGGAACGACGTCATCACCGATTTCGACGCCACCGAGGACGTGATCGACCTCGCCAGCTTCTTTCCCAGCATGGCCGCATTGCGCGACGCCTGCACCGAGAACGCGGACGGCTCGATCACCATTATGCTGGCGGCTCCCGGCGCGACCACAACGGGGCAGCTAACGCTGGTCGGCGTGTCGGCAGCCCAGCTGAACGGCGCCGCGCTGATGGTGACCTGCTTCGCGTCGGGCACCATGATCCGCACCCCGCACGGCCCCCGCCCGATCGAGGCGCTGACCGATGGCGACCTGGTGCTGACGCGCGACAACGGCGCGCAGCCCGTCCTGTGGAAGGGCACCCGCGCCATGTCTGCGGTCGAGCTGCTGTGCCAGCCGCAGCTCTGCCCAATCCGCATCCGCGCGGGCGCGCTTGGCCCCGGCTGCCCTTCGGCGGATCTGGTCGTCTCGCCCCAGCACCGCATCCTGATCCGGTCGGGCATCGCGCGGCGCATGTTCGGCGCCTCGGAGGTGCTGGTGGCCGCCAAGCAGCTTCTCGGGATCGATGGAATCGAGGCGATGCCGCCCTCGGCCGTCACCTATCACCACATCCTGCTGCCCCGCCACGAGATCGTCTTCGCGAACGGCGCCGAGGCCGAGACCTTCTTTGCCGGCCCGCAGGCCATGGCCGCGCTGGACGATGCGCAGCGCGACGAGATCCTTGCGATATTCCCCGAGCTGCGCGACGGCCCCATGCCGGGGGCGCGCACCCTTCCCTCGGGGCGGCAGGGGCGGCAACTGGCGATGCGGCACCGCAAGAATGCCCGCCCGCTGGTCGCCGCCCTCGACTGATCCTCAGGCCGGGACGGCCAGCGCCGCGCACAGGTCGGCGATGCGGGTCATCGCGTCCTCCATCACCTCGTCTGGCACGGTCAGCGCGATGCGGACCAGGTTCGCGGCCTCGGCCCCGAAAGAGCTGCCGGGCATGACGGCCACGGATTTCTCCTGCATCAGGCGCCAGGCGAAGGCGTCGCCGTCAAGACCGGTGCCGCCCACATCGACCATGATGAACATGCCGCCGCGGGGCATGTCGGCGCGCAGGCCCGGTACCCGCGACACGGCCCGCTGCACGATGCCCGCGCGGCGCGCGAAGGCGGTGCGCAGCCTGTCGGCGGTATCGACATGGCCCCGCAGCGCAGCCTCGGTCATGTCCGCGATGAACGGCTGGTTGCCGAACAGCATCGTCTCCGAGATGGGCAGAAGCCGGTCGCAGAATTCCTCGGGTCCGATGGCCCAGCCGCTGCGGAAGCCCGTCGCCGCGAAGGTCTTCGAGATCGACGAGACGACCACGACCCGATCCCTCAGGCGCGCGATCTGCAGGGGGGATGCGAATTCGCCCGCGAAGATCAGCTTCTCGTAGACCTCGTCGCAGACGATCCACAGGTCATGGGCGACGGCCAGATCGCCGATGCGTTCCAGCACCTCGATGGGGATGATCGCGCCCGTGGGGTTGTGGGGCGTGTTCAGCAGCAGGACGCGGCTTTCGGGGGTGATCGCGGCGGCCAGGGCGTCGGGCTGCAGGACGAACCCGTCCTCCATCCGCAGGGGCACGGGCTGGACATGGGCACCCGTCGCACGGACGACGCCCTCATAGGTCGCATAGTAGGGATCGCCGATCAGCACCCCCTGCCCGTCCTGCACCAGCGCCTGCATCACGGCATAAAGCGCGGTCTGCGTGCCGGGGAAGCACAGGATGTTTCCGGGCGCGATCTCGGGCATGCGCGGGCGATAGGTGTCGATCAGGGCCTCGATCAGGTTCGCCTCGCCCCGCCCGTTGGAGTAACGGGTGCGGCCCGCGTTCAGCGCGTCGATGCAGGCGCGGATCAGCGCCGGATCGGTGGTGATGTCGGGTTCTCCGATGGTCAGCTCGATCACGGGATCGCCTGCCGCGATCGCGGCGCGGGCGGCATTGTGCAGCGCCCATTTGTCGCCGCCCAGATTGGCAAGCCTGTCGGTGATGTCGGCATAGCGCATGGCATGTGTCCCTTGTGTCATTGTCCCGCCCGGTGGCGGAGAAGCGTGCCTTCCGGCAATCGCAGGATGTCCTCGGCGGCGCGAAGGCCGATGGCGGCCAGCTCGCGCGGATCGTACAGCCCGTGTTCCAGCGACCCTTCCAGCCACAGCCCGTCGATCAGCCCGTTCAGCGCGATGGCCAGCAGCCGGCAATCGGCGGGTGTCGCGGGCAGCTCATGGGCCGCGCGGACCGGCGCGATCATGACCTGCAGCATTTCCAGGAATTCGCGGTATCCGTCGCGGTGGATCGCGGCATAGGCGGCATCCGAGCGGATCATCCCGATGAAGGTCGCCCAGAGCGACAGCTTGAAATCCGACAGGTTCGGGGCCGACAGGTTGGCCTCGACAAAGCCCGCCAGCCGCGCATCGGCATCCGTCCCGCCCAGATCGGCCTGTTCCGCGGCGGTCGAGATCAGCTGCCCGATCAGATGGGCATAGGCCGCGTGCAGCATCTCCTCCTTGGATGCGAAATAGTGCCGGATCAGGCCCGCCGACACGCCCGCCCGTTCCGCGATGCGCCGGGCCGAGGCTGCGTTGATCCCGCAATCCGCGATAACCGCCAGCGTGGCCTCCAGCAGGTCGTTGCGGCGCGCATCCTCGGACAGGCGCTGGAAGCTGCGCCGGGTCATGCCGGGGTGCCTGCCCAATATTCAGGCAGTGCGCAGGCAAAAGGCAGAACCGCCCATTTTTCCATCGAAATGCAGCCTCCGTTCGGGTAACCACTGTCATCGCGGCGTCATTGTTTTACAGTCGTACAACAAGACGGGAAATTCAACCCGCCGACGCCACGAACGCGAAAGGACAGGAATGCAGGACGACCCCGCCATCCAGATCATCGATCTGCACAAGAGCTTCGGTGATGCGCATGTGCTTCGCGGCGTGACGCTGACGGCCCGTCCGGGCGACGTGGTGGCCGTGATCGGCGGGTCGGGTTCGGGCAAGTCCACGATGCTGCGCTGCATCAACCTGCTGGAACAGCCCAGTTCCGGCAGCATCGCCATCCGGGGCGAGGAATACCGCATGCGTCCCGGCGACGGCGGCCTCGTGCCCGCCGATCCGCGGCAGGTCCAGCGCATCCGCGCGCAGCTTGGCATGGTGTTCCAGAACTTCAACCTGTGGCAGCACCGCACCGTGCTGGGCAACGTGACCGAGGTTCCGGTCCATGTCCTTGGCCTGCCCCGCGCACAGGCCGAGGCCCGCGCCCGTGCCGCGCTGGAACGCGTGGGCATGGCCGACAAGGCCGATGCATGGCCCGCGCATCTGTCGGGCGGCCAGCAGCAGCGTGCCGCCATCGCCCGCGTTCTTGCGGTCGATCCGCTGGCCATGCTGCTGGACGAGCCGACCTCGGCGCTGGACCCCGAACTGGTGGGCGAGGTGCTGGCCGTGATCCGCGACCTGGCCGCCGAACGGCGCACGATGATCCTCGTGACCCACGAAATGCGTTTTGCCCGCGACGTCGCCAGCCACGTGGTCTATCTGCGCGACGGCAGGATCGAGGAACAGGGCCCGCCCGAGCAGATCTTCGGCGACCCCCGGTCGCCCCATCTGCGGCAATTCCTCGGGAATGCCGCGTGACACCGCAACAGGAGAGAACATGACACGCATCCTAGCAGCCCTTGCCGTCGCAACCGGCCTTGCCACCCCGGCAATGGCCGAGGTCATGAAGGTCGGCGTCTCGGCCGAACCCTATCCGCCCTTCTACACGCCCGATGCCAGCGGCGAATGGACCGGCTGGGAGGTGGATTTCATGCACGAGATGTGCGCCCGCATCGGCGAGGAATGCGAAGTCACCCCCATCGCGTGGGAAGGCATCATCCCCGCGCTGAACACCGGCAAGATCGACATGATCGTAGGTTCCATGTCGATCACGCCCGCGCGCGCGGAACAGATCAGCTTCTCGGACAAGTATTACGACACGCCGACCGGCCTGATCGTCGCCAAGGGCAGCAAGTACGGCAACAGCCCCGAGGCGCTGGAAGGCGCGATCATCGGCGCGCAGTCCGGCTCGATCCAGCAAGTCTATGCCGAGAAGTATTACGGCGACGTGGCGGGGCAGATCCGCGTCTACCAGACGCTGGACGAGGAACTGCAGGATCTTGCGGCGGGCCGGCTGGATGCCGTGATCGGCGACGCGCTGGCGATGGACCCGTTCATCAACTCGGATCAGGGGCAGGCCTGCTGCGAATACCTGGGCGCGGTGCAGAACGACCCCGATGTGCTGGGCTATGGCGTGGGCGTCGGCCTGCGCAAGGACGATACCGAGCTGCTGGGCCGCATGAACGCCGCCATCGCGGAAATCCGCACCGACGGCACCTATGCCAAGCTGGCCGAACCCTGGTTCAACATCGACATCTACGGCGAGTGACGCCCGACCGGCCGGCCCCGCCATCGGGGCCGGTCGCAACAGACACGACAGAACGGACGCGATCTTGTTTCAGTCCATCGACTTCGGGCTTCTGGCCCTGAACTCTCCGGGTTGGGGGGGCGCGCTGCTTGCGGGCTTCTGGCGCTCGATCCAGCTGGCCGCGGGCGGGTATGCCCTGGGCATCGTCATCGGCATCCTGGGCGCTGTGGCCAAGCTCTATGGCGGGCGGGTGTCCCGCGACCTGGCCGAAATCTATACCATGACCATCCGCGCGGTGCCCGAACTGGTGCTGATGCTGATCTTCTACTATGCGGGCACGGACCTGCTGAACCGGCTGATGGGCCTGTTCGGCGCCGGGGGCATCGACGTGAACGGGCTTGCCGCGGGCATCCTGGTCATCGGCCTCGTGCAGGGGGGATACACCACCGAGGTGATCCGCGCCGCGATCCTTGCCGTGCCGCGCGGCCAGATCGAGGCCGCACATTCCTTCGGCATGTCCCCCATGCGCGTCATGCGCCGCATCACCCTGCCCGCCATGCTGCCCCATGCCATTCCCGGCATGGCGAACCTGTGGATGATCGCCACCAAGGACACCGCGCTTCTGGCGGTGATCGGCTTCAGCGAACTGACGCTGGTGACCAAGCAGGCGGCGGCCGCGACGCGGGAATATTTCCTGTTCTTCATCGCGGCGGGGCTTCTGTACCTGATCCTGACGCTTGGATCGAATGTCGTCCTGCGCCTGTTCGAGCGCCATGCCCGCCGCGGCATGGTCGCCCCGCGCTGAGAAAGGGGGAAACACGATGCCCGACATGGACACGATCACACCCCTTCGCCCCGCGACCGGCGCCCAGCTTCTGGCGGGCCTGCGCGGATTGCTGATGCCCCACCGGCTGATCATGCTGGCGCTGGCCCTGACGGGGCTTGCGGCGATGGTCACGCAGATGGACTGGTCCTGGCTGCCCGCCTATCTGCCGCGGCTGTGGGGCGGGCTTCTGACGACGCTGTGGATGCTTGCGGGCAGCGTGATCTTGGGCTTCGCGCTGGCGCTCCCCTTGGGCGTGGTGCAGGTCATCGGCCCGCGCCCGCTGCGCTGGCTGGCATCGGGCTTCTGCACCGTGGTGCGGGGCACGCCGCTGCTGCTGCAGCTGTGGCTGCTCTATTACGGGCTGGGGTCGCTGTTCGCGGCCTATCCCGTCATCCGCGAGACCTGGGCCTGGCCCTATCTGCGCGAGGCGTGGCCCTATGGGCTGCTGGCGCTGACCATATCCTTCGCCGCCTACGAGGGCGAGGTGATGCGCGGCGCTTTCGCCGGCGTCCCCAACGGAGAGCTGGAGGCCGCCCGCGCCTTCGGCATGTCCCCCCGCAAGGTGTTCTTCCGCGTCTGGCTGCCGCGCGCGGTCCATCGCGCCCTGCCCGTCCTGACCGGAGAGATCATCCTGCAGCTGAAATCGACCCCGCTGATCGCGACGATCGCGGTCGCCGATCTCTATGCGATCGTCACGCGGGTCCGGCAGGCGACGCTGTTGACCTACGAGCCGCTGCTGCTGCTGGCGGGGATCTATCTCTGCCTCAGCGCGATCCTGACGATCGCGCTGAGATGGCTGGAAGGGCGGATGCCCTCGGGGGGCTGAGGCCCCCCTTCCTTCAGTCGCGGAAATCGGGGGCGGTGCGGTCCAGCATGCGAAGATGCGCCGCCCATTCCAGCGCAAGATCGTCATCCTCGCCCATGTTGCCCTGGTACTGCGCGGCGACATGGGCGGCTGTGGCATCGTCCACCATCCGCAGCGGACGGCCCATCGACAGGGTGGCGACCTGGATCTCGCAGGCGCGTTCCAGATAGAACATGTTGTTGAACATCCGCGCCGCGCTGTCGCCGGTGGCTAGCAGCCCGTGATTGCGCAGGATCAGCACCGGCCTGTCGCCCATGCTGGCGACGATGCGGTCGCGTTCCGACAGGTCCAGCGCGATCCCCTCGTAGTCGTGATAGGCCGTGCGCCCGTGGAACTGCAGCGCGATCTGGTTCAGCGGCAGCAGCCCTTCCTCCATCGCCGAGACGGCGACGCCCGCGCGCGAATGGGTGTGCATGATCCAGGCCGCATCGTGATTGGCGCGGTGGATCGCGGAATGGATGGTGAAGCCCGCCGGATTGACCCCGTGGGGGCCGTCATCCAGCTTGTTCCCCTCGACGTCGATCTTGACCAGCGAGGATGCGGTGATCTCCTCCCATGCGAGGCCATAGGGGTTGATCAGGAACGCCCCCTCCTGCCCCGGCACGCGGGCGGTGATATGGGTATAGATCAGGTCGGTGAACCGGTAATGCGCCGCCAGCCGGTAGCAGGCGGCAAGCTCGATCCGGGTCTGCCATTCAGGATCGGTCATCGGTATCTCCTCAGTATCCCTGGCTGCGGTCGATCAGCAGGTCAGGCGTCTGGCCGTCGCGCAGTGCGCGGGCGGTGCGCATGATCTGGTCGGCGACCACCTCGGGGATGGAATCGCTGGCGATATGGGGGGTGATGCGCAGCCGCTCGTCCGCCCAGAAGGGGTGATCGGCGGGCAGAGGCTCGGTCCGGAACACGTCCAGCGTGGCGCCCGACAGATGGCCCGCATCCAGCGCGGCGGTCAGGTCGGCCTCGACCAGGTGCTCGCCCCGCCCGATCTGGATCAGCCGCGCGCCGGGGGCCAGCCGCGACAGCAGCGCGGCGTCCAGGATGTCGCGCGTGGCGTCGGTCAGCGGCAGCACGTTCACCAGCACATCCGCCCCGTCGGCGGCGCGCCCGACCGCATCGTCGCCCGTCAGATAGGTCACCCCCGGCAGCGGCGCATCCGGCGTGCTGCGGCAGGCCACCCGCAGCGTGAAGCCCAAGACGCGCAGCGCCTCGATCACGGCGCGGCCCATCGTGCCGTGGCCCAGAACGGCGATGCGCAGCGCCTCAGGGGCCTGCATGGGATGGGGATGCCAGACGCGCCGCGCCGCATTGGCCGCCATCTGCGGGAAATTGCGGCTGTCATGCAGCACCTCGTGGGCGACGAAGCCCGCCATCAGCGCCGCCTGGTGCGGATCGCGCACGCGCGCGATGCCGACATGGCCGGGCAGCCCCGAATGGTCCAGCAGCGCATCAACGCCTGCGCCGATGGACATGGCCACCTCCAGGTTCGGATAGGCCGCGAAGGCCCCCTGCCCCGGCTGCCAGCACACCGCCAGGCGCACCGCCGCCGGATCCGCCACATCCTCGGGCCGCCGCAGCACGACATCCTCGCCCAGGTAATCGCCATAGAGCGCCTGCAGATCCAGACTGTCGCTCAGATACACGCCCTCGATGCGGTCCATGAAACCCCCTTTCGCCTGCTTGTTGACCGTTTGTATAACAACATCGCCGCGACGCAACCGAAAGCACGGGTCTGTCATCCCCCTGCCCTTTCGATTAGCAGCGGCGCCGGAACCACATCGCCCGAGGAACATGACATGAGCGGGATCACCCTTCTGGACGGCGGCATGAGCCGCGAACTCGAACGGCAGGGCGCCACGCTGCGCCAGCCGGAATGGTCGGCGCTGGCGCTGATGAACGAACCTGCCAAGGTCCGCGACGCGCATGCCGCCTTCATCGCGGCGGGATCGCGGGTCGTGACGGCCAACAGCTATGCCGTCGTGCCCTTCCACCTGGGGCAGTCGGTCTTCGACGAACGCGGTGCCGAACTGGCGGACCGCGCCGGTCGCCTCGCGCGCGAGGCTGCGGATGCCGAACCCGGCGTGCTGGTCGCGGGCGCCCTGCCCCCGGCCTGCGGGTCCTACATCCCCGAGGAATTCGACGCACAGGCCGCCGCGCAGATCCTGTCGGTGTTGGTCGCAGGCATGCAGCCGCATGTCGACCTGTGGCTGGCCGAAACCATGAGCAGCATCGAGGAGGCGACGACCACCGCCGCCGCCGTCGCCGGATCGCCGCATCCGCTCTGGGTGTCCTACACGCTGCGCGACGACGCGGCGGCCATCGCGCAAGGCACGCCGGTCCTGCGGTCGCGCGAAGGCGTGGCCGAGGCGGTCGAGGCCGCGATCGGCGCGGGCGCGTCCGCCATCCTCTTCAACTGCTCCATGCCCGAGGTGATGGAGGGCGCGATCCGCATCGCGAAGACGGTGATCGGCGATCGCGACATCCCCGTCGGCGTCTATGCCAATGCCTTCGAGAGCCAGGACGACGAACGTGCCGCCAACGAGGCCCTGTCGGGCATCCGCGCCGACCTGGACCCGCTGAACTACGGCAACTGGGTCGAGAAGTGGATCGCCGCAGGTGCCACGCTGGTCGGCGGCTGCTGCGGGATCAACGCCCCCCATATCGAGCGGCTGCGCGACCATCTGCTGAAGCGCCACGACCTGATCGACGCGGAACAGGGCGCCTGACAACGAAAAAGGGCGGTAAATCCGCCCTTTTTGTTTATTATCAATGGGTTAAGTGATCTTCCCCGCGGGGAAGATCACTCGATCTGGTCCAGCATCGAGGCCACGGCGGCCTCCAGCCTGCGCCGGTCCACGGTCGAGAAGTCGCGCGGCAGCCGGATCTCCAGCCGCCCATTCGCCGCGACGCATTTCGCCTGTCCCTGGGGTCGGCGCAACTGGAAAGTCGTCTTGGCCTTGCCCGCCGGCTGCTTTTCGCCCGACGGCTTGGCGGCCTTGCCCGCAGGTGCAGGCGCCCCCTGCCCCGCATAGCGGCGCAGCACCTCCAGCTCGTCGGTAATCGACCGCGTGTCCCAGTTCTTCAGCTCGGCCTTGATCGCCGCCCCGGTCCCCGGCACATCCTCGAGCCGCTGCGCCAGCGACAACCCGAGCGCGCGCGGAATCTCCTGCGCATACATCAGCGTCTCGCCCAGCTTCTCGACCAGCGGGATGAAGTTCCGGATATAGCTGCGCTTCTGATAGCCCGCCGACTTAAACAGGATCGCGACCGCCTTTTCGGGATCGTTCTCGGGGGTCAGCGGGTCCATGGCATAGTGCAGCGCCAGCTGCGCCATTTCGGCGAACGAGATGTCCTTGCGGACTAGGTTCTCGTCGACCATGCGCCGATACAGGTCGTCCAGCGCCTCGCCCTTGGCCGAGATGCCCGCCGGAATGCGCCCCCATTTGTCGGCGTCCTTCGTCTCGTCCAGCAGCCGCTTGAACGCCGACAACCTGCGCCAGCCCTGGATCAGCTCGTAGCGCCCCTCGCCCACCGGCTCGACCCGGATAGGGTTCGACAGCCCGATGTCGCGGATCGACGAGACCAGCTCCTCCAGCTCGAAGTCGGCGACCGGGCGGCGGTCGCGGATCAGCTTCTGGGTGTCGATCGCGTCCAGCGGGATCAGGTCGGTGATCAGCCCTGCCCGCTTCAGGCGCACATGTTCCTGCGCAAGCGCGTCGTTCTCGGCCCGGATCTGGGCCTCGACCTTGGCGCGGTCGCGGCTGCTCTCGGCGGTTTCGGCGATGGCTGCGGCCATCGGGCCGCGGCGGCTTTCCTTGTCGTCCTTCCCCGCGGGGAAGGTTTGCGGCTCATCCTCGGTCGGGATGTCGATGTCGAACATCCGGCGCTTGCGGCTCATGCTGCATCCTCCAGCTTGTCCCAGGCGGCCATCACGTGGCCGCGGAATTCCTCGTAGGCCTGATCGAAGGTCGCCCGCGCGCGCCGCCACGTCCCCCGCGTCATCTCGCGATAGTCGATCTCGTAGATCGAGGACAGGAAGCGGCCCGACTGTTCGACCGCGCGGGTCAGTTCGATCGGGTGCTGCGCCATCCGGTCGCCGAAGACCTGCCCGAAGGCGTTCAGCATCGCCTGGTGCAGTTCGTTCGACGGCTCGTAGCGGGTCATGAGGAAGCGGACATCGGTGAACTGCTTGGGCAGCGTGATCTTCCCCGTGGGGAAGGATTCGAAACCGTGCGACAGATCCTCAAGCGCCTCGGACAGCTGGCCGATGAAGCTGGTCGTCGAGTCGTACTCCCAGTAACCTGGCCCCGACGGGATATAGAGCATGTCGGCTGCGAAGACCGCGTTCATCGACTGGTAGCCGATCGCAGGCGGGCAATCGAACAGGATCAGGTCGTAGGCGTCGTCCGGCAGCCCGTCGAGGAAGCGCGACACCGCGCCGAAGAAGGTCCATTCCGGGTTGAGGTGCCGATACTGGGCGCTTGCGAACTCGACGAAGGCGGCGTTGGCGCAGCTGGGAACGATGTCGATCGTCGGCCAAGCCGTCTGCTTGATGAAATCGGCAGGCCGCAACGACCCCAGGCCCATGTCCCGGATCGAGGAGGGCAACTTGCGTTGGGGCAGGGCGGTCCCGCTCTCGGCGCCCTGCGCGGCGGCGTTCATGCGGTCGGTCTCGCGCTCGAGGTCGCGGGCCATGATGCCCCAGACGGTGTGATCCTCGCCCACATCCGACAGGCCCATGCTGTGGGACAGGGTCGCCTGCGGGTCGAAGTCGACCACCAGAACGCGATAGCCGTCCAGCGCCGCGGCATGGGCGAAATGCAGCGCCACCGTCGACTTGCCCGCGCCGCCCTTGAAGTTCGCGATCGCCGCGCGGAAGGCGCGCTTGCCCTCGGGGCGGGGGGGCATCAGGGACTTGCGGTTGATGCGGATGCGACGGCGCAACTCGTTGACCTCGTCGAGGCTGAACCAGCGCTGGCGGCCATCCTCCTCGACTTCCCCGAGGGGAAGGTTCGGATCCGCCGCCAGCTTGCCGCGGAAGGTCGACTGGTTGATCCGAAAGATCAGCTCGGACACCTCCCAGCTGGAGAAGCGGCGCAGCGTCTTCTCGTTCGAGGGACTGAAGGTCTGCCTGCGGATCCAGCCCTGCATCTTGAGCGACTGCGCCTGCAGTCTTGCGAGGTCTTCGTGCGTGTACATGATTTGCCTGTATTCTTAGGACGCAGATTATCGGTGCCTTCGCTTTTACGCCGGATTTGCGTTTTTGGCAAAAGGGAAGTTTAATCTGCGGGCGCTTCTTTCACGGCAGCGCAAACCCCTGCCACGGCTGCACGAATCGGTGCTGCGGCAATGCATCGGGCCATAAAACGGGACAAGGGTCGGGACATCACACCGCAATAGGGGACATGGCAGGTCTTATAGGGGACGCCCAAGGTGACCCCCTATACCATATGATACCTATTCTTGATCCTTGATACGGGATGAATACCGTGCGTTGCATCACGCTCTCTTGACAGAATCACGAAACAGGACGCTAATGCCTGCCATGAGGCGAAAGACGTTTGCGGGACGCCAAGATCCCCGACGTCCAGAGGGCAAGGCCGGGCAAACCGGCAGCAGGAGCGGCGATGCAGGTGATCAGGCCCGTCGGCCGGGAATCGGCGGCGAAGAAATACGACATCCTGTCGGCCCTGACGGCACATGGTCTGTCGCAGGACCAGAACCGACAGCGGCTGGTGATGCGCCTCGTGGCGTTGATCACGACCAGGTACAACTGGCAGCGCAACGAGCTTGCGGTGGGCCAGCGCGAGATCGCGCGGCTCTGGTGCGTCGATGAACGCACGGTCAAGCGCGAGATGGCGAAGCTGCGCGATCTCGGCTGGATCACGGTCAAGCGCCAGGGCGCACGGGGGCGGGTCTCGGTTCTGGGGATCGACCTCGAACGCATCCTTCTGGACACTCGCCCGGCCTGGTCGAATATCGGCGAGGATTACGTCGCCCGCATGTCCGAGCGAACGCAAATCCCCGAACCCACGGCCAATGTCGTTCCGTTCCGCCGCGACGTTCCGGGCCCGCAGGGGCAGGGCGAATGGCCGCGGATCTTCGCGCTTCTGGCGCAGGAGGATCAGGCCCTGGCCGATATCTGGCTGGCCCCTCTGACCGAGATCGGGCGCGACGATGCGGGGCGCCTTGTCGTCTCGGCCCCCTCTCGTTTCCACGCAAGTTATCTGCGCACGCATCTGTCGGTCAGGCTGCAGACCGCCGCGCGGCGGGTCGATCCAAGCCTTGTGGGCGTGGTGATCGAGGTGGGGCAGGGGTGATGTTCAACAATCTTGTCATTCGTTGAACATCACCGTATTCAACAGTTGCAAGGATTGTTGAACATGACGCTGAAACCCCATTCCGCCATCGCTCATGCGGCCTATCACGACCTTTTGCGTTCCCTGCGCGAAGAGGCGGTCGGCGATCTGCGTGGCACGCCCACACGGGTCGAGCGGAACGGGCGCGGCTACTGGTATGACAGCTTTCGCGTGGGCGCCGAGGTCCGCAAGCGCTATCTGGGCGAGGACGATCCCCAGATGACCGCCCGGATGCAGGCCGCCCGCGAGGCGCGCGAACCGGCCGAGGCACGGCGTCGTGCGCGGGCGCGGCTGGTCAGGCTGCTGCGGGCCGAGGGGTTCCTGGGCCTCGATCCCACGACCGGCAGCCTGATGGCCGCGTTGGCCGGGGCAGGGGTGTTCCGGCTGGGCGGCACGGTCGTCGGCACCCACGCCTTCCGCCTGTACGAGGGCGAATTGAACCTGGCCCTGTCGCTGGAACAGACCGCGCAGACCGACGATATCGACATCGCCAGCTTCGAACGCCTGTCCCTTGCGCTGGAGGATGCGGCAGCACCCCCCGTGCAGGAGGTGCTGCGCGATTTCGACTTCGCCCCCGTTCCCAGCCTGGAGCCGGGGCGCACATGGCGCTGGCGGCAGACGCAGGGGCAGGCCTTGGTCGAGTTCCTGACCCCCGCCTTCGGCGAGGAGGGGCTGCGCGATCTGCCCGCCCTGGGCGTGCAGGCGCAGGCACTGCGGCACCTGAACTGGCTGATCGCGGAACCGATCCCGGCGGCGATCCCCTATCGCAGCGGCGTGCTGGTGCAGATCCCGCGCCCCGAGCGTTTCGCCATCCACAAGCTGATCGTCTCGGAACGGCGCCAGGGGCAGGCGCGACTGAAGGCCGCCAAGGACCGCGCGCAGGCCGAATGGCTGATCGAGGCGCTGGCCCGCGACCGCCCCGACGACCTGCTGGATGCGCTGGAGGATGCGCGAGAGCAGGGCCCGCGCTGGCGCGAACGCATCGCGGCCAGCCTGGAACGGATGCCGGAAACGGCGGCGGTGCTGGGCGCGCTCTAGGCGACGGTCACCTCGGTGCCCCAATCGGCGCAGGCCTGCGCCAGCGGGCGGGGCAGGGGCCTGTCGGTGAAGAAGCGGTCGAGCTCGGACAGGGACGCGATGCGGGCGGGCGCGCTGCGCGACAGCTTGGAATGGTCGGCCACCAGGAAGGTGCGGCGCGACTGGCGCAGGACGGTCTGGCTGACGCCCACCTCCTGGATGTCGAAATCCAGCATGTCGCCATCGGGGTCCAGCGCCGAGCAGCCGATCACGGCTAGGTCGAACTTGAACTTGCGGATGGTGTCCGCGGCCAGGTTGCCCACCAGTCCGCCATCGGCGCGGCGCAGGCTGCCGCCCGTCACGATCACCTCGCAATCGGGGTTCTGGGCCAGAATGTTCGCGACGTTGATGTTGTTCGTGACGACCAGCAGGTTGCGATGGCCCAGCAGCTCGCGGGCGACGGCCTCGGTGCTGGTCCCGATATTGAGGAACAGCGAGATGTTCTCGGGGACCTCGGCGGCGCAGGCGCGCGCGATGGCGGTCTTGGCATCCTCGTGCAGCGAGCGGCGTTCCTCGTAGCCGATATTGGCCACCCCCGAGGGCAGGATCGCGCCGCCATGCACCCGTTCCAGCCGCCCGGCCTCGGCCATGTCGGTCAGGTCGCGACGGATCGTCTGCAGCGTGACGCCGAAATGCTGGGCCAGCCCCTCGACGGTGACCTTGCCGTCGCGGCGGGCGATCTCGAGGATCTCGGGCTGGCGGAAGGATTGCGACATGTTGCGTCCCCGTGGCTGCTCCGAATCTGTCGCACGCGATTCGTCGCAAGGCAAGATGTTCGCTTTCGCGCGGTTTTCGGCAGGGCAGGGTGGATCGGCATGCGCGAACCTGCGCGAAACGCGTCAGACGGGCTGACCCAGCCAGCCTACGGCGCTGGAATCGTGACGTTTCTGCAAAGCGAACATGAAGGAAAATAAAACCGTTTCCTTTTTGCGCGAAATCCGCCAGTGTTGGCACAATACTTCAAGACGAGGTGGCACATGTCCACGCCCAGCACGGCACCCGACGACCTGTTCATCATCGGCGGCGGCATCAACGGATGCGGCATCGCGCGCGACGCGGTGGGCCGTGGCCTGAGCGTGACCCTGGCCGAGATGGGCGACCTGGCGCAGGCGACGTCCTCGGCATCGACCAAGCTGTTCCACGGGGGGCTGCGGTACCTCGAATATTTCGAGTTCCGCCTGGTCCGCGAAGCCCTGATCGAGCGCGAGACCCTGCTGCGCGCCATGCCCCATATCAGCTGGCCCATGCGCTTCGTGCTGCCCTTCCATCCCGACATGCGCTTCGAGAACGACACGCCCACCTCGAAGCTGATGGGGATGGTCATGCCCTGGATGAAGGGGCGGCGCCCGTCCTGGCTGATCCGGCTGGGCCTGTTCATGTACGACAACCTTGGCGGCCGGAAGATCCTGCCCGGAACGCGGACCCTGTCGCTGGACGGGACGCCCGAAGGCGCGCCGCTGCAGGACCGCTTCCACCACGCCTATGAATACAGCGACTGCTGGATCGAGGATGCGCGGCTGGTCGTCCTGAACGCCCGCGACGCCGAGGCCCGCGGCGCGCGCATCATGACCCGCACCCGCGTCACCGGCGCCGAACAGCGCGACGGGCTGTGGCACGTCACCGTCGAGGATGCGGACGGCACGACCCGCACCCATGTCGCGAAGATGCTGGTCAATGCGGGCGGCCCCTGGGTCGGCGACATCATCCAGGGCAAGCTGCGTCTGAACTCGACCGAAGGCGTGCGGCTGGTGCGCGGCTCGCATATCGTGACGAAGCGTCTTTTCGATCACGACAAGTGCTATTTCTTCCAGGGGACCGACGGGCGGATCATCTTCGCCATCCCGTACGAGACCGATTTCACCCTGATCGGCACGACCGACAAGGAACATACGGATGCGGGGCAGAAGCCCGAATGCACGCCCGAGGAACGCGACTATCTTCTGAACTTCGCGAACCAGTATTTCCGCCAGGAACTGACGACCGATGACGTGGTCTGGAGCTATAGCGGCGTACGCCCCCTCTATGACGACGGCGCCAAGAGCGCGACTGCGGCCACGCGCGATTACGTGCTGACCGTGGATCAGAGCGCGGGCGCGCCGGTGCTGAACGTCTTCGGCGGCAAGATCACCACCTATCGCCGGCTGGCGGAATCCGCGCTGGAGAAGATCGGCCAGCATCTGAGCCTGTCCAAGGGCGAATGGACCGCGGGCGTCCCGCTGCCCGGCGGCGATTTTCCGGTGGACGGGGTCGAGACGCTGATCGCGGACCTGCGCGCGGCCCATCCCTTCCTGTCGGACCGGTGGGCCCGCCGTCTGGTCCGCGCATACGGCACCGAGGCCGCTGCGGTCACGGGATCGGCCAAGGACGCCGCGGACATGGGCATCGCCTTCGGTGCGGACTTGACCGAGGCCGAGGTGATCTGGCTGATGGATCATGAATACGCCGCCCGCGCCGAGGACGTGGTCTGGCGTCGCAGCAAGCTGGGCCTGCGCATGGAGGATGCGCAGATCGCGGCCCTGGACGAATGGATGCTGGCCCGTGCGGGCCGAATGGGGGGTGCGGCCTAGGTCTCACACCCGTCCCTGGGGAGGGGGATGGACAAGATGACATTGGAACTGCGGGGCGCTGCGAAGTCGGTCGAGGGTCAGGTGCATATCCACCCGACCGACCTGCGCCTGGAAAAGGGCACGATGAACGTGCTGCTGGGGCCGACGCTGTCGGGCAAGACGTCGCTGATGCGGCTGATGGCGGGGCTGGACCGCCCGACCGAGGGGCGCATCTTCTGGGAAGGCCAGGACGTCACCGGCATGCGCGTGCAGGACCGCAAGGTCGCGATGGTCTATCAGCAGTTCGTCAACTATCCGGCGATGACGGTCTTCGACAACATCGCATCGCCCCTGCGACTGCTGGGCGTGCCGCGCCCCGAGATCGAGCGCCGCGTCCACGAGGCCGCCGAGATGATGCGCCTGACGCCGATGCTGGAACGCAAGCCGCTGGAACTGTCGGGCGGGCAGCAGCAGCGCTGCGCCCTTGCGCGCGCGCTGGTCAAGGATGCGGGCCTCGTGCTGCTGGACGAGCCGCTGGCCAATCTGGATTACAAGCTGCGCGAGGAATTGCGGGTCGAGATCCCGCGCATCTTCGAGGCATCCGGCGCGATCTTCGTCTATGCCACGACCGAACCCGAAGAGGCGCTTCTGCTGGGCGGCAACACCGCCACCCTGTGGGAGGGGCGCGTCACGCAGTTCGGCCCGACCGCAGGCGTCTATCGCCGTCCGGTCGATGCGACGACGGCGCGGGTCTTCTCGGACCCGCCGATGAATTTCCTGGACGTGACGGTCGCGAACGGACGGGCCAGCGCCGATGGTGCCCCGCTGGAGGGCGCGCCCTTCGCGGGCCTTGCCGATGGCCGCTATCGCGCGGGGTTCCGCCCCAACCACCTGATGATCGCCGATCCCGGCACCCGCGCCCTGCGCTTCGAAGCCAGCCTGGGCGTGACCGAGCTGACGGGGTCCGAGACCTTCGTGCACCTGGATCGCGGGCAGGAACGGTGGGTCGGGCTGGTCCACGGCGTCCACGACCTGCCGATCGGGCAGGTCATGCCGGTCTGGCTGGAGCCGCGCCACGTCTATGTCTTCGGCGAAGACGGCGCGCTGGTCACGCCCGCCGCCTATGCCGACGCAGCCTGAGGGAGGGGACCGATGGCACAGATCACGCTGGACAACCTGGCGCATTCCTATCTGGCGGACCCGAAGGGCCCCGATGATTTCGCGCTGAAGGAACTGAACCACGTCTGGGAGGACGGCGCCGCCTATGCGCTGCTGGGCAGTTCGGGCTGCGGGAAATCGACGCTGCTGAACATCATCTCGGGGCTGCTGCGCCCGTCGCAGGGGCGCATCCTGTTCGACGGGCAGGACATGACCGATGCGCCGACGGCGGAACGCAACATCGCGCAGGTGTTCCAGTTCCCGGTCGTCTACGACACGATGTCCGTGCGCGAGAACCTGGCATTCCCGCTGCGCAACCGCGGCCGCCCCGAAGCCTATGTGGCCGAACGCGTGGCCGAGATCGCGGCGATGATCGGGATGGAGCACATGCTGGACCGCAAGGCGCGCGGGCTGACGGCGGATGCCAAGCAGAAGATCAGCCTTGGGCGCGGCATGGTCCGCAAGGACGTGAACGCGCTTCTGTTCGATGAACCCCTGACCGTCATCGACCCGCACATGAAATGGGAGCTGCGCACCCAGCTGAAGAAGCTGCATCACGATTTCGGCCACACGATGATCTATGTCACCCATGACCAGACCGAGGCGCTGACCTTCGCCGACAAGGTGGTGGTGATGTATGACGGCCGCGTCGTGCAGATCGGAACCCCCGACGAGCTGTTCGAGCGGCCCGAGCATACCTTCGTCGGATATTTCATCGGCTCGCCCGGGATGAACCTTCTGCCCGCCGAGGTCGCGGGCGCCGAGGCGCGCATCCCCGGCGGCACCGTTCCGCTGGCGGGCCATTACGGCACGCCGCAGGGTCGCCTGCAGCTGGGCATCCGCCCCGAGCATCTGCGCCTGAGCGATGCGGACGGCCTGCCCGTCACGATCCGCCGGATCGAGGATGTGGGCCGCCACCGCATCGTGCGCGCCGATCTTGCGGGCCACGAGCTGAACATCATCGCCCCCGAGGATCAGCCCCTGGGAGAGGGCATGAACCGGGTCGTCGTCGATCCCGCCAAGGTCAGCATCTATGCCGACGACTGGCGCGTGACCGCGGCCTGAGCGCAGGGGAGGGAGGAGAGACATGGACAAACCCGTCAATCACAAGGCCTGGTTCCTTGTCCTGCCGGTGCTGGTTCTGGTGGCCTTCTCGGCGGTAATCCCGCTGATGACGGTCGTCAACTACTCGGTGCAGGACACGTTCGGCAACAACGTGTTCTTCTGGAACGGCCTCGGCTGGTTCGAGGACCTGCTGTCATCCGAGCGGATGTGGAACGCGCTTGGCCGCCAGCTGATCTTTTCCGGCGTGATCATCGCGATCGAGATTCCCCTGGGCATCTTCGTGGCGCTGAACATGCCCAAGCGCGGCGTCTGGGCCAGCGTGGTGCTGGTGCTGATGTCGCTGCCCTTGCTGATCCCGTGGAACGTGGTCGGCACGATCTGGCAGATCTTCGGGCGCGTCGATATCGGGCTGCTGGGCTACGGGCTGGACGCGTTGGGCATCGACTACAACTATACCCAGAACCCGATCCATGCCTGGATCACGGTCGTGGTGATGGATGTCTGGCACTGGACGTCGCTGGTGGCGCTGCTGGCCTATGCGGGGCTGCAATCCATCCCCGACGCCTATTACCAGGCGGCCAAGATCGACCAGGCCAGCCGCTGGAAGGTCTTCCGCTTCATCGAGCTGCCGAAGATGGCGGGCGTGCTGATGATCGCCGTGCTGCTGCGCTTCATGGACAGCTTCATGATCTATACCGAGCCGTTCGTGCTGACGGGGGGCGGTCCGGGCAATGCCACGACCTTCCTGTCGATCGACCTGGTGAAGATGGCGCTCGGGCAGTTCGACCTGGGGCCGGCGGCGGCATTCTCGTTGATGTACTTCCTGGTGATCCTGCTGATCTCGTGGGTGTTCTACACCGTGATGACCAATCTCGACAAAAGGGGGGGCTGAGCCATGGCGACCGAAAAATCGCGCGGCAGCGCCGTGGTCATGGTGCTGTATCTTCTGTTCCTGATGCTGCCGATCTACTGGCTGCTGAACATGAGCCTGAAGACCAATACCGAGATCACCGGCAGCTTCAGCCTGTGGCCGCAAAACCTGACGCTGCAGAACTATGTCACGATCCTGACGGATCCCAGCTGGTACATGGGATACGTGAACAGCCTGGCCTATGTGGCGATGAACACCGTCATCTCGGTCGGCGTGGCGCTGCCCGCGGCCTATGCCTTCAGCCGGTACCGGTTCATGGGCGATAAGCACCTGTTCTTCTGGCTGCTGACGAACCGCATGGCGCCGCCCGCCGTCTTCGCGCTGCCGTTCTTCCAGCTCTACTCCTCGGTCGGGCTGTTCGACACGCATATCGCGGTGGCGCTGGCGCATTGCCTGTTCAACGTGCCGCTTGCCGTCTGGATCCTCGAAGGCTTCATGCGCGGCGTCCCCAAGGAGATCGACGAGACCGCCTATATCGACGGGTATTCCTTCGGACGCTTCTTCGTGAAGATCTTCATGCCGCTGATTTCCTCGGGGATCGGGGTTGCCGCCTTCTTCTGCTTCATGTTCAGCTGGGTCGAGCTGCTGCTGTCCAGGACGCTGACCTCGGTCGCGGCCAAGCCGATCGCGGCGACCATGACCCGGACGCAGGGGGCTTCGGGCGTGGACTGGGGGGTGCTGGCAGCCGCGGGCATCCTGACCATCGTGCCGGGCGCGCTGGTCATCTGGTTCGTGCGGAACTACATCGCCAAGGGCTTTGCCCTGGGCCGCGTGTAAGGGGGAACGCGCATGTCATGGATGGCCTGGACCCTGCCGACGGGGATCTTCTTCGGCACCATCGCCTGCCTGCTGGTGATCTTCACGATCCTGGCGGTCCGGTTCCCGGAAACGCCGCGCACCGGCGTCCTGGGGATCGAGACCACGCGCGGCGACCGCCTGTTCATCACGCTTCTCGGCTCGGCCTTCATCAACCTCGCATGGCTGGGGTTGACGGGGATGCCGCAGCCCTGGGCGATGCTGGTCTGCCTGATCTGGGCCGCCGCCGTGTTCCGGTGGGTCTGATCGGGAACGTCCGCCGGGGCTGGAGGGGCCCGGCGCAAGTCAACGCTTCAACGGGAGGGAAAAGATGAAGCTGAAACCGCAACTGGTGACGACCACCGCGCTGGTCATGGCCATGGCCGGCCCCGCGCTGGCCGACATGGAGGCCGCGAAGGCCTTCCTCGACTCCGAGATCGGCGACATGTCGGTCCTGAGCCGCGAGGATCAGGAGGCCGAGATGCAGTGGTTCGTCGACGCCGCCGAACCGCTGAAGGGCATGTCGATCAACGTCGTGTCCGAGACGATCACCACCCATGAATACGAAAGCCGCGTGCTGGCGCCCGCCTTCACCGCCATCACCGGGATCGAGGTCACCCACGACCTGATCGGCGAGGGCGACGTGGTCGAGAAGCTGCAGACCCAGATGCAGACCGGCGAGAACGTCTATGACATGTATGTCAACGACGCCGACCTGATCGGGACGCATTGGCGTTACCAGCAGGTCCGCAACATGACCGACTGGATGGCGGGCGAGGGGGCCGACTTCACGAACCCCGACCTGGATCTGGACGACTTCATCGGGCTGGCCTCGACCACGGGTCCCGACGACAAGCTGTACCAGCTGCCGGTCCAGCAGTTCGCCAACCTCTACTGGTTCCGCCACGACTGGTTCACCGACCCCGAGATCATGGCCGCCTTCAAGGAGGAATACGGCTATGACCTGGGCGTGCCGGTCAACTGGTCGGCCTACGAGGACATCGCCAAGTTCTTCACCGGCCGCGAGATCGACGGCCAGGAAGTCTGGGGCAACATGGATTACGGCAAGAAGGACCCCAGCCTCGGCTGGCGCTTCACCGATGCCTGGATGTCCATGGCCGGCATGGGCGACAAGGGCGAACCCAACGGCTTCCCGGTCGACGAATGGGGCATCCGCGTCAACGAGGATTACCAGCCCGTGGGGTCCTGCGTGGCCCGTGGCGGCGCGACGAACAGCCCCGCCGCCGTCTATGCCATCGAGAAGTATATCGACTGGCTGAAGAACTATACGCCCCCCGCCGCGGGCGGCATGACCTTCAGCGAGGCCGGTCCGGTCCCCGCGCAGGGCAACATCGCGCAGCAGATGTTCTGGTACACCGCCTTCACCGCCGACATGGTCAAGGAAGGTCTGCCCGTCATGAACGAGGACGGCACGCCGAAATGGCGCATGGCCCCCTCGCCCTATGGCGCCTACTGGGAAGAGGGGATGAAGGTCGGCTATCAGGATGTCGGTTCGGCCACGCTGATGCAGTCCACCCCGGTGGATCGCGCGCAGGCCGCATGGCTCTATGCGCAGTTCATCGTGTCCAAGACCGTGGACACCAAGAAGAGCCATGTCGGCCTGACCTTCGTGCGCGACAGTTCGGTGCGCCACGAGAGCTTTACCGAACGTGCCCCGCAGCTGGGCGGCCTGGTCGAGTTCTACCGCTCGCCCGACCGCACGCGCTGGTCGGATACCGGCCTGAACGTGCCGGACTATCCGCGCCTTGCGCAGCTGTGGTGGCAGAATATCGGTGACGCGTCCTCGGGGGCGAAATCCGCGCAGGAGGCGCTGGACGCGCTGTGCGAACAGCAGGAAGCGGTCCTCGACCGGCTGGAACGTTCCGGCGTGCAGGGCGACCTGGGCCCGGTGCTGAACGAGGAGCAGGAGGCCCAGTACTGGCTGGACCAGCCCGGCGCCCCGAAGCCCAAGCTGGAAAACGAGAAGCCCGAGCCCAAGACCATTTCCTACGAGGAACTGATCACCCGCTGGCAGGAATGATCCTGCCCGCATGAGAACCGGAAGGGGCGCGGATCGACCGCGCCCCTTGCCGATGCCGCAGAAAGGATACCAAGGCATGACCCATATTCTGGCCATCGATCAGGGCACGACAAGTTCCCGCGCCATCGTCTTCGACGGCAGCATGGGTATCGTCGCGAAGGCGCAGGAGGAATTCACCCAGCACTTCCCGCGCTCGGGCTGGGTCGAACACGATCCGGGCGACCTGTGGGCATCGACCGCCGCGACCTGCCGCGCGGCCATCGAGAAGGCGGGCAACCCAACCATCGCGGCCATCGGCATCACCAACCAGCGCGAGACCACGCTGGTCTGGGACCGCAAGACCGGCAAGCCCGTCCACAACGCCATCGTCTGGCAGGACCGCCGCACCGCCGAATTCTGCCGAGAGCTGGAGGCCCAGGGCCACGGCCCGATGATCACCGACCGCACGGGTCTGCTGGTCGATCCCTATTTCTCGGCGACCAAGCTGAAATGGATCCTGGACAATGTCGAAGGCGCCCGCGCGCGCGCCGAGGCGGGCGACCTGGCCTTCGGCACCGTGGACAGCTGGCTGATCTGGAAGCTGACCGACGGCAAGGTCCATGCGACGGACGCCACGAACGCCGCCCGCACGATGCTGTACGACATCCACAAGGGCCGGTGGAGCACGACGATCTGCAAGCTGTTCGGCATCCCGCAGGCCATGCTGCCCGAAGTGCGCGACTGCGCCGCCGATTTCGGCGAGACGCGGGCCGACCTGTTCGGGCGCCCCATCCCGATCAGCGGCGTCGCGGGCGACCAGCAGGCCGCGACCCTGGGGCAGGCGTGCTTCCAGCCGGGCATGATGAAATCGACCTATGGTACGGGCTGCTTCGCGCTGCTGAACACCGGCGACAAGCCCGTCGCCTCGACCAAGCGGCTGTTGACGACCATCGCCTATCAGCTGGACGGCAAGCCGACCTATGCGCTGGAGGGGTCGATCTTCATCGCGGGCGCGGTGGTGCAGTGGCTGCGCGACGGGCTGCAGATCATCCGCGACGCAGCCGAGACGCAGCCCCTGGCCGAACGCGCCGATCCGGAACAGAACCTGGTGCTGGTTCCCGCCTTCACGGGTCTTGGCGCGCCCTATTGGCAGCCCGATTGCCGCGGCGCGATCTATGGCCTGACGCGCAATTCCGGGCCCGCCGAATTCGCCCGCGCCGCGTTGGAGAGCGTGGGCTATCAGACGCGCGACCTGCTGGAGGCGATGCAGGCCGACTGGAACCCCGAGGGCCAGCCCGCCCTGCGCGTCGATGGCGGCATGAGCGCGTCCGACTGGGCGATGCAGTTCCTGTCGGACATCCTCGGCACGCAGGTCGACCGCCCGCAGGTGCTGGAGACGACGGCCCTTGGCGCGGCATGGCTGGCGGGTCGTCACAACGGCATCTATCCCGACCAAGAGGGGTTCGCGAAGGCATGGGCGCTGGACCGCAGCTTCCAGCCCGAAATGCAACCCGAGGATCGCGATGCCCGCGTCGCCCGCTGGAAGCGCGCGGTCGAGGCCACGATGTCGATCTGACGGGGGTCGGCGCGGTCGCGCCATCGTGTATGGCGCGGCGTCGTGATCGGTCCAATTGGATGCGGATTGCGCTTGCGCGGGGCGCGCCGGGCGGGCAGCTTCGGTGGGGCAATCTTCTCGGTGTATCCCCCGCATGAAACCTGTGGCGCAGGCCGGAATGGCCAACATCCTGCTGATCGGCGCGGGTCACGCGCATCTCGTGGCCTTGCCCGCGCTGCGTCAGGCGCTGCCGAATGCGCGCATCACGCTGATCGATCCGGGGACCGAGGCCGCCTATTCCGGGATGCTGCCCGGCGTCGTCGCGGGTCATTACGACACGCCCCTGATGATGGCCCCGCTGGACCGCATCGCGCGGCGGCACAAGCTGCACCTGATGCGCGCCAGCGTGACGGGCATCGACCCCGAACGCCGCCTGGTCACGCTGATGGGGCCGCAGGGGACGGGGACGCGCAGCTACGACATCGCCTCGATCGACATTGGATCGCATGCCTGCCTGGGCGACATGCCGGGGTTCCGCGACCACGGCGTTCCGGTCAAGCCGGTCGGCGTCTTCCGCCGTCGCTGGCAGGATTTCGTGGCCGCCGCGCCCCCCGGCACGCCCGTCGCGCTGATCGGCGCGGGCCTTGCGGGGATCGAGATCGCCTTCGCCATCCGGCACTCGCATGACGGCCCCGTGACCGTCATCGACAGCGGCCGGACCGAGCTTGCGGGCCTGCCACCCCGCGCCGCGCGGCAGCTGCGCCACGAGATGGCCCTGAACGGCATCACCCTGCTGTCCGGGCATCGCGTCACCCGCGTCGCCGCGGATCACATCCTGCTGGATGACGGGCGGCGCATCGAGTGCGGGCTGGCGATCGGGGCGGCGGGCGCGCGCGCCTATGACTGGCCGCAGGCCTGTCTGCCGGTGGATGGGTCGGGGTTCATCCGCGTGGGGGCCGATCTGCGGGTGATGGGTCGCGACGACCTGTTCGCGGCCGGCGACTGCGCGGTCCAGACGACCGCGCCGCGCCCGCGAGCAGGGGTCTATGCCGTCAGGCAGGGGCCGCTTCTGGCCTGCAACATCGCGGCCTTGGCGCGGGGCAGGGCGCTCGATGCCTTCCACCCGCAGCACGATTATCTCAAGCTCGTATCGCTCGGGCAGCGCAGGGCGCTGGCGGTCTGGCGCGGGCTCAGCCTGCGGGGGCGGGCGGCCTGGTGGCTGAAGGACCGCATCGACCGCCGCTTCATGGCGGCGCTGCGCGACTGATCCCCCCTCGTCCGTTGCGGCGAAACCGGCTATGCAGATCGCGATCAGCGAACGGAGCCGAGACATGAGCCAGCAGAAAGTCATCTTCGATACCGATCCCGGCGTGGACGACGCGCTTGCGCTCTATTACCTGCTGCGCCATCCGGGGATCGACCTGCTGGGCGTGACCACGGTCTTCGGCAACGCCCCGGTCGAGGTGACGACCCGCAATGCCGCCTGGCTGCTGAAGCAATGGGGCCACGAGGACGTGCCCGTCCATGCGGGCGCGTCGGCCACGATGACCCCCGACATGGCCGAGGAATCCTTCCCGACCCATATCCACGGGCTGAACGGTCTTGGCGACATTCCGATCGACATGGCGGCGGGTCCGGTTTCCGAAACCGCGGCGCGCTTCATCATCGACACCGTCCGCGCCCATCCGGGCGAGGTGCGGCTTCTGGCCGTCGGGCGCATGACGAACCTCGCCCGCGCGCTGGCGCTGGACCCCGGCATCGCGCCCCTGGTCCGCGACGTCGTGATCATGGGCGGCGCCTTCCGTGTACCGGGCAACATCACCCCGGCTGCCGAGGCGAACATCTGGGGCGATGCGCTGGCCGCCGACGTGGTCTTTGGCGCGGAGTGGCCGGTCGTCGCGATCCCGCTGGACCTGACCACGCAGACCTTCATGGATGCGGCCACGCTGCAGGACCTTGCCCGTCGCGGCGGCGCGGGGATGGAGCTGGTGGCCGAGCTGTCGCAGGATTACGTCGGCTTCTATCGCGGGGCGGGCTATGACGGGATGCTGGTGCACGACTGCTGCGCGGCGGTCTATCTGACCGATCCCGACCTGTTCGACCTGGCGCGGGGCGAGGTTCGCGTCGTCGATCGCGGCATCGCCATCGGCCTGACGCTGTGCAACCCCGAGGACCGGAAGGGGCCGCTGGCCGACTGGGAGGGGCGGCCCCGGCAGTCCTATGCCCATGACGGGGACGCGCCCGCGATCCTGGCCCGCATCGATCAGGTCTGCACCGCGCGCTAGGCTGTCATGCGGCTGTCGCATTGTTCGACGAGAGCGAATTCAGAAGGTGCAAATCGGGGGCTAATCTTCCGGCGGCACGGGGCATATCTCCCGCTCATCCAAACGGACCTGATCGCAGGTACCGCGCAAGAACAAGGAGATATGAAATGAAACCTGTTGTGTTTGCTCTCGCCGCCCTCGCCCTCGCCACCGGTGCCGCACAGGCCAGCAGCCAGGGCCCGATCGCGGGTTCCGAGCGTGCGGCCCAGCCGACCGTCACCGTCGAAGTTCCCGCAGGTTCGGTCATGACCACCCGCGAACTGGCCGAAGCCGGTCTGGAGGCCTCGGACATCGTCAACGTGACCAAGGTCGCCGCGCCCGAAGGTCCGGTTGATAATTCCAGCCACGGCTACTACTAATCCGTGACCGATCTGCCCCGCGACGCGGGGCCTGACGGACCGCCCGCCCCGGCTTCGGGGGCAGGCGGTCCTTTTTGCGTTCACGCCCTGCGGAGCCATGTCATGGAACTCAAGCCCCTTCGAGCCTTCGTCGCCATCATCGAGGAGGGCAGCTTTGCAGGGGCCGCGCGCAGGCTGGGCATCTCCAAGAGCATGTGCAGCAAGATGATCTCGGATCTCGAGGCGGATCTGGGCGGGCGTCTGCTGTCGCGTTCGACCCGCGCGGTCAAGCCGACGGCGGTGGGGCTGGCCTTCCATGCCGAGCTGACGCAGATCCTGGGGCAGCTGGACGCCGCCGCCGAGGCCGTGAAGGCCGCGGGCGAACATCCGGCGGGCCCGCTGCGCATCGCGGCGCCCGTGCAGTACACGCTGAAGGTTCTGCAACCGCACCTGTTCCGCTTCATGGACGACCATCCCGACATCCAGCTGGACCTGGTGCTGGAAGATGGCAGGTCCGACATGGTGCGCGAGGGGTTCGACGCCATGATCCGCATCGGAGAGCTGGAGGACAGCGCCCTGCACGCGCGCAGGCTGGACGACGCGCATATCCTGCTGGTCGCGGCGCCCGATTACATCCAGCGGCATGGCAGCCCCCGCATCCCCGCCGATCTGCGCGACCATGCCTGCCTGCATTACACCAACCTGCGCGGGCCGGGCACATGGCCGCTGCGCAACGGCAACGAGGTGATCTATCAGAAGATCACGCCCGCCTTTTCCAGCAACAACGGCGATCTTTTGCGTGCGATGGCGGTCGGCGGACGGGGCATCGCGCTGGCGCCCGAATTCCAGGTCGCCGCGGACCTGGCCGAGGGTCGGCTGGTGCAGGTCATGCCCGATTACGCGCTGCCGGGCGTTCCGGTCCATGTCGTCTATTCCAGCCGGAAACTGGTGACCGCGGCGCTTTCGCGGTTTCTGGACTTTCTCGGAGGGCTGAAGCTGGTCTAACATCCTCGCGCCACAGTGACGCAGTGTCACGTGTTCTGTTTGTGGCATTGTACATGGTGCGGAGGGTTTTGACGTGCTGGTCGAGGATATTGCCATCATCGGCGCCGGGATCACGGGGATCACCTGTGGGCGGGCGCTTTCGCGCCGGGGGCTGAGCGTTCGCCTGTTCGACAAGGGGCGTTCCATCGGCGGACGTCTTGCATCGCGCTGCACGGGCGACGGGATGCATTTCGACCACGGTGCGCAGGGGATCCAGTGTTCCACCCCCGAATTCCACGCCTTCCTTAAAAAGGCCGGTGCCAGGCTGGCCCATTGGTCCATCGGACCGGGCGACGAATGGTGCATCGGAACGCCCACGATGGTGGACCTGCCCCGCGCGCTGGCCTCGGGGCTGGAGGTGGTGCAGGGCGTCCGGATCGAGCGGATCGTCTTCGACGGCCATATATGGAGCCTGCTGTCCGGCAACGAGGTCTTTCGCGCAAGGCAGCTGGTGCTGGCCATCCCCGCGCCCCAGGCGGCCGAGCTGCTGGGCGAGACGCATCCCCTCTATGACCGCCTGATGCAGGTGCGCTTCCATGCCTGCGCCACGCTGATGGCGGGGGTCGATGCGCCCGCGCCCTTCACGACGCGGATCGGGCGGGGGGCGATGTCATGGATCGCCAATGACGGCGCGAAGCCGGGCCGGGAAGGGCAGCGGCTGACCACCTGGGTCGCGCAGGCCGATCCCGATTTCAGCGCGCGCCATGTCGACACGCCGTTGCCCGAGCTGGCCGAAATCATGGCCCCCGAGCTGCTGCGCGTCATCCAGGCCCCGCCCGAGGCGCTGAAGCATGCCGTCGCGCATCGCTGGCTCTATTCCCAGGCGTCGCATCCGCTTGGGGCGCCGTTCCTTGCGGACCAGGCCAGCGCGGTGATCGTGGGCGGCGACTGGACGCTTGGCCCCTATGCCGAGGATGGCTGGGCCAGCGGCCGAGAGATGGCGGGCCACCTGCTGGCGCGGGGTGTCGATGAACGATGAGCCGCGCATCCGGCCGGTCCCGCAGGGGCGGCTGTCGCGCATGGCGCGGATCGGGGGGCTTGCCGGGGGCATGGGGGCGCGCGCCATGGCGACGGGGCTTCGGGAAATCGCGCAGGGCAGGCGGCCCTCGGCATCGCAGCTGTTCCTGACGCCGGGGAACGCCCTGCGGCTGACCGACCAGCTGTCGCGGATGCGCGGGGCCGCGATGAAGCTGGGGCAGCTGATCTCGATGGATGCGGGGGCGGTGCTGCCGCCCGAGCTGGCGCAGGTGATGGCGCGGTTGCGTGCCGACGCGGACCACATGCCACCCCGGCAGTTGCGCAGCCAGCTGGACGCCGCCTGGGGCGAAGGCTGGATCCACCGCTTCGACCGGTTCGAGACCCGCCCCATCGCCGCGGCCTCGATCGGGCAGGTCCATCGCGCAAGGCTGAAGGACGGTCGCGACCTTGCGATCAAGGTGCAGTATCCGGGCGTCGCGGACAGCATCGACAGCGATCTGTCGAACCTCGGGATGCTGCTGCGAATGCCGGGGGTGACGCCGCCGGGGATCGACCTGCCCGCCCTGATGGACGAGGCCCGCACCCAGCTGCGCCAAGAGGCGGATTACCTGCAGGAGGCCCGCGCGATGCTGGCCTATGGCGCGCATCTGGCCGAGCGACCGCGCTTCACGCTGCCCCGGCCCGTGGAGGAGCTGACGACCGGCACCGTCCTTGCGATGGATTTCATCGACAGCCAGCCCATCGAGCTGCTGACCGACGCGCCGCAGGACCTGCGCGACCGCGTGGCATGCGACATGGTCCGGCTGGTCATCGACGAGCTGTTCCTGTTCGACCTGATGCAGACGGATCCGAACTTTGCCAATTTCCGCTGGTGCCCGTCGACACAGCGGATCGTCCTGCTGGATTTCGGCGCGACGCGCGGTTTCTCGGGGGCGGTGGCGCCTCGATACCTTGCGCTGCTTCGGGCGGGCCTTGGCGGCGACCGCGGCTCGATCGCGGATGCCGCCATCGCCATCGGATATTTCCGCTCTGAGACCCCGCCCGATCACCGCGAGGCGCTTCTGGACATGATGGAGATCGCTTTCCAGCCTCTGCGGCAGGGCGGGGTCTTCGATGTCGCCAGAACGACCATCCCGCAGCAGATCGCCGATCTGGCGATGGACCTTGCCCGCACCCGCAGCGCCGCCGAGATGCCCCCGCCCGAGATCCTGTTCCTACATCGCAAGCTGGGCGGGCTGTATCTGCTGCTGGCACGGCTGCGCGCGCGGGTCGATCTGGACGCGCTGTTCGATCCGGCCGATCTGCAGGCGCGGCTGGACGCGCGTTAATCGGCCAGCCGGTCGCCGACCAGCCGGTCGATACGGCGGAACTCGTCCGCCATCGCGTGATCCAGCGCCTGCCCCTCGGACGGGACGGCGCCCGGGTCCTCCTGCCCGTCGCGGGGCAGGCTGCGATCGGACATGAAGCCGCGGATCTCGTCCCGCGCGGCATCGGGCATGGCCGCGATCAGCCGCGCCAGCAGGCGGCGTTGAGCCAGAAGGCGGCCTTCGAATTCGGAAATCTGCCGGTTGTCCATCCCTGTCCCCTTTGTTCGCTGCGCGCCGCAATGAAAAGGGCGCGCAGGGGAAATCCCCCGCGCGCCCGAACGGTTCCCCGCAGGATGGGGCGTCAGGCCATCGCCTTGGCCTCGGCCCGGCGGGCATGCAGCGCAGGCTCGGTATAGCCCGAGGGTTGGCGCGTGCCGGTCAGGATCAGGTCGCGCGCGGCCTGGAAGGCGGGGCCGTCGAAGCCCGGCGCCATGGGGCGATAGGCCGGATCGCCCGCGTTCTGCGCATCGACCTTGGCGGCCATGCGGCGCAGCGCATCCTCGACCTGGTCGGTCGTGATCAGGCCATGCTCCAGCCAGTTCGCCAGATACTGCGCACTGATCCGGCAGGTGGCGCGATCCTCCATCAGGGCCACGTCGTCGATATCGGGCACCTTGGAGCAGCCGATGCCCTGGTCCACCCAACGCACGACATAGCCGAGGATACCCTGCGCGCTGTTTTCCAGTTCCCGCGCGATCTGGTCCGGGGCCATCGGCTCGGTCGCCAGCGCGGGGGTCAGCAGCGTGTCCAGATCGGGCAGCGCGTTGGCGGACATGCGGTCCTGGACCTGTGCCACATCGACGGCGTGGTAATGCATCGCGTGCAGCGTCGCCGCGGTCGGGCTGGGCACCCAAGCAGTCGTCGCGCCCGATTTCGGATGGCCGATCTTGGCCTCCAGCATCTCGGCCATGGCGTCGGGCTTGGCCCACATGCCCTTGCCGATCTGGGCGCGGCCCCGCATCCCGGCAGCAAGGCCGATCAGCACGTTGCGATCCTCGTAGGATTTCAGCCAGCTGGCCGATTTCAATCCGTCGCGGCCGACGAAGGCACCCGCCTGCATCGAGGTGTGGATCTCGTCTCCGGTACGGTCGAGGAAGCCGGTGTTGATGAAGAAGATCCGGTCGCGGATCGCGTGGATGCAGGCCGCGAGGTTCGCACTGGTGCGGCGTTCCTCGTCCATCAGGCCCAGCTTGACGGTATTGGCGGGCAGGCCCAGCACTTTCTCGACATGGGCGAAGATGCGGTTGGCGAAATCGGCCTCGGACGGGCCGTGCATCTTGGGCTTCACGACATAGATCGCGCCGCAGCGGCTGTTGCGCGGGCCCTCGGTCTTGGCCAAGTCGTGCATGGCGCAGGCGGTCGTGACCATCGCGTCCATCATCCCCTCGGGGGTGGGCTGGCCGTCCTTCAGCACCGCATCGGTGGTCATCAGGTGGCCGACATTGCGCACCAGCAGCAGCGCGCGGCCCTGCAGGGTCAGCTGGGACCCGTCGGGACGCGCGAAGACGCGGTCGCCCTGCAGGCGGCGGGTCATGTCCTTGTCGCCCTTCCGGAACGTCTCGGCCAGGTCGCCCTTCATCAGGCCCAGCCAGTTGCCATAGACGGCGACCTTGTCCTCGGCATCGACGGCGGCGACGCTGTCCTCGCAATCCTGGATGGCGCTGAGCGCGGCCTCCATCACGACGTCGCGCAGGCCGGATTTGGACGCGGCCCCGATCGGGTCGGTCGGGTCGATCACCAGTTCGACATGCAGTCCGTTATGGCGCAGCAGGTATCCGGTATCGCCGCCATCGCTGCGCGTGCCGACATATGCCGCCGGATGCGCCAGGCGCACGGGCTGGCCCGCGACGGTCGCGACCAGCCCCTGGTCGTCCGCGCCATAGCCCTCGACAGCGCTGTGGCTGCCGGCGGTCAGCGGGAAGGTCTCGTCCAGGAAGGCCGCGACGCGGGCCACGACGGCATCGCGGCGGTCGGCATCGAAGCCGCCGGTGGGCGCAGGGCCCATCACGTCCGACCCGTACATCGCATCATAGAGCGAGCCCCAACGCGCATTCGCCGCGTTCAGCGCGAAACGTGCATTGCTGACGGGCACGACCAGCTGCGGACCGGCAAGGGTCGCGATCTCGGGGTCGATATCGCCGTTCGCGATGGTGAAGGGCGCGGGCTCGGGGACGAGGTATCCGATCTCGGTCAGGAAGGCGCGATAGGCCGCGGCGTCCCAGGGCTGGTTGCCGCGGGCGCGGTGCCAGTCGTCGATCCGGGTCTGCAATTCCTCGCGCCGGGCCAGCAGGGCGCGGTTCTCCGGGGCGAAGCCGTCGATCAGCTCGGCATAGCCCTGCCAGAAGCGGTCGGCATCGACGCCCGTTCCCGGCAGCACGCTGGTTTCGATGAATTCGGCAAGTCGGGCATCGACGGCAAGGCCGTGGCGGTCGAGACGTTCGGTCATGGTTCCCCCTTCATGGCGCAGGAATTTCCCTTGGCGACAGGTCTAGGGCAGGGCGCGGGACTTGCCAAGAAATATTTTGGAATGTTTTTCCATTTATCGGCGACCCTCCGCCGGCAAAATGGGGCGCATGTCCGTTTTCGCGCCCGGAATGTCGCAAAAGGGCCAATAAGGCGCATGGCACCGATTATCGTTGGGGGAAGATGAACCCTTGCCGCACAGGAATCGCGCCGCGCCATGAACGAACACATCTCCACGGCCCAGCTGATCGCGGAACGCCAGCCGAACCATTCGCTGCCGCGCGATCTCTATTGCAGCGAGACGACCTTCCGCGACGACCTGGAGCATATCTGGTATCGCGAATGGCTGTTCGCGGGGCCGTCGGCGGAACTGCCCAAGACCGGCAGCTTCACCACGATGCAGGTGGGCGAATATCCGGTGATCGTGACGCGGGGCGCGGACGGGCGGATCAGGGCGTTCCACAATGTCTGCCGCCACCGGGGGCAGCGGCTGTGCGCGACGGCCAGCGGCACGAACCCCAAGCTGGTCTGCCCCTATCACCAATGGACCTACGACCTGGACGGCAAGCTGATCTTCGCGCGCGACATGGGGCCGGAGTTCGACGCGTCGAAATACGGGCTGAAGCCTGTCCACTGCGTCGATCTGGCGGGGATGATCTTCATCTGCCTTGCCCGCATCCCGCCCGCCATCAACGAGATGGCCGCCCAGTTGATGCGCTATCTGGGGGCGCATGGGCTGAAGGACGCGCGCATCGCGCACAGCTCGACCATCGTGGAAAAGGGCAACTGGAAGCTGGTGATCGAAAACAACCGCGAATGCTATCACTGCGGGGGCAGCCATCCGTCGCTGTGCCGCACCTATTCCGACGATCCCAGCATGACCGCGATGGAAGGCCCCGACAGCGCCAGCCCCGAGATCATCGCCCATTGGCGCCGCTGCGAGGATGCGGGCCTGCCCTCGCGCTTCGTGAACCACGACCGGATGCAATGGCGCCTTGCGCGCATCCCGCTGCTGAACGGGGCCGAAAGCTATACCCTCAGCGGCAAGAAGGCGGTGTCGCACCGCATGGGCACGATGCCCTTCGACGATGCAGGGGCGCTGCTGTTCTTCAACTATCCCAATACCTGGAACCACTTCCTGGCCGATCACGCCATCGTCTTCCGGGTGCTGCCCATCAGCCCCACGGAAACGCAGGTGACGACGCATTGGCTGGTGCCCGCAGGCGCGACCGAGGGGCGCGACTACGATCTGGACGACCTGACCCATGTCTGGATGCACACCAATGACGAGGACCGCCAGGTCGTCGAGGAGAACCAGGTGGGCATCCTGTCCCCCGCCTACGAGCCCGGCCCCTATTCGACCCTGCAGGAAGAGGGCGTGATCCAGTTCACCGACTGGTATTGCGCCACGATGACCGAACGGCTGGGTCCGCAGACCATGGCGGCCGAGTGATGGCGATGAAGCGACTGCGCCTGAACTGGTCGTCCGAGCCCTGGTCCGACGACGAGCCGCTTGAATGCGTCATGGTCACCCCCGAGACGCGCGATTGCGCGACCTTCACCTTCCGCGCGCCTTCGGGGGCGTGGTTCGACTATTCCCCCGGCCAGTTCATCACGCTGGACCTGCCAGTGCCGGGCGGCAATGTGCAGCGGACCTATACGATCAGCTCGTCGCCATCGCGTCCGCTGTCGATCTCGGTCACGGTCAAGGCGCAGCCGGATTCCGTGGGTACGCGCTGGATGCTGGACCACCTGCGCCCCGGCACGAGGCTGCGCGCCTTCGGTCCTGCGGGGATCTTCAGCTTCCACCAGCATCCGGCCCGCAAGTACCTGTTCATCTCGGCCGGGTCGGGGGTCACGCCGATGATGTCCATGACGACCTGGGCCTGGGACCAGGCGCAGGACACCGACATCGTGTTCGTCCACGCCGCCCGCACCCCGTCCGAGATCATCTTCCGCGAGCGGCTGGAACAGTTCGCGGCCCGCGTGCCGGGCGTCCAGCTGCGCTTCACCGTCGAAGAGCCCGAGCCCTACCAGACATGGCACGGATACCAGGGCCGCCTGTCGCAGATCATGCTGGGCCTGATGGCGCCGGACTATCTGGACCGAGAGGTGTTCTGCTGCGGCCCCGAGCCCTTCATGCAGGCGGTGCGGGAAATGCTCGGGTCGCTCGGCTACGACATGGACCGATACCACCAGGAAAGCTTCGGCGCCCCCGTCGCGACCGAGGCCGAGGCCCCCGTCATCGACGACGTGGCCCCGGACGAGGATGCGCGCGCGCAGGTGGTCTTTGCCGCAAGCGGCGTGTCGGCGGCCTGTTCGGAAACCGACACGGTCCTTGCCGTCGCCAAGCGCGCGGGCCTCAACATCCCCTCGGGCTGCACCTTCGGCCTGTGCGGTACCTGCCGGATCCGCAAACGCTCGGGCGAGGTGCACATGGTCCATAACGGCGGCATCAGCGACGAGGATATCGAGGACGGCTGGATCCTGGCCTGCTGCGCCAACCCCCTGGGCCGGGTCGAGGTCGAGGTCTGAGCGAACTTCCCATGCGGTCACGTCACCGCATGAGCGACAGCCTGGAGGCGCTCGAACGCGTCGAACCGCGTGTCATGGATTGCTGCCGCCTGCGCGTCGGGCTGGAAGCTGTGGGCGACGCTGGACATCATGCGCATGGCCGTCTGCAGATCGGGGACCGCCTGTGCCGCATGGGCGGCCAGCATGGCCGATCCCAGCAACACGGGTTCGGGGCTCTGGGTAACCTCGACCGTCCTGCCGGTGGCATCGGCCAGGATCTGGGCCGAGAATGGGTGCGTCCCCGCACCGCCCGAAACCGAGATCACGATGCTTTCGAGGCCCGATCGAGTTTGCGCCTCGATGATCTGTCGCAAGCCGTAGGCCAGCCCGCACAACCCCGCGACATACAGTGCCACAAGGCTGTCGAGGCCGGTTTGCAGGCCAAGTCCCGCGATCACTGCGCGGCGCCTTGGATCGGCAAAAGGTGCGCGATTGCCAAGATATTCCGGCACCACATGCAAGCCCTGGGCCATCGTGACTGCGCGACTTCCCAAGTCTTTCGCCTGCGCGCGGTCGGCAAGCCAAGCGGTCAGGGTCTTGCCGTCTTCGGATGCAAGACGCGCAGCCTCGGGTGCTGCGGGGTGAGAGGAGCAGAGCTGATCCAGCGCAGCGCCCGCCGCAGACTGACCGCCTTCGTTCAGCCACAGCCCCGGAACCATCGCCGAGAAATAGGGGCCCCAGACACCGGGCACCGGATGCGCAGCATTGCTGGTCGTCATGGTGCATGAGGAGGTGCCGAAGACATAGGCCAGCGTCCGCGTTGCGCCGGTGCCACCCGCCGCACCGACGGTCGCAAGCCCGCCCGCATGCGCGTCGATCAATCCGGCGGCCACTGCCGTGCCGGGCCGCAGCCCCATCGAATGCGCGGCGGCTTCGGTCAGGCCGTGGCCCACTGCCGTTCCGGGGGCGACGATATCGCTGCCGATCCGTGCATGGCCGTCGTCGGTCAGATCGCCAAGGCCGACCTTGTCGAAGAAGCTGCCGTCCCAACGACCCTCATGCGCCAGATAGGTCCATTTGCAGGTGACGGTGCAGGTGGATCGCGCGACCGATCCGCTTGCCTTCCATGTAAGAAAATCCGTCAGGTCGAAGAAGTGATCGGCGCTTTTATAGGCTTGGTTTCGGTTCTCCTTCAGCCACAGAAGCTTGGGGGTCTGCATCTCGGGCGATATGCGTCCGCCGACATATTGAAGCACGGGATGCGCCGTGGCGTTGATCCGGTCGGCCTGCTCCTCCGCACGATGATCGAACCATGCGATGACATCGCGGTCGGGATGGGCGGGATCGCACGGGGTGCCGCCGACGATGACCAGCGAACAGGTCGCGTCGAAGCCTATCCCCGCGATGTCCTGCGCGGAAACGTCTGCTGCCAGAACCGCCTCGGCCACGCTGTCGCAGACCGCCTTCCAGATCTGTGCGCTGGACTGCTCGGCATGGCCCTCATCGTCGCGCCACGTGTCGATCGGGCGCTTGGCCGTGCCCTTCAGCGCGCCCTTGGCGTCGAACACCCCGGCCCGCGCGGATCCGGTGCCGACATCGACCCCGATATAATGCATGCGTTCTTCCTTCATTGGGTCAGCACCAGATCGGCTGGTCTGCTTGCGCTGCGCACGGTTCGCCCGTTGGGCAGGTCGTTGGCCTCCAGCTTGTCGCGGATATCCGCGGGTGACAGACGGTATCCTTGCCACCTTGCCGTAAGACGTTGCTTCAGCTCGTTCTCCGGCACGTCGATCATCAGGGTCCGATCGAAGAAAGGGGCAAGATCGCGCCATGGATCATGGTCCAGAAGCAGATAGTTGCCTTCGCACAGAATCAGCCGCGCTTCTGGACCGATCAGCCGCGCGGACCCTCGCGATATCTCGAGCGCGCGGTCGAAAACTGGCACCGCAACCGTGTCGGTCCCGGCCACCAGGCGGGACAGGGTCGAAGCCAGTCCCCCCACGTCGAACGTGTCGGGTGCACCCTTCCACGGCAGGCGACCTGCCTGACGCAGCACCGCATCATCGAAATGATATCCGTCCATCGGCAGGATCGCGACCTGACCCGGATGGGTCAGATCGAAGGCCTGGGCCAACCTGTCGACGGTGGTGCTCTTGCCGGAACCCGGTGCCCCGGCAATCGCGAGGATGCGCCGGCCGGGGCGTTCCAGAAGACTGCGTGCCTCGGCGATGAGCCCGTCGAAGTCTATGCGGCGGCTCATCAGATCAGGCGATATTGCGCGGCCTTGTTGCGCAGGAACGGCAGCCCTTTGGACATCACCTCGTCGTGGTCACTTGCAACGGGACGCCAGACGGCCAGACCGAAGCCGATTTCGGGCGGCATGTTGATGAAGCTCTCCATTGCCAGCCCGCCCTTGAAATCGATCGCCTTCAGCGTGGCAAAGACCTCGTCCCAGTCGCAGCAGCCCTCGCCCGGCGTGCCCCGATCGCTTTCGCTGAGGTGGATGTACTTGAGGTAGTCGCGCGCATCGAGGATGCCGTTCGCGGCCCCCTTCTCCTCGATGTTCATGTGATAGGTGTCGAGGTGGATGAAGATGTTGTCGGAACCCACCCGCTCGATCATGTCGCGCGCCTGCCAGCCGGTGTTGATCAAGTGGTTCTCGTAGCGGTTGACGGGTTCGATACCGAACTGCAGTCCGACCGTCTTGGCGTACTTCGCGGCAGCGTCCAGAACCTTTGCGATGTTGTCGTACTCGCCCTGCGTCGGCCAGGTCCCGGTGCGCTGACCGATGCCGCCGAAGGTGACGCCCGACAGCGCCTCGGCGCCGCAAGCCTTGGTCTGATCAATCGCCAGCTTCAGGTACTCGATCGCGCCGCTTGGATTCACCGATGCCCAGTTCTGTTCCGGGAGCCCGAGCGAGCAGACCGCCCGGAGGTTGTTCTTGTCCAGCAGCGCGGCGGTGTGTGCGGTGTCGACCTCTTTCGGGCGCAGCATCGGGATCTCGATGAAGTCCACACCGTAGGTCACGGCGCCCTTGACGGCACGTTCCGCGCCCTCGCGGTCCCAGTTCATTGTCCACATGCTTGTATGAACGCCAAAGCCTTGCATTTACTTGCCCTTTCCGAACAGGAAGAAGAATGTGTGCCGCAACTGGCTGGATCGCATCACCATCACGGCGATCAGGAACAGGCCCCAGACGGCAGTCGAGAGATGCTGGTTCGCACCGATCAGGTTCAGCCCCGAAGACAGGACCTGCAGGATGACCAGCGCGATGACGACCGGCGCCACGCGGCCATGCCCGCCGAACGGGTCCACGCCGCCCAGAAAGCAGGCGAGCACGGTGATCAGCAGCATCGCCTCGCCGTGGCCGACCCTGACGGAGTTGAAGCGCGCCGCCATCAGGATGCCCGCGATCGCGCAGAGAACGCCCGACAAGGTATAGATCAGCACGAGCGTTCGCTTGGCGTTCAGCCCGGCATATTCGGCCGCCTTCATGTTCGACCCGGTCATGTAGACCGAGAAGCCGTGCGGCGAACGGCGCAGCAGCATGTGCCATCCGAAGGCGACGATGCCGAAGATGATCAGGGGTACCGGAACCCCGACAAGGCTGCCGTGCCCAAGAATGCGCATGTAGTCCGGGAAGCCCGAGATGTCGCCCCCGCGGGTCAGGAACTCGCCCAGGCCGCGCAGGAAGATCATCATGGCCAGGGAAACGAGGATCGGGTGCGCGCCGACATAGGCGACGACCCCGCCCATCGCCGCACCGGCCAATGCGCCGACCACCAGCGCCAAGACGCAGCCCAGCATGAAGGCGCCGATCCCGGCTTCGGCGCCGCCGAACTGCATGAGCGTCCAGGCAAGCGTCAGGCCGCTGATGTTGGCCGTGTAGACGATGGCCAGATTCAGGCCGCCCGACAGGATCGGGGCCAGCATCGCCAGCGTGAGCAGCCCAAGCAGCGGCATCTGGAATCCCATCGAGCCGAGATTCGCGCCGGTCAGGAAGCGGGGCGAAGCGATCGAGAAGACCACCACCAGAACGGCCAGAAGGGCCAGCAGGGACAGGTTCTCGCCGGTGGCGGGCCTGATGCGGATGCCCTTCTGAACGGGCAGACGAGAGGATCGCGACATCAAGAGCTGGCCTCCTTGTTCCGGAAGAATTGGCTGAGATCGATGTTCGAGGTGGAGATCGCGACGAGAATCGCGGCACCGATGATCATCTGGAATGCGAAGGGCGACACGCCCAGCAGGTTCAGGCCGTTCTGCGTGACCGCGACGAACATCACTCCCAGGATGCACCCGAGGATCGTCCCTTTGCCGCCGCCCAGTCGCGCACCCCCCAGCACCACGGCCGCAAGGACATCCAGCTCTCGGCCATAGAGCGCGTTGGGCACCACCTCCTTCACGAGGTTGACCTGCATCAGGCCGGCGATCCCCGCCATCAGGCCCATCCATCCGAACGCGACGCCCTGCATGACGGCGATGTTCACGCCGGCGCGCCGCGCGCCTTCCGGGTTGTCACCGAAGGCATAGAGCTGCCGCCCGATATTAGTGCGCTTGATCAGCACCCAGGTCGCGACGATGCAACCGATCATGACGGCGACGGGCAGGGTCAGTTCGGACCAGACCCCTTGCGCGTTCTCGTGTTCGAAGATGAAGATCCGGGCCGTCCACCAGTCGGGCAGGTTGTAGATGTTGCGCCCGCCACTGAAGAACATCAGCAGACCGAAGAAGGCGTTGAAGGTCGCGATGGTGACAACGATCGAGATGATCCTGAAGCCATGGATCAGCCATGCGTTCAGCAGGCCCAGCAGGATCCCGAGCGATCCGCAGAACAGGAACCCCAGTAGCCAGTTGCCTCCGCCGATGCCGATCAGCAGCTTTGCCGCCAGGTATTGGACCACGGATGATGCGACCGCGAAGGAAATGTCGATGCCACCCGCGATCAGCACGACCAGCAGCCCGACGGCCCAGATCAGGTTGACCGCGCTGTTGTTCAGAAGCGACGTGGCGTTCGGCAGGGTGGCGAATTGCGGGGCAGCGACGGACAGCAGCGCGCAAATAACCACCAGTACGACGCCCAAGCGCAGCTCGATCGTATAGCGGCGGAATGCGTCACGCATAGATTTTCTCCTCCAACTGGGGCACCGAGATTGCGCGCGGATCGTATTCCTCGACGATGCGCCCACCGGCCATGTGAAGTATCCGGTCGGATTGATGCATGATCTCGGTCACCTCGTCCGAGATCAGCAGGATCGCCAGCCCTTTCTCGGCAAGGGATCGCACGATGCGGAAGATGCCCGCCCGTGCGCCGACGTCCACGCCGACGGTTGGGCTGTCGAGGATCAGCAGGCGCGGTTCGGTCGCCAGCCATTTGGCCAGGACGACCTTCTGCTGATTGCCGCCCGAAAGGGTCGAGATGGCGTCGGAAGCTGCGCCGATCTTGACGCCAAGCTCGCGGATCCAATGGCTGACCAGCCGGGATTTTTGCGTATCCGAGATCAGTCCGGCCGCAGTGGTCAGCTTGCGCAGGACCGAGATGACGGTGTTGTCCTCGATCGACTGCTTCTGCAGCAAGCCCAGTGAGAGCCTGTCCTCCGAGACATAGGCCATGCCACCACGGATCGCCTCTCGGATATTGGCCGGACGATAGGACGCACCGTTCAGCGCCATCTGTCCGGCATCGGGCTGACGCATCCCCATCATCACATGCGCCAGCTCCGTCCGTCCCGCCCCGATCAGACCTGTCAGGCCAAGCACTTCGCCCGCCTTGATCCTGAACGAGATATCGCTGAATTCACCGCGCCGCGTCAGGCCCGTGGCCTGAAATACCGTCGGCGCGTCGGGCAGGTCGCGGGCAACGACCTCATCCTCGATCAGGTGACCGGTCATCAGCTCGCCCAGGCGTCCCTGCGTCATGCCTTCGGTCGGATAGACGCCCACGAGGTTTCCGTCGCGCACGACGGTCACGCGTTCGGCGATCTCCAGCACTTCGGCAAGACGGTGCGAGACGAAGACGATTGCCACCCCGTCGGCCGACAACTTGCGCACGATATCAAGAAGGCGGTCCGTTTCGGTCTGGGTCAGCGAGGCCGTCGGCTCGTCCATGAAGATCAGGCGGGCATTGTTCATCAGGGCACGGGCGATGGCGACGACCTGCCGCTGCGCGATTGCCAGATCGCTCAGCGACGCGCCGAGCGAGATGTCGACGCCCAGACGGTCCAGCACATCGCCCGCCCGCCGGACCATTTCGCGGTAGCGGACCGATCGGGGGCGCAGACCAACCAGGTCGTCGAAGGCGATGTTCTCGGCCACGGTCATGTGCGGAAACAGGGCAAGGTCCTGCCAGATGACCGATACGCCAAGCTCGCGCGCCTTGACGGGATTGATCCGGTCGACCTTTTCGCCGAACAGCTCGATCAGCTCGGCCTCTTCGGGCTGGTGCACACCGATAACGGTCTTGATCAGCGTCGACTTGCCGCATCCGTTTTCGCCTGCGAGGCAGTGCACCTCGCCTGCGCGCACCTCGAAGTCGACCCGGTTCAGCGCCTGCACGCCGCCAAAGGCCTTCGAGACCTTGTGGAGGCGCAGCGCATATCGATCTGCCTCGGCAGTTGTCATGCTTCACCTGTGAATAATGGGGACGGGCAGGCGGCGCGATGCCCCGCCTGCAGCAAGGCTTCGGATCAGAGGCCCATGTCGGCCAGATCGTCCACGGTGCTCTTGTTGATTTCCAGCAGGTTATCGGTGATGATGTCACGCTGCTCGAAGTCGGGTTCGATCACGCCCAGTCCGGGGACTTCCATGCCTGCCTCGATCTGCTGGCCATTGGCCAGCATGTCGCCCAGGGTCACGAAGACCTCGCCTGCCTGCGCGGGATTCCACATGAAGCCGCCAGTCAGAACGTCCGAATGGATCATCTTCCGCCCCTGGCCCGGAGAGAACGGCCCCATGACGTGAATCTCGCCAGTCTTGCGACGCTCCTCGACCGCGCGCCCGGCGCCGATGGGCCCCTGACTGCCGAAGGCCAGGAACCCTTTCAGGTCGGGGTTCGCCGCGATCAGGTCCAGCGCCGTAGACCGGCTGTCATCGACGTTCTCTGCAACGCCGTAGCGATCACCGACGATGCTCAGATCGGGACGGTTCTCGTCCATCCAGGCAATCGCCGCATCGGCCCAGGCATTGTGCAGCGGCACCGTCAGAGATCCCACATAGACCGCGTAGGTGCCGCCATCCGGCGCCTTGTCAGACAGCAGCTTGGCGTGAGCCTCGCCGAAACCTTCGGCCGATGCCAGTTCGAAGTTCCAGTCGACATTCTGAAGGCCCGGCCCTTCGTGAGAGATGACGACGATCCCCGCGTCGCGCGCCTTCTGCAGAACCGGCTCCAGCGCGGCCTCGTCATTGGGTACGACGCCGATCACGTCGACGCCCTTTGCGATCAGATCCTCGATAGCCTGCACCTGAAGCGACGGATCGGCCGAAACGGGGCCGATCATCTCGGCGTCGACGCCAAGCTCCTTTGCGCGGCGTTCGATCCCATCTTCCATCGCATTGAACCACGGAATGCCGCCGATCTTGACGACCACCCCGATCGATGTTTCGGCAACGGCCGCCGTAGACAGGCCGGTCGTCAGCGCCAAGGCGCCGATCAGACAATTCATCTTCGTCATCTATCCCTCCCCAAGCGGACGTATTCCGCCAATCCATTTGCGCAACCGATTGTGCTGTTGCTTGAAAAAAAAGTCTGCGACCCACTCCCGGGCATCAGACCAGCTCACCTCCTCGGTGCACAATCGATGTTGCAAACATTCGTGCTTTTCCTGCACAGTGTCAATACTTCTGTTGGGGCGGTGGGTCCGAACGAGAGCGGATGCGGTAATGCTGTGAAAAAAAACCAGAAAGAAACGATATACGACATTGCCGCGAAGGCAGGCGCATCCGCCTCGACGGTAAGCGCGGCCCTGAACGGCACATGGGAAAAGCGGCGAATCTCGCGCGCGACGGCCGAGCGGATCATCGCCATCGCACGTGAGCAGGGCTACTCGATCAACCTGCAGGCAAGGGCGTTGCGGACATCCCGATCCGGCCTCGTGGCGCTGCTGGTTCCCGAATACAACCGCTTCTTCTCCAGCATCGCTCAGACTTTCTCGGACGAGGTGCGGGCACGCAACCAGTGCCCCGTCATCATCTCCACCGGCCGGGACACGCAGAAGGAGCACGACACCGTCACGGACCTGATGTCCTGGTCGATCGATGCGATATTCTTCGTCGGCGCGGTCGCCCCTGACGAACTGAGCCGACAATGCCAAAGCGCTGACATCCCCCATGTCTTCGTGGATCAGCCTTGCGATCTGGCGCCGTCCGTCGTCACCGACAGCCGGACGGGCGCGCGCATCCTGACCCGAGAGATCCTGAGCAGTATGACGCACCGTGGCGTCAGGATCGGAGAGAGTCCGCGAGACACCATATACTTTCTGGGGGGCGACCGAAGGCTGCCGTCCACTCGCAATCGCGTCGAAGGCTTTTCCGATGCCGTTTATGCCCATGTCGGGCATCTGGAACCAGAGCAGGTCATCGCCGAGACCTACGATCTGGATGCTGCGACCGAATCCATCGCAGCGCTTTATCGCAAGATGGGAGGGCTTCCGCGCGGGCTGTTCATCAATTCGGATTCGGTTTTCGAGGGTGCGCTGCGCTTTCTGGCAACATTGCCCGAGGCCGAACTGGCCGAATGCTCGATGGGGTGTTTCGACTACGAGCCCCTGGGGCAGTTGCTTCGCTTTCCTGTGCACATGATGCGACAACGGCACAAGATGCTGGTTCAGCGCGCCTTCACGCTTCTGGAGGACAAGAGCCCTCCGGTCACCGAGATGGTCCAGCCTGAACTTTATCCGGCACCGGGCAGTCGTGACCCGGAAGGCCGCGCTTTCAGCCGGTAGACGACGATAGCCGCTGAAGCGCCGGCATGCGAATTGTGCTGGGGCAGCGGTCGTATTCAATCGCGATAGCGCCCTGATGCTTGCGCCCGATTTTGATACTGACCTAGTACTGGGTATACCGTTCATCTGCGATTATTGTGCGGTCCAAGCTGCTCTGACTACCATTATATGGGCTTGGACTCATTGAGTTTCGCAGCCAGTCGATGACGGGCGCACCCAGTGCGATGGCCGAGAGGAAAGCCTGCGGGCATCTGTCGTATCGGGTTGCCACACGCCGCCGGTCCTTGAGCCTGCCGAACATGATCTCGATCCGATTGCGCCGTTTATAACGGTACTTGTCGTGTTTGACGGTTCTCTTCCGGTGCTTCCGGCTAGGGATGCACGGGCGTATCCTCCGTATCCTTCAACTCCTCTATGAACCAATTGGTGTCATGGCCGCGACCCCCGAGGAGCCAGTCCACGTCCGTCAGGCTGCTCAGCATTGCTCTTGCACCGATGTCATCGCTGACCTGACCCGCCGTGGCGAACAGGTTAAGAGACCGGCCTTTTCTGTCGCAAATAGCGTGCAGCTTGGTGTTCCGTTCTGGGGCAAAAACTGACAGTTTCTTCTTCCCGCGAACCCTCTGGTCCGACCAATCATGACGGTCTTCGTTTCGCCGCGCTCGGACGCCAGGCCAGCCATCATCGGGGCGAAGACGCCCTTGTCACTCCAGCGCTTCCAATGATTGTAGCGCGTCTTGTGGGACCACGGGCTGCATGCGCAGCACGCCATCGCAAGCCATTGCGATTGACGAATACAATGCCGCTCGAGGCACGCCGGCCATCGGTTCGTGGCTTGCCATGGCTCTTGGGAAAGAACGGCCGCAGCCGCGCCAACGGTTCGTCGCTCAGCCAGAAAGGATTGCTCATCATGCCTCTATCTTTGCAACGGGGAATCGCCCCGTTAGACGGCAAGCAATGGGTCCTGCCCCTAGGACGGGGATCAGTCCACCCGCACCCGGTATTCGGGCTGGCCTGCGACATCGGCGGGCACGGACATGACGCAGCCATCCTCGGGGGTGGGGTCGTCCAGCCCCTGCGTGGCCGAGGTCACGAACATGCGCGTCAGTTCCGGTCCGCCGAATGCGGGGCAGCTGACATGGCGGGCGGGCAGGTCGATGGCGCGGTCGAACCGCCCCTCGGCGTCATAGCGCGCGACGCGGGACGCACCCCATTGCGCGGTCCACAAGCCGCCCTGCGCGTCGATCACCGCGCCGTCGGGGTTCAGCCCCTCGGCCGACAGGTCAAGCCAGGGCTGCGGGTCGCCCGCGGGCCAGCCATCGGCGTCCAGCGCGACCTTCCAGACGATGGATCGTGCGGTATCCGCGAAATGCGCGTGCCGCCCGTCGGGGGTGAAGCAGATGGCGTTGGTGATGGTGATGTCGGGGAACAGGCGGCGCAGCTCGCCCCGGTACCAGCGCCAGATCGAGCCCGCGCCATCCTCGGCATTCAGGCCGATCGTTCCGATCCAGAAGCCGCCCTGCGGGTCGGCGCGGCCATCGTTCGATCGCGTGACCGGGTTGTCGGCCTCGAGCGCGACAAGCGGACGGCTGCTGCCGTCGCGCAGGTCGAACAGCGACAGCGCGCGGCTGGAGGCCACGATCAGGCGGTCGCGGTCCACGATCCCCGCTGCCGAGACGTGATCCTCGAACCGCCATTCGCGGCGTTCCCCGCCGGGTTCGCGCATGAACATGCGCCGCCCCAGGATATCGAACCAGATCAGCGCGTTGCGATCCGAATGCCACAACGCGCCCTCACCCAGCTGGCACTGCCCCGCGTCGAAGATCATGCGCCGACCTCGTCCCATGCGGCGACCATGCGGCGCGCCTTGTCGGAGACCACCTGCGGCGTGTCGCCCGGCTTGTACATGGACGATCCGATCCCGAAGCCCGCAGCGCCCGCCTGGCGCCACTCGGCCATGTTGTCGGCGGAAACCCCGCCCACGGCCCAGCAATCGACATCCTTGGGCAGCACCGCCCGCATCGCGCGCAGGCCGACGGGGCCGATCAGTTCGCCCGGGAACATCTTCAGCCCGCTTGCGCCCGCATCCAGCGCCACGAAGGCCTCGGACGGGGTCATGACGCCCGGAAAGCTGTCCATCCCCTCGGCGCGGGTGGCGCGGATGACATCGGCGTTGCAATTGGGCGACAGGACCATGCGACCGCCTGCGCGGGCCACGTCGCGGACCTGTTCCACCGTCAGCACGGTGCCCGCGCCGATGGTGGCGTCCTGCCCGAATTCGCGCGCCATGACGGCGATGCTGTCGATGGGATCGGGCGAGTTCAGCGGAACCTCGATCCGGGTGACGCCGGCCTCGATCAGGGCGCGGGCGATGGCGGGGGCCTCGGGCGGGGTCAGGCCGCGCAGGATGGCGATGAGGGGTCGTGACATGGATCAGCCTTCCGATCTGAAGCGGTCATGGGCGGCGTTCAGGCCCGCAAGCGTCGCATCCTCGACCGAGACGCTGCGCGGGGCCAGGCCCTGCGCCGTCAGGGCTTCGGCATAGAGACGCGCAAGGCCGGATGCGCCGATGATGGTGATGTCGCTGCCAAGCCACCAGGGCTTGGTCGCGGCCAGTTCCCAGCCGATCAGCGTGCCCGACAGGCGGGCGCGGGCGACGGGCGCGGGCAGTTCGCCAAGCAGCCCCTCGGCGCGGATCTGGAACAGGCCGCCATAGCCGCGTTCGGGGCGCGCGATGGCGTCGGACACCGCCGACAGGAAGGTCGGCAGGTCGCAGCCATCCGTGCCGACCGAATGGCGCAGCACGGAATGGCCCGCGATCAGGCCGAAGATCTCGCCTGTCATGACGGATTTGAAGTTGCAGATCTCGCCGGCCGAGATGCGGACCCATTTCGTATGGGTGCCGGGCAGGCAGATCACGCCGTCGAATTGCGGATCGGCGGCCAGCAGGCCCGCGATCTGCGTTTCCTCGCCGCGCATCACGTCGGCGGGATCGGTCTGCTTGACGCCGCAGACGATCCGTACGGGGCGGCCCCCCGGATCGCCCGGCACCGCGACGATGCGCGGCTGGGCGGGGCAGGGCACGGCGGCATAGGGGGCCTCGGACCAGCCCTGCCGAGAGCCCACCATGCCGCAGGCGATGACGGGGACGGCGGGCCATCCCTGCGTCGCCTCGGCCAGGACGGCGGCGAAATCGTCGGGGGCAAGGCCGCCCATGCCGCGCGGGTCGGTCCGGGCCTCGACGGGCGCGCGGCCCGACATGGCCCACAGCCGCAGGTTGGTCGTGCCCCAGTCGGCGGCAATCCAGTCGATCGTTCCTGTCACAGACGCTCTCCTTCGATGACGGCGATGGACTGCGGGAAGGCGGGCGGCAGTGCAACCCCCTGCGCCATGAGAACCGCCCCCGAGACGCGGATTTCCCCGTCCGTCAGCGCCACATGCGACGTGGCGTGCCGCGACGGGGCCTCGATCATGCGCAGGCGATAGGTAGCCTGCGGATCCAGCCCGGTCAGCCGCAGCAGCGGAGGCTGCAGCGCGACGGGCGCGGTGATCTGGGCGGCGAACAGCACGAAGCGCGATCCGTCGGCGGCCAGCTGCATCTCGGCCAGCGCGTCGTCGGGGCGGTCCAGCCGCCAGATGTCGCCCGCCATCATCCAGTCGCGATTGGCCTTCCACCAGGCGGTTACGCGGGTCAGGGTCGCGGCCTCGTCCTCGGTCAGCTCGTGCGGGTCCATCTCGAAGCCCATGTGCCGCTGCGCCGCCGTCCATGCGCGCAGGGCCATCGGCAGGACGCGGTGGCTGGTGTGGCAGTCGCGCGGGCCGACATGGCTGCCGGTCGCGCAGGCGGGCAGCAGCGATGCCGCGTGGTGCTGGATGCGCAGCCGTTCCAGCGCGTCGTTGCTGTCCGACAGCCAGACCCGCCCGCAGCGCGTCAGGATGCCCGCGTCGATGCGACCTCCGCCCGAGGCGCAGCTTTCGAACTCGACCCCCGGATGCGCCGTCCGCAGCCGGTCCAGCAGGGCATGGACGCCGCGCGTCTGGGCCGCGTCGGGGAAGGGGGTCAGCCGGTTGTGGTCCCATTTGACGTAATCGATGTCGTTGCCGGACAGCACGGCGTCGATGCGGGCGAACAGGTGGTCGCGCACGTCCTCGCGGCTCATGTCCAGGTGAAGCTGGTTGCGGCCCCGGATCTGGTCGGCCGGTCCCATGACCCAGTCGGGATGGGCGCGGTGCAGGTCGCTGTCCTCGTTGATCATCTCGGGTTCGAACCACAGGCCGAAGCGCATGCCCAGACCGCGCACATGGTCGATCAGCGGGCCGAAGCCCTCGGGGTGCTTGCGCGGGTCGATGACCCAGTCCCCAAGCGACGAGGTGTCGTCGTCGCGCAGCCCGAACCAGCCGTCGTCCAGCACGAAACGCTCGGCCCCCAGTTCGGCGGCGCGGTCCGCGATGCGTCGCAGCTCGGCCTGGTCGTGGCGGAAATAGATCGCCTCCCACCCGTTGTAATGGACGGGGCGAGGCTGGCGCGCGCGCGGCAGGTTGTCGCGGATATGGCGCTGGAACGGGATCGCCGTGCCGTTGAGGCCCCCGTCGCTGCGCGCGACGATCATCTCGGCGGTGGCGAAGGCCGTGGCCGGGGCGCGTTCCGATCCGGTGACATGGCCCAGCTGCAACTGGCGGCGGCCCTCGGGCAGGGTCTCGACCACCATGCGGTGGCCGCCCGACCAGCCGTAATGGATGGCCGCGTTCTCGCCCCGGGTGTTGGTCGTGCCCTGCGTCGCCAGGATCATGTGCGGCGGATGTTCATGACCCGAGCGTCCGGTGCGGGCCTCGCGCACCCGCATCCCGTGGTCGAGGACCGTGGTGACCGGCTGCCATTCGCGCGTCCAGCGGCCCGCGAATTCGGTCAGCCGGTCCAGATGCGCGGGCAGGAGCAGCGCCCCCGCCGTCAGCCAGTGCAGCCGGATCGGCGTGTCCGACCGCAGGCTGGCCGAGAACCCGACCAGCCCGTGATCCAGCGCGCGGATGGTGAAGTCCAGCGCCAGCCCCTGCGCGACATGGCGCAGGATCAGCGTGCCCCCGTCGCGATCCGCGCGGTCGAAGCGCCATTCGGGCGCCAGTTCCGCGCCGTCCGCCCCGAAGGCCACCAGCCCCGGCTGCCCCGGAAAGCTGCGCCGCGCCTCGGGGGCCAGGGACAGGGGCGGCACCTGGTCCAGCATGCCGCCGGTGATGCCCCCGCGCCCCGCCGCGACCATCGCGGCCAGGTCGGTATCCTCGGGCAGGGGGGCGCCCCAGTAGTGGCAGCAGGCAAGCCTGCCATCGGACCCGAACACGAAGGTCTGGGTCGGGGTGTCGATCCGCCAGAAGCTCATTTCACGGCACCCAAGGTCAGGCCGGCGATGAAGTGGCGCTGCATCAGGAAGAACATCAGGACGGGCGGAAGCGCCGCCAGGATGGACCCCGCACTGACAAGGTGCCACGCCGCGATCCACTGCCCGTTGAGGCTGTTCAGACCCGCCGTGATCGGCTGCGTGCTGGCACCCGTGGTCAGCACCGTCGCCCAGAAATAGTCGTTCCAGATGAAGGTGAAGATCAGCACCGACAGCGCGGCGATGGCCGGACGCACCAGCGGCATGACGATGTGCCAGAAGATCTGCCACTCGGTCACGCCCTCGACGCGGGCGGCCTCGATCAGTTCCTTGGGCAGGGCCTTGATGAAGTTGCGCATGAACAGCGTGCAGAAGCCGGTCTGGAACGCGATGTGGAACAGCGCCAGGCCGGTGATGCTGTTGTACAGCCCCATGTTCACCGTCAGGTCGCGCACCGGCACCATCAGGATCTGGAAGGGCACGAAATTGCCCGCCACGAACATGAAGAACACGACCATCGACAGGCGGAACCTGTAGACCGCCAGCGCGAAGCCCGTCAGGCAGGACAGCCCGACCGCGCCGATGACCACGGGGATCGTCACGCGGAAGCTGTTCCACAGGTACTGCGCGAAGGGCGAGTTGCGGAACACGTCCAGGTAGTTCTCGAAGGCGATGCGCGACGGCATCCCGAAATAATTGCCGGCGGCCAGGTCCCCCGAGGGGCGGAACGAGGTCAGCGCGACCCCCAGAAGCGGCAGCAGCCACAGGACCAGCATGATCGGCAGGGCGATCTTGTATCCGCGCTGCGCGGCGGGCGACAGGGTCTGGATGGGACGGGGAAACATGGGTCAGACCCCTTTCTCGTCGCGCCACATCTTCCAGATGAAGCCCGAAATGAAGATCATCATGATGGCGAACAGCACCACGGCGATGGCCGCGCCATAGCCCATGCGGTAGCCGTATTCCGACAGCGCCTGCTCATACATGTAGTAGGACAGCACGCGCGACGACCCGAAGGGTCCGCCTGCCGTCATGATCGACACGAGGTCAAAGCTGCGCAGCGCGCCGATGACGGTGACGACGACCGCGATGAAGGTCGCGGGCCGCAGCTGCGGGATGATGACGTGCCACAGCATCTTCCAGCCCTTCGCGCCGTCCAGGCGCGCGGCCTCGATCTGGTCGGGGGCGACGGCGTTCAGGCCCGTCAGGTACAGGATCATGCAATAGGCGATCTGCGGCCACAGGCCTGCCGCGATGATGCCGTAGGTCACGAAGCGCTCGTCGGCCAGGATGGCCACTCCGTCCCCGGTCACCGCCTCGATCAGGGTATAGAGCAGCCCGAAATCGGGCGCGTAGAACCACGAGAACATCAGGCCGACGACGACCTGGCTGATCACGAAGGGGAAGAAGAACAGCGACTTGTAGATGCGGATGCCGCGCACGGTCTGGTTCAGGAACAGCGCGATCAGCAGCCCGAACGGCACCGCCAGCATGTACAGGACCAGCCAGATGACGTTGTTCTTCAGGCTGGTATAGAACGCCTCGTCCCACCAAAGCTCGGAATAGTTGGACAGGCCGATCCAGCGCGCCTCGCCGATGCCGTCCCAGGAATGGAACGAGATCCAGAAGGACTGGAAGATCGGGATGACGACATAGACGGCGAACATCAGGATGCCGGGCGTAAGGAACAGCCAGGGCGTCAGCTGGCTGCGACGGCGCCTGCGCGGCGCGGGCGTGCCATGCGTATCGGGGGTGACGGACATCACGTCCTCCGGGGTGGGTCAGCGGATGGGAAGGGGCGGGGGCGATCGGTGTCGCCCCCGCCTTGGATGCCGATGGCGGCGCTTACTGCCCGGCCAGGCGCTGGCGCTGACGCTCCAGCCGATCGAGGATGTTGTCCAGGCGCTCGGGGCGGACCATGAACTCCTGGAAGCCCTCCATCCCGGCCTTGGCCATTTCCGGGCTGGCGTCGCGGTCGAAGAACTGCGCGATGCCGCCTTCGGCCGTGGACAGCAGCTCGAAGCCCTGCTGCAGATAGGGGTCCTCACCCACGCTGCTCTCGGCGTTGATCGGCAGCTGGCCAAGCGTCTCGTTCATCTTGGTCTGCACGTCGGCGCGGGCCAGGAAGGCCAGGAACAGCTTGGCATCCTCGGGGTTCTTGGCGCCCGCGGGGATGTGGATGGTGTCGGTCGGCGCATCCTCGGCGCGCGGGATCGAGGCGTCGACGGTCGGGAAGGGCATGAAGCCCAGGTTCTCGTCGGTCATGCCGCCATCCTTGAAGGCCGCGACCGCGAAATTGCCCATGACATAGTTGGCGGCCTTGCCCTGGACGAGGTTCGCCACCGCGTCCTGCCAGTCGATGGCGGCGTGGTTGTCGGTGGTATAGGGCAGCACCTTTTCCCAGTTCGCGAAGGTCGCCTTGACGCGATCGTCCGTCCAGGGAACCTCGCCCGAGGTCAGCTGCATGTGGAAGTCGTAGCCGTTCGTGCGCAGGTTCAGATAGTCGAAGATCCCCGCGATGGGCCACAGCGCCTTGCTGCCCGTGGTCAGGCAGTCGATGCCTGCGGCGTCGATCTTCTCGCAGGCGGCGACGAAGTCGTCCCAGGTCTCGATGGTGTCGGGATCGACGCCCGCCTGCGCATAGGCGTCGCGGTTGAAGTAGATGCCCCACTGGTAATAGGTGTAGGGAACGCCCCACTGCTTGCCGTCGATCGTCATCGAGGACGCGGCGGAACCCAGGCTCTCCTCCAGCCCGTTCTCGGCCCAGACGTCGGACACGTCCATGAACTGGTTCGCCTCGACGAAGGGGCGCATCCGGTTGCCCGCATACCAGTTCGCAAGATCCGGCGCGTCGGCGGTCAGGAAGTTGCGGATGGCGGTCTTGTACCCCTCGTGGTCGAAGACGTTCACCTCGACCTTGATGTCGGGATGTTCGGCCTCGAAATCCGCGATCAGCTGCTCGAACGCCGCCTTGGGGGCGGGGTCGGACGCGTCGGTGTTCATCACCAGCGTGCGGGTCTGCGCGAATGCGGGGGCTGTGGTGGCCAGCAATGCGGCCATCGCCAGTCCGTGCTTGACTTGGAACATGATCTCCTCCCGAGTTGGTTCCAATATTTGAGACTTGGTTTTGAATATTGAAACTATGCGGCGAATCGACTAGCCTGTCAACAAGGGCCAGAACGGGAGGGGGACGGCGACGTGACGGCAATGGACCGCGAGACATCGGACGGAACGGTGGGTCGCACCCTGGCGGTGCTGGACCTCGTGGCCGAATACGGCCGCCCCGTCCGCTTTGCCGAGATTCTTCCGCGCGCGGGCCTGCCCAAGGCCACGCTCTATCGTTTCCTGCAGGTGCTGGCGCATCAGGACATGCTGGTCTTCGACGAGGATCGGCAGACCTATGCGCCGGGGATGCGGCTGGTGCGCCTTGCGCATTCGGCCTGGGCGCAGTCCAGCCTTGCGCCGCTGGCCAAGGACATCATCGACGCGCTGGCCGCCCGCATCGGGCAGACCGTGCACCTTGCGCAGCTGGACAACGGCGCCGTGCTGTATGTGGACAAGCGCAACGCCCAGAAACCGGTCGAGATGTTCTCGCAGTCGGGGAAGGTCGGTCCGGCCTATTGCACCGGCGTCGGCAAGGCCATGCTGGCCCACCTGCCCGAGGACCGGCTGGCGCAGGCCATCGCGCGGCAGTCCTTTCACGGGCACACGCCCAAGACCATCACCACCCCCGAGGCGCTGCGCGCCGAGCTGGGCGTGATCCGCGAGCGCGGCTTCGCGCTGGACGACGAGGAGCACGAGGCCGGCATCGCCTGCATCGCGGTCCCGATCCTGTCGGCATCCGGGCGGATGCTGGGCGCGATCTCGGTCACCACCACCACCGCCACGACCTCTCGCGACGAATTGCTGTCGCTGGCCGGTCCCGTATCCGACGCCAGCGCGGCCATCGCCGCCGCGGCCGAGGCGTGGCGTTTTCCTGAAACCAAGCAATGAGGTCCGCATGTCCGGCGTTCAGCTGAACCGCGTCACCAAGGATTTCGGCCCCGTGCGGGTCATTCACGGCGTCGATCTGCAGGTCGATCAGGGCGAGTTCTGCGTCTTTGTCGGGCCTTCGGGCTGCGGCAAGTCCACGCTGCTGCGCATGATCGCGGGCCTGGAGGAGACCAGCGACGGCCAGATCCGCATCGAGGCCGACGACGTCACCCATGCCGAGCCCGCCGATCGCGGCGTGGCGATGGTGTTCCAGACCTACGCGCTCTATCCGCACATGACCGTGGCCGAGAACATGGGCTTCGGTCTGAAGATGAACGGCCACCCCAAGGCCGAGATCCGCGAGAAGGTCGCCGAGGCCGCGCGCATCCTGAAACTGGAGCCGCTGCTGGACCGCAAGCCCGCCGCCCTGTCGGGCGGTCAGCGCCAGCGCGTCGCCATCGGTCGCGCCATCGTGCGCGGGCCCAAGGTCTTCCTGTTCGACGAACCGCTGTCGAACCTGGATGCCGAATTGCGGGTCGAGATGCGTGCCGAGATCGCGCGCCTGCACCGCGAGATCAAGGCCACGATGATCTATGTCACCCATGACCAGGTCGAGGCGATGACCATGGCCGACAAGATCGTCGTCCTGCGCGCGGGCCGGATCGAGCAGGTCGGCGCGCCCATGCACCTGTACGACGACCCGGACAACCGCTTCGTCGCGGGCTTCATCGGCAGCCCCTCGATGAACTTCGTCGCGGGGCAGGTGACGGACGGGCAGCTTGTCGTCCCGGCCTTCGACGCGCCGGTGCCCCATTCGAACGGCAACCTTCTGGAGGGCCGCAAGGTCGAGATGGGCCTGCGTCCCGACGCGCTGAAGATCACCGGCGACGGTCCCTTCCGCGTCGAGATGGCCGAGAACCTGGGCGGGATGACCTTCGCGCATCTGACCGCGCCCTCGGGCGAGAAGCTGGTCGTGCAGACCGATCAGCGGCTGGACCCCGCGGGCGGCGGCACGGTGGGGCTGACCTTCGATCCGGCGGCGGCCTATTACTTCGACGCCGAAACCGGGCAGCGCCTGAGATGAGCGATCTTCGGATTGGCCTCGTGGGCCTGGGCACCATCGCCCGCGCCCAGCATCTGCCCGCCATCGAGGCGACGGCGGGCATGGTGCTGACCGATGTCGCAAGCCGCAACGCGCAGGCCGAGGGCGTGGCGAACCACCCCGATGTCGACGCGCTGCTGGCGGCGGGCGGGGTGGATGCCGTGTCGCTCTGCACGCCGCCGCAGGGGCGGTTCGATCAGGCCATGTCGGTCCTGCGCGCGAACCGCCACCTGATGCTGGAAAAGCCCCCCGGCGCGACCCTGTCCGAGCTGGAGCTGCTGGCCGCCGAGGCGAAATCCCGCGGCCTGACCATCTTCGCGACATGGCACTCGCGCGAGGCTGCGGCCGTCGATGCCTGCCGCGACTGGCTGGCGGGCCGCACGCTGCGCCGCACCCATATCGACTGGTCCGAGGATGTGCGCAAATGGCATCCGGGCCAGCAGTGGATCTGGCAGGCGGGCGGGCTTGGCGTCTTCGATCCGGGCATCAACGCGCTGTCGATCCTGACCGCCGTGCTGCCCGCGCCCGCGCGCATGGTCGGGGCCGAGCTGCATGTGCCGTCGAACTGCCAGACCCCCATCGCCGCCGATCTGGTGATGGATGCGGGCCACCCCGTGACCGCGCGGCTGGACTGGCGCCAGCAGGGCGCGGATATCTGGCAGATCCGCTTCGAGACCGATGCCGGCACCGCGATCCTGTCCGAGGGCGGCGCGCGCCTGACCATCGACGGAACCGAGATCCAGTCGGGCGGGAACCGTGAATACGCCCGCCTCTATTCCCGCTTCGGCGACCTGGTCGCCCGAGGCGACAGCGATTTCGACCTTGCCCCGCTGCGGCTTGTCGCCGACGCGTTCATGAACGGCCGCATCCATGCGGCACCCGAATTCCAGGACTGACACCATGAAGATCACCCAGATCGAAACCTTCATCGTTCCGCCGCGCTGGTGCTTCGTCAAGATCAGCACCGACGAGGGCGTCTGCGGCTGGGGCGAGCCCGTGCTGGAAGGCCGCGCCGCATCCGTCGCCGCCTGCGTCGAAGAGCTGTCGGACTACCTGATCGGCCGCGACCCGCGCCTGATCCAGGATCACTGGACGGTCATGTATCGCGCAGGCTTCTATCGCGGCGGCGGCATCCACATGTCGGCCATCGCGGGGCTGGACCAGGCGCTGTGGGACATCAAGGGCAAGGATCTGGGCGTTCCGGTCCATTCGCTTCTGGGCGGCCAGCTGCGCGACCGCATCCGCGTCTACAGCTGGATCGGCGGCGACCGTCCGGGCGACACGGCCCGCATGGCCCGCGATTGCGGCGACCGCGGCTTTACCGCCGTCAAGATGAACGGCACCGAGGAGATGCAGTTCGTCGATACCCACGCCAAGGTCGACCAGGTGCTGGAACGCGTGCAGGCCATCCGCGACGAGATGGGCCAGGATTTCGGCATCGGCATCGACTTCCACGGGCGCGTGCATCGCCCGATGGCCAAGGTGCTGGCCAAGGAGCTGGAACCCTTCCGCCTGATGTTCATCGAGGAACCGGTCCTGTCCGAACATGCCAAGGCCCTGCGCGAGATCGCGAACCATTGTTCCACCCCCATCGCGCTCGGCGAGCGGCTCTATACGCGGTGGGACTTCAAGTCGATCCTGCAGGGCGGCTTCGTGGACATCATCCAGCCCGATCCCAGCCATTCGGGCGGCATCACCGAGACCTATCGCATCGCGTCCATGGCCGAATCCTATGACGTGGCGCTTGCGCTGCACTGCCCGCTTGGCCCCATCGCGCTGGCCGCGAACCTGCAGCTGGATGCCGTCTGCTACAACGCCTTCATCCAGGAACAGTCGCTCGGGATCCATTACAACAAGGGCAGCGACCTGCTGGACTACCTCGTCGATCCGAGCGTCTTCGACTATGACGACGGTTTCGTGAAGATCCCGCAGGGTCCGGGCCTGGGCATCGAGGTGAACGAGGCCAAGGTCCGCGAGATGGCGGCCGAGGGCCATCGCTGGCGCAACCCCGTCTGGCGCCATGCCGACGGCAGCTTTGCAGAGTGGTGATCATGCGCGAGACGCTGAAACTGAACGACGGCTGGACCTTCGCGCCCGGCCATGCCGACCCTGCCGCCGTTCTGGCGGGGCAGGCGGTGCGCCTGCCGCATAACGCGGTGGACATGCCGCTGACCTATTTCGACGAGGCGTGCTTCCAGAAGCCCTTCACCTATCAGCGCGTGATCGCCGCCGATCCGGCATGGGCGGGGCGGCGGGTCCGGCTGCGCTTCGACGGGGCGATGGCGGATTCGCGCGTCTTCGTGAACGGGGTGCAGGTCGTGGCCCATCCCGACGGCTATACCCCCTTCACCGCCGATCTGACCGATCACCTGGGCGATGGCCAGGCGGTCGTGACCGTGCATCTGGACGGGTCGGAAAACCCTGCGATCCCGCCCTTCGGCGCGCAGATCGACTATCTGACCTATGCGGGCATCTATCGCGATGTCTGGCTGGAGGTTATTCCCGAACGCCACCTGACGAACGCGCGCATCCTGACGCCGGACGCGCTGTCGGATGACAAGACCGTCGTGATCCGCCCCGAGGTCACGGCCCCCGGCCCCGTCCGCGCCCGCCTGCTGGACGGCGACCGAGAGATCGCCGCGACCGAGGGCGAGGGAGAGCTGACCCTTTCGGGCCTGACCGGCCTGCGCCTGTGGTCGCTGGATGATCCGGCGCTGTACACGGTCGAGCTGACGCTGCCCGACACGGGCGACGTGACGACCCATCGCTTCGGCTTCCGCACTGCCGAATGGACCCCCGAGGGCTTCGTGCTGAACGGCCGGCCCGTCAAGCTGCGCGGCCTGAACCGGCATCAGAGCTGGGCGCATGCGGGCTATGCCGCGGGCCGTCACGCGCAGGAACGCGACGCCGAGATCCTGAAGCGCGATCTGGGCTGCAACATGGTGCGCACCTCGCATTATCCGCAAAGCCCGTGGTTCATCGACCGCTGCGACGAGATCGGCCTGCTGGTCTTCGAGGAGATCCCTGGCTGGCAGCATATCGGGGACCAGGCGTGGCAGGACGCGTCGGTGGAGAACGTCCGCGCGATGATCCGCCGCGACTGGAACCACCCCAGCATCGTGATCTGGGGCGTGCGCATCAACGAAAGCCAGGACAACCACGACTTCTATGTCCGCACCAATGCGGTCGCGCGGGAACTGGACCCGACGCGGGCGACCGGCGGCGTGCGCTTCATCACCGACAGCGAGATGCTGGAGGACGTCTATACGATGAACGACTTCATCCTGGACGAATCCGAGCTGCCGCTGATCCAGCGCCCGCGCACCCCCCTGCGCGCGCAGACCGAAGTGACGGGCCTGAAGGCGCCGGTCCCCTATGTGGTGACCGAATATAACGGCCACATGTTCCCCACCAAGGCGGGCGACCCCGAGCTGCGCCAGATGGAACACGTGATCCGTCACCTGGACGTGCTGAACGCGGCGCATGGCGATCCGAACATCGCGGGTTGCATCGGCTGGTGCATGTTCGACTACAACACGCACAAGGACTTCGGCGCGGGCGACCGTATCTGCCATCACGGCGTCATGGACATCTGGCGCGAACCGAAATTCGCGGCGCATGCCTATTCCAGCCAGAAACCGCAATCCGAGGGCGTGGTGATGGAGCCGGTGACCTTCTGGGCGCGGGGCGAACGCAATATCGGCGGCGTGCTGCCGCTGATCGTGCTGACCAATTGCGACGAGGTCGAGTTCGAATGCGCGGGCGTCACCCGCCGCGTCGGCCCCGATCGCGAACGCTTCCCGCATCTGCCGCATCCGCCGGTCATCATCGACGACCGCCATATCGGCCCCGAGGAACTGGGCCTGTGGGGCATGAGCTGGCATCCCGGCAGCATCACCGGCCTGATCGACGGCAAGCCCGTCGCCCGTCGCGATTTCGTGGCCGACCCGCTGCCCACCACGCTGCAGGTCGCGCCCGATCTGGAGTCGGTCCCGGCGGATGGCGATATCGACCTGCGGGTGATGATCCGTGCGCTGGACCAGGCGGGGAACCGTCTGCCCTTCCTGGCGGGCTGCGTCGATGTCACGGTCGAGGGTCCGGCCACGCTGATCGGCCCCCATGCGCGGCCCTTGCAGGGGGGCACCACGGGGATGTGGCTGCGCCTGACGGGGGATGCGGGACAGATCCGCATCACCGCCCGCCACCCGCAATTCGCGGATGGCGTGGCGGTCGTCACGGTCGGTCAGGAAGGCTCGATCCGGTAACGGGTGCGCTGCTGCCAGATCTCGCCCGGACGCAGGATCGCGTCCGGGAAATCCGGCCTGTTCGGGGCGTCGGGCCATGCCTGCGCCTCGAACGCGACGGCGGCGCGAGGGCGGGCCAGCTGGCCCTTGTGCGCGGGGATGCCTTCGGGCGGGAAATGCCCGCCGTCATAGATCTGAAGCCCCGGCGCGGTCGTCAACACCGCCAGCCGCAGGTCCGACGATTGCAGCGTCGCGACCTGCCGCATCGCGGCATCCCCGCCGGGCAGGCAGAAGCAATGGTCGATCCCGTCGCGTCCCAACGCCCGCGGCTGCCGGAAGTCGAAGCGCGTTCCCGCGACCGGCGCGGGGGCTTCGGGCACGGGGATGCCCGACGCATCCACCGGAAGATAGCTGTCGGCATGAACCGTCAGGATCTGGTCCGCCGCATCGCCCCCAAGCGCGAAATAACCGTGATGCGTCAGGCTGCAGGGCGTGGCGCGGTCGCATGTGGCCTGCAGGTCGAAATCCAGCGCGCAACGGACCCCGTCATCCGACAGGGTGATCCGGATCGTCGCGTGGAAATTGCCCGGAAATCCCCCCGCGCCATCGGGCAGGGTCAACGTCAGGGTCGCGCTGTCCTCGGTCGTGCGGATCGGGGTCCAGTCCCGAAGCGAGGCCGCCGCGTGGCCGCCATGCAGGCAGTTCGCCCCCTCGTTCGCGTCCAGCACATGCGTCCTGCCGTCCAGATCGAAGCGTGCCCCGGCGATGCGGTTGGCAAAGCGGCCCATCATCGCGCCCACATGGGCAAATCGGTCGGCATAGGCGGCGGGGTCGGGATGGCCCAGCACCAGCGGGCGGTCGATGCCCGCGATCCGAAGGTCCTGCACCACCGCGCCGAACGGCAGCAGCGTCGCCGTCGCACGGCCCGAACGCAAGGTGATCTGTCCCATGGGCACCCCCTTTTCCCCGCGATACGACGCGGGGGCGGGGCGGTGCAAGGTCAGGACTGCAACGCCTTGCGAAGGCCGGGCAGGGTGCGGTCGAATGCCTTTCTCAGGGCAGGGCCGAACTCTCCGGGGGCAAAGCTGCGGATGCTGGAATGCGCGGCGCACAGGTTGCGCAGCTCGGCGCAGGTATGGGCCAGCTCGTCCACCCACGCGCCCAGCTGCTCGATGCAGTCGGGGTCGCCGGTCAGCGCCTTGGACATGGTTGGGTGCATGAACAGCTTGTCCTCGCCCACGATGCGCTTCAGCGGGCCGGGCATGGGCAGCACGTTGATCGTGTCGTCCACATGCAGCGTCGCGCTGGCCGGATGCCATGCAAGGACCGAGCCCGCGTGAACGCGCTCGTTCGCGGTGGTGTGATCTATCCCGCGCGGCACGGTCAGGACGAAATCCGACGCGAAGGTGGCCTCGGCCTCGGGGGTGTCGATCAGGGTCGGCTGCCAGTCCAGATCGGGGTGCTGGCGGCGATGCCGCTCGGTCCCATAGAGCCGCGCCTGCGGAAAGTCCCGCGCGACCGCCTGGCAGTGCAGCGTGTGATAGGGATGCAGGTTCAAGACCGCCGTCACCGCACGCCCCTGGTCGGTCATCTGCATCACCTGGTCGCGGATCTCGCCCGACAGGGGATAGCTGTCCAGCATCGCGAATTCGCCCGATCCCAGCTGCACCAGCGATGCCTGCGTGCCCACGTTCAGCACGCCGCCGATCCGCAGATCGCCGCGGATGTTCCAGAACCCGTTGCCGAGGTCGATGATCTTCTCGCTCATGTGTCTTTCCTGTTCATGCGTCCAGTGGGTTCATGCACCCGGGGGCGTTCCGAAATCGCGGTCCGTGGGCTGCGGTGCGTTCACCTGGCGGCAGATGTCGCGCAGCGCGGGCTTCATGCCCTCGACCAGGGTGGGGTGATAGAAGGGCATCGACAGAAGCTGCGGCGCGGTCGCGCCCGACTGGATCGCCCAGGCCAGCAGATGCGCCAGCGTGTCCCCGCCCGGACAGCACAGATCCGCTCCCGTCAGCCGCCCGTCATCGTCGGCATAGATGCGCATCAGCCCCTCGTTCGTGGCCTCGACCTTGGCGCGGCCCTGATCGCCGTAATCCGAGCTGCCGCAGATGCGACCGTCCTCGGGGGCGGTGCCGATCACGGCCATCGGCGGATCGGTGAAGGTCAGCGCCAAGGCCGGGCTGCGGTCGGCAGGGGCCACGTCGGGCAGGCGGGCGGCGTTGCGCCCCGCGACGGCCCCCTCGGTCGAGGCCTCGTGCAGGACCGGCGCGTCGGCATTCGCATCGCCCGCAATGAAGATCGCGCTGTCGCCGCAGCGCATGGTGCGGCGGTCGAAATCGGGCATGCCCTTGTCGTCCAGCGCCAGTCCGCTTCGTTCCAGGTCCAGCGCCTTCAGGTTCGGCGGCCGCCCTGCCGCGACCAGCACGCGGTCGAAATATTCCTCGCCGCTGTCATCGTCCGAGGACCAGCGGAGACGAACGCCGAAGCCCTCGCGCTGCGCATCGGTCTGGACGCCCAGATGCAGGTCCACGTCGCGCGTCAACGCCTGTTCCAGCGCGCGCCCGACGCGGGGACAGCGGGCCTTGCCGACCGTGCTGCCGTGATCGAACAGCGATACGGTGACCCCCAGCCGCGCCATCGCCTGCGCCAGTTCGCACCCGATGGCGCCCGCGCCGATGACGGCAAGGCTGCGGGGCAGGTCCTCGATCTCAAAGATGGTCTCGTTGGTCAGAAGGGCCTCGCCCAGATCGCGGAAGGGCTCGGGGATGGCGTTGGCCGATCCGGTGGCGATCACGACCGCACCGGCCCGGACGGTGCGCCCGTCCGACAGGGCCAGCAGGTTCGGACCCGCGAAGCGTGCGCGGGCGCGGATCATCACGCCCTGGGGCAGCTTGTCATAGCTTTCGCGCGTGCCGGCAGCAAAGCGGTCGCGTTCCTCGCGCAGACGGGCCATGACCGCGGGGCCGTCGATGCGCGGGGTGCCGGGATGAACGCCGAAGACGGGCGCGCGGCGCGCGTCATGGGCGGCATGGGCCGCCGCCAGCAGCAGCTTCGAGGGCATGCAGCCGGTATTCGCGCACAGCGTCCCGCGGAACTCGGGGTCGATCAGCAGCGTGCTGGCGCCTGCATCCCGCGCCGCGCGTTCCGCCGACATGCCCGCCGTGCCCGCCCCGATGACGGCCACGTCGCAACGAAGATCGGGGCTGTCGGTCATGTCGTTCTCCTGGCTTGAACCTGCATGACAACATGCCGGGGGCGGCATCGTTCCCTGCGCGTCAATCGGGCGTGTTACGCGGTTGCGGCGAAAGGTCGCGCGCCGCCTGCGGGCCGTGCAGCATCTGCAACCGATATTGACAATTCCGCGTTTCGGGCAGACCATATGTACACAATTTGTACCACGCCTAATCGCAAGGGAGAGGGGTCGAATGAATATGGACCTTTCACGCCGCAGTTTCCTGCGGCTGGCAGGTGCAGGGGTTGCAGCGACATCGCTAGGCGCGATGGGTTTCGGCAAGGCCGAGGCGGCAGAGGCGGCACATGTGCGCGCCTTCAAGCTGGCCACCATGACCGAGACGCGCAACATCTGCACCTATTGTTCGGTGGCATGCGGGATCATCCTGTATTCCAAGGGTGACCTGAAGGCGGGCGAGACCGCCGAGCTGGTCCATGTCGAAGGCGATGCCGACCACCCGACGAACCGCGGCACGCTGTGCCCCAAGGGTGCCGCGCTGAAGGATTTCGTGAAATCCGAGACCCGCGCGACCAAGCCCCGCTATCGCGCCCCCGGCGGCGGCGAATGGCAGGACATCACCTGGGACGAGGCATTCGACAAGATCGCCCGCGCCATCAAGGACGACCGCGACGCCAACATGATCGAGCGGAACGAGATCGGCACGCCGGTCAACCGCTGGACGACGGCGGGCTTCCTTGCGGCATCTGGTTCCACCAACGAGGCCGCATGGACCACCTACAAGGTCGTGCGCTCGATGGGGATGGTCGGCTTCGACAACCAGGCACGCGTCTGACACGGACCTACGGTGGCCAGTTTGGCTCCGACATTTGGCCGTGGCGCGATGACGAACGCCTGGACCGACATCAAGAATACCGACCTCGTGATCGTCATGGGCGGCAACGCCGCCGAGGCGCATCCATGTGGTTTCAAGTGGGTGACCGAAGCAAAGGCCCGTCGCGGCGCGAAGCTGATCGTGGTCGATCCGCGCTATACCCGCACCGCATCGGTGGCGGACTACTATGCCCCGATCCGTCCGGGCGCCGACATCGCCTTCCTGATGGGGGTGATCCGCTGGTGCATGGAAAACGACAAGATCCAGTGGGAATACGTCCGCAACTATACCAACGCGGCGTTCCTGGTGAAGGACGGCTTCGGCTGGTCCGACGGGATGTTCAACGGCTATGACGAGGAGACGCGCAGCTACGACATGGACGACTGGGAATACCAGATCGGCGATGACGGCTTCGCGATGACCGACCCGACGCTTCAGGATCCGCGCTGCGTGTGGAACCTGCTGCGCGAGCATGTCGACGTCTATACCCCCGAATTCGTCGAGAACGTCACCGGCACGCCCAGGGACAAGTTCCTGACCATCTGCGAGATGATCGGCGAATGCAGCGCGCCCGACCGCGTCATGACCTCGGTCTATGCGCTTGGCTGGACGCAGCATTCCAAGGGTGCGCAGAACATCCGCGGCATGGCGATGCTGCAGCTGATCCTGGGCAATATCGGCATGATGGGCGGCGGCGTGAACGCGCTGCGCGGCCATGCCAACATCCAGGGTCTGACCGATCTGGGCCTGATGTCGAACCTGATCCCGGGATACATGAACATCCCGCGCGACACGGAAATCGACTTCGAGACCTATATCGCGGGCAAGGCGAACCCGCCCCTGCGGCCGAACCAGATCAGCTACTGGCAGAACTACTCGAAGTTCTTCGTGTCCTTCCAGAAGGCCATGTGGGGCGACGCCGCCACCGAGGAGAACGACTGGGCCTACGACTACCTGCCCAAGCTGGACGTTCCGACCTACGACATCCTGCGCATGTTCGACATGATGTCCAAGGGCGAGGTGAACCTGTATTTCTGCCAGGGCTTCAACCCGTTCCTCAGCTTCCCGAACCGGGCCAAGCTGCTGAGCGCGCTGTCGAAGCTGAAGCTGCTGGTCGTGATGGACCCGCTGCAGACGGAAACGGCGCATTTCTGGCAGGATCACGGCATCTACAACGATGTCGACATGGCCTCGATCCAGACCGAGGTGCTGGAACTGCCCACGACCTGCTTCGCCGAGGACGAGGGCGCGACCGTGAACTCGGGTCGCTGGCTGCAATGGCACTGGCCGGGCGCGACCGCGCCGGGGCAGGCCAAGCCGGACACCTGGATCATGTCCAACATCTTCCTGCGCGTGCGCGAACTGTATCGCACCGAGGGCGGCGTGTTCCCCGATCCGATCGTGAACCTGAACTGGGAATACGAGGATCCGATGGAACCCTCGCCCCAGGAACTGGCCAAGGAGATGAACGGCCGCGCGCTGCGCGACGTCTATGACCTTGCCGATCCCCAAAAGCTGCTGGTCCCCGCGGGCGAGCAGGTCTCGACCTTCGCGCATCTGCGCGACGACGGATCGACCATGGCCGGGTGCTGGATCTTCGCGGGCTCGTTCACGCCGGAAGGCAACATGATGGCGCGCCGGGACAATTCGGACCTGGGCGACACGGGGACTTTCCTGAAATGGTCCTTCGCGTGGCCGCTGAACCGCCGGATCCTGTACAACCGCGCATCGGCGGACATGAAGGGGCGCCCCTGGGACCCCGAACGCACGCTGATCGAATGGAACGGCGAGAAGTGGGTCGGCTTCGACGTGCCCGACACGGCACCGACGGCCAAGCCCGAGGAGGTCATGCCCTTCATCATGACGCATGAGGGGGTCGGACGCCTCTTCAGCCGCAAGATGATGGTGGACGGACCCTTCCCCACGCATATGGAGCCCTTCGAGAGCCCCGTGGAGAACGTGCTGAACCGCAAGATGCGGGGCAACCCGGCTGCGCGGATCTTCCCGGGCGACCTGGAGCAGCTGGGCACCAGCGCGGACTTCCCCTTCGTCGCGACATCCTATCGCCTGACCGAGCATTTCCACTACTGGACCAAGCACAACAAGGTGAACGCCGCCTTGCAGCCCGAGTTCTTCGTGGAGATCAGCGAGGAACTGGCGGCGGAACGCGGCATCACCAAGGGCGGGCGCGTGCGCGTCTGGTCGAACCGCGGGCAGGTCTGGGCCAAGGCCGTGGTGACCAAGCGCATCAAGCCGATGGTCTGCGACGGCAAGCAGGTCCACGTGGTGGGCATCCCGCTGCACTGGGGCTTCATGGGCGCCGCCAAGAAGGGCTTCGGGCCGAACAGCCTGACGCCGTTCGTGGGTGACGCGAACATCCAGACGCCCGAATACAAGGCCTTCCTTGTCAACATCGAACCCGCAGCAGAGGAGCCGGTCGCATGAAGGATACCGCATCTGGCCCGACCACCGCGGTCTCGAACCCGCCGGTCCAGCCGACCGAGGCCTATTTCGATCAGGGCGACATCACCCGCATCTCGGCCACGCGGAACGTTCCGCAGCCGGATCGCGAGCTGACGAAGCTGGCCAAGCTGATCGATGTCAGCAAGTGCATCGGTTGCAAGGCCTGCCAGTCGGCCTGCGTCGAATGGAACGACACCGATCCCGGTGTCGGCGAGAACGTGGGGGTCTACGAAAACCCCCACGACCTGACGCCCGACATGTTCACCCTGATGCGCTTCAGCGAATGGGAGAACCCGGTCACGAACGAGCTGGAATGGCTGATCCGCAAGGATGGCTGCATGCATTGCGAGGATCCGGGCTGCCTGAAGGCCTGCCCGGCCCCCGGCGCGATCGTGCAGTATTCGAACGGAATCGTGGACTTCAACCACGACAACTGCATCGGCTGCGGGTACTGCGTCACCGGCTGCCCGTTCAACATCCCCCGCATCTCGGATACCGACCACAAGAGCTACAAGTGCACGCTGTGTTCGGACCGCGTCGCGGTGGGGCAGGGTCCGGCCTGCGCCAAGGCATGCCCGACCCAGGCCATCGTCTTCGGCACCAAGGACGACATGAAGGCCCATGCCGCCGAACGGATCGAGGATCTGAAGTCGCGCGGCTATGACAATGCGGGTCTCTATGATCCCGAGGGCGTCGGCGGGACGCATGTGATGTATGTCCTGCATCATCGCGACCAGCCCGGTCTCTATGCCGGCCTGCCCGAGGAGCCGCGCATCTCGCCGGTGGTCGAGGGCTGGAAGGGCGTGACCAAGACCGCGGGCCTTGCGGCCATGGGCATCGCCGCCGTCGGCGCGACGCTGCATGGTCTGTTCGCCCGCCCGAACGAGGTCGAGGAGCATGACGAGATCGAGGCCGATCGCATCGTCGACGGGCAGGAACCGCGTGACGGGGGGCAGCTCTGATGGCGCGTCCCCAATTCTCGGAACGAGGCGATCACATCGCCAGCCATGAGCCGATCCGCGTCAGCCGGTATCGCGGCTTCACCCGTGCGAACCACTGGGTGACGGCGGCCTGCCTGATCGTGCTTGCGATCTCGGGGCTGGCGCTGTTCGATCCGGCGCTGTACTTCCTGACCGGCCTCTTCGGGGGCGGTCAGACGACGCGCTGGCTGCATCCCATCGTGGGGGTCGTCCTGTTCGTCAGCTTCGCGCTGATGTTCGTGCAGCTGTGGCGGCTGAACCTGCCCCGGCGCGAGGACGCGAAGTGGATGGCCCATATCGGCGATGTCGTGAAGCAGAACGAGGACAAGCTGCCCGAGCTGGGGAAATACAACCCCGGCCAGAAGTTCGTCTTCTGGGGCATGTCCGGCCTGATCATCCTGGTGATCGTCACCGGCGTCGCGATCTGGGAACAGTTCTTCCCCGGCCTCGTGTCGATCCCGGTGCGGCGCATCGCGGTGCTGGTCCATGCGCTGTCGGCGGTCGCGATCATCCTGGTGTTCATCGTCCACGTCTATGCCGCGATCTGGACGCGTGGCACGCTGCGTGCGATGACGCGGGGAACCGTGACTGGCGGCTGGGCGTATCGCCATCACCGCAAGTGGCTGCGAGAGATCGCGGCGCGTGACAACAAGGGTCCGGCGGAATGATCCGCCGACCCGACTTTCGTGGCCGGTCGGCCCAGAGAGGATCATGACTACCACCATCCAACCCGATCCGACGGTCATCGGCGGCGTCCCTCAGGCGCCGCTTGCCTTTCTGCCGAACCCCGCGCGGCTGTTCGCGACGCGCGCGCGGCGCTTCGACTTCCTGTCGCAGCACAGCCAGAACCTTGCGCCCTATCTGAAATTCCTGGGCGAGCTGGTGGCCCTGCAGGACCGCATCGCGCGGGATCTGCCGCAGGTGACCCCCGTCCCGCGCGACCGCATCGACCTTGCACGCGAAAGCCGCATGCCGCCGATCGACCGCGCGAAGCTGGCGACCGATCCCGATCTGCACATCCTGCTGGACCGCTTCCTGTCCGAGGCTCAGGCCATCGAGATGCCCGAGGAGGCGCGGCTTGCGCTGTCGGCCGTCATCTCGGCCGGGGTCGCGGACCGGCACTGGCTGGTCGGGAACATCCTGTCCGACACGATCCCCGATGACAGCGCAGCGCCCCACCTGTTCGCCTCGCTGGCCGTGCAGCTGCATCTGGCCCGGCTTGCTGCGACGCTGGATGCCGATGCGCTGGTCCCGATCCGCACGGGCGTCTGCCCGTCCTGCGGCGGGCGGGCGGCCACCTCGTCCCTGACCACGGTTGGCCAGCTGGAAGGCGTGCGCTATGCGACCTGCGCCTGCTGCCAGACCCGCTGGAACGAGGTCCGCGTGACCTGCCTCTGCTGCGGCTCGAACGAGGACGTGTCCTATCGCAGCGTCGAAACCGCCGAGGCCACCGTCCGCGCCGAGGAATGCGGCAAGTGCGGCCATTGGGTCAAGATCCTGACCCAGACGGCGAACCACAGCCTGGAGCCCATCGCGGACGATGTCGGCTCGCTTGGGCTGGACCTGCTGATGAAGGACAAGGGCGTGACGCGCGGGGGCTTCAACCCCTTCCTGGCGGGGTTCTGATGCAGGGCTTCCGGGCCCTGCCATCCGTCGATCAGCTGCTGCAATCGGAACCGGTCGCGGCACTGGTCGCGGAACACGGGCGGCAGGCGGTCACCGCCGCCGCCCGCACGCGTCTGGACGGCGCCCGCGATGCGATCCGCGACGGTGCCGACGGGCCCGCGCAGGCCGCCGCGCTGCCGCATCTGATCGCCGCCGACCTGGCCGCCGCCGCCGCAACGGGGCTGCGGCCCATGCTGAACCTGACCGGCACCGTCCTGCACACCAATCTGGGTCGCGCGATCCTGGCCCCCGAGGCGGTCGAGGCCGCCGCGACCGCCATGGCCGCGCCGCTCGCGCTGGAATTCGACCTTGCGACCGGCGGGCGCGGACAGCGCGACGACCACCTGCGCGACATCCTGTGCGAGCTGACCGGGGCCGAGGATGCGACCATCCTGAACAACAACGCCGCAGCCGTGCTGATCGCGCTGAACACCTTCGGGCAGGGGCGCGGCAGCATCGTGTCGCGGGGCGAGCTGATCGAGATCGGCGGCGCCTTCCGCATGCCCGACATCATGTCCCGCGCCGGCACCCGCCTGGTCGAGGTCGGGACCACGAACCGCACCCATCCGCGCGATTACCAGTCCGCGATCGACGCGGATACGGGGCTGATCCTCAAGGTCCATACCTCGAACTATCGGATCGAGGGTTTCACCTCCGAGGTTGCGGCCCCCGAACTGTCGCGCATCGCGCGCGAGGCGGGCGTCGTGCTGCTGAACGATCTGGGCGCGGGATCGCTGGTGGACCTGTCGCGGTGGGGCCTGCGGCGCGAACCGACCGTGGCCGAGGCCGTCGCCGAGGGAGCCGACCTGGTGACCTTCTCGGGGGACAAGCTGCTGGGCGGCCCGCAGGCGGGCTTCATCGTCGGGCGGCGCGACCTGATCGCGCAGATCAACCGCAACCCGCTGAAGCGCGCGCTGCGGCTGGACAAGATCCGCATCGCGGCGCTGCAGGCGACACTGCGGCTCTATCGCGATCCGGATCGACTGGCGGAGCGTCTGCCGGTGCTGCGGATGCTGTCGCGTCCGCAGGCCGAGATTGCCGCGCAGGCCGAACGGGTGCTGCCGCAGGTGGCGAAGATCCTGTCGGGCTGGGGCTTCCATGCCGAAACCTGCGCCTGCGACAGCCAGGTGGGGTCGGGCGCGCTGCCGACCGACACGATCCCCTCGGCGGGATTGCGGCTGACGGGGCAGGGCGGCGATGCGCCCGACCGCCTTGCCGCGCGGCTGCGGGCCCTGCCGCGCCCCATCATCGGGCATATTCGCGACGGGGCGCTTATCCTCGACCTGCGCTGCCTTGGCGCGGATGACGATCTGACGGGGGCGTTGGCCGGGCGATGATCGTCGGAACCGCAGGACATATCGACCACGGCAAGACCGCCCTCGTGAAGGCGCTGACCGGCACCGATGCCGATCGCCTGGCCGAGGAGAAGGCCCGTGGCATCACCATCGACCTGGGCTTCGCCTATGCCGATCTGGGCGGCGGCGGCGTCACGGGCTTCGTCGATGTTCCCGGACACGAGCGGCTGATCCACACCATGCTTGCCGGTGCGGGCGGGATCGACATGGCGCTGCTGATCGTGGCGGCGGATGACGGGATCATGCCGCAGACGCGCGAACATCTGGCCATCCTGGACCTGCTGGGCCTTAACCGTGCAATCGTGGCGCTGACGAAATGCGACCTCGTGGATGACGACCGCCTGTCGCAGGTCCGCGCGCAGATCGGGGATGCGCTGGCACCCACGCTGCTGGCGGGTGCGCCGGTGATGCCCGTATCCGCCGTCACGGGCGCGGGGATCGACGCGCTGCGGGATGCGCTGATCCGGGCCGAGGCCGCGACCGCCGCCCGCGCCGATGCGCTGCCGCTGCGCATGTCGGTCGACCGCAGCTTTACCCTGTCGGGGGCGGGGACGGTCGTGACGGGCATGGTCGTGCAGGGGCGCGTCTCGGTCGGGGATCAGGTCGTGATCGGGCCGGAGGGGATCGCGGCCCGTGTGCGGGGCGTCCACGCGCAGAACCGCGCCGCAACCACGGGCGTCGCGGGCCAGCGTTGCGCGGTCAACCTGGCGGGCGAGGGGATCGCCAAGGACGCGATCCATCGCGGCGACATGCTGATGGCGCCCGAGCTTCTGGCCCCGACGGACCGGATCGACGCCTGGCTGTCGGTCCTGCCGTCGGAACCCAAGCCCGTCGGCACCTGGTTTCCCGCCCGCCTGCACAGCCATGCCGCCGAACGCGGCGCGAGGATCGTGCCCTTGGGCGATCCGATCCGCCCGGGCGAGGGCGGGCCGGTGCAGATCGTGCTGGACCGTCCGGTCGCGGGCGCGGTGGGCGACCGCTTCGTGCTGCGCGACGTCTCGGCCAGTCGGACCATCGGCGGGGGGCGGTTCCTGGACCTGCGCCCGCCCGCACGGCGCAGGCGCACGCCCGAACGGCTTGCGCTGATCGGGGCCGCGCGGCTGCCCGATCCGCTGCCGCGCATGCTGGACATCGCGCCGGTCGATCTGCGCGTCTTCTTCCGCGACAGGGGTCTGCCGCAGGACGACCGCATCCCGAACTTCGTGGGCGTCGCGCTGTCGGACGCGCATCTCGCGGGCCTGCAGCATCAACTGACCGAACAGCTTGCGGCCTTCCACAAAGAAAACCCCGACATGCCGGGCCTTGGTCGCGAAAGGCTGCGCCTGTCGATGCAGCCGCGCCTGCCCAAGGACGCGCATCTGGCCTTCCTGCGGTCCGAGGCCGCCGAGGGTCGCGTCGTGCTGGACGGGGCCTTCCTGCGGCTGCCCGGCCACTCGGTCCGCCTGTCCCCCGAGGACGAGGCGATATGGCAGCGCGTGCATCCGGTCCTGGTCGGGGAACAGCGCTTCCGCCCGCCGCGCGTGCGCGACTTCGCGACCGAGTTCGGAGTCGATGAACGCGACCTGCGCCGCGCGATGCGCCTGACGCAGAAGTTGGGCCTGACCGATCAGGTGGCCACCGACCACTTCTTCGCCCGAGAGGTCACGATCGAGATGCTGGCCATCCTGCGCGACGTGGCCGATCAGGCCGAGGGCGACTGGTTCGCGGCCCCCGCGTTCCGCGACCGGCTGAACAACGGTCGCAAGGTCGCGATCGAGATCCTGGACTTCTTCGACAGGCTGGGTGTGACAATCCGGCGCGGGGACATGCGCAAGCTGAACCCGCATCGGCTGGATCTGTTCGGATAAGGCGCTTGCAAAGGGCGCGGGGCTTGGCCATCAAGGCCGTCCCGCGCATGGCGCGTCATGGAAGGGAATCGTCCCCGGTGGGGCGGCCGGACTTCAAATCCGGTTGGGGCAGCGAGCCTGTCCCGGGTGGGTTCGACTCCCATTCCCTTCCGCCAATCACCAGCGCAGCCAGCGGCGTCCCAGAACGGCCCCGATCAGGGTCGCGATGCAGATGCCCATCCCGTACCAGGTGACATAGAACAGCGGGTTGTCCTCGGCGCAGTGGAGGGCATAGCCCGCGGCAGCACCCGCCCCCGATGCCAGCCCGATCAGCGCGCCCGTCAGGGTCGGACGCGTCGTGGCGCCCCGGCGCATCAGCGCGATCCCCACGACGATGGGCGTCAGCGACAGCACCGTGATCGAGGTCAGGCAGGCCGCGACGGTATTGCCCATGATCCCGCGCGGGATCTGCGCGACAGGCGTTTCCGCAAGCGTCGCCACGAACAGCGCGGCGGCCAGTCCGGCGGGCAGCAGCAGCAGCCAGACGGGGGGCTCGGCCTCGGGGCGGGCGGTCATCATGGCGGCGGGCAGCGCGATTGCGGCCAGCGCCAGCGGAATGGCATTCTTGGCCAGCGTCACCGGCGTCGTCAGCGCATGGGCCAGGTCGGGCCGCAGGCCGGTGCCGATCAGCAGCAGCACGAGGCCGATGCCGACCAGCCCCACGATCTGCAGCGCGATGCGGGACATGCGCAGCCGGGGCGGCGCAGGCATGGCCGCAAGGCTGGCGATCAGGTCTTCGGTGGTCTGTCGTTCGCTCATCTCGTCATCCTCTCCGCCAGGGCGCTCAGGCGCTTCATCGCCCTGTGCATCGATACCCGTGCGGCTCCTGCGCTGAGCCCGACGCGTTCTCCGGCGGTCTCGGCGCTTTCACCTTCGATCGCGATCGCGCGCACGATTGTGGCCGATCGCTCGTCTATCTGGTCCAGCATGGCCGACAGGTCGCGGGCGGCCATGGGTTCGTCGCTTCGTTCGGCGGGCAGCGTCTCCTCGAATGCCTCGATGGGCACCTGGATCGCGCTGCCGCGCTTGCGGAATGCATCGACGATCTTGTGTCGCGCCACCGCATAGAGCCAGGGCCGCACGGGCCTGTCGCCCTGCCATGTCCCCCGCTTCAGATGGACCGCCAGAAGGACCTCCTGCAGGATGTCCTCGTGTTCGTCGCTGCCCATCGTGCCGGCGCGTGCGCGGATGATGCCGCGCATGACCGGCGTGATCAGTGTCAGGAACCGCGCAAATGCGGCGCCGTCGCCCGCGTTCGCGGCCGTCAACAGCCTTTCCCATTCGCCCTGCGGTTCCAGCGCGACCTCCCGTCCGTTATCGAAGCTGGCGCCCAAAATAGCGCTTCGAACGGAGCCGAGGCAATGCCGGGGGGCCGCATATGACTGGACGAAGGCCATCACGTCTTCCTCAGTCCAGCCGCAGGGCGCGGTCGATGGACCAGCGTCCCGGCCCGTGGACGATCACCGCAAGCAGGGCGGCGGCCCACAACCCGTGGGTGATCCACGCCCCCGGATAGACGAAGACCTGGATCACCGCCGTCATCGCCAGCAGCCCCAGGGCCGACAGCCGCGTCATCAGCCCAAGGATCATCAGGACCGGCAGGACATGTTCCGCGACCGTCGCCATTACCGCCGCCCAGTCGGACGGGAGCAGGGGCAGGGCGTATTCGTGTTCGAACAGGAACCAGGTCGATTCCTTGATGCCGAAGCCCTCGACCTTGGTGCGGCCCGATTGCAGGAAGACCATCGCCGGAAAGACGCGCAGGGCCAGCGCGGGAATGTCGCGCGGAATGGCTGCAAGGACGGTGTTCAACGTCGCGATCATGGCGCTTCCTCCTGCGCGCTGGTGATGGCCCCGCCCGACATCAGCCGCACGAGGATGTGCTGCGCCGAATGGTCGGGATCGATCCGCAGCGCGCATCGGGCCGCATCGGCAAGGGGGCGGCCCTGCTGCAGGGCCTCGATCAGGGCGGCGTCGGCTTCGGCAATGCCCACGACATGGACCTGAAACGCCGGGTCGCGCAGGATCAGCGCGGTCTCGGCCCGCGCATGGTCGCGGACGGGCGGGCCGTCCGGCTGGTTCGCCAGCCAGACCGAGATCGCCGCATGCCCGAAGCGCAGCACCTGGACCGAGGGGTGCAGCCCCAGGATCAGCCGGTCGGGCGCGCAAGCCGCAAGATCGCCCGGTGCCACCGGCATCGCGTCGGCGGCGTGGAAGGCGCGGCCCCGCGCATGTTCCAGCCGCGCCACGTCGGCCATGTAGGGATGGGCGACCAGCGGTGCGAAACCGCGAAGGAAATCGGCAAAGCCCTCGCCCCATTCCGCGATGACGGGGCTGGCGGGGCGGTCGTCGCGGATGAAGCCCCGCGCCAGCGCCGCAAAGAATTCCTCGCCCACCAGGCGGCGGATGACGGGGAAACGGGCGGCCAGTGCCTCGGACAGGCCGACGGCCACGTTGTTGCGATAGACCGCGAAACGCTGGCCGGTCTCGGCCGGATCGATGGCGGTCAGTCCGGGGGGCAGGGTGCCGTCCTGCAGGCCCGCCCGGAACGCGGTCAGGAAATCACTGTGCGGCAAGGCTCTGCCCCCTTTCGCGAAGGATTGCATCGGCGCGTGCGGCCTCGGCGGCCAGCACGGACCATTCGGGAACGTCGTTGTCCCATTCGACCAGCGTGGGCAGCGGCCCCGTGCGGGCAATGATGTCGCGAAACAGCGCCCAGACCGGATCGGCCACGGGCGCGCCGTGGCTGTCGATCAGCAGCGGCCCCGAGGGCAGGTCCTCCTGGTCGTGGCCGCCCAGATGGATCTCGGCCACGAGGTCCAGCCGGAATTCCGCAAGATAGTCCAGCGGATCGCGGCGATGGTTCGCGCAGGACACGAAGACGTTGTTCACGTCCAGCAGCAGCCCGCAGCCGGTGCGGTCGGCGACACTCGCCATGAACTCGGGCTCGGGTATGGTCGACTGTTCGAACAGCACATAGGTCGCGGGGTTCTCCAGCAGCATTTGGCGGCCCAGAACCTCCTGCACGCGGTCGACGTGATCGGCCACGATCTGCAGCGTCTGCTCGGTATAGGGCAGGGGCAGCAGGTCGTTCAGATATTCCGCCCCGTGGCTGGACCATGCGAGATGCTCGGAAAAACTGTCGGGCTGGTAACGGTCGCAGAGGGTCTTCAGCCGCGCCAGGTGATCCTCGTCCAGCCCCTTGTGGCCGCCGATCGACAGGCCGACGCCATGCACCGACAGCGGGTGATCGGCGCGCAGCGCGGTCAGCTGCGCATGGGGCAGCCCGCCCGCGCCCATGTAGTTCTCGGCATGGACCTCGAAGAAGCCGACCGGACCGGGGTTGCGAGCGATATCGGCGAAGTGCTTCGACTTGAAGCCGACACCGGGGCGTGCGGGAAGATGGGACATGGTGTTCACCTTGGCGGTTGGAACGGGGCGGATGGCGCGTGCGCGGCCGGGGGAACCCGCGCACGCGCGCCCTGCCGGTCAGGCAGGGATGTCGCGGTCGAGTTCCGAGAGCGATCCCTGCCGCGCGGTGCCGTCATCGGCGGCGGGCAGCGCGATATCCGCGCAGGTTCCCGCGGGCACCAGCGTCCAGGCATTGCCCTGGTAATCCACCTTCGAGGTTCCGGCGCAGGTCGTGCCCGGTCCGGCGGCGCAGTCGTTCTCGCCCGCCAGCGAGACGCCGAAGCATTTCTCCATGCCCTGGGCGTGGACGGGGGTGGCTGCCATCGCACCAAGGGCGCAGGTCAGCGCGGCGCCCAGTGCAAGCGTGTTGGTCTTGGTTGTCATCGGGTCCTCCTTGTCAGACGGGAAGGACGATCTTGCGCCGTCCTTCCCCTGACCATTCGGAGCGACCGAACCGATCGTTACACGGATCACGAACCCGTGATGTCGATCAGGCCTCTGCCAAGTGCTGCAGGATGCGGCCGTAATTCTCGACCCCCTGCGCGCCGGTCACCAGGTGCTGCTGGCTGAAGACCATCGCGGGCACGCCCGAGATGCCGTGCCCGGTCCAGAACTGCTGCTTCTGGCGCACGTCGCCCGCCATGCGTTCGTCGCGCAGGACCTCCAGCGCCTCGTCGCGGTCCAGACCGGCCGCGACCGCCGCGTCGCCCAGCACGTCGGGCTGCGACACGTCGCGGCGATCGGTGAAGAAGGATGCGAACAGCGCCATCTTCACCTCGTGCGCCTTGCCCTTGGTCGCGGCCCAGTCGATCAGCTGATGCGCGCGGAAGGTGTTCACCATCCGCATGTCGGCGGCATAGTTGAACTCGAAGCCCAGCTCTGCCCCCAGCTCGGTCAGGCGATGGCGCGAGGCCTCGGATTCCTCGATGGTCGAGCCGTATTTCTGGGCGATATGCTCTCGCAGGTTCTGGCCTTCGGGGGGCATGTCGGTGTTCAGCTCGAACGGGTGCCAGTGCACCTCGACGGGAATGCCGGTCTGTTCGCTGGCAAGCGCAAGCTGGCGATAGCCGATCACGCACCAGGGACAGACGACGTCCGAGACGATATCGACGCGGATCGGGGATGCTTCGGTCATGGGATCCTTCCTTGTTCAGCCCCCCAAGCTAGGCACGACGGTCCAACCTTTCCAGAAGCGCGACCAGATCGCGGAAGCGTTCGCCCTGGATCAGGACGTGATCCTGCATCGCGCGGGCGGCCTCGTCCTCGGCGCCGTCGCGGATGGCGCGGGCGATCTGTCGGTGTTCGGCAAGCGAGGTCCGCACCCGCCCCCGCGCCTGCAGCTGGCGGCGGCGATAGGGTTGCAGGATCGCCTGCAGGCGCAGTGTCTCGGCCTCGAGGAACGCGTTGTGCGCGGCGTGATAGATGGCCTGGTGGAACTCGGTGTTCTCGGCATAGTAGCGGTCGCTGTCGCCCGCCTTGGCGGCCAGCTCGCAGGCGGACAGGCTGGCCTCGATGCGGCGGTGATCGGCATCCTCGGCGCGGCGGCAGGCCAGGCGCGCGCAGAACGCCTCCATCTGGGCCATTAGCTCGAACCGCTCCATCAGCTGCGCGACGCCCAGCTTGGTGACGAAGGTGCCGCGCTTGGGCTGGACGATCAGCAGGCCCGACGCCTCGAGCGCCTGCAGCGCCTCGCGGACGGGGGTGCGCGAACAGCCGTAATTGGCGGCGATGGCATCGGGGTCGATTCTGTCGCCCGGCTGAAAGCGCCCGTCGACGATGTCGTTTTCCAGCGCAAGGCGGATTCTCTGGGCGGTCGGGATGTTCATGGCCACGCGATGTCCTTGTCCTTGCTGCCCATTTCATCCGACGGGCGGGGAATTGTCCATTTGCAAGGCTGTTATATACAACAACATCCAGAAGGTGTATATCTGGTCCCGAGGAGGATCGCATATGGGCAAGCAACGACTGACCTTCCTGACCGATTTCGTCGAGGCGATCACCCGGCGCAAGCGCGCCGGAGAGGCCGAGACGCTGAAGGCGCTGTCCCACCCCGCACCCGAGCGGCTGATCGCCGCCTGCAGCGTGCTGATGGGCCGGATCGGGGACGCCTCTCGGGTGGCGGTGGCCGAACAGGCGCTGGCCGCCTATGGCGACCTGTCGGACGACGAGAAGCGCGCCTTCTTCGCCCATCTGCGCGACGATTACGGCGTCGATGCCGATGCGATCCGCAGCGCCTATGCCGCCTAGGATGCGGGCGGGGACGCGGTCGCGGTGGCGGATCTGTTCCGTGCCGTCGAGCCCGCGCGCCAGACCCTGCTGCGCCGCCTGAACCTGGCGCCCGGCGCGACCCTGCGGCTGGTCCGCATGCGAGAGGACCTGCTGAAGGCCATCGCCGACGATCCGGCCCTTGCGCCCATCGACGAGGATTTCGCGCATCTCTTCGCGTCCTGGTTCAACCGCGGCTTCCTGACGCTGCGCCGGATCGACTGGGCCTCGCCCGCCGCGATCCTGGAGAAGATCATGGATTACGAGATCGTCCACCGCATGCGGGGCTGGGACGACCTCAAGCGCCGCCTCGCCGACAACGACCGCAGGCTCTATGCCTTCTTCCACCCCGCGACCGGCGACGAGCCGCTGATCTTCGTCGAGGTGGCCCTGACGCGCGGCATCCCCGATGCGATCGGCCCGATCCTGACCGCCCCCGAGGCCCGCGAGGCCGTCGATGCCGATACGGCCGTGTTCTATTCGATCAACAACAGCCTTGCGGGGCTGAAGGGCGTGTCCTTCGGGAACTTCCTGATCAAACAGGTGGTCGCCGTCCTCAGCGCGGAGCTGCCGCAGTTGTCGCGCTTCGTGACGCTATCGCCCGTGCCGGGCTTTGCCCGCTGGCTGGCCGCGCAGGATGACGACCGCGCCGCAGCCCTTGGGCGTGCCTTGGCAGCGGGCGAATGGTCCGAGGATGCCGACGCCATCGAGGCCCTGCGCCCCGAGATCGAGGCCATAGCCGCGCGATACATCGTGCAGGAAAAGGGCCGCGGCGGCATGCCCGCCGATCCGGTCGCCCGTTTCCACCTGGGCAACGGTGCCAGCGCGCATCGCCTGAACTGGCCCGCCGACCTGTCGCCGGGTGCGATGCGGTCCGCGCATGGGCTGATGATCAACTACCTCTATGAACTTCCGCTGATCGAGGCCCGCCACGAGGGCTTCGTCCGCGACGGCACGGTCGCCCATGGCGAACAGCTTGCCGAAGCACTGCAACGATAAGAGGGGGAGGAGACCCTGATGCAGACCATCCACGAGCAATTCATCCAGACCGCCGAGCTGCTGGAGGGCAAGCCCCTGTTCCAGCGCCCCGGCAAGCCAGACATCAGCTTTGCCCAGATGCGCGACATCGTCGAACGCATGGCCGGCGCGCTGACGGAAATGGGCGTGACCCCCGGCGACCGCGTGGCCGTCCAGGTCGAGAAATCGCCCGAGGCCATCGCGCTGTATCTGGCGGTGCTGCAGGTCGGCGGCATCTTCCTGCCGCTGAACACGGCCTATACCGGCCCCGAGATCGACTATTTCGTGGGCGATGCCTCGCCCCGGATCTTCGTCTGCGACCCTTCGGTGGCTGCGGATCACGCGCATCGCGCCTCGGACGCGCTACGCGTCGAGACGCTCGGGCCGGATGCCGACGGCACGCTGATGGACGCCGCCCGCAGCGCCACCCCGCGCGAGGATCGCGTGGAATCCGGGCCGTCCGACCGTGCCGCGATCCTCTATACATCGGGGACGACGGGGCGGTCCAAGGGCGCGGTGCTGACGCATGGCAACCTGACCTCGAACACCGAGGCGCTGCTGGAATGCTGGCGCTTCACGGCGGATGACCGCCTGATCCACGCGCTGCCGATCTTCCACACGCACGGTCTGTTCGTCGCCGCCAACATGGCGCTGACGGCGGGTGCGACGATGGTCTTCCTGACGAAGTTCGACCCGGAGCAGGCGATCGACCTGATGGATCGCGCGACCGTCCTGATGGGCGTGCCGACCTTCTACACCCGCCTGCTGAAATCCGACCGCCTGACGCGCGAGACGACGGCGAACATGCGCCTGTTCGTGTCCGGCTCCGCCCCCCTTCTGGCCGAGGATCACCGCGCCTTCGAGGAGCGGACGGGCATGAAGATCCTCGAACGCTATGGCATGACCGAGACCTGCATGATCGCGTCGAACCCCTATGACGGCGACCGCATTCCGGGCGCGGTCGGCATGGCGCTGCCGGGCATCGCCATCCGCGTGACCGACCGCGAGACGGGGGCCCCGCTGCCCGACGGCCAGATCGGCCTGATCGAGGTGAAGGGCCCGAACGTCTTCGAGGGCTACTGGAACATGCCCGAGAAGACCGCCTCCGAGTTCCGCGAGGACGGGTTCTTCATCACGGGCGACCTGGGCCTGATCGGCGAGGACGGATATCTGCGCATCAGCGGGCGCGACAAGGACCTGGTCATCTCGGGCGGGTACAACGTCTATCCCAAGGAGGTCGAGGAGGCGCTGGACGCGCTGCCGGGCGTCCTGGAAAGCGCGGTCATCGGGTTGCCGCATCCCGACCTGGGCGAAGGTGTCACGGCGGTCGTCGTGCCGAAGGGCGACGCAAGCCTCGACCCCGAGGCCCTGCGCGCCGCGCTGTCGGAGAAGCTGGCCCGCTTCAAGCAGCCCAAGCGCGTGATCCTGGCCGATGCCCTGCCGCGCAACGTCATGGGCAAGGTCCAGAAGGCCGAACTGCGCCGCAATCACGCCACGCTCTATGCCGGTGTGGATGCCTGAACGAAGGCCCCGTTTCGCGTGACGGAGGAGGTCGCGCGGAACGGGGAAAACAAACGAGAGGGAGGAGAGAAATGATCATCTACGGAGTTGCGGCCCTGGCCGCCTGCCACCTGGCGGGCGTCATCCTGGGCGATCTGCTGGGGGCCGTGCTGGGCGTCCAGTCGAATGTGGGCGGCGTCGGGTTCGCGATGCTGATCCTTGTCGTGCTGACCGACTGGATGCGCCGCACCGGTCGGCTGCCCAAGCTGACCGAACAGGGCGTCCTGTTCTGGAGCGCGATGTACATCCCCATCGTCGTGGCGATGGCGGCCAAGCAGAACGTCGTCGCGGCCCTTGCGGGCGGTCCCGTCGCGATCATCGCGGGTGTCGGCGCGACGGTCGTCTGCGTCGCGATGGTTCCCGTCATCGCCGGTATCGGCGGCCGCGAGGCCCCGCTTCCGCCCCTCATGCCGCAGGAGGCCTGAGCCATGGAAGAGATCGTCGGACTGATCGAGAAGAACGGCCTCGTCTTCGCCTTCGTGGTGGTGGGCGTGGTGATGTGGGTGTCCTACCAGCTGTCTGACCGGCTGAGCGCGGGTCGCGTCCACGGATCTGCCGTGGCCATCATCCTGGGCCTGGTGCTGGCCTGGATCGGCGGGCGCGTGACGGGCGGGTCGTCGGGGCTGGCGGACATGCCGCTGTTCGCGGGGATCGGGATCATGGGCGGGTCCATGCTGCGCGACCTGGCCATCGTCTCCACCGCCTATGGCGTGGACATGCGCGAAATCCGCAAGGCCGGCACCGCGGGCGTGCTGTCGCTGATCATGGGGATCGTCCTGTCCTTCGTGGTGGGCGCGGTCGTCGCCGCCTCCTTCGGCTATACCGATGCCGTCAGCATGGCGACCATCGGCGGGGGTGCCGCGACCTATATCGTGGGTCCGGTGACCGGGACCGCGCTCGGGGCCAGTTCGGACGTGATCGCGCTGTCGGTCGCAGCGGGCCTCCTGAAGGCCGTGCTTGTGATGATCGGCACGCCCTTCGTCGCGCCGGTGATCGGGCTGAACAACCCGAAATCGGCCATGGCCTATGGCGGGCTGATGGGCACGACCAGCGGCGTCGCGGGGGGCCTCGCCGCCACCGACAAGCGGCTGGTCCCCTATGGCGCGATGACGGCGACGTTCTACACGGGCCTCGGCTGCCTGATGGGGCCGTCGGTCATCTACCTGGTCCTGCTGCAGCTTACGGGCGGCTGAGGAACCGGCCACGCCCCTCGGGTGTTCCGCCCCGGCCCTGTCCCGATCCGGGGCGGGGCGTCCAAGGGACGGAAGAAAGGAACGCCCATGCGTTTGCCGATGATCGCGACCGCCATGACCCTCATGGCCGCGCCCGCTCTGGCCGATGACGGCCCCGACGACTGGATCGTGAAGGACAGCCCGCATGACGTGGTGACGACCGCCGACCGGCTGGAAGCCGCCATCGAGGAAAGCCCCGCCAAGCTGGTCACGCGGATCGACCACCAGCGCGCAGCCGAGGCTGCCGGCCTGGAAATGCCGGGCGCGACCGTGATGATCTTCGGCAACCCCGAGATCGGCACGCCCCTGATGAATGCCGATCCGCGCATCGCGCTGGACCTGCCCGCCCGCGTCCTGATCTGGGACGAGGACGGGCAGACCAAGGTCGGCTACATGGACCCCGAAGAGTTCGAGGACCTGTACGAGATCGACGGCGCCGAGGAACCGCTGGAGAAGCTGGCGGGCGCCATGGGGATGCTGACCGACAAGGCCATCGCCGAGTGACGCGGAGGGGCCGCTCAGGCCCCTTCGATCGATACCATCTCGACCCCGTCGCGGCACTCGATCCGGGCGGGGTCGATTGCTGCGCGGACCCTGTCCTCGATCCGGTCGCCCGCGCGGGGCCAGCCGTGCAGCGCCGCGATCCGGCCCGCAAGCTCGGTCAGGGGCAGCGGCGCGTCGCGCGACAGTTCCTCGGCGATCATGGCGACCAGCACCGGCTGATAGGCGGCGTCGAAGAATCGATCAGGATCGGGCGTGGCGGTCGCGGCCTGCGGCGCGGGGGGCTGCGTTTCGGCGGCCTTCTGCGCGCGCAGGTCGCGGTCGGCCTGCAGATGCTGCTGCAGCGCCTCGTGGATGCGGTCCGCGACGGAGGGCGGGTGGCGGAACCAGTCGGTCGACCAGATGCGCAGGATCGTCCAGCCAAGACCTTCCAGCACCGCTTGGCGCACCTTGTCGCGGTCCCGCGCCGTGGCCGATCCGTGATAGGTCGCGCCGTCGCATTCGATCCCCGCAAGATAGATCCCGGCATGGTCGGGATGCACGACGCCCAGGTCGATGCGGAACCCCGACACCCCGATCTGGGGCCGGATCTCCCATCCCCGCAGTTCCAAGGCCTGCAGGACCGCGGCCTCGAACGGGCTGTCCACGCCGCCCTGCGACCCGGTATCCTGCGCGGGCAGGGCCACGGCCCCGCGTTCCGCGTAATCCAGGAACGCCTTGAGGTGCCGCACACCGGTCGCATTGGTGCGCGCAAGGTCGATCTGCTCGGCCCGCAGCGAGGCGAAGACGTGCAGCTCGGACCGCGCGCGGGTGACGGCGACGTTCAGCCGCTTCTCCCCGCCCGTGCCGTTCAGCGCGCCGAAGCCCATCGACAGCTTGCCCGCGTGATCCGGCCCGTAGGTGATCGAGAACAGCATCACGTCGCGTTCGTCGCCCTGGATGTTCTCGAGGTTCTTGACGATGACGGGTTCCTCGCGGGCATCCTCGAAGAACCATTCCAGCTCGGGATCGCGGCGGCGTTCCTCATCCAGCAGATCCAGGATCAGCGCCTGCTGTTCGGCGTTGAAGGTGATGACGCCCAGGGTCGGACGCGCGGCCTCGGGCAGGGTCAGCCATTCGGTCAGGCGCGCGACGGTCATCTGCGTGATGGCGCGGGCCTCGACCTCGTTCCGGCGATCCTTGCCGCGGCCATAGGTGCCGTCGACCGGGTGCAGCCGCACCGCGTTCGACTGCGTCCGCGGCGAGGGGAAGGTGATCAGCCGCCCGCCGTAATAGTGCCAGTTGGAAAACGCGATCAGCGCCTCGTCGCGGCTGCGATAATGCCAGTCCAGCTGCTGCGTCGGCACGCCCGATGCCGCCACCTCGTCCAGGATCGAGGGAAGGTCGCGTTCGGTCTCGGGGATGTCGTCGGCGTCGTCCTCGACCTTGCCGAAGAAGTTGGTCGGCGGCAGCTGCTTGGGATCGCCCACGATGATCGCCTGCCGCCCGCGCGCGATGGCGCCGATCGCGTCCCATGTGGTGATCTGGGACGCCTCGTCGAAGATCACCACGTCGAAGGCCGCCTGCCCGGCGGGCAGGTATTGCGCCACCGACAGCGGCGACATCAGTACGCAGGGCGCCAGCCGCGTGAAGGCGTCGGGCATCTGCGCGATCAGCGACCGGATCGGCATGCTGGGACGCTGAAGCCCCAGCTGGTGCCGCAGCGTGCCCAGCTCCGACTTGCGCGGGACGGCATCGCGGGCGGGCAGCCCGTGGCGGATGCGCGCCAGCACCTGTCCGGCGGCCATCTCGGTCGCGGCGCGGTCGAGGTCGCGGAACCGCGCGATCGCGTCCTCGTGCGCCCAGTGGGAAAAGCCGCGCAGGACGGGGTCGGTATCCAGCGCCTCGGGCAGCCACCACGCGGCATAGGCGTTGCGGAAGGCCGTCTCGGCGTCCTGCGTCAGGCGGCCATCCTCCAGCGCCTCGATCAGCGGAAGCAGTCCGGCCCCCTCGGCCTGGAGGCGGGCGGCGTTCCAGCGGGTCCAGTCCGGCAGATGCTCGCGCGCCTGTTCCAGCGCGTCCAGCTGCGCGATCAGTTCGGCCAGCGGGACCGACGCCGGATTGCCGCCCGCCGCATCGGCGAAGGGCGGGCAGGCGGCGGCAAAGGCGTCCTGCGCCGCCAGCAACGCCCGCGCGGGATGCGCCCCGCCCGAGGCGATGCGGCGCAGGCTGTCCTGCCAGCGCGCCGGTTCGGCCACATGCGGGCGCAGCGTCTCCACCGCGCCCAGCAGGGCGACGGCCGCCTGCACGCGCGCGGTCAGGGTCGCGGCATCGTCCGCCACGTCGCGCAGGGGCGATGCGTCGATCGCCGCCTGCGCCTGCGCGATGGCGCCCAGTGCGGGGATGTCGGTCTGCGGATCGGCCTGTCCTGCCGTCGCATAGGTCTGCAGCAGCTTGCGCAGGCGTCCCGTCGCCAGCGAGGACAGCGGCCAGATCCTGGCCTGCGCCTCTCGCCAGTCGCTGTCCAGCCGATCGACCGGAATCCGCGCGCCGGGATCATAGGTCGCGGCAAGGCGGGCGCGGGCCTCGTCGCGGCTGCGCAGGACCTGTGCAAGGTCCTGGCCCTGGCGAGGCAGATCCTGGGGCTGGCGATCGAGCGCCCAGACCAGGTCGCCCGCGCCGTCGCCCGCGCGGGCCAGCGCCAGCAGATCCTCGGGCGGGGTGGCGTCCTGCAGGCCCGCGACCGCGATCAGGTCGCGCCGCGCGGCCATCAGGTCGCGTGCCGCGCGCGCCAGCGGCGCCGCGGTTTCCAGCAGCCGCGCCTGCCAGCCGAAGGACCAGTCCTGCGCGCCGATCAGCGGGAATGACGGCAGATCGCGCACGACCGCGTGCGTGCGGCCAAGCGTGGCCGCGATCTGCTGCATCCTGCGGAAGCTTTCATCGTCATGGGCATCGCGATTGTCGAAGCGCAGGCGTAGCGCCGGATCGGCGTTCAGCGCCCAGCCGATGGCCTGGAAGATGCTGAACCCCTGCCGCCCCGTTGCATGAAGCGCCGCGACATAGGCGTTGAGTTCCTGCCGCGTGACATCCAGATCCGCCGTGACGCGCGCCCATTCGGCATCGCTGCCCTCGGACGCGCGATCCCAGCTGCGGCCCAGCTGGGCCATGACCGACTTGCGGTCGGCCTTGTTTGAATGCAGCTCCAGCACGGCATCGCCCAGGCCATGCGCGTTCAGGCGGCGATGGACGACATCCAGCGCGGCGGATTTCTCGGCCACGAACAGGACCGTGCGGCCCGTCGCAAGGCACTGGCTGATGATGTTGGCGATGGTCTGGCTCTTGCCGGTGCCGGGCGGGCCGATCAGCACGAAGTCGCGCCCCTCCTGCGCCGACAGGACGGCGGCCAACTGAGAGCTGTCGGCAGGCAGCGGCGCGAACAGGTCCTGCGGCGGCAGGCGGCGGTCCACGTCGCGCGGTCCGGCAAGCCCCGGATCGCCCTCGGGCAGGAAGGGGGTTTCGGGGTTGTCGACCAGGTGACGGACCAGCGCGCTGTCGCGCAGGCTGTCGGTGCGGTCGGCCAGGTCCTTCCACATCAGGAACTTGGCGAAGGAGAAGGTCGAGAGGGCGGATTCCTCGACCAGCTCGAAGCCCGGCACGTCGCGGATGCGGGCGCGCATCGTCGTAAAGATCCGCGTCAGGTCGAAGCCCGCCTCGTCGCGGGGCAGATCGCCCTCCAGCTCGGGGATCTTCAGGTCGAAATCGCGCTTCAGGAACTCCAGCAGGGTGGTGTTGAAGCGGATGTCGTCCTCGTGCGGTTCGATCACGAAATCGGACTGGGCCGAGCGGCGCGTCAGCCGGACCGGGATCAGCAGCAGCGGCGCGCGATAGCTGCGGGTATCCTGCGCCGATTTCTTCCAGCGCAGGAAGCCCGCGGCCAGGAACAGCGTGTTCGTCCCGCCCTCCTGCAGGTCGCTGCGGGCCTTGCGATAGAGGTCGAGCAGCCGGTCCTGCATGTCCTTGCCGGGCAGCGGGACGGCGATGCGCCCGCGCTGGAAGGCGTCGCGGGCCATCTGATCGATGATCGCGGGGTCTTCGGGCAGGGCGTCGCCCGCCAGCGATTCCGCCCGCACGCCCTGGCCCTGCGCCAGCCGATCCTCGAGCGCGGGGATGTCGGGGCAGATGAAGGGCAGGGTCTGGCGCGTGTCGCGGAAGTTCAGCAGCCGGTTGCGCAGCGACAGGTCCAGCAGCTTGCGCTGCCAGCGGGCGATGCGGTCGGCGGCGTTCTGCGGGGTGTCGTCCGCGATCGGGCTGGCGGGCATCATGCCGGGCGGCAGCGGTCGGGGCAGGGCGGCGGGCGCGACGGGGGCGTCGGGATCGGTATCCTCGGGGGCGCGGTGGCTGGCCATCGGGCGGATGCCCGCGGCACGTGCGCGGCGGATGTCCAACGCCTGAAGGAAGCCGTGCTCGTTCCGTTCGGCCACGAGATCGCGGCCCGCGGCGGCGGCCTCTTCGAAGGCGATGGCGGGGCGGCGCGTCAGGTAGGTGGTTTCCAGCATCACCAGCTCGCGCGCATCGACGGCCTTGCGCACCGTCATCACGTCGGGTTCCGACACGCAGCCGAAATCGGCGTCGGTCAGCCAGAAGCCGGTCCAGGCATGCCCCTCGGCGAACAGCACGACGGGGTTGAGGCCCGCAGCCTCGAAGCACGAGGCGAGGAGGACCGCCGTATCGAGGCAGGTCGCCAGCCCCTCGGACCGGATGCGCGCGGGGTCGCGCAGCTTCTGGCCCTGCCGTTCGAAGGACGCGGGCGGCAGCGCATAGCTGAGGCCCCATCCCGTCAGCGCCGACCAGATCGCCCCCGCCAGCATCCAGACGCGGCCCGGATCGCCCGAGCGGTATCCGTCGATATCGCCGGGTTCGCCCACGGCTTCCAGCAGCCGCGCGGCGTCCTTGAGGATGCCCGCGACCAGCGCGTCGTTGGGCGACAGGTGGGCGGCCAGCAGCGGCGCCATCGACAGCCCGCCCCATTCGTCCCGCGCCAGCATCTCGACCGGGCGCGAGGTTTCGGCCAGCAGCGTCTCGGACTGGTGGACCTGCAGGACGACCTCGCCCCACTCGGCCTCGTTCAGGCCGCCCAGCAGCGCATTGTCCAGCGGCGTTTCCGCCTGCGGCAGCGTCACGGTCGCCCCCGGCGCGATCCTGTCGATGCGGAAGCTGCGCGGGCGCATGGCGGCGGGGCGCGTCAGCAGCGTGACGTCCAGGTTCTCCAGCGCCTCGTCGCCGTCGTTTCGCAGCGCGACGCGTCGCAGGATCGACAGTCCGTTCTGCGACAGGGCGAAGTTGATCCGGTCCACCGGTTCGAGGTCAAGGCCGACTGCCGGGGCAGCGCCTTCGGGGCTGAGGTCTTCCAATTCGTCCAATCCAAGGGGTCGTCGTTGCCGTTTGTGCCGCTGCGTCGGGAAAGCGTTTATCGCACAATGGGATGCGGGGTGTTCTTCACGTTCCGCATCACAGGGTCGTTTCTAGATGTTGTATTGCCCGACTGCATCCCGCCATAGATGCGATCACGATATGTTCCGGGTCAAGTCGAAAGTTTGACGGGCCGGGGGGACCGGTCTGCCGCCAGGCTGCGGCAACGCCAGCGGACCCTGTGGGTGAAAACGCATTGTTTCAAATCCGGGGCGATCTGCACCAGCCTGAAGGGGAATTGAAACAGCTCGGAAAAAGGCGCTGCATCACATGAAAATCGGCTTCATCGGATTGGGCAATGTCGGCGGCAAGCTGGCCGGCAGCCTGCTGCGCAACGAATTCGACGTGACGGTCCACGATCTCGATCCCAAGCTGGTCGCGGCATTCGTCGCCAAGGGCGCGAAGTCCACAAGCGGCCCGCGCCAGCTGATGCGCGATTGCGACGCGGTCATCACCTGCCTGCCCTCGCCCGCCGCCTCGGCCGCCGTGGTCGAGGAAATGCTGCCCGAGGTCGATCACAGCAAGATCTGGATGGAGATGTCCACCACCGACCAGGCCGAGGTCCAACGTCTTGCGGCCCTTGTGCAGGAACGCGGCGGCGCGGCGATGGAATGCCCGGTCTCGGGCGGGTGCCACAGGGCGGATACGGGCAACATCTCGATCTTCGCGGGCTGCGACCGCGCGACCTTCGAACGCATGCTGCCGACGCTGGCGACGCTCGGGCGTCGCGTGCTGCACACGGGCGATATCGGCACGGCCTCGGTGCTGAAGGTGATGACCAACTATCTTGCGACCGCGAACCTGCTGACCTGCTGCGAGGCGCTGGTGACGATGAAGGCCGCGGGGATCGACCTGAACACCACCTATGAGGCCATGAAGATCTCGTCGGGGACGTCCTTCGTCCACGAGACTGAGAGCCAGGTGATCCTGAACGGCTCGCGCGACATCTCGTTCACGATGGACCTGGTGAAGAAGGATATCGGCCTGTTCCAGAAGATCGCGTCCGAGGCCGGCGTGCCGCTGGAGATCAGCCCCCTGATGATCGAGATCTTCAACGACGGCATCGCGCGCTTTGGCGAACGCGAGCTGTCGCCGAACATCATCCGCCGCCTGGAAGAGGCCACCGGCCTGTCGATCACCGCGCCGGGCTTCCCGCCCGAACTGGTCGACGACGAACCCGAGGAACGCGGCTACGAGGTCATCCCGACCGGCCTGTCGGCGCCCGCGGGCCTGACGGAATCGCGCCCCGCGCTGGCCGAGGGGTAACCCCCATGCAGCACGCCAATCTCGATCACTGGACCGAGCGCGCGGACCTTGCCGCCAGCTTCCGTTGGGCCGCGCGGCTGAACATGCACGAGGCGGTGGCGAACCATTTCAGCCTTGCGGTGAACGACGAGGGCACGCGGTTCCTGATCAACCCGAACCAGGTGCATTTCTCGCGCATCAAGGCGTCGGACCTGCTTATGCTGGACGTGGACGACCCCTCGGTGATGGACGCGCCGAACGCGCCCGATCCCACCGCCTGGGGGCTTCACGCCGCGATCCACCGCGCCTGCCCGCATGCGCGCTGCGTCATGCACACCCATTCGATCTGGTCGACCGTCCTGGCCTGCCTGGCCGACAGCCGAATGCCGCCGATCGACCAGAACACGGCGACCTTCTCCAACCGCCACGTCATCGACGAGGAATTCGGCGGCCTCGCCTTCGAAGAGGAGGGCCGCCGCTGCGCGAGCCTGCTGTCGGACCCTGTCAGCAAGGTGCTGGTCATGGGCAATCACGGCATCCTGGTCGTGGGCGACAGCGTGGCCGACACGTGGAACCGCCTGTTCTACTTCGAACGCGCGGCGGAAACCTATGTCCGCGCGCTGCAGACCGGGCGTCCGCTGCGGATCATGTCCGACGACATCGCCGAGAAGACCGCCCGAGAGCTGGAGGACTATCCCGGCCAGGCCGAGGCGCATCTGTCCGAGCTGCGCGCCATCCTGGATGCCGAGGGCGACAGCTATGCAACCTGAGACGAACCTGAAAGGAGACGTCGCATGACCGAAACAAGCTTCGACCTGCGCGAGAAGGGCATGGTCATCGGCCTGCCCGAAGGCGAGAAGTACTTCAACTACTACTGGCTGCGCGATGCGTGCCTGTCCTGCATCGACCCCCAGACGCGCGAACGGATCTTCGACGCCTCGGAGCTGAAGTCTCCGCCGCGTGCCACCTCGGCCGTGATCGAGGAGGACACGGTCGTCATCGGCTGGGCCGACGAGGCGCAGGCTTCTCGCGTGCCGCTGTCGCTGCTGCGCGAGGTCTTCGCCACCGGTCGCCGCGCCGATCCCGCCGACCTGCCGCGCCGCCTGTGGTACAAGGACCATACGCCCAACATCACGCGCATGGACCAGGATGCCGTGGTGGGCACCGAGGAAGGCCGCGCCCGCCTGACCCGCGCCCTGATCGAGGACGGCATCGCCATCGTGACCGACATGGAGAAGTCCGAAGGATCGCTTCCCCGCCTGGTGAACGCGATCGGCCCCGTCACCCCGTCGGCCGAGGGGCTGTTCTTCAACGTCCGCGTCGAGATCGCGCCGACGAACCTTGCCTTCACCGCCGGTCCGCTGGAAATGCATACCGACCTGCCGGGAGAGGAGACCGCGCCGGGTGTGCAGTTCCTCCATTGCCTCGAGAACACGGTCGAGGGCGGCAATTCGCTGTTCCTCGACGGTGCCGCGGTGGCGGAGGCCCTGCGCAAGGAGGCCCCCGAGGCCTTCGCCCTGCTGGCGGGCCACGATATCCCGTTCTTCTATCGTCACGACAACTGGGATTACCGGTCCCACCAGCGCGTGATCGAGACGGATGTGGACGGGCGCGTGACCGGGGTCACGATCTCGCAGCACCTGCAGGACTACATGGACCTGCCGCAGGATCTGCTGGACGACTATTATCCCGCGTTCATCAAGTTCATCCGCATGATGCAGGAGGATCGCTTCCTTCTGCGCTTCCGCTCCGAGGCGGGCAATTGCGTGGTCTTCGACAACCACCGCATCGTGCATGGCCGCGAAGGCTATGTCGCCGACAGCGGCAAGCGTCACCTGCGGGGCTGCTATACCGACCGGGGGGCGCTGCGCTCGACCTATCGCGTGTTGGCGATGAAGGGGCATGACGGTTCGGTCGAACAGCCCGCGCAGCAGGCGCGGGGCTGAACGGGGCGCTGCTTCAGCCGTAAGACGAAGAAGGCCCGGCGCGGATATCCGCGCCGGGCCTTCTGTCGTCAGGATCGGCGCATCACGCCTTGAAGGGCGGGCGCACCTTCAGTTCAAGGTAATCCTCGAGGCCGAAGCGCCCCCCCTCGCGGCCGATGCCCGAATGCTTGAAGCCGCCGAAGGGCGAGCCGTAATCGGCGTCGGCACCGTTGATGTGGATGCCGCCCGCGCGCAGGCGGCGTGCGACACGCGTCGCGCGCGCCTCGTCCCCGGTCTGCAGGTACGCGGCCAGCCCGTATTCGGTGTCGTTGGCCATCGCGATGCCCTGATCCTCGTCGTTGAAGGGGGTCATCACCAGAACCGGGCCGAAGATCTCCTGCGACCAGATCGCCATGTCGGGCGTCACGTCGGCAAAGATCGTCGGGCGCACGAACCAGCCTTCGCGCAGCGCCTCGGGCAGGCCCTCGGGACGGCCGGGGCCGCCGGCCAGCAGGCGCGCGCCTTCGTCGATGCCCTTCTGAATCATCGCCTGCACGCGGTCGTATTGCAGTCCGTCGAACAGCGGACCGATGTGGTCGCCCTGCTCCAGCGGGTCGCCGACCTGCTGTTCCTCGGCGGCCTGGCGGGCGATCTCGACCGCGCGGTCGTAGACGCCGCGCTCGACCAGCATGCGGGTCGGCGCGTCGCAGGATTGCCCGGTATTGTAGAAGCAGGTCTGCACGCCTTCGCGCACGCGGGTTTCCAGGTCGCAATCCGCGAAGACCAGGTTCGGGGACTTGCCGCCCAGTTCCAGCGTCACGCGCTTGATCGTATCGGCGCTGTCGCGCGACACGGCGCTGCCCGCGCGGGTCGAGCCGGTGAAGGACATCATCGCGATGTCGGGATGGCGCGACATCGCGGCCCCGACGGTCGGCCCGTCGCCGTGGACCAGGTTGAAGACGCCCGCGGGATAGCCTGCCTCCTCGACGATCTCGGCATAGATCTGCGCCGAAAGGGGGGTGTGCTCGGACGGCTTCAGGACGCAGGTCGAACCGGTGGCCAGTGCCGGCACGACCTTCAGCGCGATCTGGTTGATGGGCCAGTTCCAGGGCGTGATCAGGCCGCAGACGCCGATCGGTTCCCTCGACAGGATGTCGCCATTGGGCAGCGTCTCTTCCTCGTCCAGCGCCTGAAGCGCGGCGATGAAGGCGTTCAGGTGCCCGAGGCCGCTATCGGCCTGCACGTCGCGGGACATGGTGATGGGGGCGCCCATCTCGGTTGTGATCGCATGGGCCAGGTCGTCCATGCGCCGTTCGGTGATGCGGGCCATGCGGCGCAGCAGCTCCAGCCTCTCGGCCTTGGTGGTGGTCGAGAAGCCCTCGAACGCCTTGCAGGCGGCGGCGACCGCGCGGTCCACGTCGGACGCATCGCCCAGTGTCAGCGTGCCGATGCGCGAATTGTCGCGGGGCGTCAGGATCGGCATGGTGCGGGTGCCCTGCGGGGCGACCCATTCACCGCCGATGAAGAACGTGTCGATATCGGTCATGATGGTCCTCCTAGTGGGTCACATGCGTTTCGGTCATGCCAAGGTGCAGATCGGTGCCGGTCCAGGGGTTCGCGGCGATGGCCGCGTCGTCCAGCTCCAGCCCCAGCCCCGGCGCGGTCGAGGGGATGACATAGCCGTCCTCCCATTCGATCCGGCCCTTCACGCCCGCCATGTAGGGGCCGTCGAAGGTCCCGATGCTTTCGAGGATCAGGAAGTTCGGCGAACAGGCCGCCAGCTGGATGTTCGCCGCCGCCACGACAGGCCCGCAATAGAGATGGGGCGCGATCTGCGCCTGCCGCGTCTCGGCCATGCCGGCGATCTTCTTGGCCTCGAGCAGGCCGCCCACGCGGCCCAGGTTCATCTGCAGGATCGAGGCGGCCCCGGCTTCCAGCACGCGGGCGAACTCGTATTTCGTGCACAGCCTCTCGCCCGCGGCGACGGGGATCGAGGTGAAGGCCGCGACCGCCGCCATGTCGGCGGGGCTTTCAGGCGGCATCGGTTCCTCGAACCACAGGGGGTCGTAGGGTTCCAGTGCGCGGGCCATCCGCTTGGCCCCCGAGACGGTGAACTGCCCGTGGGTGCCGAACAGCAGATCGGCGCGGTCGCCCACGGCGCGGCGGATCTCGCGGCAGAAGGCGACGCTGCGGGTGATGTCCTCGCGCCGGGGCTGGTGGCCGTCGAAGATGCTGTAGGGTCCGGCGGGGTCGAATTTCAGCGCGTTGAAGCCCTGATCGACCATCTTCGCCGCGACCTCGGCGGCCATCTCGGCGTCGTTGTAGACATTCGGCGCGTCGGGGTCGGGATAGACATCCCCATCCGCCGGATAGATGTAGCTGTAGCTGCGCAGCCGGTCATGGACTCGCCCGCCCAGAAGCGCATGGACCGGCTTGTCGGCGGCCTTGCCCAGGATGTCCCAGCACGCCATCTCAAGGCCGCTGAACACGCCCATCACGCTGACATCGGGGCGGTGGGTGAAGCCCGCCCCGTAGGCGCGGCGGAACAGCAGCTCGATATTGGCGGGGTCGGTGCCCGCGAACTGCCGGTCGAACATGTCCCGCGCCATCGCGCAGCAGATGTCGGGGCCGAAGGTGGCGTTGTAGATCTCGCCCACGCCGGTGATGCCGCATTCGGTCGTCAGTCGGACGAAGATGAAATATCGGCCCCCATGGCGGGGGGGCGGGTTGCCCATCACGAATGTTTCCAGCTTCTCAAGGCGCATTGCGTCCCCTTTCGTCGGTGTCGTTCGTCATCGCGCGTCCTGCAGGATCATTCCCGCCGCGCGCATCGCCAGCATCATGACCGGCGCGTTGGTGTTCCCCGAGGTGATGTTCGGAAAGCTCGAGGCATCGACGACGCGCAATCCGTCGATGCCGTGAACCCGCAGCCGCGCGTCGATCACCGAACCGGCGGGATCATGGCCCATCCGGCAGGTGCAGCTGGGATGATAGACCGTGGTGGCCCTCTCGCGGAAATCCTGCAGCAGCGCGGCGTCGTCCATGGCGTGCAGGTCGGCGCATTTCGGCGCGCGCGTCACGTCGCGCAGCGCGGGCACGAGCGACAGGTCGCGCGCAAGGCGGCTGGCCGCGACTGCCGCCGCGCGGTCCTCTGCGGTGCCAAGCGACGCGGGGCGGATGGCGGGCGCGACCCCCGGATCGCCCGAGGTGATGCGCACCTGCCCGCGGCTGGTCGGGCGGCAGAACTGCCCCGACAGGATGAAGCCGCCATCGCGATCCATCACCACCTGGCCGTCCGTCGTCAGCGAATAGGATGCGGGATTGCAGAACAGCTGCATGTCGGGATGCGTCAGCCCGTCCGCGGATCGCACGAAGCCGCCGACCTGGTTGACCGGAACCGACAGCGGACCGTTCCGCGTCAGCAGATATCGCACCCCCGCCGCCAGCCGCCCCCGCCGCCGACCCAGCATCGCGTTCAGCGTAGGCACCGATGCGTGGAACTGATGCGTGATCGCCAGGTGGTCCTGCAACCCCTCGCCCACCTGCGGCAGGTCGATCACAGGCGTCACCCCAAGCGATTGCAGATAGGCCGCCGGTCCGATGCCCGACAGCTGCAGGATCTGCGGGGAATTGATCGCGCCCGCCGACAGGATCACCTCTTGCCCGGCGAGGGCGTGGTGCATCTGGCCGCGCCGCGACCAGTTAAGGCCGGTCACGCGCCGACCCTCCATCCGCAGGCCGGTGACATGGGCGTCGGTCTCGATCCGCAGGTTGGGACGGCGCAGGGCAGGGCGCAGGAAGGCGTCGGCCGCCGACCAGCGACGCCCGCGCCAGACGGTGCTGCGATAATGGCCGACGCCCTCGGCCCGGTTCATGTCGGGGCTGAGCGGATGACCCGCCTGCCGCGCCGCGTCCAGGAAGCGGGCCGAGAACGGGTGCATCCGGTCGGACAGGTCGGCCACGCGGACCGGCCCGCCGCCCGCATCCTCGATCGCGTCATAGGTCTGCCGGACCGCGTCCCAGTCCCAGCCGGTCGCGCCCGCCGCCGCCCAATCGTCGAAATCATGCGGCAGCCCCCGCACATAGGCCATCGCGTTGATCGAGCTGCTGCCCCCCACGACTCGCCCGCGCGGCCAATAGGTGCTGCGCCCGGCCAGCCCCTCGTCCGCATCGGTGCGATAGCCCCAGTTCAGCGCGGGATTGGCATAGTTCACGGCATAGCCGACCGGCACCTTGATCCAGAAGCGCGCATCGCTTCCCCCGGCCTCGAGCAGCAGGACCTTGTGGCGCCCGCAGCGCGTCAGCTGCTCGGCCAGCACGCAGCCCGCCGAACCCGCGCCGACGATGATGTAATCATATGCAGTCCCGGTCATCGCCCCCTGCCTTGCGGTCCCGAATTCCGCGCCAGCAAGCCAGAGCGTTGCCTGCAATGCAAACAATGCCTTTGACTGCTGAGGCATTGTTTGCGTTTGCCCATCGCCTACGTCAGGATGGCCGCCGACTGCAGGAACGGACCCCGCCCATGCGCAAGCTGCCCCATGTCACATGGCTCCGAGCCTTCGAGGCCGCCGCGCGCCATGCCTCGTTCAGCGCCGCCGCGGACGAGCTGGGCCTGACATCCGCCGCCGTCAGCCAGCAGATCCGCCTGCTGGAAGGGCATCTGGGGATCCAGCTGTTTCGCAGGCTGGCGCGGGGGGTCGAGCTGACGGATATGGGTCAGGCCTATGCCGTGCCCGTGCGCAAATCCTTTGCCGAGATGCAGGTCGCGACCGACGGGCTGTTCAGCGACCGGCGCAGTTCGGTCATTCGGGTTCGGTCTTCGATCTCCTATGCGGCACTGGTGCTGGCGCGGCGGCTGGCCGCGTTCCGCCGCGAACATCCGGGGATCGAGATCGAGCTGTCGACCGCCGTCTGGGCCGACCGCATGAACGGCGCGAGCATCGATCTGGACATCCGCTATGGTGCGGGCGACTGGCCCGAGCAGAACATCCATCCGCTGAAGACCGCGCCGGCGACCGTGGTCTGTCACCCGGATTATGCCCCCGCGATCCCGGACCTGAACGCGCTGGCCCGCGCCGATATCGTCCAGATCGTCGGCTGCGAAACCGATTGGGACCGCCTGTTCCTGCAAGAGGGCATGCCCCTGCCGCGCCCCGCGCATTGGATGCGGGCGGATTCGTCGCTGCTGGCGCTGCAGATGCTGTCGGCGGGCCACGGCTGCGCCATCGTCAGCCGCAGCTTCGCCTTCGACGCCTTCGAGGCGGGCACCCTTGTCGCGCCCCTGCCGGTCGAGGTCCCGATGTCCCAAAGCTTCTACGTCGTCGAGCAGGACGACCTCGGCCCGCGCGAGGACGTGGCGATCTTCGTGGACTGGCTGCGCGGGCTGAGCTTCTAGCCGCCTGCCAGCCGCGCCAGATAGGCCGTCGCGTCGCGGGCGTCGGTGTCGCAATTGCGGATCAGCCAGTCGAAATGGTCGATCAGGGCGCCGACGCGCTGGCGTTCCCTCAGCGACAGGTAGAACTGCCCGACATAGATGATCCCCAGCCCGTTGCCGAAGACCGTCACGGGTACGCTGAAGGCGCGGCGCTTGTCGAAAAGGAACAGGCGCAGGCGCGGGAACAGCGCCTCGCATCGGCTGGCCATGAAGCGCAACTGGTCGCGGCGGATATCGGCGGACAGATCGGCATAATAGCCCTCGCCCGATGCAAGCGACTGCAGTTCCTGAAGGGGCATCGCGATCTCGTAATCGGCCTCTCCGGTGCGGACCCAGTCGTGATAGGCGCGGGCGGTCCCGATGATCTGCGCGATCGTGGCGGGCGGGCAGGCGGCGTATTCCCATTCCAGCAGGGCGGGGGTCTTCAGCATTTCGGGCAGGGTGGCGGGGACGTGGCGGATCTTGCTTCCGATGGCGGATTGGTGCCATTCGATGATCTGGCGGTCGGCCTCGTCGCGTTCGGCAGGGCTGAGCCCCATGGCCGAGGCCAGGATGTCGCCCGCGGGTTCGGGTCGGTTCGTCAGCCCCAGCAGCCAATCGAGGCTGACGCCCAGATGCGCAGCCATGTCCGCTGCAAGCTGCGCGTTGGGAAGGCGCGGGTGATCGCCCTTGAGAAGCTGCCCGACGGTCGAACGATCGACCCCGGCCGCGCGGGCCAGCGCGCTTTTGCTGGTGGCGCTGTCGGCCATGGCCTGTCCCAGCCGCGCGCGGAAGATCTGATGCCTGTCTCTGGTTGCCATTCGACTACAATGCAGTCTTTGCACAACAACGCAAACAATCCGCAGCGAATTATCGGAATTCTCGGCGCCGCCTCCTGCAGTTAGGGATCGTGAAACGTCATGAAAGGGGAACGCATGGAAAGCAGGGCGCGGATCGCGATCAAGGCACTGACATGGCAGCTTCTGGGGCTGGTCGTGATGCTGGGGATCGGACTTGCCTTTACCGGATCGCTCAGCGCGGGGGGCGGGATCGCCCTGGTCAGCGGGGTCACGGGATACTTGTGCTACTTCCTGCACGAGATGGCCTGGGCGCGTATCGGCTGGGGTCGCAGACCGCGCTGATCGGCCTTCCGGTTCCCCTATGCGCGGATGCGTCGCGGCACGTCAAAATGGCCATACAAAACCGTTCCGTTCACCCGTTCTCGCATTCAATCACAGGAATGCGAGCGATGAAACGATCCCCCCGGGTCATGCGTAGTGCACCCCTGAACGCAATGACGAAACAGGAGACATACCATGGCTATCCGTAAACTGACCGCCGTCGCAGCCCTTTCGGCCCTGACCGCATTCCCGGCCTTCGCCACCGTCCAGGGCGGCAACGGCCCCAGCTTCAACGACGAGCAGCCGGTCCAGGAACTGTCGACCCGCCAAGTCCGCGCAGGTGACGTCCTGCAGGAAAAGGATCTGCACCGCCGCGACCTGAACGCCGACGACCTGATCACGCTGAGCGAGTTTCCCGAAGGTGGGCCCGTCGACTTCTCGAGCGCGAATAACGGCTGATCGACGCCCCTTCGTCGACAATCTGCCGACGTCAAAAGAAAACCCCGCCGGTTCGCCGACGGGGTTTTCCGTTGTCATGGCGCCGTCGTCAGGCGCGGTATTCGTTCTGCTGGCGGCTGGCCAGGCTGACGATGACGATGGCCGCGAAGGCCGCGACGAAGCCCGGGATGATCTCGTAGATCCCCGCGCCGCCCATGAAGGACTTGTTCCAGCCAAGCGCGATCCAGGCGATCACCACGGCAGCACCGGTCACCAGACCCGCGACCGCACCCGATCCGGTCATGCGCGACCAGGTCAGCGACAGCAGGATCAGCGGACCGAAGGCCGCGCCGAAGCCCGCCCATGCGTTGGACACCAGCCCCAGCACCTGGCTGTCGGGATCGCCCGCGATCAGGGCGGCCACGACGCCGACCAGCGCGACGGCGATGCGGCCCATGTTCACGACCTCGCGCTCGGACGCGTCCTTGCGCAGGAACAGGCGGTAGAAATCCTCGGCCAGGGACGAGGACGACACCAGCAGCTGGCTGGAGACGGTGGACATCACCGCAGCCAGCAGCGCGGCGAACAGGAAGCCGGTCACCAGCGGGTGGAACAGCAGGTCGGACAGGATGATGAAGATCGTCTCGGCATCCTCGACGGCCAGGTCGTTGCGCACCGCATAGGCGCGGCCCAGGATGCCGACACCCACCGCACCCAGCAGCGAGATGCCCATCCAGGCCATGCCGATATTGCGTGCGGTCGCGACCTCGCGGACGCTGCGGACGGCCATGAAGCGCACGATGATGTGCGGCTGGCCGAAATAGCCCAGGCCCCAGGTCACCGCCGACAGAAAGCCCACGAAGGTCAGCCCGTTGGTTAGCGACAGATAGTTAGGATCGACGGTCGAGACGGTTTCCGCCGCCTGCGCGAAGCCGTCGCCCTTGCCCAGCCACAGGATCATGGCGGGCATGATGATCAGGGCGATCATCATGATGCAGCCCTGCACGAAGTCGGTCAGGCTGACGGCAAGGAAGCCGCCGATCATGGTATAGGCCAGCACGACAAGCAGCGTCGCCCAGACGCCGGTCATGTAACCGCCATCGAAGGCGCTGGCGAACAGCTTGCCCCCGGCGACCAGACCCGACGCGGTATAGACCGCGAAGAACACCACGATGATAACCGCCGACACGACGCGCAGCGCCTTGGCCTTGGTGGGAAAGCGGTTCGCCAGGAAGGACGGGATGGTCAGCGCGTTGTCGTAACGCTCGGTCTGTTCGCGCAGGCGCGGGGCTACCACGAGCCAGTTGACGAATGCGCCGACGAACAGGCCGATCCCGATCCAGGCCTCGACCAGGCCCGTGGCATAGAGCGCGCCGGGCAGGCCCAGCAGCAGCCAGCCGCTCATGTCGGATGCGCCTGCCGACAGTGCCGCGACGGCTGGCGGCAGGTTGCGACCGCCCAGCAGGTATTCCTCGCTGCTGGCGGTGGATTTACGATAGGCATAGAAGCCGATGCCGAGCATCAGCAAGAAATAGGCAGCAAGGCTGACCCAGACGCCTGTTTCCATGATGCGCCTCCCTTCATTGAGTTTGAGGCGCGGAACCGCGATCCCGCCCCCTCGATTTGCACCTTATGTAACAAAGCCGTGTTCGATGCAAAGGCGGGGAGGGATCGCGGGGTCCTGGTCAGTCTGCGCCGCGCACCTCGAAGGGGGCGTCGGGATCGGGGCGGATCATCTTCTGGACGGCCCAGACCGCGACGCCGCCGCCGATGCCGATCAGGTCGGTCAGCAGCCCGCCCTCGATCATGAACAGCGCGAAGATGCCAAGGACCAGGCGCAGCCACCAGACCATGCGCCCGCCGATGAACCATCCCTGCACCGCCGCCGACAGCAGGAACACGCCCACGATCGCGGTCGCGCCCGCGCGGATGATTTCGAGCCAGGTGCCGTCCATCAGCAGGGCCGCGTTGTAGAAGAACATGAAGGGCACGACGAAGGCGGTGATCCCGATCTTGAAGGACGCGACCGAGGTGGCCATCGCATTCGCCCCCGAAATCCCCGCCGCCGCATAGCTGGCAAGCGCCACGGGCGGGGTGATCGCGCTGACGACCGCGAAGTAGAAGACGAAGAAATGCGCGGTCAGCGGCGGGATGCCCAGGTTCGTTAGGCCGGGGGCCACGACGCTGGCGGCGACCGCATAGGCCGCCGTGGTCGGCATCCCCATGCCCAGAAGGATCGCGATGAACATGGCGAAGAACAGGGCCAGCAGTTCCGACGCGCCCGCGATCCCCAGCAGAAGCGAGGAAAACCGCGCCCCAACCCCGGTCAGGGCGATGACGCCGACGATGATGCCCGCGCAGGCGCAGACGGTGATGATCTGGATCGACATGATGCCCGCCAGCTCGAACGCCTTGGCGATGGCGCCGAACCCCATGCGATAGGGCGTCAGCCAGGACACCACCGCGGCCGAGATCGTGGCCAGCGTGCCCGCACGGATGACCGAATATCCCATGAACAGCGCCGCGATCAGGATCACGATGGGCAGGAACAGATAGACCTGCCGCGCCATGGCGCGGAATTTCGGCAGCTCATCCTCTCGCATGCCGCGCATGCCAAGCTTCGCGGCCTCGAAATCGACCATGAAGTAGATCGACACGAAATAGAGGATCGCCGGGATCACCGCAGCCAGCGCGATGTCGGTATAGGGGATGCCCGTGATCTCGGCCATGATGAAGGCGCCCGCGCCCATGATCGGCGGCATGATCTGACCGCCGGTCGATGCCGCGGCCTCGACCGCGCCGGCGGTGGTCGGGCGATAGCCCACCTTCTTCATCAGCGGGATTGTCAGCGATCCGGTCGCCACGACATTGCCCGCCGAGGTGCCGTTGATCATGCCCATCAGGCCCGATGCGAAGATCGCGACCTTGGCGGGTCCGCCCCGCGACCGGCCCGCTGCGGCAAAGGCGAAGTTAACGAAATAGTCGCCCACCTTCGACGCCGACAGGAAGGCCGCGAAGATGATGAACAGGATGATATAGGTCGAGCTGACCGCCGTGGTCGGCCCCAGGATCCCCGCATCGGTATAGACCTGGCTGAAGAACCGCTCCCACGAGATTGCGGGCGAGTTCAGGAAGCCCGGCATGTACTGGCCGGTGAACACATAGGCCAGGAACACGGCCGAGATGATGACCAGCGCCATGCCCGCCACGCGGCGCGTCAGTTCAAGGATCAGCGCCGTCCCCGCGACCGCCGCCAGAGAGATGCCGATGGGCGCGAAGGGTGTGCCCGTCGAATTGCGCATCAGCGTGCCATAGATGGTGATCAGGTAGACCGCGACCGCACAGGCGCAGATGCCCAGCACGATGTCGGGGGCCGAGAACCCGTCGCGGCGGCGCAGGTGTATCCAGCCCAGCACGGTCCCGCCTGCCGTTGCGACCAGCAGGGGCACGCCGAACCACCAGATCTCTCGGTTGCGGATGCCTTCGTCCATGCCGTTCCACATGGTCCCGCCCGCGATGTCGATCGCGAAGGACACCGCCGTCGCAAGCGAGATCAGCGCCAGAACGCCGAAGGCGGCCGAGGGCAGGCGGATCGCGCGGCTCTCGTCCTCGTCCTCGGCGGGGAAGCGGCGGGCGGCGAACAGCACGAAGCCCAGGAACAGCGCGCCAGCGACGTGGATGATGCGGAAATTCCACGTCTCCATCGGGAAGGTCGGCAGGAAGGACAGGTTGATGCCCGTCCAGTCGCGGATCGACACGCCGTTCAGCGCGATCATGTGGAAGGCGGCGTAAAGCGCTGCGAACCACGTCACGACCGTCAGCCGCCATCCGGCAAAGCTGCGGCGGTTGGCTTCGACGGGTTCGTCGTCCACGCCCTCGGCGATGACGCCGCCGCCCTCGGGCAGGGCGCTGGCCTGCATTTCGGGCGTTTCGCGCCCTGTTTCGTGGTCCTGTTCCGGCATCCGTTCCATCCCGCGGCGCTTGGCCGTCCGTCTCTTGGGTCGTGAAACGGGCCGCCAGCTGTCGCCGCGGCCCGCCTGTTGTCGTCAGGATTTCAGCCGGACCTTATTCGGCGGAATGGACCATGTCGTCCGGGATCTCGGCGCCGGCATTCTCGCGGAACCAGCGGGCGGCGCCCGGGTGCCACTTCATGACGGTGTTCTTCTCCCAGTTCTCGGGCAGGGTCTCGCGGGCCGAGCCGTGGATGTTCTTCATGCGGTCGTTGTCCGACATGACGATGTCGGTCGCGGCATGGACGAAGCTTTCGGGCAGGTCGCAGCTGGCGATGGCGAAGTTCCACATGGCCACCGACTGCATGTCGCGATCCAGCGTGGAATAGGTGTCGGCGGGGATGCCGAACTCGGCCACCGGGAATTCCTCGATGATCTTGGCCTCTTCCTCGTCGGTGAAGTCGATGAAGTTCACCTCGGCCTGGACCTCGATCTGGCTGATCGCGGGGGTCGGGATGCCGACCGCGAAGGCCACCGCGTCCAGCAGCCCGTCCTGAAGCTGCCCGCCAAGATCGTCCCAGCCGCCGTTGCGGCGTTCGAAGTTCACCCCGAGCGATTCCAGCATGGCCGGGAAATACGTGTCCGAGGTCGAGCCTGCGGGACCGAAGCCGATGCGCGCGCCGTCCGGGATCGACTCGACAGACGTGATCCCCGAAGAGGCCAGCGCCGCCATCGAGAAGGGCGTCTGGTACATCGGGAACATCGCGCAGGCATTGGTCATCTGCAGGCCCGGCGCGATCGGGTTCGTGCCTTCCAGCGATTCACGCGCGGGGCCCATAGTGGTCATGCCGAAGGCCGCGTCGCCCGTGTGGACCAGCGCCATGTTCTGCATCGGGCCGCCGGTCACCTCGCCGCCGCCGGAAATGCCCAGCTCCTCGCCCACGAGGTTCGCCCAGCCCGAGCCATAGACGAAATAGGTCCCGCCCTGCGATGCCGTGCCGACCGTGAAGCTCTCGGGCCAGTCGGTCCGGTCCAGATCGGCATATTTCTCGTTCTGCGCGGATGCGCCGGTGGCCGCGAGCATCAGCACGGCGACAAGTGCGGTGGTGTTCTTCATGGTCATCCTCCCCGTGGGCAAGGCTTGAGTGCTGCCCTTGGGCGCAAGGAAACGACATGCGCGACAGGATTTCCACAGTTTTCTTTCGTGTTCCGGCAGGTTTGCAGCGAATGCAGTGCCGGAACGCCGCGTCGGATCAGTCCAGCGGAAGGGGCGGGGTCGGGCCGGAATGTTCCAAGTGCCAGACCGCCGACCAGTCCACGCCGTGCCTGTCCAGCACCAGGAAGTTCCGCTCGGCGGCATAGCGGTGGCGCTGGCCGGGCAGGGTGCGGATCGCGATGGGGTGGCGCGGCAGGGGATCCTCGCCCAGCCAGGACAGCATCCCAAGGAAACGCGCCCAGGCCTTGGGCGGGGCGCGATGCGAGATCCCCGAGGCGACCAGCTGATGCATCGCGTGACCGTCCGACAGCCGCATGACCGCGCGGGTCGCCAGGTGGATCTCGCCCGAGAGGGTGGTGAGGCGGTGGCCGGGGGCCTCGGCCATGTCGCGGACCAGCCCCAGCATGCGCCGCCATTCGTCGCGATGCGCGCGGCTCTGCCATTGGTCGCGCAGGTCGTCCTCGTATTTCTGCATGCTGGGGATGGCCAGCATGACGGTCTCCAGGATCGACATGCGCGGACCCAGCAGCGGCACGCTGGACATCAGCATCGTGTGCCCGCCCGCCGTCGCGCGGGCCTGATCCTGCATCATGGTCCAGCCGCCCGGACCCATGATCCGGCGGCGCGTGCGTTCGCCGCGCAGGTCCGGCGCCAGGATGCGCAGGTCGCCCGCAGCGACCGACCAGCCCAGATGCGCGCCCGCCGGATCGGCAAAGCGCGCGGGCAGGTCGCCCTCGGTCGTGGCGTGCTGGAACAGCAGGAACGCCTCTCGGGCGGCATGGAACAGCGTCTGCCCGATGTCCGAGCGGGTGCGTTCGGTCCGCAGCGAGCCCCAGCCGTCGCAGATGTCGTGGTCGTCCCATTGCATCAACGAGGGCACGCGCGCCGACAGCCATGCCAGTTCCGGCGCGGCATAGAGCGCGGCATAGCGGTCAAAGAAACGTTCGCGCAGGTGGCGGTGCAGATCGGCAAGCTGTTCGGCGGTGGGATCGGCGGGCAGGCGGTCGGGCCAGTCCTCGGTCAGCGGATGGCCCTGCGTGACCTCGTCGGCATAGACCTGATCGCCGCCATGCAGCATCAGCGCGAAGGGCGCGCGGCGATGTTCGTCGCGCAGGCGCGACCACATCACGTTGCGCTCGGACCCCTCGCGGTCCATGTCGCCGACCTCTTCGCCGTTGCACGACACATAGGCCAGGCGCAGGTCGCCGGTCATGTCGCCCGCGACCTCGTATTCCCGACCGTCCCAGCCATAGGTGGACGCGCGATCCGCAGGCAGCGCGAAGCGCGCGCGCCAGACCGAGGCGCGGTCGAAATCCGCGATGCGCTCGGGCTGGGCCGTCCCTTCGGCCAGGGTCAGCGGACCGGGGACATCGCCTGCGGGCATGATGAACATGGCCGCCAGCCGCATCGTTGACCCCGAGATGTCATCGAGCAGCAGGATCGGACCGACGGGCTGGAATGGATCGTTTGCCATTCCCGTGGGTTACGATGCCCGCACGGCCCCCGCAATTCGCAAATGGGGCCGTCGCGGCGACGTGATCCCCTAGCGCAGGGTCAGCCCGCCGATCGCGGCGCGGATGCGGCTGTCGGTGTCGTCGCTGTCGCCCGACACGGCCAGCCCGATCAGCGCGCCCTTGCTGCCCCCGAAGGCGCGCGCGTAATCGCCCGCCAGGTCGACATTCTCGGAATGCGAACCGGTGCCAGCCTGGCGCAGCGGGATCGTCACGCCCTGTCCGCGCGGCCCGTAGGGCGAGGGCAGCACCTGCCCCCGACCGTGATTGCCGCCCCAGGCGTATTGGATGATCCGCACCTCGGAATTGCCCAGCAGGCTGCGGATGTTCGCGTTAGCCAGCCCCGGCGCCGAGGCTTCGGGCACGAAGACGAAATAGATCGACAGGTTCCGGTCGTCACCGCCCTTGCGCGACAGGTCGGTCGCGGGCACGGATTCCTCGACCGTCCAGTTCCAGGATGCGGCATCCGCACCCCAATCGCCCTGTCCGACCCGCGTCCACGCGATCGAGACCGACCCCTCGGACTGCATCGAAAGGCTGGACCCGAAGCGATAGTCGTTCGTGCTGAACAGCGACAGGCGCTGTTCCTGCCAGCCGCTGGCAAAGCTGATCGGCCCGGCCATTGCCGCGCCGCCAAGCGCCATGAAGGTGGCTGCCGTGATCGCAAGACGCATCGGAATTCTCCTTGTGGTAACCGTGCTTCGTGGCCGATACGCGCGCGGGGGGCGGAACGTGACAGCCGCTCACGCGGATGTGAGCGTCAGACCTCGACCACCTTGCCAGGGTTCATGATGTTCAGGGGGTCGATGCTGCGCTTGATCTGCGCCATCAGGTCCCAGCCCTCGCCGTGTTCGGCGCGCATATAGGCGGTCTTGCCGGACCCCACGCCATGTTCGCCCGTCACCGTCCCGCCCAGCTCCAGCGCGATCATGTTCACCGCGCCCGCAAGCGTTCTTGCGCGCGCCATGTCGTCGGGATCGTCGGGGTCGATCAGGATCGCAAGGTGGAAATTCCCGTCGCCCACATGCCCCACCAGCGGCGCGACCAGCCCGGATTCCGCGATCAGCACCTTGGTCCGCGCGATGCATTCCGCCAGCGCCGAGATGGGCACGCAGCAATCGGTCAGCACCGCCGAACAGCCGGGCCGCAGCGCCTTGGCTGCGAAATAGGCGTTGTGCCGCGCCTCCCACAGGCGGGTGCGGTCCTCGGTCCGGCTGGCGCTGCGGAAACCGCTGACGCCGAATTCGCCCGCGATGTCGCCGAAGGTCGCGACCTGTTCCTCGACGCCCGCCTCGGTCCCGTGGAATTCCAGGAACAGGTGCGGCTTCTCGGGCAGGTCCAGGTCGGGGTTGAAGATGTTCATGCCGCGCATCTGCATCTCGTCCAGCAACTCGATCCGGGCCATGGGCAGGCCGCTCTGGATGGCGAGGATGACAGTATCGACCGCGTCCTCGACCGTCTCGAAGGCGCAGGTGGCGGCCATGATGCGTTCGGGCGATCCGTGCAGCCGGACCGTCAGTTCGGTGATGATCCCGAGGGTGCCTTCCGAGCCGACGAACAGATGCGTCAGGTCGTACCCCGCCGAGGATTTGCGCGCGCGGCTGCCCGTCCGGATCACGCGCCCGTCGGGCAGCACGACCGTCAGTGCCATCACGTTTTCCCGCATCGTGCCATAGCGCACGGCATTCGTCCCCGAGGCCCGCGTCGCCGCCATGCCGCCGAGGGTGGCGTCGGCGCCGGGATCGACGGTGAACATCAGCCCCGTGGCGCGCAGTTCGGCGTTCAGCTGCGTCCGCGTGACGCCCGGCTGCACCACCGCGTCCAGATCGCGGTCGTTGACGGCCAGGACGCGGTTCATGCGGCTGGTATCGACGCTGATCCCGCCCTTCAGCGGCACGACATGCCCCTCCAGCGACGAGCCGATGCCGAAGGGCACGACCGGGCAACGATGCTCCGAACAGATCCGCATGATCGCCGCGACCTCCTCGGTGCTGTCGGGAAAGGCCACGGCGTCCGGCAGGTGCGGCGTCGCATAGGCCGCGTCCCGCCCGTGCAGGTCGCGGATCGACGGCCCGGTCGCAAGCCTGTCGCCCAGAAGGTCGCGCAGCCTTGCGATAGCCTGTTCATGGTTCGGTGTCGCGGTGGTCATGCTGCGCTCCTCTGGCCTGTGGGGCCATGTGTGGGATGTCGCGCGACGGGGTGCAAGGCCGGGGTTGTCGCGTTGATCACGCCAGGACCGGCAATGCGCGCAGGCGTTCGGTCGCGAGATCGATGAAGCTGCGGACCTTCGCGGGGGCGCGGCGGCCCTCGGGATGGACCAGGTGAATGGGCAGCGGCTCGGGTTCGTGGTCGGTCAGCACGGCGCATAACCGGCCCGCCTGAAGGTCGGGGCCGACCTGATAGGACAGCACCCGCGTCAGTCCCCAGCCCTGGCGGGCGACCTCGATCGCGGCGGCGACGCTGCTGAGACGCAGGCGCGGCCTCATCCGTATCACCTGCGCGCGGTCCCCGCCGAAGCGCCATTCGACCAGCGGGCTGACGGGGGCCGCCGCGGCGATCCTGTGCCGCGCCAGATCCTCGGGGGTGCGGGGCGTCCCGTGCCGCGCAAGATAGCCGGGCGAGGCGCAGACCACCCGGCGCACGCTGCCCACGCGGATCGCGACCAGCCCCGACGAGGGCAGCGGCCCGATCCTGACCGCGACGTCGAAGCCTTCCTCGACCATGTTCACGACCCGGTCCACCATCACGACATCGGCGGAAACCTCGGGGTGGGTGTCCAGGAACTCGGTCAGGATGGGGGTGACGTAGATGCGCCCGAACTCGTTCGAGCAGGTCAGCCGCAATTCCCCCTTGGGCCGCAGCGCCGCGCCCGAGGCCGCATCATCCGCCGCCTGAAGCTGGGTCAGGACGTGGCGCGCATCCTCGAGATAGGTCTTGCCGACCTCGGTCAGGCGGACGCGGCGGGTGGTGCGGGTGAACAGCCGCGCGCCCAGACGCGTCTCCAGCGCGTTGACCCCGCGCGTGGCGGATGGCGCGCTGATGCCGACGCGCCGCGCGCCTTCGGCGAAGCTTTCGGATTCGGCCACGGCGATGAAGATCTCGAGGGTCTGGAGCCGGTCCATTCATGTCGTCCGGTGAAATTATGCCTTTTGTGAAGGGTATATTCATTCGCCCTGCGCGGCAAATTAACTTTGGGGCCAGACGACGCGCCGCCCGACCGGACTGCAGGGACTCGGCGGCCATCCCCCTGACGCTGGAACGCCCCGTCACGCAAGGAGAGAGACCGATGACCGCGATCACCCTGTATCGCCACCCGAAATCCGGCCATTGCCACCGGGTCGAACTGATGATGGCCCTGCTGGGCCTCCCCTACCGCACCGTCGATCTGGACATGGCGAACGGTGCGCACAAGGCGCCCGATTTCCTGCGGATCAGCCCCTTCGGCCTGGTCCCTGCCATCGACGATGACGGCTTCACACTGGCCGACAGCAACGCGATCCTCGTCTATCTGGTGGGCTCCCACGCGCCCGATGCGGGCTGGATCCCTGCCGACCCCAAGGACGCCGCCGAGGTGCAGCGCTGGCTGAGCATCGCTGCCGACGACATCTATGCCGGACCCTGCGCCGCGCGTTTGGTCAAGGTCTTCGGCACGGATCACGACCATGCCGCCGCCGTCGCCCGCGCACACCGCCTGCTGTCGGTGATGGAGGCGCATTTGGCGGGTCGCGACTGGCTGGCCGCGGATCGCGTCACCATCGCGGATGTCGCGGGCTACAGCTATGTCGCCCATGCCCCCGAGGGTGGGGTGGACCTGTCGCCCTATGCCCGGGTCCGCGCGTGGATCGACCGGATCGAGTCCCTGCCGGGCTTTGTCGGCATGGCGCGGTCGCCCATCCCCCAGCTGGCCTGAGGCCCCGATGACCCATCCCAACCCCTTTCACGAAGCCGAGCGTGCGGCCCAGATGCGGGCGGGCGTGGGCGACGTGTCGCGGTGGGCGGGCGGCTTCGTCCGCGACCACCTGCCGGATCAGCATCGCAGGTTCCACGCGGGCCTGCCCTTCATGGTTCTGGCGGGCGCCGACCCCTCGGGGCATGTCTGGGTGACCCTGGTCGAGGGCGAGGAGGGCTTCGTCACCTCGCCCGATCCGCAGCATCTGGCGTTTCGCGCCGATGTTCCGGACGACGATCCACTGGCGCAGCGCTTCTCGCAGGGGGGCGATGTGGGCGCGGTGGGGATCGACCTTGCGACGCGGCGGCGCAACCGGTTCTCGGGGCGGCTGCGCCCCGTGCCGGACGGCTTCGTGATCCGCGTCGTGCAGACCTTCGGGAATTGCCCGCAGTACATCCACGAGCGCAGCCTTGCCCGCGTTCCGTCATCCCCCGGACCCGTGCGCCGATCGGACGCGCTGGACGACGACCAGATCGCGCGGATCCACGCGGCGGATACGCTGTTCATCGGGTCCGGTCAGCACGAGGGCGCGGGCGCGGCCTCGGACGGGTACGACGCCTCTCATCGGGGCGGAGCGCCCGGCTTCGTGCGGGTCGAGGGGCGGAACCGGCTGCTGATCCCCGATTACATGGGCAACAATTTCTTCAACACCATCGGCAATATCATGGCCGATCCCCGCGTGGGGCTGGTCTTCGTCGATTTCGCGACCGGCGGGCTGCTGCATCTTCGCGGGCGGGCCAGCGTGGACTGGTCGCCCGACAACGCGCATGATCCCGATGCCTGGCGCATGATCCGGGTCGAGGTCGAGGCCGTGATCGACCGGCCCGCCGCGCTGTCGCTGCGCTGGTCGCGGACTGATGGCGGGGCGCGCAAGCTGCGGGTGGTGCGCAAGACGGTCGAGTCCGCCTCCATCACCTCGTTTCATCTGGCATCGCTGGACGGGCGGCCTCTGCCGCGGTTTCGCGCGGGGCAGCATCTGCCGATCACGGTCCAGGTGCCGGGGCAGGCTGGGACCAGCAGCCGCAGCTATTCCCTGTCGGGCGATCCGCAGGGGGGCGAGTACCGCATCTCCGTCAAGCGCGAGGATCGGGGCCTCGTCTCGCGCCATCTGCATGACGCGCTGCCCAAAGGTGGCATCATCGAGGCGGGCGAGCCCTCGGGCGATTTCGTGCTGCCCGAGGGGCGCGGGCCGGTCGTCCTGATCGGCGCGGGGGTCGGGCTGACGCCGATTCTGTCGGCGCTGCATGCGCTGGCGGGGACGGGCCGCAGGACCTGGTATCTGCACGCGGCCCGCAGCGGGCGCGATCACGCGATGCGGGACGAGGTCGCGGCCCTTGTCGCGGCCCATCCGAACCTGCGCCAGCGCGTGTTCTACAGCAGGCCCGAGCCCTGCGACCGGATCGGGCGCGATCATCACGAGACGGGCCGGATCACCGCCGGGCATGTGCTGGCACTGGGTGCCGGACCCGATGCGGATTACATGATCTGCGGGCCGGCGGGCTTCATCGCGGATCTGCGGAACGGGCTGGAGGACGCAGGCATCCCGCCCGACCGCATCCTGTTCGAGACCTTCGGACCGGGGGCCTGACGGCTAGCCCGGCTCGAAGCAATGGGGCAGCAGGCGGGCGACTTTCTGCAGGTCGGCCAGCACGCCGCGAAGATGGGTGCGGATCGCTGCCTCGGCGGCGGTCGCGTCGCCTGCGGCGATGGCCTCGACGATGGCTTCGTGCTGGTCGATCAGGTGATCGGTCGGAAATTCTTCGGCGGTCAGGTGGCGCACGCGGTCCATCTGCATCTTGATCTGCTGGATATGCGCCCAGACCCCGCCACGGCCCGCAGCCGCCGCCAGCGCCTGGTGAAAGCGTTCGTCCAGCGCGAAGAAGCCCGCACCGCCCTTCGCGCGGCGCTGTTCCGCGATCAGGCCCCGCAGATGCGCGACGGCGGCGGCATCGGCGCGGTCTGCTGCGATGCGCGCGATATCGGCCTCGACCGCCTCGCGGACGAACTGGCCCTGTGTCACGTCGTTCATGTCGATCTTGCACACGAAGGTGCCGCGCTGCGGGCGGATCTCGACCAGGTTCTCGGCTGCCAGCTTGATGAAGGTCTCGCGCACGGGTTGGCGCGACAGGCCATAGGCGGCGGCGATCTCCTGTTCGGACAGCCGCGTTCCGGGTTGCAGCCTGCCGCTGACGATGCGGTTGCGCAGATCGGCGATCAGCTGGACGCCAAGCGGCGCGGTGGCTTCGATTGTGGCAAGCGTATCCATGCCAAGCGTTCTACTCCGCCACACGGCCCCTGCCAAGTTGATATACTACCATACTTGTAATCAGAGGGGGCCCGCGCTAGGCATGAAGGGGGACAAGGGAGGAATCATGCGGCAGACATGGCGCTGGTTCGGCCCCCGTGACGGGGTCGGCATCGAGGACATGCTTCAGGCAGGGGTCGAGGGGGTCGTCTCGGCGCTGCACCACGTGCCGACCGGCGCGGTCTGGACACCCGAGGAAATCGCGCGCCGCCAGGCCGAGATCGCGACGCGACCCGACGGGACGCCCTCGGGTCTTGCCTGGGAGGTCGTCGAGAGCCTGCCCGTATCCGAGGACATCAAGCGGCAGTCGGGCGAGTGGCGCACCCATGTCGCGGCCTATCGCGACAGCCTTGCGAACCTTGCGGCGGCGGGGATCCGGACGGTCTGCTACAACTTCATGCCGGTGCTGGACTGGACGCGGACCGATCTTGCCTGGCGCGTCGGACATGGCGGGACGGCCATGCGCTTCGACCTGATCGACTTTGCCGCCTTCGACATCCACATCCTGCAGCGCGAAGGAGCTGCGGACTCGTTCCCCGAGGGCGTCGCGGATCAGGCCGCCCGCCGGTTCGCCGCCATGGACGATGCCCGCCGAGAGGGGCTGTCGCGCAACGTGGTCTTTGGCCTTCCGGGCGCGGCCGAGAATTTCAGCCTGTCCGATGTGCGCGATCACCTTGCGGAATACGCGACCATCCCGACCGAGCGTCTGCGCGCCAACCTGATCGACTTCCTGTCGCAGATCGCCCCCGAGGCCGAGCGGCTGGGCATCCGCCTGTGCTGTCACCCGGACGATCCGCCCTTCCCGCTGCTGGGCCTGCCGCGGATCATGTCGACCGAGGCCGATTACCAGGCCATCCTCGACGCGGTCGATCTGCGCGCGAACGGCGTGACGCTGTGTTCCGGATCGCTTGGGGCGCGGGCGGATAACGATCTGCCGGGGATGATGCGCCGCCTGGGCGATCGCGTGCATTTCCTGCACCTGCGCAATGTCACCCGAGAGGAAGAGGCCACGCCCTGTTCCTTCCACGAGGCCGAGCATCTGGGCGGCGGCACCGACATGGTCGCCCTGATCCACGCCGTGCTGGCCGAGGAGGCCGGGCGTCGCGCTGCTGGGCGCGACGATGCGTCGATCCCCTTCCGCCCCGATCACGGGCAGGACATCCTGGACGATCTGCGCCGCAACGCGCAGCCCGGTTATCCGGCAATCGGACGGCTGAAGGGGCTGGCCGAGCTGCGCGGGATCATGACCGCGCTGTCCCATCCGCTGGTTGCGTCATGACGGGGATCGCGGGCGCAGAAGGCTTCGCCTCGCGGCTGATCCCCGCCTGGCTGGCCGTCGCGCTGCCGCAGGGCGACGGTCCCGCGCCGGTGATCGAGGCGCTTGGCGATGACGGCCCCCGCACCACGCTGGCGCAATGCCGCACGGTCTTTGCGCTGGCGCATCTGGCGCGCGTGGCCGACCGCCGCGATCTGCTGGACGCGGCGCATCGCATCCACGGTTTCGTGTCGTTGCACCTGCGCGGCGCGGATTGGGGGCACCGTTTCTCGGACGGGCAGGGGTCGGATGCCTGCCTGCGCCGCAGCTATGATCAAAGCTTCGCGCTGCTGTCCGTCGCGGCGCTGATGCGCGCGGGGTCGGACCGCGTCGGCGCGCGCGACCTGCACCGCATCTGGGATTTCATCGAGACCAGGCTGATCGAACCCGCGACCGGCGCCCTGTGGCAGGACGAGCGCGGCCCAGACAGCCCCGACACCCGCAGCCAGAACCCGCAGATGCACATGCTCGAGGCCGTGCTCGAGGCGCATGCCGCGACCGGCGATCCCGTCTGGCTGGCCCGCGCCGAAGGTCTTGCGGCGGTCGGCCTGCGCCATTTCGTCGATCCCGCGACGGGTGCCGTACGCGAGTTCACGGGCCCTGACCTGCAACCGACCGACGACGCCAGCGGAGCCCGACGAGAGCCGGGCCACCAGTACGAATGGGCGTGGCTGCTGCACTGCCTGGCCGACGCGACGGGGCGCGACGACCTGCGCAAGGCCGCGGCCCGCATGACCGAATTCGCGGAAACGCACGGCCTGCGCCGGGGCGGCCCGCTGGACGGCGCGCCCTTCGAGGCGGTGGACGCCACGGGGCGTCCGACCCTGCCCGAGCACCTTCTGTGGCCGCTGACCGAGGCGGGCAAGCTGCATGCGCGGCTTGGCCATGCTGACCGGACCACCCGCATCGCGGACATCATCTTCGGCGCCTATTTCGCGCCGGATCACGAACCCCGCTGGATCAACCGGCTGGATGCCGAGGGTCGCACCACGTGGGATGCCGCATTGACGCGGCTTCTCTATCACGTGGCGATCTTCGTGACCGAAGGGCATCGCGCGGGCTGCTGGAGGATCGGCCCCGCGACCGCATGATGCGTCGCAACGACGACATGACCGAACAACAAGGAGGAGACACCATGACCCATCTGACCAAGGCGACCGCCGCCGCCATTCTTGCGCTGGCCGTATCGCCGGCAATGGCGCAGGACTTCAAGCTGGCGCTGTCCACGTCCCAGCCCACCACGGACCCGATGGTCATCGCCATGGAGGAGGCGAAGACGAAGATCGAGGACCGCAGCGAGGGCCGGATCGGGGTCACCATCTATCCCAGCTCTCAGCTGGGCGAGGATAACGACGTGCTGGAACAGATCCGCGGCGGCGCGCCCATTGCCGTTCTGGTCGATGCGGGCCGCCTGTCGGCCTTCAAGCGCGAGATGGGCATCCTGGCCGCCCCCTATCTGGTCGAGGATTACACCGGCTATGCGGCGATCACCTCGTCGCCGGTCTTCCAGGGCTGGGCGGACGAGCTGGCCGAAAGCTCGGGCCTGCGGCTGATGAACTACAACTGGTTCCAGGGCACGCGGCAGATGTTCACGAAGAAGCTGGTCGAGGGTCCGGAAGACCTGTCGGGCGTCCGCGTGCGCACCATCGACGCCCCCGGCTGGGTCGCCACGGTCGAGGCGATGGGCGCGACGCCCGCGCCGATGGCCTGGTCCGAGGTCTATTCGGCGTTGCAGCTGGGCGCCATCGACGGCGCCGAGGCCCAGCTTACCGGGGCCTTCGGGATCAAGCTGCACGAGGTTTCGACCAACGTGGCCTTCACCAACCACATCCAGCTGTTCACCGGTCTCGTGACATCCGAGGACTGGTACCAGTCGCTGCCCGACGACCTGCGCACGATTCTGGACGAGGAACTGATGGCCGCGGGCGACATGGCGACCGAAGGCACCGTCGCGCGGCTGGCGCAGGTCCAGTCCGACATGGAGGCCGCGGGCGTCAGCTTCAACGAGCTGGACACCGCCCCCTTCCGCGAGGCGACCGCTGCCGTCTACGAGACGCTGGACCTGGTCGAGGCGCGCGAGGCGCTGCAGCCCTATCTGAACCAGTGACACGGGTGCCTGCCTCCGGCCGGACCGGGGGCGGGCCCATGACGGAAATGGGGGACGCCGTGACGTTCTGGAACATCTTCGACCGGGTCGAACGGCTGGCCGCGCTGCTGGCGCTGGTGGCCGTGGTCCTGTCGGTGCTGGTGGCGGGGATCGGGCGCAGCCTTGGCTGGCCCGTCGCCGCCGCGCCGCAATACGCGCAGCTGTCGCTGATCTGGGCCTGCATGCTGGGTGCCGACATCGCCGCCCGCCAGGGGCAGCACATCCGCGTCGGCGCGATCTTCGACATGCTGCCGCGCCCCGTTCGCGCGGCCCTCACCGCGCTGAGCCTTGCGCTGATCCTGCCCTTTCTCGGCTTCGTGGCCTGGCACGGCTGGTTCCTTGCGACCAACAACTGGGAACGGGAACTGGGTGCTTCGGGGCTGTCCTATGGCCTCGTGACGCTGGCGCTGCCGGTGGGCGCGGTGCTGTTGATCCTGTCCTTCACGCGCCGCCTGTGCGCCGAGGGACTGGCGGGGCTGTTCGACCACCTGGCAAACGAGGACGCCCCCTCGGACGCCCCGTCCGAATATGCGGCGAAGGAGGAAATCCTGTGATCTCGAGCCTCATCCTGATCCTTGCGCTGACGCTGATCGCCATCGGCATGCCCGTGGCCTTCGCCATCGGGATCGCGGGGACGTCCTATTTCCTGCTGCCTTCGACCTTCCTGCCCGACCAGACCTCGGTCCAGCGGATCGTGGCCGTCAGCCAGTCCTTCCCGCTGCTGGCCGTGCCGCTGTTCATCCTGCTGGGCAACCTGATGAACGGATCGGGCATCACCGAGCGGCTGATCCGGCTGTCCACCACGCTCGCGGGCTGGATGCGGGGCGGGCTGGCGCAATCCTCGATCCTGCTCAGCGCGCTGATGGGCGGCGTGTCGGGCTCGGCGGTGGCGGATGCCGCGATGCAGGCCCGCATCCTTGGCGTCCCCATGGTCGCGCGGGGGTATTCCCCCGGCTTCGCGGGGTCGCTTCTGGCCATCGGCGGGCTGATCACCGCGACCATCCCGCCCAGCCTGGGGCTGATCCTCTACGGCTATCTGGGCGAAGTGTCGATCGGGCGGCTGTTCATCGCGGGCATCGTGCCGGGCGTGCTGCTGACCATCGCGCTGATGCTGACCACCACCATCGTCGCGCGCAGGCGCGGCTATGTGCCCGAACGCGACCGCGCGCCCACCCTGTCCGAGGTCTGGCGCGATTTCATCCACGGGTTCTGGGCCGTGCTGTTCCCCGTCTGGCTGCTGGTCGGGATCCGCTTCGGCTTCTTCACCCCGTCCGAGGCCGGCGCCTTCGCCATCGCCTATACGCTGATCGTGGGGATGGGCATCTATCGCGAACTGACCCTGCGGCGCGTCTACGAGGCGTTCATGCAGACGCTCAGCGATATCGGGATGATCATGCTGATCATCCTGTTCTCGGGGGCCTTCGGCTATGTCATCACCTTCGAGCGCGTCCCCCAGGACATCGCGGAATTCGCGCTGACCGCGCTGACCGACCCGACGGTGCTGCTGTTCGTCGTCTCGGCCTTCCTGCTGGTGCTGGGCATGCTGATCGAGGCGACGGTCCTCGTGATGCTGCTGACGCCGATCCTGGTGCCGGTCGTGACGGCGGCGGGGATCGATCCGGTGCATTTCGGGCTGATCATGATGACGCTGGTGACCTTCGGGGGCATGACGCCGCCGGTCGGGGTGTCGATGTTCACGGTCTGCGGGATCCTGCGCTGTTCCTATCGCGACTATACGGTCGAGGCGCTGCCCTTCATCGCGGCGGTGCTGGGAACGGTCGTGCTGATGATCCTGTTCCCCGGCGTGGTGATGTTCCTGCCGAACTGGCTGATGTAGGCGGCGCGGGGCGTCAGGCGACCAGGACCCTGGTACCCCGCCCCGCGCATTCGCGCATGACCCGATCGGGCAGCGGGGCGGTGGTCACGACGATGTCGTGATCGGACAGCCGCCCGTGGCGACAGGCCAGGTCCAGCCCCATCTTGCCGCCATCGGCAACCAGGATGCGGGTCGCAGCGCAGCCCGCGATCGCGCGGCGGGCCATCACCTCGTCTATGTCATAGTCCAGCACCTCGCCCCCAGGGGTCAGGCCGCCGCAGCTGAAGATCGCGAAATCCATCCGGTAGCCTGCGAAGAACTCCAGCGCGGTCGCGCCCACCAGGTCCAGGTCGCGCATCCGCACGGTCCCGCCCGCCATGGCCACCGCGATGCCGGGGGCGTTCTGCAGCGCCGATACCGCGTGGATGCTGTTCGTCGCCACGAACAGATCGCGATGCCCGGCAAGAAAGCGCGCGCAATGCTCGACCGTGGTGCCGGTCCCAAGCGCCAGCCGCGCCCCGTCGGGGATCAGCCCCCTGACGACGGTGGCGATGCGCTGCTTGTCCTGCCATGCGATACCCACGCGCGGGTGATAGCCGATATTCTCGGTCCGGTTGCGCAGCTGCACGCGGCCATTGCGACGCTGCACCAACCCCGCCTGATCCAGGTCGCGCAGATCGGCGCGCACGGTCTGGACCGACACGCCCAGCCGGTCCGACAGCTCGGTCGCGGACAAGGGGCCGCCCTCGGACAGAAGCGCGACGATGACATCGCGCCTTTCGAGCAGATCGAGCCGTGACATGATTTTCCTTCGAAACCACCGCAGATTGCGCGAAGCCTAGGGTATCGGCGCAAGTGTCTGCAATATAATAAATTCTTCAAACTCGCGTCGTCGAACCGTCACATTGCGCGACCATAAGGCCCCTGTGCTTGGCTTTCGAACGAAAGCAAACCTCAGGAGAGCCCGATGAAGACCTTCCTCACCTCGACCGCCCTCGTGCTGCTGGCGGGCACCGCCATGGCGGATACGATCACGCTCTATACCTCGCAGCCGAACGCGGATGCGCAGCAGACCGTCGATGCCTTCATGGCCGCCAATCCCGGCACCGAGGTCGAATGGGTACGCGACGGCACCACCCAGCTGATGGCCCGCCTGCGCGCCGAGATCGAGGCCGGCAACCCCCAGCCCGACGTGCTGCTGATCGCCGATACCGTCACGCTTGAGGGCATGGCGCAGGAAGGTCTGCTGACCGCCTACCAGTCCCCCGAGGCCGAGAATTACGACGCCGCGCTGAATTCGCCCGAGGGGTATTACCACTCGACCAAGCTGATCACGACCGGCATCGTCTACAATACCGGCGTCGAGACCGCGCCCGAATCCTGGGCCGACCTGGCGCAGGACGGGCTGAAGGGGCAGGTCGCGATGCCGTCGCCGCTGTATTCCGGCGCCGCGCTGATCCACCTGGCGACGCTGACCGGCGATGACAGCCTGGGCTGGGACTATTACGAGACGCTGGCCGCGAACGAGGCCCGCGCGCAGGGCGGCAATGGCGGCACCTTCAAGGCCGTCGCCTCGGGCGAGAAGCCCTATGGCATGGTCGTGGACTTCCTTGCGATCCGCAACAAGGCCGAAGGCTCGCCGGTGGAATTCGTCTTCCCGAACGAGGGCGTGTCCTACGTGACCGAACCGGTGGCGATCATGTCCACGGCGAAGAACCTCGAAGGCGCGCAGAAATTCGTGGACTTCCTCATCAGCGAGGAAGGCCAGCAGCTGGTCCTGGACATGGGCTACATCCCCGCCCGCGAAGGCATGGGCGTGCCCGAGGGCTTTCCCGCCCGCGACCAGATCCGGCTGATGGATTTCGACCCCGCCGCCGCGCTGGAACAGGCCGAGGCCGACAAGGCGAAGTTCACCGAGCTGTTCGGCGCCGAGTGATGCAGGCTGCGATGCAGAAAGGGGGCAGCCGGTCCGAGCACCGGCTGCTCTCGGTCGTGCTGCTGATCGCGACCTTCGTGACGCTGGCGCCGGTCATGCGCCTGTTCGTCGAGGGGCTGACCGACCGCACGCGCCCCGGCCTCGGCCTTGCGGCGGATGTGCTGTCGCAGCCCGCGACGCTGGATGCGCTGCGCAATTCGCTGGTCACGGCGGGGCTGGGGACGGTGATCTCGGTCGTGCTGGGATCGGCCTTCGCCTTCATCGTGGCGCTGACCGATCTGCGCGCCAAGGCGGCGCTGGTCTTCTGCCTGATGATCCCGATGATGATCCCGCCGCAGATCACGGCGTTGTCCTGGATCCAGCTGATGGGGCCGTCCTCGGTGCTGCTGAAGACGCTCGGGATCGCGCCGCCACTGGGTTCGGCGCAGCCGCTCTATTCGCCGGGGGGGATCGTGCTGCTGCTGGGCATCCAGCACATGTCGATCGTGTTCCTGACCCTGCGCGCGGGCCTGCGCGCCATCCCGCAGGAGGTCGTCGAGGCCGCCCGCATCAGCGGCGCGCGCGGGCTTCGGACATGGTGGCAGGTCGTGATGCCCCTGACCCTGCCCAGCCTTGCGGCGGGCAGCGCGATCACCTTCGTCACCGCGCTCGGGAATTTCGGGATCCCCGCGATGCTGGGCATTCCCGCAGGCTATTCCACGCTGCCCACGCTGGTCTATCAGAAGCTGGCGGGCATGGGCACGGGCGTCCTGGCCGAGGTGTCGGTCCTGGCCATGCTGATCGGCACGGTCGCCATCGCGGGCATCCTGGCACAGCGCTTCTTCCAGACCCGCCAGCGCGTCCACCTGGTCGGATCGACCTCGCGCCCGCTGGCGATCCCGCTTGGCCGCGCCCGCCTGCCGGTCGAGATCGCGCTGTGGGCCGTGGTCGCGGCGATCCTCGTGCTGCCGATGTTCGGGCTGGTCGCGACCTCGCTGGTGCCGGCCTATGGCGTGCCGCTGCGGCTGGACACGATCACGCTGCAATCCTGGGCCGAGGTGCTGTTCAGCCAGCCCGTCACCCGCCGCGCCTTCGCCAATTCGCTTTGCCTCGCGCTTGGGGTCGCGCTGGTGCTGATGGCGATGTGCCTGCCGCTGGCATGGCTGATGTCGCGCAACCCGACGCGGCTGACGCGGCTGTTCGACAGCCTGCTGGACCTGCCCTATGCGCTGCCGGGGGTGGTGCTGGCCATCGCGATGATCCTGCTGCTGATCGACCTGCCGCTGACGGACGCGACGCTCTATGGCACGGTCTGGATCATCTTCCTGGCCTATCTGGCACGGTTCTTCGAGGTGATGTTCCGCCCCGTGCAGGCCAGCCTGAAGCAGCTGGACCCCGCCATGGCCGAGGCCGCGCAATCGGTGGGCGCGGGCCTGTCGCGCCGGATGCGCGACGTGGTCCTGCCGCTGACGGCGCCCGCCGCCGCCGCGGGGGCGATCCTGGTCTTCCTGACCGCGTTCAACGAACTGACCGTCTCGGCGCTTCTGTGGTCCTCGGGGACCGAGACGCTCGGGGTGGTGATCTTCAACCTCGAGGACAGCGGCGAGACCGCGATGGCCAGCGCGCTTGCCATGACCATCGTGCTGGTCGTCATGGTGCTGATGGGCCTGATCCAGCTGTTCTCGCGCCGCTTCCCGAAAGGAGTCGTCCCATGGCAGACATAGACCTGTCCTCTGTCGGCAAGGATTTCGCGGGCACGCCCGCCCTGCAGGACATCACCACCCGCTTCGATGACGGAGAGTTCATCGCCCTGCTGGGTCCGTCCGGCTGCGGCAAGACCACGCTGCTGCGCCTGCTGGCGGGGTTCGAGATGCCGGACCGTGGCCGCATCGCCATCGGCGGCTGCGACATGGCCGATGCGGGGCGGGGCGCGATGGTCCCCCCCGAGGATCGCAATATCGGCTTCGTCTTCCAGTCCTATGCCCTGTGGCCGCACATGTCGGTGCGCCGCAACGTGTCCTATCCGCTGGAGATACGCCGCCTGTCGCGCGATGCCATTGCCACCCGGACCGAGGCCGCGCTGCAGGCCACCGGCCTTGGCGATTATGCCGACCGGATGCCGTCGGACCTGTCGGGCGGCCAGCGCCAGCGGGTGGCCCTTGCGCGCTGCCTCGTGTCCGACCCGCAGGCCGTCCTGCTGGACGAGCCGCTGGCGAACCTGGACGTGGCGCTGCGCGCATCGATGCAGGCGGTCTTCACCGATTTCCACCGCCGCACCGGGGCCACGATGGTCTATGTCACCCATGACCAGTCCGAGGCGATGGCCATGGCCGACCGCATCGCGGTGATGGACCGGGGCCGGATCCGGCAGCTCGACACGCCGCAGAACCTGTACGAACGTCCCGCCAGCCGCTTCGTCGCGGAATTCGTCGGGCGCGGGACGGTGGTGCCCGTGCAGGCCCATGACGGCGCGGGCCGCGCCCGCATCCTGGGGGCCGAGGTGGCGGTGAACGCCGCCCCGCAATCGCGCTTTGTCGATCACGTCTGCCTGCGCCCCGAGAACCTTGCCATCTCCGAGACGGGCGACCTGCGCGCCAAGGTCGCGCGCGTCACCTATCTTGGCGGGAAATACCTGCTGGAAACCGTGCTGGATTGCGGCACCCGGCTGGTGACCGAGACCCGCGCCCGCTTCGATACGGGCGCGCAGCTTGGCCTGACCATCAACGCCCCCTGGGCCTTTGCCGAGGATTGAATGGACAGCGTGAAGATCCTTTCGGGCATGGGCGTGAAGGGCCCTGCCTGCATCAGGCTGGATGTCGGCGGGATGCGCCTGATCCTCGATTGCGGGACCGGCCCGGACGAGGGCGCGGAGTTCGACCCCGCCTGGCTGGCGGACGCGGATGCGGTGCTGATCACCCATGACCACGTGGACCATATCGGCGGCGCGCGTCACGCGGTCGCGGCGGGGCTGCCGATCCATGCGACGCGGCAGACGGCGGGGTTGCTGCCCGCGGGGGCGGATCTGCGCCTGCTGCCCGAACGCGGTGTCACGCGGATCGCCGGGGTCGATCTGACGACCGGTCGCAACGGGCATGCCGCGGGCGGCGTCTGGATGCATTTCGACATGGGCGAGGGGCTGTTCTATTCCGGCGACTGGTCCGAGGAATCCGACTGGTTCGCCTTCGATCCGCCCCCGCCTGCGGGGACGGCGATTCTCGACTGCTCCTATGGCGGTTTCGACGTGGCGCAATCGGATTGCATCGCGGACCTGGACGACCTGCTCGAGGTGCTGCCGGGGCAGGTACTGCTGCCGGTGCCGCCATCCGGCCGCGCGGCCGAGCTGGCCCTGCGGCTGATCCGCCGCCACGGACCGGGCAGCGTGATGGTCGACGACGCCTGCCTGCCGGCCATCGCGCAACTGCCCGAGGCGCGCGGACTGGCCTACGCCACCGAGGCACGCTTTCTTGTCTGCGACACGCCGAACGCCGAAGCCGGCGCGGCATGGCGGCATCTGCAAGCATGGCGCGATGCGGGCAGGCTGGGGCGGGACGCGCATGTCGTCTTCACCGGGCACATGAACGCCCATGCGCGCGCATTCTGCGACCGCCCCGGCGGGCATTTCCGCCGCTGGAACGTGCATCCGCCGCTGCGCGACCAGCGACGGATGCTGGAACGGCTGGCCGCGCGGCGCTTTGCCCCGGCCTTCTGCCCCGACCCCGAGATCTATCTGGCGCTGGACATGGGCGCGCAGGTCTTCATGCACCAGGAGGTGACGCCATGATCCCCGCCCGCAGCTTCTGCCTGATCCGCCACGGCGAAACGACCGCCAATGCAGGGGCGATCATCGCGGGCGCAACCGATGTGCCCCTGACGCCAAGGGGCCGCGATCAGGCCCGCGCCCTGGCAGGGCGCGAATGGCCATCGGGCATCGCGCTGTTCGCCAGCCCGATGTCGCGTGCCCGCGATACCGCGCTGCTGGCCTTTCCGGGGCGCGACCACCAGCCCGAACCCGATCTGCGCGAACGCGACTGGGGCATCTTCGAGGGACGCCCCGTCGCCGATCTGCCCCCGCGCGAAATCACGCCGCAGGGGGGCGAGGGCTGGGACGACGTGCTGGCCCGCGTGGACCGCGCGATCCGGCGGATCTGCGCGACCTCGGGCGATGCGCTGCCGGTGCTGGTCTGCCATTCGGGCGTGATCCGTGCCGCGCGCGTGCTGTGGACCACCGGCGATGCGGGCGACCGTCCGCCCAACGCCACGCCGATCCTGTTCAGCCCGGACGGCGACCGATTAAAGGAAGGAACGATATGACCGCCACCACCCCCTGCGTCGTCTTCGACGTGGACGGCACGCTTGCCGAATTCGACGCCGACCGCCTGGGCCATCTTGTCCACGGCACGACCAAGCACTGGGACGCCTTCCACCACGCGATGGCCGACGCCCCGCCCATCCCCGAGGTCGCCCGCCTGATGCGCAAGCTGAAGGAGGGGGGCGAGACGGTCGTCATCTGCTCGGGGCGGCCCCGCGGCTGGCAGGATCAGACGATCGCATGGCTGCGCAAGCACGACCTGCCCTTCGACGGGATCTATCTGCGCCCCGAGGATCAGGACGGCGCCAGCGACCCCGAGGTCAAGCGCCGCGCCCTAGCCGAGATGCGCGCCGACGGGCTGGCGCCCTGGCTGGTCGTGGACGACCGGCGGTCCGTCGTGGATGCCTGGCGGGCCGAGGGGCTGGTCTGCCTGCAATGCGCGCCGGGGGACTTCTAGGGCCGCGCGACGGGGGCGCGGACAGGCTGGGCGGGAAACCGCCCCGCCACCATGTCCTGCACGCGTCGAACCGCCCGTCCGACGCCGGTTTCCGCACGGAAACGCGCGGCAAGTTGACATAACTTGCACGCGACGTCTCGATTCTGCCCGCGAAGAATGCGATGCATCCAGATGATGCAGAACGAAGAAGCGGAAGCGCCCGTGAAAGACCAGATGATTTCCCATACCCCGGTGCCCACGCAATGGGTCGGCCCGATCCTGTTCCGCGGCCCCGTCGTCGAGGGCCCGATCAGCGCGCCGCTGGCCACCTACGAGACGCCGCTCTGGCCCTCGACCGCGCGGGGGGCAGGGGTTTCCCGGCATTCGGGCGGGATCCAGGTCTCGCTGGTCGACGAACGCATGAGCCGCTCGATCGCGCTGCGGGCGCATGACGGGGCGGCGGCGACCGCCGCCTGGCAGTCGATCAAGGCCCGCCAGGAAGAGGTCGCGGCCGTGGTCGCCACCACCAGCCGCTTCGCCCGCCTTGTCGAGCTGAATCGCCAGATCGTGGGCAACCTGCTTTACATCCGCATCGAATGCGTGACGGGCGACGCCTCGGGTCACAACATGGTCACCAAGGCCGCCGAGGCCGTGCAGGGCTGGATCCTGTCGGAATACCCGATGCTGGCCTATTCCACGATCTCGGGGAACCTGTGCACCGACAAGAAGGCGTCGGCGGTCAACGGCATCCTGGGCCGCGGCAAATACGCCGTCGCCGAGGTCGAGATCCCGCGCAAGATCCTGACCCGCGTGCTGCGCACCAGCGCCGAGAAGATGGTCCGCCTGAACTACGAGAAGAACTATGTCGGGGGTACGCTGGCGGGGTCGCTGCGCAGTGCGAACGCGCATTTCGCCAACATGCTGCTGGGCTTCTACCTGGCGACGGGGCAGGACGCGGCCAACATCATCGAGGCCAGCCAGGGCTTCGTCCATTGCGAGGCCCGCGGCGAGGATCTGTATTTCTCGTGCACGCTGCCCAACCTCATCATGGGCTCGGTCGGTGCCGGCAAGGGCATCCCCTCGATCGAGGAGAACCTGTCGCGGATGGGCTGCCGCCAGCCGGGCGAACCCGGCGACAACGCGCGCCGTCTTGCGGCGATCTGCGCGGGCGTCGTGCTGTGTGGTGAATTGTCGCTGCTTGCGGCCCAGACCAACCCCGGAGAGTTGGTCCGCACCCACATGGAGATGGAGCGATGACCGACAGCAAGGATCACCATGTCGCGGGGCGCAAGCTGGACCATCTGCGTGCATTGGACGACGATGCGGATATCGACCGGGGCGACAGCGGCTTCGACCGCATCGCGCTGACCCATCGCGCCCTGCCCGAGGTGGATTTCGACGCCATCGACACGGCGACCAGCTTCCTGGGCCGTGAACTGTCCTTCCCGCTGCTGATCTCGTCCATGACCGGCGGCACCGGCGAGGAGATCGAGCGCATCAACCGCAACCTGGCCGCTGGTGCCGAGGAGGCCCGCGTCGCCATGGCGGTGGGCTCGCAGCGCGTGATGTTCACCGACCCCTCGGCGCGGGCCAGCTTCGACCTGCGCGCCCATGCGCCCACCGTGCCGCTGCTGGCCAATATCGGCGCGGTGCAGCTGAACATGGGGCTGGGGCTGAAGGAATGCCTGGCCGCGATCGAGGTGCTGCAGGCGGACGGCCTGTATCTGCACCTGAACCCCCTGCAAGAGGCCGTCCAGCCCGAGGGGGATCGCGACTTTGCCGATCTGGGCAGCAAGATCGCGGCCATCGCCCGCGACGTTCCCGTGCCCGTCCTGCTGAAGGAGGTGGGCTGCGGCCTGTCGGCGGCCGATATCGCCATCGGGCTGCGCGCCGGGATCCGGCATTTCGACGTGGCCGGTCGCGGCGGCACATCCTGGAGCCGGATCGAGTATCGCCGCCGCCAGCGGGCCGATGACGACCTGGGCCTGGTCTTCCAGGACTGGGGCCTGCAGACCGTGGACGCCCTGCGCGAGGCGCGGCCCGCGCTTGCGGCCCATGATGGAACCAGCGTGCTGATCGCCAGCGGCGGCATCCGCAACGGTGTCGACATGGCGAAATGCGTCATCCTGGGGGCCGACATGTGCGGGGTCGCCGCGCCCCTGCTGAAAGCGGCCCAAAACTCGCGCGAGGCGGTTGTATCCGCCATCCGGAAACTGCATCTGGAGTTCCGGACAGCCATGTTCCTCCTGGGTTGCGGCACGCTTGCCGACCTGAAGGACAATTCCTCGCTTATCCGTCAATGAAAGTGCCTAAGATGACCGTGACAGGAATCGAAGCGATCAGCTTCTACACCCCCCAGAACTACGTGGGACTGGATATCCTTGCCGCGCATCACGGGATCGACCCCGAGAAGTTCTCGAAGGGGATCGGGCAGGAGAAAATCGCACTGCCCGGCCATGACGAGGATATCGTGACCATGGCCGCCGAGGCCGCGCTGCCGATCATCGAACGCGCGGGCACGCAGGGCATCGACACGGTTCTGTTCGCCACCGAGAGCGGGATCGACCAGTCGAAGGCCGCCGCCATCTATCTGCGCCGCCTGCTGGACCTGTCGCCCAACTGCCGTTGCGTCGAGCTGAAGCAGGCCTGCTATTCCGCGACGGCGGCGCTGCAGATGGCCTGCGCGCATGTCGCCCGCAAGCCCGACCGCAAGGTGCTGGTGATCGCGTCCGATGTCGCGCGCTATGACCGCGAAAGCTCGGGCGAGGCGACGCAGGGTGCGGGCGCCGTCGCCATCCTTGTCAGCGCCGATCCCAAGGTGGCCGAGATCGGCACCGTCTCGGGGCTGTTCACCGAGGATATCATGGATTTCTGGCGGCCGAACCACCGCCGCACGCCCCTGTTCGACGGCAAGGCATCGACGCTGCGCTATCTGAACGCGCTGGTCGAGGCGTGGAACGACTATCGCGCGAATGGCGGCCACGAGTTCGCCGATTTCGCGCATTTCTGCTATCACGTGCCGTTCTCGCGGATGGGCGAGAAGGCGAACAGCCACCTGGCCAAGGCGAACAAGACGCCGGTGGACATGGGGCAGGTGCAGACGGGCCTGATCTACAACCGGCAGGTCGGGAACTGCTATACCGGGTCGATCTACCTGGCATTCGCCTCGCTGCTGGAGAACGCTCAGGAGGACCTGACCGGCGCGCTGGTCGGTCTGTTCAGCTATGGCTCGGGTGCGACGGGCGAATTCTTCGATGCGCGGATCGCGCCCGGTTACCGCGACCACCTGTTCGCGGAACGCCATCGCGAATTGCTGCAGGATCGCACGCCCGTCACATATGACGAATACGTTGCCCTGTGGGACGAGATCGACCTGACGCAGGGCGCGCCCGACAAGGCGCGCGGTCGTTTCAGGCTGGCAGGTATCGAGGACGAGAAGCGCATCTATGTCGACCGGCAGGCCTGAAGCAGGCGCCCATGCCCCGGGCAAGCTGATCCTGTCCGGGGAACATTCCGTGCTCTATGGTGCGCCCGCGCTTGCCATGGCCATCGCCCGCTATACCGAGGTGTGGTTCACGCCGCTTGGCATTGGCGAGGGGATACGCACGACATTCGCCAATCTCTCGGGCGGGGCGACCTATTCGCTGAAGCTGCTGTCGGGGTTCAAGTCGCGGCTGGACCGCCGGTTCGAGCAGTTCCTGAACGGCGACCTAAAGGTGCACAAGGTCCTGACCCATCCCGACGATCTGGCGGTCTATGCGCTGGCGTCGCTTCTGCACGACAAGCCGCCGGGGACCGCCGCGATGCCGGGCATCGGCGCGATGCACCACCTGCCGCGACCGGGTGAGCTGGGCAGCCGGACGGAGCTGCCCATCGGCGCGGGCATGGGGTCGTCTGCGGCCATCGTCGCGGCCACCACGGTCCTGTTCGAGACGCTGCTGGACCGGCCCAAGACGCCCGAACAGCGCTTCGACCGCGTCCGCTTCTGCGAGCGGTTGAAGCACGGCAAGGCCGGTCCCATCGACGCGGCCAGCGTCGTGCGCGGCGGGCTTGTCCGCGTGGGCGGGAACGGGCCGGGTTCGATCAGCAGCTTCGATTTGCCCGAGGATCACGACCTTGTCGCGGGACGCGGCTGGTACTGGGTACTGCACGGGCGCCCCGTCAGCGGGACCGGCGAATGCGTCAGCGCGGTCGCGGCGGCGCATGGTCGCGATGCGGCGCTGTGGGACGCCTTCGCAGCCTGCACCCGCGCGTTGGAGGCCGCGCTGCTGTCTGGGGGCAGCCCCGACGCCGCCATCACCGAGAACCAGCGCCTGCTGGAACGCATCGGCGTCGTGCCGGCAGCGACGCAGGCCCTCGTGGCCCAGATCGAGGAGGCGGGTGGCGCGGCCAAGATCTGCGGCGCAGGTTCCGTGCGGGGCGATCACGGCGGGGCGGTCCTCGTGCGGATTGACGACGCGCAGGCGATGGCTTCGGTCATGGCGCGCCATCCCGACCTCGACTGGGCGCCCCTGCGCATGTCGCGCACGGGGGCGGCACCCGGCCCCGCGCCGCGTGCGCAACCGCTGCCGGGGCAGGGCTGATGGATCAGGTCATCCGCGCCAGCGCGCCGGGTTCGGTCATGATCACGGGCGAACATGCCGTGGTCTATGGACACCGCGCCATCGTCGCCGGGATCGAGCAGCGCGCCCATGTGACGATCGTCCCGCGTGCCGACCGCATGTTTCGCATCACCTCGCAGATCGGGGCGCCGCAGCAGGGGTCGCTGGACGATCTGCCTGCGGGCGGGACCTATCGCTTCGTGCTGGCCGCCATCGCGCGACACGCGCCGGACCTGCCTTGCGGGTTCGACATGGACATCACCTCGGGGATCGATCCGAGGCTCGGGCTTGGATCCTCGGCGGCGGTGACGGTCGCCTGCCTCGGCGCGCTGTCGCGGCTGGCGGGGCGGGGGACCGAGGGGCTGCATGACGACGCGCTGCGCATCGTCCGCGCCATCCAGGGCAGGGGCAGCGGGGCCGATCTGGCGGCCAGCCTGCATGGCGGCTTCGTCGCCTATCGCGCGCCCGATGGCGGTGCCGCGCAGATCGAGGCGCTTCCGGTGCCGCCGGGGCCGTTCGGCCTGCGCTATGCGGGCTACAAGACCCCGACAGCCGAGGTGCTGCGCCTTGTGGCCGATCGGATGGCGGGCAACGAGGCCGCTTTCGACGCGCTCTACTCCCGGATGGGCGCAAGCGCAGATGCCGCGATCCGCGCGGCGCAAGGGCTGGACTGGGCTGCATTCCACGACGCGCTGAACGAATACCAGCGCCTGATGGAGCAGCTGGGCGTGTCCGACGACACGCTGGACGCGATCATCCGCGAGGCGCGCGACGCGGGCGCCGCAGTCGCCAAGATCTCCGGCTCGGGGCTGGGGGATTGCGTGCTGGCACTGGGCGACCAGCCCAAGGGTTTCGTGCCCGCAAGCATTGCCGAGAAGGGACTTGTTTTCGATGACTGATGCCGTCCGCGACATGATCGCCCGTGCCATGGCGGGCGCGACCGACATCCGAGCAGCCGAGGCTTATGCGCCCAGCAACATCGCGCTGTCGAAATACTGGGGCAAGCGCGACGCCGCGCGGAACCTTCCGCTGAACAGCTCCGTCTCGATCTCGTTGGCGAACTGGGGCTCTCATACGCGGGTCGAGGGGTCCGGCACGGGCCACGACGAGGTGCATCACAACGGCACGCTGCTGGATCCGGGCGACGCCTTCGCGCGCCGCGCGTTGGCATTCGCTGACCTGTTCCGGGGGGGGAGGCACCTGCCGCTGCGGATCACGACGCAGAACTCGATCCCGACGGCGGCGGGGCTTGCCTCGTCGGCCTCGGGGTTCGCGGCGCTGACCCGTGCGCTGGCGGGGGCGTTCGGGCTGGATCTGGACGACACGGATCTGAGCCGCATCGCCCGGATCGGCAGTGGCAGCGCCGCCCGCTCGATCTGGCACGGCTTCGTCCGCTGGAACCGGGGCGAGGCCGAGGATGGGCATGACAGCCACGGCGTCCCGCTGGACCTGCGCTGGCCCGGCTTCCGCATCGCGATCGTGGCCGTGGACAAGGGGCCCAAGCCTTTCAGTTCGCGCGACGGCATGAACCACACGGTCGAGACCAGCCCGCTGTTCCCGCCCTGGCCTGCGCAGGCGGAAGCGGATTGCCGCGTCATCGAGGATGCGATCGCCGCCCGCGACATGGCCGCCCTGGGTCCGCGGGTCGAGGCGAACGCCCTTGCGATGCACGCCACGATGATGGCCGCGCGCCCGCCGCTCTGCTACCTGACGGGCGGCAGCTGGCAGGTGCTGGAACGCCTGTGGCAGGCCCGCGCGGACGGGCTTGCGGCCTTTGCGACGATGGATGCCGGCCCGAACGTCAAGCTGATCTTCGAGGAAAGCAGCGCCGCCGACGTGCTGTACCTGTTCCCCGACGCCAGCCTGATCGCGCCGTTCGAGGGGCGTTGAACGCGTAAGACGACCACTGGGTAAGGTTCTGCCGCGCGTGGTCTCGACTGCCTGCAAAGAGGTGCTTGAGTTGCTGCGTGACTGCGGCGGCCGACTTCGTGGGACTTGCCCGCCACGCTGACGCGCTGGAAACGCGCCCGCGGATTACGACCGCGTCATTGCCCTGAACCAATTTCCCGTCGGTCGACGCGGTGCAACGCATGGGCGCTGTTGGTTCCACCCGTGTCGGCAGGCAGATGGCGCAGTCCCATAGCTTGGGCAGGATGCGGCACTGCCGGTCGCGGGCGTGGGTGGCGCGTCAATCAGTCGAAATCCGCCACGATCTGGCCGATCATGCGGCGCAGCCACAGGTGGCCGGGATCGCGGCGCAAGCGCGGGTGCCATGCGATCTGGCTGGGAAAGCGGCCTAGGTCCACGGGAACGGGCAGGTTCCGCAGCCCATAGGCATCCGCGGTCATGGAGGCCACGCGCGCGGGCACCGTGGCGATGCCGCCCAGTCGCGCGACCACGGGCGGGGCCGACAGGAAATGCGACACGACGACCGCGGTTCGGCGGCGAAGGCCCGTGCCCTCCATCCGCTTGTGCAGGCCCGTGCGCCATTTGCCGGGCGGGGCCACGACGACATGCGGCAGGCTCTCGTAGCGGGCCTGGTCCAGCGCCGCGCCGTCGGGCAGGGCCTGCGGGGCGACGATGCAGCGGAACCCGTCGCTGAACAGCTCGGACACGACCAGATCCTCGGGCGGGGTGTCGAACCGCCCGATCGCAAGGTCGAAAGCCCGCCCCGCAAGGTGGCGCGGGTCGAGGTCGGGCCCGATGGGCGACACCTCGAGCGCGGCCTGTGGGGCTTGCGTCGCGAAGGCCGCCGCAAGCGCGGGCGTCAGCACGATCTCGGCATATGGGCCCAGCAGCAGCCGGAAGCGGCGCGTCGTGCGCGAGGGATCGAAGGGTTCGGCGGCGCGGAACGCCTGTTCCAGCCGTTCGAGGCCCGCCGCGATGTCGGGCGCGATCTCCAGCGCCTTCTCGGTCGGTTCGACCCCGTAGCGGGCGCGCAGGAACAGCTCGTCGCCCAGGGCCTCGCGCAGGCGGGACAGGGCCGCGCTGACGGTGCTCTGGGATTGGCCCAGTCTTTCGGCGGCGGCGGTCACGTTGCGTTCCTCCATGACGGCATGGAACACGCGAAGAAGGGAGATGTCTGGCGTCATATGTCCAGAATATCGATATCTGACGTTGCCTGCATCAATTTCCCGAACGATACGCGCGTCCCTATGTTCCATCCCGAAGCACGGCACATGCCCGTGCGCAGGAACCGAACAGAAGGAGATCCGCATATGGCACGCATCCTGATCCTCTCGACCGCCGCCGACGTGATGGGCGATACCGGCAAGCCGACCGGCGTCTGGTACGAGGAACTGGCGACCCCCTATTACGCCTTTCTCGATGCCGGGCACGAGGTCGTGCTGGTGACGCCTGCGGGCAAGCCCGTTCCCATCGATCCGAACTCCGACGAGACGGGCGAGAACGCCCCCGCCAGCGTCACGCGTTTCCGCGGCGACGAGGCAGCCACCGCGCTGCTGGCCGCGCCGGGCCGGCTCGAGGATATGGACGTCAAGCAGTTCGACGCGCTCTATATTCCCGGTGGGCATGGCGCGATGTACGACCTGGCCGAAAGCAACCTGGTCGCGGGCGTGATCGGCACGGCATGGGACGCGGGCAAGGTCGTCGCCTCGGTCTGCCACGGTCCGGCGGCCTTCGCCAAGGCGGTCGATGCGAATGGCGATCCCATCGTCAAGGGCCGCAAGGTGTCGGCATTCACCGACAGCGAGGAACGCGCCGTCGGCCTGGCCGATGCGATGCCCTTCCTGCTGGAGACCAAGCTGCGCGAGCTGGGCGCGATCTTCGAGAACGTCGCCGACTGGCAGCCGCATTCGGTCGTGGACGGGCGTCTGGTGACCGGCCAGAACCCCGCATCCTCGGATGGCGCAGCCGAGAAGGTGCTGGCCCTGCTGGCCTGATCCCGATTTGCGCCGCCCGCGATGTCGGGCGGCGCGCTTCTATGCCATGGCCAGCAGCTCGGCCTGCCAATCCGCCGTGTCGCAGCCATCGAGCGCGGCAAGCCACGCGCCGTCGGCGGCCAGCCGGATCACCTTGAACCGCGTCCCTGCATCCGTGGCGGCGTGGCGGGCCTCCTGGTCGGCCATCCACGCATACCAATCCGCCCGCAATTGCGGATCGGCCCACATCGCGGCGGTCAGTTGCAGCTCCACATCGTCCGCCGTCACATCCAGGCAGGTCCTGACATAGGCACGGGTAAAGCGGCCCATGCCGACCTCGGACGCCAGATGATCGTCCAGCATGGCCGAGAATGTGGTGATCGCATGTTCGCGCATCGCGTCGATCAGCGCGCTCTTGTCACGGAAATGGTGCATCAGCCCGCCCTTGGTGACGCCCGCCGCATCCGCCACCGCCTGCAGGGTCACGGTCTGGATCCCGTGCCGGACCGCGATGCCGCTTGCCGCGTGCAGGATCGCCTGCTGGACTTGTTCCGGGCGCTTGGGCCTGTGAAGCCCGCTCAATGCGCGGAACCCGATACGGCGTTGATCAGCACCACCCCGGTCACGATGAAGCCGATGCCCACGATCGCCGCAAGATCCAGCGCCTGCCTGAACAGCACCACGCCGATCAGCGCCGTCAGCACGATGCCCACGCCCGCCCAGACGCCATAGGCGATCCCAAGCGGGATGTGCCGCAGCGCCAGCGACAGGCAGTAGAAGGCCAGCACATACAGCGCCACCGTCGCCAGCGACGGCAGCAGCCGCGTGAACTGCTGCGATTTCATCAGTGCCGTCGATCCCGCGACCTCGGCCACGATCGCGACCCCAAGGATAAGCCATGCCTGCATGTCGGCCCCGCTAACAAACCATCCGGTCGGTTTGTTAGCGGATCGGTCGCGATCCTTCAAGCGGCGTCAGCCCGGATAGTGCATCGTGTTCAGGAACCGCGACCTGCGGTCCAGCGGGTTGCGATACCCGTGCGCCTGATCCGCGTTGAAGCGGAGCGCGCGGTCAGGCTCGACCCTGATCCAGTCGGACCCCAGCCAGATCTCGACCGCGCCCTCGATGACGAAGATGTCCTCGACGACGCCGGGGGCATGGGGTTCCGAGCGATGTTCCCAGTTCGGGGCCAGGTCGTGCAGGAACACCTCGGTGCCGGTCTTGGGATCGAAGGGGAACAGCGTGCGGAAGGCGGGGCCGTCGACGAAACCCTCGTGCGGTCGAATGGGGGCGCTGTCACTGCGCGACGGTCCGATCAGCGCGGTCAGCGGCAGTTGCAGCCCCCGGCACAGCTTCCACAGCGTGGCCATGGTCGGGCTGCTCTCGCCCCGCTCGATCTGGCCCAGCATCGCCTTGCTGACCCCTGTCGCCTCGGCCGCCGCGCTGAGGCTGAGGCCCGCACGGGCGCGCGCCTCGCGAAGATTGTCGCCCACGATCTCATCCCTGCGTGGCTCGGTCATGTGCATCCCCGTCATTCCCGTGTTGTGCGTCATAACGCACGCGTGCTAGGCCTGCGTACGTCATAGCGCACGATTCCCGGATTAGAGACTGCCATGCTTCCCTTCAAGCTCTCTCATGTCGTGGCCGGCTTCATCGCGGTCCTTGTCGGCTATACCAGCTCGGTCGCGATCATCTTCCAGGCCATCGACAGGCTGGGCGCGACCGAGGCGCAGGCCAACAGCTGGATGCTGGTCCTCGGGGTGGGGATGGGGTTGTCGACGCTGCTGCTGTCCCTCACCGCTCGGATGCCGGTGCTGACGGCCTGGTCCACGCCGGGGGCGGCGCTGATCGCGCTTGGAACCGGGGCGACGCTGCCCGAGGCGACGGGGGCGTTCCTCTTCTGCGCGGTCCTGTTGATCGTGACGGGCCTTGGCGGCTGGTTCGACAGGCTGGCGCGGCTGGTTCCCGACAGCCTTGCGAATGCGATGCTGGCGGGTATCCTGTTTTCGTTCGGGATCAAGATATTCGATGGCATAAGCTCGAATCCGGTTCTGGTCGGGATCATGGTCGCGACCTATCTTGCGATGCGGCGATACGGGCCTCGCTATGCCATCGCGGTCGTGTTCCTTGCGGGGCTGGGCCATGTCGCCGTGACGGGTGGTTTCGCGGATGCGGCGCTGCCCCTGTCATTGGCGCGCCCGTCCTTCGTCATGCCCGAGTTCCAGCCCGCCGTGCTGATCGGTCTGGGCCTGCCGCTGTATCTTGTGACGATGAGCTCGCAGAACATGCCGGGCGTCGCCACCCTGCGCGCCGACGGATTCGAGCCCCGGATCGGCCGTGCGATCACCGTGACGGGGATATTCAGCCTGCTGCTTGCGCCCTTCGGTGGCTATGCCTTCAACCTTGCCGCGATCACGGCGGCGATCTGCACCGGACCCGATGCCGACGAGGATCCGCGCACGCGCTGGAAGGCCGGCGTCTTCACCGGGATCTTCTACGTGATCGTCGGGCTGATGGGGGCCACGGTGATCGGGCTGTTCCTGATCCTGCCGCAGGCGCTGGTCCTGACGATCGCCGCGCTGGCGCTGCTGGGCAGCATCGGCAACAGCCTGTCCGCCGCCCTGACCGACAAGACCGACCGAGAGGCCGCGCTGGTCACCTTCATGGCGACCGCCAGCGGTTTCGGCCTGATGGGCATCGGCGCCCCGTTCTGGGCGCTGCTGTTCGGCCTGATCGTGCGCTTCGCCCTACGGCGCTGAGATGCACGCGGCCGCTGTCCTTGTTGCAGCGTCGGCTCTTGGAATTGGCCAGATCGCCCCACTCCCTTTGGGTTGCTGTCACGTCAGGCGCTCGGAATCTCTGCTGATATGATAAGGTTTATGTCGCTCGCGACATTGCGCGTCCTGATGGTGGCGGGATCACTGCGATAACTGGACCCGTTTGGGCATCTTGGGGTGGTCGTCCCGGCAGGCTGTTCGCACTGGTGCTCGCCCATTGGCGGCTCCTGCAGTTCCTGATGAATTACGCCATGCAACGCTTTCTGCCGCACCGGGGGACGCTGCGAGATCGGCGCATATTTGATGCGCAGGATTGGGGATCACGCGGCGGCCTTCCCCGTCACCTTCGGCATGGCATGGACCGACTGGCCGATGGGGGCGCCGGACGACGCCGAAATGGCGAGTGCCCGATATGGTCCCTAACGCTGCCGAGCAGGGATGGCCCGGAACGACATGAAATCGGGGGCCGCAGGATAGGCACTCGGGCTCATCCGCTGACTGTGGCGGTCCGCCTGAGATCGCTGTCACTCCGGGCGGGCGGCCTTCAGGAAGAAGCGGGTCGCCGCCTCCAGTTCCGGCCCGATCTGCTCCATGCTGCGGGCGGGGCGCGCGAGGGTCAGCCGGTCCCAGATATGCGGGACCAGCGCAAGGTCGGTGAACTGCCGCGCCAGGGTGTCGGCGTCACCGCTCACGCGTCCTTCGCGGATCAGCTGCTCCATCACGTCGGCCACCAGCATCTGTCCGGGGATGCGGGCGCGACGCTCGGCGATCTCGGCCAGTTCGGGCATCTGTTCGCATTCCGAGATGACAAGCCGCAGCATCATCACGGCCTCGCCCTCCAGCGCGGATCGCAGGATCGCATCGGCCAGCGCAAGCAGCCGCGTCTCGGGGTCGCCGCCGGTGCCCGTGACCTGGCGGGGCGATTGCAGCATCCGTTCCGCGAAGGCGGTGACCACGGCCTCGACCAGCGCGCGCCTGTCGGGGAAGCGGGCATAGATCGTCTGCTTCGATCCGCCGAACTGCCGCGCCACGTCCTGCATCGAGGTCGCCGAGTAGCCCTTGGTCAGGAACAGCTCGGTCGCGGCCTTGACGATGCGTTCGGCCGCCTCGGGTGACGGTGGGCGCCCGCGCGTGCGGCAGATGCGGTCCTGCAGTCTCATTGTAGCTTTTCCTTGGGCGTTCGTCGCTGTAAGAGCCTTTTCGGAACTTGCGGGTTCCGTAATTGGCTGATGCCTAACTTGTACATGCAACATGATCAATCGAAAGGCTTCGGCATGGCCCATGAAATATCGCCGCGGCACGGCCCCGGGTTCCCCGGACCGAGATTGCGGACCCCGCGCGCGCCCTCGGACGGGCGCAAGGCACCCCACACATCACGAAGGTCTCTCATGCGAATAGCGACTGCACTGGTCCTCGCCTTCCTGACGACGCTGACCGCCACGCGCGCCATCGCGCAGGACGGGCAGGCCGACGATCTGCGCCCGGCCAAGCTGATGGAACTGGAACGGTCTGCCGACGTGCTGAGCCGCCGCTTCTTCGGGCGCATCACGGCACGCAACACGGTGAACCTGTCGTTCCGCGCGGGCGGCCAGATCGAGGAGCTGTCCGTGCGCGAGGGCGAGCTGGTCGAGCGCGGCGACGTGCTGGGCCGTCTGGACCCCGCGCCCTTCGAACGCGCCGTGCGCGAGGCCCGCGCCCAGCTGGACCAGGCCGACCGCCAGCTGGAACGCTTCAGCAACCTGGGGCCGGGCATCGTTCCCCAGGCCGATATCGAGGATGCACAGACCGCCCGCGAGGTCGCGCAGGTCGCCTATGACGACGCGCTGGACAACCTGGACGACGCGACGCTGACGGCGCCCTTCGACGCGCTGATCTCGGAGCGGCTGGCGGATCGCTTCGCCACGGTCGCCGCGGGCGAGCCCATCGTGCGCGCCCACGACATGAGCGAGATCCAGGTCGAGATCAAGGCGCCCGAGATCCTGTTCCGCAAGTTCGGCGAGCAGCCCGAATTCACCGCCAGCGCGCAGCTGACCCATGAAGGCCCGCTCTATCCGCTGGAATTCCGCGAATTGGCCGCCGAGGCGACCGAGGTCGGCCAGAGCTATCGCCTGACCTTCGCGCTTGGGGCCGATGTGCCGGATTACCTGCTGCCCGGTTCCTCGGCCACCGTGCTGGCCGAGATCCGCAACCGCGACGCGAACGGCCATCCCGTCGTTCCCGCCAGCGCGCTGCGCTTCACCCCCGAAGGCGATGCGCAAGTCCTGGTCTTCACCCCTGACGAAGGCGACGACGACACCGGCCGCGTCAGCATCGCCGATGTCACCATCGAGCCCGCGACCGGCACCGATTTCCGCATGACGAGCGGCCCCGCGCCGGGGACGACCATCGTGGCCGCAGGGGCCGCGATGCTGTCCGACGGCGACCGCGTGCGCCGCTTCACCAGCCTGTCGGGCGATGGGGGGCAGCCGTGAATCTTGCACGCAAGGCGATCGAGGCATCGCTTCTTACCTGGCTTCTGATCCTCGGCTGCCTCGGCGGCGGGCTGTGGGGCTATGCCACCGTCGGCAGGCTGGAGGACCCGGCCTTCACCATCAAGACGGCGGTCGTGCTGACCACCTATCCCGGCGCATCGGCGGCGCAGGTCGCCGAAGAGGTGACCGAGCCGCTGGAATCGGCCATCCAGCAGATGGGGGTGCTGGACACCATCACCTCGTCGAACAAGCCGGGCGTGTCCCGCATCGATGTCGAGATCCTGCCGACCGTCGGCGGGGACGAGCTGCCGCAGGTCTGGGACGAGTTGCGCAACCGCGTGGCGGATGCCGCAGCCCAGCTGCCGCAGGGCGCGGGGCAGCCCATCGTGAACGACGATTTCGGCGATGTCTTCGGCATCTATTTCGCGGTGACCGCGCCGGGCTTCTCGGATGCGGAAATCCACGACATCTCCAGCTATCTCCGCCGCGAGATCCTGACGGTCGAGGGCGTGTCGGATGTCGCGCTGGCCGGACTGCCCGAAGAAGCGGTCTTCGTCATGCCCGACATGGCCATTGCCGCGAACCTGAACGTGGCGCCCGACGCGCTGACCCAGCAGATCGCGGCGGCGGCGCAGCTGTCGCCCGCAGGATCGATGGCATCGGACGGCAAGCGCTTCGACATCGACGTGCCGCGCAGCACCGACAGCGTCGATGCGCTGCGCGAACTGACCGTGAATGTCGGCGCGAACACGGTGCAGATGACCGATATCGCCACGGTCGAACGCGGGCGCGTGGACACGCCCAGCCAGATCATCCGCTTCAACGGCCAGGAGGCATTCACCCTTGCCGTCGCGGGCATCGCCTCCGAGAATATCGTCGATATCGGCAACCGCGTGGATGCCAAGCTGCAGACGCTGCGCCACGACCTGCCGCACGGGGTGGAATTCCACCCCATCTATCAGCAGCATGTCGTCGTGGACGAATCCTCGAACGGGTTCCTCAAGAACCTCGCCATGTCGGTGGCGCTGGTCGTGGTCGTGCTGGCGGTCTTCATGGGCTGGCGTTCGGCGTTGGTCGTGGGGGTCACGCTGTTCCTGAACGTGATCGGCACCTTCTTCTTCATGTCGCTCGGCGGGATCGAGATGGAGCGCATCTCGCTCGGGGCGCTGATCATCGCGATGGGGATGCTGGTCGACAACTCGATCGTGGTGGCCGAGGCCATGCAGATCAAGATGCAGCAGGGCCGCTCCTCGCGGCAGGCGGCCGAGGAGGGCGCGGCCCGCATCCAGCTGCCGCTGCTGGGCGCGACGGTGATCGGCATCATGGCCTTTGCCGGGATCGGCCTGTCGCCGGACGCCACGGGCGAGTTCATGTTCTCGCTGTTCGCGGTGGTGGGCATCTCGCTTCTGCTGTCCTGGGTGCTGGCGCTGACTGTGACGCCGCTTCTGGCGCATTACGTCTTCAAGCGCGGCACGGGCGAGGATGACGGCTATTCCGGGCCGATCTTCAACGCCTATCGCCGGGTGCTGGGGATGGCGCTGAACGTGCGCTGGCTGTTCCTTGCGGGGCTGGTCGTGGTGACGGCGCTGTGCTTCCGCGGGTTCGCCTCGGTGCCGCAGCAGTTCTTCCCCGACAGCAGCACGCCGATCTTCTATGCCCATTACAAGCTGCCGCAGGGCAGCGACCTGCATGCCGTGTCGCGCGACCTGCAGCAGGCCGAGGACTGGCTGCTGGAACGCGACGACGTGGCGTCGGTCGCAAGCTTCATCGGGGGCGGGGCCACGCGGTTCATGCTGACCTATGCCCCCGAGGAATCCATGCCGACCTACGGGCACCTGATCATCCGGACCGACACGCTCGAGGCGATCCCGCCGCTGCTGGACGACCTGAACCGGTTCGGCCGCGAAACCCTGTTCGCCGGAGAGTTCAGGACCGAGCGCCTGGCCTTCGGTCCGGGCGGCGGCGCGCCCATTCAGGCGCGCATCTCGGGGCGCGATCCGGTCGTGCTGCGGCAGCTGGCGGAACGGATCGGGCAGACCTTCCGCGACCAGGACGCGCCGCTGATGGATATCCGCACCGACTGGCGCGAATACGAACCCGTGCTGATCCCCGACTATGCCACGCAGCGCGCACAGACGGCGGGGATCACCCGCGCCGACATCGCCGATGCCAGCCTGATGGCGACCGAGGGGATGGCGGTCGCCACCTATCAGGAAGGCGACCGCCAGATCCCCATCCGTCTGCGCACCCGCGCCTTCGGGGAAACCCCCGACCTGACCGAACAGCTGATCTATTCCAGCGCCGCCGGGGACTACCTGCGGATGGAGCAGCTGATCGACGGGCTGCGGTGGGAACCCCGCGACACGCTGATCCAGCGCCGCAACCGCGTGCCCACCATCACGGTCGAGGCCGGCCTGCCGAGCGGCACGAACGTCTCGGCGGTCTTCGCGCAGATCCGTCCCGCCGTCGAGGCGGTCGACCTGCCCGAGGGTTACGTGCTTGAATGGGGCGGTGAATATGAGAGCAGCACCGAGGCGCAGGAGAGCCTGGGCGGCCAGCTGCCCGTGACCATCCTGATCATGGTGCTGATCTCGATCCTGCTGTTCGGTCGGCTGCGTCAGCCGCTGATCGTGTGGCTGCTGGTGCCGATGGCGGTGAACGGCGTGGTCATCGGCCTGCTGGTCACGGGGCTGCCCTTCTCGTTCACGGCGCTTCTGGGGCTTCTATCGCTGTCGGGGATGCTGCTGAAGAACGGCATCGTCCTGGTCGAGGAGATCGACCTGGTCCGCGCCGAGGGGCAGCCCCTGCGCCGCGCCATCGTCGAGGCTTCGACCTCGCGTCTGCGGCCCGTGGTGCTGGCGGCGGCGACGACGATCCTGGGGATGGCCCCGCTGCTGTGGGATCCGTTCTTCGCGTCGATGTCCGTGACGATCATGGGGGGGCTGGCCTTTGCCACGATCCTGACGCTGATCGCAGCGCCGACGCTGTACTACGTGCTGTTCGGCAAGGACCGCGGGTCCGAAGCCGCGGCCTGAAGCGAAACGCCTGCCCGGAGCGGTCTCCGGGCAGGCGCATGGGTCACAGGACCATCGCCGCGATCCAGCCCGCCGCCAGCAGCGGCAGGTTGAAATGCAGGAAGGTCGGCACGACGGTATCGCGGATATGGTCGTGCTGGCCGTCCGCGTTCAGTCCCGCCGTCGGCCCGAGCGTGGAATCCGATGCCGGCGATCCCGCATCGCCAAGCGCGCCCGCCGTCCCGATCAGCGCGATCGTCGCCATGGGCGAGAAGCCGAAGCTGATGCACAGCGGCACATAGATCAGCGCGATGACCGGCACGGTCGAGAAGGACGACCCGATCCCCATCGTGATCAGCAGCCCGACCGCCAGCAGCACAAAGGCCGCAAGGCCCTTGCTGTCGCCGATCAGCGCGGCCGAGCTTTCGACCAGTTCGGGGACCGCGCCGGTGGCCTGCATGACCGCCGCGAAGCCCTGCGCGGTGACCATGATGAACCCGATCAGCGCCATCATCCGCAGGCCCAGCACGAAGACGTCGTCGACCTCTTTCCACTGGAAGAACCCGCCAAGGCTGAGCACCGCGAAGCCGACCAGCCCGCCCAGCAGCATCGAGCCGCTGGACAGCTGCACCGCCAGCGCCACCGCGATGGATGCAAGGCTGAGCGCCAGCTGCAGCGGTGTCATGGCGTGGTCGGCGGGCGCGGTCTCGCCCGCTGCCGCGCCGATCCGTGCCGTCGCATAGTCGCGCGGCGCGCGATACGAGAAGACGACCGCGACCAGCAGGCCCAGAAGCATCCCCAGTGACGGGATCAGCATCGCCATCGGCACGATCGAGGCGCTGATCTCGAAGCCCTGATCCGCGCCCGCAAGGTTGATGTTCTTGGTCAGGATCTTGTCCTGATAGATTGACCCGAAGCCCACCGGCAGCAGCATGTAGGCGAAGACCAGCCCGCAGGTCAGCGCACAGGCCGCCGCGCGGCGGTCGATGCGCAACTGGTTCATCACCGCCAGAAGCGGCGGGACCAGGATGGGGATGAAGGCGATATGGACGGGGACCAGCGTCTCGGCCAGGGTCGCGGTCAGCAGGAAGGCGGCATAGATCACCATCGCCGCATACATGCCGCTGCTGGCCGAACTGCGCGCGCCGACCAGTCCCGCGATGCGCGTCGCCAGCAGGTGGGTCAGCCCCGACCGCGACAGCGCGACCGCGAAGGCGCCCAGCATCGCATAGGACAGCGCGACGGTCGCGCCCTCGCCCAGGCCGGATTCGAAGGATGCGACGATCTCTGTGATCGGCATTCCGGCAGTCAGCCCGCCGACCAGTGTTGCCACGATCAGCGCGACGATCACCGGCACGCGGATCAGGCTCAGCACCATCATCGTGACGACGGCGACTACGACAGCATTCATTTTGCCTCCTTCATGAAGCCTTGCCCGTCGGGTGGACGGGTGGGTCTGCGGGGGCAGGATGGCCTGAACGACATGCCCGCGCCCCGTGATACGGTCCGAGCGTCGATGTCAGGCCGCGATTTCGATGCCAGCGGCCTTAGCCGATGTGGGTGCCGGGATGAAGGCGTCGAATGCGCCTATTGCGGATCGTCCGTCGGGCGCAGCGCGTCCGAGCTGCGCAGCCCGCCGCCTTCGATCACCTTGCGGCACAGATGCAGGAACTGGTCGCGTTCCGCCGCGCTCAGCCCGCCGAAGATCTCGTCCTGCCTGCGCAGCACGCGGGCCTCGATTTCGGCCAGGACGCGGCGGCCCTCGTCGGTGGGGAACAGGTGCTTGGCGCGGCTGTCATCCTCGTTCGTGCGCGTGGTGATCCAGCCGCGCTCGCGCAGCAGCGAAACCGCGCGGCTGATCGAGTTCTGCGGCCGGGGAAACAGCGACTGGATGTCCCGCGCCAGCAGGCCCGGAAAGCGCACGACGGCATAGAGCGCGGACCACGCATGGACCGGCATGCCGTAATCCTTCTCGAAGAAGCGGTTCGATACCTGGTTGTTCGCCAGCACGATGAAGCTTGCGGCCATGAGATAGCGCAGGTCCGAGCTGAAGGTCTCGCGCAGGATGTCGTCGGTCTCGTATCGCACGTGGCCTCCTTCCGGTTCCGGGTGATGCGTCAGGGGTGCTGACGCTTTGCGCGATGCATTCTTTCATTTTTCGGGCCGCAGCAATAGCACTCCTTGCGAAATACATCCACGTGGATGTAACAATCCGACGAACCCGTATCCAGACGAGAGCCCGATGCCCCAACTTGCCGCCTTCGCCTTGCTGACGCTGATCCTGTTCCTTGGCGATGTCGCCGCCACGCGGACACGGTCGCGCCTGCCGTCCATCTTCGTCTGCGCGGTGCTGTTCCTGCTGGGATACTGGACCTTCTTCCCCGAGGACATCGTGCAGGTCGCGGGCTTCGGCACGCCGGTCGTCTACCTGTCGATGTACCTGCTGATCACCAACATGGGCACGCTTCTGTCGGTGCAGGAACTGCGCCGCCAGTGGCGCACGGTGGTCATCGCGCTGCTGGGGATCGCGGGGATCGCCGCGATGCTGTTCACCGTCGGGCGGCTGTTCCTGGACTTCGAGACGATCGTCGTGGTGACGCCGCCGCTGACCGGGGGCGTGGTCTCGTCGCTGATCATGTCCGAGGCCGCGGCGAATGCGGGGCTTGAAAGCCTCGCGGTGCTGGCGATCCTGATCTATGTCATGCAGGGCTTCGTCGGGTATCCGCTGACCTCGTGGATGCTGCAGCGAGAGGGGCGGCGCGTGCTGGCGCTGCACCGCGCGGGCCGCTGGAACGGCCCCGCTGAGGTCGCGCAGGTCAAGCCCACCGCGACCGCTTCCGGCCCCGCCATGTTCCGGAGCCTGCCCGCCGAATACGACACGGTGTATTTCAAGCTGTTCCGCCTTGGCATCGTGGCCTTCCTTGCCTGGGGTGCCGCGCAGCTCGTGAGCCCCTACTTCCAGATCAGCCCCTTCGTGCTGTGCCTCGTGGCGGGGGTCGTGGCATCCTCGGTCGGGTTCCTTGAACGGCAGCCGTTGCAGCAGGCCAATTCCTTCGGCTTCGTCATCATGGTGCTGATGCTGTTCATCCTGGGCGGGCTGAACCGCGCCACCCCGGACATGCTGCTGGATCTGGCGGGGCCGATGTTCGGCGCGATCTTCGTGGGCATCGCAGGGATGTACGTCTTCTCGTTCATCGCGGGGCGCCTGCTGGGCAGCACGCCGGAAATGGCCTTCGCCTGTTCCCTGACGGCGCTTTACGGCTTCCCTGCCGATTACGTCATCACGAACGAGGTCGTGAACGCCCTGTCCGACGACCCTGAGGAACGCGGCATCCTGTCGGCGCATATGCTGCCGCCCATGCTGGTGGCGGGCTTCGTCACCGTCACCATCGTGTCCGTGCTTCTGGCCGGTATCTTCGCGGGGCTTCTGTAATGACACTTCACGCAAACGAGACGCGCATCCGCCAGATGATCGAGACGCTGGCGACCTTCACCGCCACGCCGGGACGGGGGACGACGCGGCTGACCTACAGCCAGCAGCACCGCGATGCGCTGGATTACCTGCGCGGCCGGATGGAGGATGCAGGTCTTGCCACGCGCATCGACGCGGTCGGCAACCTGTTCGGCAGGTTGGAGGGGACCGAGCCTTCGCTGCCGCCCGTGCTGATCGGCTCTCATATCGACAGCGTGCCGAATGGCGGGGCCTTCGACGGACCCGCAGGCGTCGTCGCCGCCATCGAGACCGCCTTTTGCCTGCAGGAGCTGGGCGAGCGCCCGCGCCGCCCGATCGAGGTGATCGCCATGATCGAGGAAGAGGGCGGCCGCTTCGGCGGCGGGCTGCTCGGCTCTCGTATCCTGACGGGGCAGCTGGGGCAGAACACGCTCGGGACGATGGCGGACGGGCAGGGGATTGCCCTGCGCGACGCGATGGCGGGCTTCGGACTGGATCTTGGCCTGGCGCACCAGGCCGTGATCCCCGAAGGCGGCATCCACGCCTTTCTCGAGCTGCATATCGAACAGGGGCCGATCCTTGAAAGCACGGGCGATGCGGTGGGCATCGTCGGCGCGGTGGTCGCGCTGTCGCAGCTGTCCGTGCGGATCGGGGGCGCGGCGGGCCACGCGGGGACGACGCCGATGCCGGGCCGCCGCGATGCGCTGGTCGCGGCGGCGGGCGTGATCGCGGAACTGCCCGCGCTGGCGGCGGCGATCGACCCCGCCGCGGTCGTGACCGTCGGTCAGATCGAGGTGCAGCCCGGCGGAGCGAACGTCATCCCCGACCTTGCGGCCTTCAGCATCGACGCGCGCGCCGAGCGGGCCGAGACGGTCGCGGCGATCAAGACCGCGATCCGCGCCCGCCTGGCCGATCTGGACCGCGACGGCTTCCGCACCGAGGTCGAGGAACTGCTGTCTGTCCCCGAAACGCCGATGTCCGAGGATATCCGCGCAGGGCTTGTCGCCTCGGCCGAGGAATGCGGCTTCGCGTGGCGGGCCATGACCAGCGGGGCGGGGCATGACGCGATGGTGCTGTCGCGGATCGCACCCGTCGGGCTGATCTTCGTGCCCAGCCGCGACGGCATATCCCACACTCCCGAGGAATGGACCGACTACGACCAGCTGACCCGCGGCATCGAGGTCTATTTCCGCACCGCCCGCAAGCTGGCGGCGTGACGGGCCGCGCCCTTGCTCGATCAGGAAGATCCGGCGGGGCCTCGGGATGGGACAGCCCCGCCGCTGTGACGTTCGAGATGCAGTTGCGGGCCGCGTAGATAGGCTGCCGCGTCAAAGCGGCAATCAGGCCAATCTCACGGCGATGAGCTTTCTTCCGCCCAATGCCGACCCCGGCACGAGCCGAAATGCCCGCCATGTGCGCGTTCGCTGGCCGGGTATCGCCTTGCCTTTCTTGCCGGCTCCGCCCACCTTCGGAGACGAACGCAGCCTTGCCGCAAAAGGATCGATAATGTCGCATCGCCTCGAACTTGCCTGCGCCGCCGCTTTGGCCGCGCTTCTGGTTTCTCCGGTGCTTGCACAGGGCCACGATGGCCCGCCGCCGGGCGATGGCGGTCCCCCGCCCAGGTCCGAGGAGGACCAGGCGCTGAGCGAGGCGCTGCAGGCGCGCATGGGCGATACCAGCACGCTGATGGAAACCGTGCCGATCCCCGAGGATGCCGGGGGATGCGGGGATACGCCGGGTTACGACCGGATGCTGTGCCTGATCGACCTGCTGAAGGCCGATGTTTCCGAGGACATCCTTGAAAAGCTGCAGCTGGACTATTCCCGCACCGAGGCCGAATACTGGAGCAACCTGCCTGCAGGGGCCTTCCCGAAGCGCCCGGGCGTCCTTCTGGGAGAGCTGAACACCCGCCAGCGCGGGCTGGTCAAGGCGATCATGATGGAAGCGACCGGCAGCCAGACCAATGAGGGTTGGGACGAGATGGTCCAGACCCTGAACGCCGACGACTACATCGACACCGTCAGCACCGACTACAAGGCGGGATATTCCTCCTACAACACCAAGTTCGCCTTCCTTGGCACGCCCGGTCCCACGGGGGTGTGGGAGCTGTATTACGGCGGCCACCACATGGCATTCGCCAACACCTATGTCGACGGGCAGCTGGCCGGGGCCACGCCTTCCTTCCGGGGCGTCGAGCCGTTCCCCTATTTCGAGATGAACGGCCGCGTGAACCAGCCGCTGACGCAGGAACGCGATGCCTTCGCCACGCTGCTCAGCCAGCTTTCGGATGACCAGAAGGCGGCTGCCCAGCTGGAGGGAACCTATCGCGACATCCTTGCGGGGCCGCAGGCAGACGACGCGATACCGGACAGCTTCGAGGGGCTGCCGGTGTCCGAACTGGATGACGACCAGACCGCGCTGCTTCTGACCGCGATCCGGACCTATGTCGGCGACATCGCGCAAGCCGATGCCGAAGCCTATATGGAGAAATACGGCTCCGAGCTGTCCGAGACCTATCTGGGATATTCCGGCACGCCGCAGCTGAGCTCCGAGGACGACTATGTCCGGGTGCATGGGCCGTCGCTGTGGATCGAGTTCTCGTTGCAGTCGAACAAGTCCACCGAGAAGGTCGGGAACCATCCCCATTCGGTCTGGCGCGACCTGAACGACGATTACGGCGGGCAGCAGAAGTGAACCTCCGCGCTGCGATGCTGGCGGTCGCGGTCCTTGCCGGCAGTGCGGGGGCCGTCCTTGCCCATGCGCTGCCCGGCAGTGTGCTGCTGCTGCGCAAGCAGGGGGACGCGCTGGAATTGACGATCCAGTTCCCGGTCGAGGATCTGGTCGTCGCGGCACCCGATCTTGCCGCCCTGGAGGCACTGCCGGCAGGCCAGCCCGTGCGGCAGGACCTGTCAGCGGCCTTGGGGCGCTATCTTGGGCAGCATCTTTCGGTGACGGAAGATGCCGCCCCCCTGAACCTGACGATGATCGACGCGCGCATCCAATCCGCATATCATGACCACCTTGGACATTTCGCCCTGATAGTCAGCCAGTGGCGGATCGAGGATGTCGGGGATCTCTCGACCGCCCCGACGCTGACATATGATGCGGTGATGCACGAGGTGCGCAATCACCGCGCCACGGTTCTATGGAACGGACCGGACGGCGGAACCCATCAGATCTCGGAGTTCGGTTACCTCGATGCGGGCGAGGGTACGGCACTTGTCCCGCCTGACGACGGCCTGGAACGAAGGGGATCTTTCGCGATGAAATGACCGCTGGTGGCGGCGAGGGGAAGGTCCGGGATGTTCGGACGGGGCGCCGCGAAGATTTGCAGCGGCACCCTTGGCGGGTTTTCATGCATTACAGATGCTACGCATCTGAAGGCGGTCAGGCCTCTGCCCACCCGAGTTTGGCGGACTTGAACGGAATGCGGTCAGCCTTGGGCCGCAGCCCTTCACCAAATGATCTGTCGGCCAGCCAATCGAGGAATACCCGCAGCCGAGGAGAGAGTTGGCGGTCACGCGGATACAGCGCGACGACCGGCGACGGGGCAGGGGCGAACTCGGGCAGCACCTCGACCAGACGGCCTGCGGCGATATCGCCCGCCAGATGATAGCGGGGCGCCTGGATCAGGCCGAGGCCCAGCCGTGCGGCCGCGACCATCGTCTCGGCCCCCGTGGTGGTCAGCGCGGCGGGAAGCGGGCGGGTGACCTGCCGACCGTTCAGGGTGAACTCCGGATCGATCGCCGCCCCCGTCTTCGAGGACAGGAACGCCACCGCCTTGTGACCGTCGAGATCGTCCGGCGTCCGCGGAATGCCGTGACGTGCCAGATAGGCGGGCGCGGCGACGGTGGCTTCGGGCAGCGTCCCCAGGCGGCGGACGATCAGGTCGCTGTCCGACGGTTCGGCGACACGGATGACGCAATCCACGCCCTCGGCCATCAGGTCGACCAGGCGGTCGCCTTCGGACATGACGAGGTCCAGGTCGGGATGCCTTGCAAGGAACGCGGGCAGGTCTGGCAGCAGAAAATGCCGCGCAAGCGTGCCGTGGACATCCACCCTCAGACGCCCCGCGACGGCCCCGCTGGCGAAGGACGCCTCGGCATCCTCGACCTGCGCGATGATCGCGCGGCACCGCTCTTGCCAGATCTCGCCGTCCAGCGTCGGGGCGACGACACGCGTCGTCCGGTCCAGCAGGCGCACGCCAAGGCGGGCCTCCATCCGCTTGATGACATCCGTGACCGTCGACCTGGGAATCCCGAGGCTTTCCGCCGTGCGGCGAAAGCTTCGCGTTTCGGCCACGCGGACGAAGACGCGCATCTCCTCTATTCGATCCACAGTTCGCCTTTCCCGGATTCTGAAGCCGATGAGCACCGGATGATTTCCCCTGCGCAATTGCCTATCTGAAATCCTGAAGACAGGACAGAAAGGATGCATGAATGACGCAGCAACACCCAAGGACCGCATTGGTCACCGGCGCGTCGCGGGGCATCGGCGCGGCCATCGCCGAACGGCTTGCGCAGGACGGTTTCGCGGTCGTGGTCAATTATGTAGGAAACGAGGATGCGGCCAATGATGTCGTGGCGCGCATCGAGGCAGCCGGGGGCCGCGCCATCGCAGCGCAGGCCGATGTGCAGGACCCGGCGCAGGTGGCAACGCTGTTCGATGACGCCAACGCGGCCTTCGGGGTCCCCGATGTGGTGGTGAACTCGGCCGGGATCCTGCAATTTTCGCCCCTGGCGGCCAGCGAGGACGAGATCTTCGACCGCATGATCGGCATCAACCTCAGGGGCAGTTTCAACACCATGCGCGAGGCCGCGCGGCGCATGCCGGACGGGGGGCGGATCGTGAACCTCTCGACCTCGGTGGTGGGGGCCAAGCTGACGGGCTATGGCATCTATGCCGCCACCAAGGCTGCGGTCGAGGTGATGGGCGACATCCTGTCGAAGGAGCTGCGCGGCCGGAACATCACGGTCAATTCCGTGGCGCCGGGACCGACGGCGACGTCGCTTTTCCTGGACGGCAAGTCCGACGAGCAGATCGAGGCGCTGTCCAAGGCGAACCCGTTGGAGCGTCTGGGTCAACCGGAAGACATCGCGGGGGCGGTCTCTTTCCTTGTCGGTCCGGACGGTGGCTGGATCAACGGCCAGACGCTGCGTGCCAACGGTGGCATGGTCTGATCGACCTGACCGACAGGGGCCTGATCGCGGCGGGGAATGACCTCCCGCGCCGCGATCAGGCCCGAAGGCTCAGGCCGTCTGGTCGGTCAGGCGGCCAGAAGTCAGGGCCGCCAGGACGACCATGACGGCTGCGGTGCCCATGACCAGGGTCAACCCCCCGATCTGGTAGGTAAGGCCGGACAGAAGGGTGCCGATCAGGCGACCCGCCGCGTTCGCCATGTAGTAGAATCCCACATCCATCGTGACCCGCTCGGATTTCGAGAAAGCGAGGATAAGATACGAGTGCAGCGAGGAATTCACGGCGAACAGCGCCCCGAATGCCAGCAGCCCCACGACCAGCGTGACCGTCAGCCATGTCTGCGGCGCAGGCGAAACCGCGACGGCCACCGTCAGCACCGCAGGCACAACGAACAGCGCAATCGCCCAGCTACGGGCGGCGCGGATCAGCTCGCCCTCGGGGCGGCCCGCCGCGCGCAGGATCTTCGGTGCGCTGGCCTGCACCATCCCATAGAGGATGACCCAGGCCGCCATGAAGGTGCCGATCATGAAGAAGGCCGCGCGGTTGCCCGCCTCGGATCCGTCCGACAGCACGGCGTAGAAATAGATCGGGATGCCCACGACGAACCAGACGTCGCGCGCGCCGAACAGGAACACGCGGGCCGCCGAAAGCCAGTTCACGTTGGCCGATTTCGAGAAGACCTCGGAGAACTTGGTGCCCTTCCTGCCCTTGGGCAGGCCCGAGGGCATGAACAGCACGACCGCGACAAGGATCGCGCCAAGGACGACCGCCATGCCCAGCACGGCCCCATCGAAGCCCGCGGTCGCCAGAAGTGCCGCACCCAGCAGGAAGCCCAGCCCCTTCACGGCGTTCTTCGATCCGGTCAGGAACGCGACCCACCGGAACAACCCGCCATCGGCCGAGGGGGCCAGCAGCTTCACCGCCGATTTCGACGACATCTTCGCAAGATCCTTGGCGACACCGGAAAGCCCTTGAACGCACATGACGAAGACGACCGAGGCCGCGATGCTCCACCCCGGATCGAGCTGCGCCAGCGCCAGCAACGCGATCACCTGCAAGCTCAGTCCCGCATAGAGCGTCGAGGTCAGCCCGAAGCGCAACGCGATCCAGCCCGCCGCGAGGTTGGTGATCATCCCCGCAACCTCGTAGAGGATGAACAGATAGGCCAGCTGCACGGCACTGAAGCCCAGGGTGTGAAAATGCAGCAGGACCAGCATCCTCAGCGCGCCATCGGTCAGCATGAAGGCCCAGTACGCCGCCGTGACGGCGACATAGGCGGACATGCCCTCGGGGCGCGGGGTCACAGCGCACCCCCGACCATCAGCGCCACGTCGACCAGCCGGTTGGCATAGCCCCATTCGTTGTCATACCAGGCATAGACCTTCAGCTGGGTGCCGTTGATCACCATGGTCGAGGGCGCGTCGATGATCGAAGACCGCGCATCGTTGGTATAGTCGGTCGAGACAAGGGGCCGCGTCTCGTAGCCGAGGATGCCCTTCAGGGGACCATTGGCCGCGGCCTCGAAGGCGGCGTTGACCTCGGCCACGGTGACCTCGCGCTGCAACTCGAACACGCAATCGGTCAGCGACGCGTTCAGCAGCGGCACGCGCACGGCATGGCCGTTCAGACGGCCCGTTAGTTCGGGATAGATCAGGGTGATTGCCGTCGCCGAGCCGGTCGTCGTCGGGATCAGCGAATTCAGCGCAGACCGCGCACGACGCAGATCCTTGGCGGGGCGGTCGACGATGGTCTGGGTGTTGGTCACGTCGTGGATCGTGGTGATCGAGCCGTGCCGGATGCCGAAGGTCTCGTGCACCACCTTCACCACCGGGGCCAGGCAGTTGGTCGTGCAGGATGCCGCGGTGACGATGCGGTGCTCGGCGGGATCGTAGGTGTCGTCGTTGACGCCAAAAACGATGTTCGCGGCATTTCCGTCCTTCACGGGGGCCGAGACCACGACCTTCTTCACGCCCGCCTCGAAATAGGGGGCAAGCTTGGCCTCGGTCTTGAAGACGCCGGTGCAGTCGATCACCACGTCCACACCGTCAAGCGGCAGGTCGGAAATCGTCCGGGCGCCGATGAAGGGCAGGCGGGTGCCGTCGACGGTGACGCTGTCGGCGTCGTGTGAGAACGCGGCATCCCAACGGCCATGGACCGTATCGAATTCCAGCAGATGGGCGTGCATCTCGGGATCGCCCACGGCGTCGTTGATCCAGGCGATCTCGGCGCCGCTTTCCAGAAGGGGCTTCAGGGCAAGCTTGCCGATGCGGCCAAGGCCGTTCAGTGCGTAGGTGGTCATGCGAGCGTCTCTTGGCTGGTGCGGCTGATGTCATCCACGGCCTTTTGCAATGCGATGCGGTCCAGGGTGCCGATCGGCAGGGCGGCGAAGGCTTCGATCCTGTGCTTCAGCGACCCGTAGGCCTGCTGGAAGGCAAGCGCCTTCTCGGCATTGGTGCCTTCGACCTTGACCGGGTCCGGCATCCCCCAATGGCCGCTGACCGGCTGACCGTCCCATGCGGGGCATTCCTCGTTCGCGGCCTGATCGCAGACGGTGAAGACGAAGTCGAACTGCGGCGCGTCGGGGCGGGCGAACTCGGACACGTCCTTGGCGCGCAGGACCGAGACGTCATGCCCCTTGTCCTGCAGGATCTGGACCGCGAAGGGGTTCAGTTCCGATCCGAGGCGGGTGCCTGCGGAAAAGACCTCGAACCGGTCGCCGGCCACCTTGCGGAGGATCGATTCGGCGAAGATGGACCGCGCGGAATTGCCCACGCAGATGAAGAGGACACGGTATTTCCGGTCAGGCATGGGGGCGGTTCCTGTGCTGAAAGGCATGCAGATTTCGGGACGACCACGGCAGCAGTCGCCGAACAGGTATCCGAACAGCCGTTGCACGGTCGTCATGTCGATCGCGTAAAGAAGCGACGTGCCGGACCGCTGCTGATCCACCAATCCTTCACGTGTCAGCGCGGACAGATAGGTCGACATGGTGCTTGGCTTGACGCCGAGCGCCGAGGCGATCTCTCCGGCCGGAACGCGATCGGGATAGCGACGCATCAGCAACCGGAAGATCGCCAGTCGCTGAGGGTGGCCGAGGGTGGACAGCTGGTCGGGGAACTGTTTTTTCATATTTCGTGAAATAGTAAAATAGAGAGCGCCTGCCAAGTGAAGGTTTTGTGACGGAGTGCGTCGTTCAAGGTGCTGACGGTGTCCCGCCATCGGGCATTAGGCTCCAGACTCATTGATGGTCACAGCCAGAACATGACGGTGGCAGCGAGAGCGACGGCGGAGAGGAAGACCTTTGGGCATCTATCGTAACGTGTCGCTACTCGCCGCCAGTCCTTCAACCTACCGAACATGATCTCTATGCGGTTGCGTCGTCTGTAGCGTCGCTTGTCGTATTTGACGGGCTTGCCGCGGGACTTCCGGCCCGGGATGCAGGGCCTGATCCCCTTGTCTTTCAGGGCGTCGCGGAACCAATCCGCATCATAGCCTCGGTCGGCGAGCAGCCAGTCCGCCCGAGGCAGGCT
>NZ_ATUJ01000003.1 GCF_000420145.1 Paracoccus zeaxanthinifaciens ATCC 21588
CACCGGGCTTCAGAAGTTTTTTCCCAGCATCTCCTTGAGCGTGGCACATCGAGCATCTGCTCCGCCAGCATCTTCTTCAGCTTCGCATTCTCGGCCTCAAGCGCCTTCAGCCGTTTGGCCTCCGACACTTCCATGCCCCCATACTTCGAGCGCCACTTGTAAAATGTGCCATCGCTGACGCCGTGCTTCCGGCAGAGCTCTTTGGCACCTATCCCGGCCTGGTGCTCCTTCAGGATGCCAATGATCTGCTCTTCGCTGAAACGGCTTTTCCGCATCTTCTGTCTCCTCGTTTCGAGAACAGGCTAACCTCAAACCGCGGACGTTTCAGGGGAGCAGGTCATCCGGATTAGCAACACGTCACGTGTGCAAAGGTTGTCGAAGACAGAGAACTCGAAAAGCGGCCAATCAGAACCAGAAGCCGACAGCCGCTATCGGCGCGTTTCCATACAGCCTAGGCCCAGAAGTGTCGCGGCCAGTTCTTACCGAGAAACTGGGCCTTGGGCCGAGACACTGGGGATCAGCCACGACGGCCACAGCGGAAGCCGTAGAGGCGACCGATGCAGCGCCCCGCCGGTTCAGGCGCCGACCGTCGCGGCGTTTCCGCGGCCCAACGCGCTGTCCAGCGACAGCAGCGTATCCTCGTGTCGGGCCAGGAACAGGCCCAGGATCGCGCCCATGATCGGCAGGCCCGCCATGAACAGCAGGTTCGACCCCTCGGCCAGCGGCATCAGGATGTGCGAGGCGGTCGAGACGGTCGAGACGCCGTGGATCAGCAGGCCCGCGCCATAGCTGACCGTCTTGAACAGGCCCAGGATGATCGCGACCGAAACGGCGATCTGCAACCCGCCCGCGATCATCGAGCTGGACGCGCCCAACCCCTCGATCCCGTAGAACTTGGCGAAGATGCCCGAGGTACCCTCGGTATCGACGATCTTCTTGACGGCCCAGGCCAGCAGGAACAGGCCGAAGGTGACGCGCACCGACAGAAGGGCGATCTTGACTGGGGAATTCATGTTGGATCCTTGAATGTTGTCGTATTGCCGAAGGCGCGCGCCCCGTCCGGGTGCGCCACCGACACGCAATTCGCGGAAACCACGGAAAACGTTACAGGGCCGCGCCCCGATTGCCCTGTTCCACGGACACGAGATGGTGATCCCATGCACGCCCCGGCCATTTCGCCAGGGCCTCGACCCCCTGCCCCGCCCGCACGAGTCCGCCAAGCCCGTCGGACACGAAGAAGCCGCCCGCTGCGGGCGCAAGGCCGCAGACGTCCTCGCGCCGGATCGTCTGCCGGTGGGCGCCCGAGCCGTCGAAGACCTGCACCCGCCCGCCACGGGGCGAGCTGATCGCGACATGCCGCCCCTCGGCATCGAAGGCGACCGAGCCGACATAGCCCTGCATCGCCATCGCCTCGTGGATGGGCAGTTCGGCCAGCACCGCGCCCTGCCCGCGCCGGTGCAGGCCCAGCAGGGGCATCCCCTCGGCCGGGTCGCCCTGCCATTGCATCCCGAAGGCCACCACGCCGTCCTGCCCGAAGGCGATATGGCGGATCGAGTTGCGGCGCAGTTCGGGGTCCAGCTCGATCTGGTCCAGCAGCGCCCCGTCGGTCGCGACATAGGACAGGTTCGGGCGCATCAGGTCGACATCCAGCTTGACGCCCGGCTGGTCGGGGTGATTGCGATACCCGCCATTGGCCGCGACAAGGATGTCGCCCGGCATCCGCCTGATCTCGTGCGGGCCGATGCCGTGGGTCGGGATCTCGGCGATGCGGCGCCATCCTTCGCGGCGTGACCACAACCCGATGCGCCCCTCGCCGCTGTCATAGGCGTTTTCCGATGTGCACAGGATCTCGCCATCCGCGATGAAGGTGCCGTGGCCGTAGAAATGCCGCCCCTGCGGCGCATGCAGCCGGGCCAGGACCTGTCCGGTCACGCAGTTCAGCACGATGGCGAAATTGCCGGGGCTGCGGGCAAAGGCCACGGCCTCGGGGGCGGTCGGATGGGCGGCGGCGGCGTGGCCGCGACCGGGCAGCGGGATGCGGAACAGGTCCGCGCCCCGATCCGACAGGCCGAACAGCGCATAGCCGCCATCCCCTTCGCGCGCGGCGCCAAGGATCGCGGGGCTGCCCGCATCGGCCCAGCCCAGCCGGGGCGCGACCGCCCCCGCCATCAGCGCCGTCAGGAAGCTGCGCCTGCGCATCAGTCGCCATCCTTGGAATTGAAGCCTGCGGTCAGGCCAAGCCCGCCGCCGATCTCGCCCTCGATCGCGGTGCCGATGGCGCGGATGCGCTGTTGCAGGATCTCGATCTTCAAGCGCTGCGTCGGGTCGGTGACCCCTTCAAGGCGCGGATCGTCCTGCAATTCCGCGACCTGCGCCTGCGCGTTGTCGAAGGCCGCCTCGGTCAGGGGGATCGGATCGTCCGACAGCGCGACGGCCATGTCGCGCAGCGCGGCCAGCGACAGTTCGATGTTGCGCAGCGGGCGGTCGCTGCGCCACGCCTCGGCCAGCTTGGGGCGGGGCTTGTCGAAGCTGCCCATCGGGCGGCCAAGTCGCTGATCGGCGTCGAATTCGATGCCCGACAGCAGCGCGGTATAGATCGCCTGATCCGCCTCTCGGGCAGACAGATAACGGTCGTTCCCGTCCTGCCCCGCATCCAGCATCAGCTGCGCGTGGTCCTGCCAGTCGGCCTGCACGGCATCGGCGATGGTGGCCAGGTCGGTCGCGATGGCGCGGGCATAGCGGCATTCGTAATCGCCAACCTCGTCCGCCATCAGCTGTTCCAGCGCCATCAGACCGCGTCCGGCGATCGAGACCTCGGCAAAGCCCGCCGGATCGTCCACCACCGGATCCTGATCCGCGACCAGCCCCCGGACCGAGCGTGCGACAAGCCCGCGCGGATCGGGCCAGAACGCAACCGTCAGCGCACGCCCGTCCTGTTCCAGCGGCCCGAAGGCCAGATGCGACAGGCCCATCCAGGCGTCGAATGCCTGCCGATAGGGGGCGTCCAGCGCGCTGGCCGAACAATCGGCACCGGCCGCATCGGCCAAGGCGTGCGCGGCCGTCGCAAAGCGGTCGGTCGCGGGCAGGATATGGTCGTTCACCACCTCGGGGGTGCCGGCCATGGCGGGCAGCGGCAGCAGGGCAAGGGCCAGCAGGGTTCGCATCACAGGCTTTCCACAAATCGGATCAGGGCCGCCCGGTCCTCGGGCGGGATGTCGATGACGGCGTCGCGGGCGGGCGCGGCCTCGCCGCCATGCCACAGGATCGCCTCCAACACGGAACGCGCGCGTCCGTCATGCAGCAGCATGCTGTGCCCGTTGACGGTCTGGGTCAAGCCGATGCCCCACAGGGGCGGCGTGCGCCATTCGCGGCCATTCGCCAGCCCCTCGGGGCGGTGATCGGCCAGCCCGTCGCCCATGTCGTGCAGCAGCATGTCGGTATAGGGCCAGATCAGCTGGAAGCTGTGCTCGGGCCGATCCTCCATCCGCGCGGTGACGTATTTGGGCCGGTGACAATCGGCGCAGCCCGTGTCGTAGAAGACCTGCTTGCCCCGCAGCACCTGTGCATCGCCTTCGTCGCGGCGGGCGGGAACGGCAAGGTTCTGGCTGTAGAAAACGGTAAGCGCCAGCCCTTCGGCGTCGATCTCGAACCCGCGTGCATCGCCGCCGCCATGGGGGGCGGTGCGGCAGTCCTGCTGGGCCTCGGTGCATTCGCCCGCATGGTCCGGATGCAACGGGTTCGAGATGCCGAGATCGCCCGAAAATGCGCTGGCGGATTGTTCCTCGACGGTGGGCATCCCGGCCTTCCAGCCGAAACGCCCCAGCATCGGGGCGTCATGCCGCGCCGACCAGACGATATTGGCCCGCCCCGAGATCCCGTCGCCATCGGCATCATCCGGATCGGCACCGGCAAGGATGTCGGCGGTCGGGATCGCCTCCAGCAGGCCAAGGCCGATCATCGGCGGGGCGACGCGGGGGCTGATCATCAGATCGTCGCGCAAGGGTCCGTATGCCGGATCGGCGATCCCGTATTCGGGCACGCGCAGATGCGCGACCTCGCCGCCCGACAGATCGACCCGCGTTTCGGCATAGTCGATGGTCATGCGCCCTTCCGCCGGAACGCCCGCGACCGACAGATCCTGCAACTGCCCGCCATAGGTCGGATCGGGGCGCGTCGGCTCGACCGGGTTACCGGTCCCGGCCAGGTATTCCTCGATCTGGCTGCGGGGGTCGTTCCCCGACGCCGGCACCGACAGCCGCAGGAACATCGAGCCGCCAGCCTCGCCCCGCGTGTCGGGGGGATGGCCGCGCCCGTCCTTCAGGTGGCAGTTCTGGCAGCCGCGCGAATTGTACAGCGGCCCCAGCCCGTCGGATGCCAGCGTCGACGAGGGCGAGGACACCCACAGCTTGCGAAACAGCCCGTTGCCGACCTTGAAGCGCAATTCTCCCTCGAACCCGATATTGGCCGAGGGCTGCGAGAACGCATCCGCATCGTCGCGGGCACGCACGGTCGCGGCCCCGCCGGGATTGCCCTCGAAGGGTTCGGGCGCGGTGAAGTCCTGCGTGGGTACGACGACATCCGCGATCCGCGCGGTCTCGGCGCCGGTGCGGGGCGTGGCGTTCAGGTGCAGATCGGTCAGCGCCGGCCCTTCCGCAAGGACCGGCGCCGCCGTGATCATCAGCAGCGGCAGCAGGTGCCGCGCGGCCTTACTGGAAGACGGCATCGGGGCTGTCGAGGCTGTCCGAGCCCTCGATGGCGACGTCCTGCGCACCCAACAGCGTGACCGCGCGCTCGATATCCTGCGTCTGCGCGACCAGCGCATCGACGGCGGCCATGATCAGCCCCTCGCCCGCGTCATTGCCGCGTGCCAGCATCTGGTCGTACGAGGTGCCGCCCTCGGCCACGGTCTTGATACGGCCCAGCTTGGCCACGCTGTCGTCCAGACCCGCGCGCAGCGACTGATCGACCGATGCGTCGGCCTCGGCCACCAGCGAGGACAGGCTCTCGCCCGAGACGACCGTGCCGTCGATGCGGGTGTATTCGCCCAGATAGACGTTCCGGATGCCCAGCCCGTCGTAATAGTGGCTGTTATGCGTGTTGTCCGAGAAGCAGTCGTGTTCCTCTTCGGGGTCGTTCAGCATCACGCCCAGCTTCATGCGCTCGCCCGCCAGTTCGCCATAGGACAGGCTGCCCATGCCGGTCAGCATGGCGCTGATCGCGGCGTCGGGATCCGCGGTCAGGCCGGTCGCGGCCTCGCCGCCCTCGGCCCATTGCGCGGTCATCCATTCCAGGTCGCTGACCAACAGGTCGGTCGCGGCCTTCAGGTAATCGCCGCGACGGTCGCAATTGCCGCCGGCGCAGTCGTCACCCGCGGCATAGTCGGTCCAGGGACGGTCGCCCGCGCCGTGGTCGGTGCCGTTCAGGTCCTGCCCCCACAGCAGGAACTCGATCGCGTGATAGCCGGTGGCGACATTCGCCTCGATCGCGTCGGCCTCGTGCAGCTGGCCCGACAGCAGGTCGGGCGTGATCTCGGTCGCGTCAATATCCTCGCCCGACAGGGTGAAGGTCGGCGCGGCGACCACGTTCAGCGCGGCATATTCATTCGCATCCGACGCCCCGCCATAGGACGGGTCGACATAGTCGATCAGCCCCTCGTCCAGCGGCCAGGCGTTCACCTTGCCTTCCCAGTCGTCCACGATGGCATTGCCGAAGCGCAGCGCCTCGGTCTGCTGATAGGGCACGCGGGCCGCAAGCCATGCGGCGCGGGCATCCTGCAGCGCCTCGGCCGAGGGGGTCTCGATCAGCGCATCGACGGCGGCCTGCAGGTCGCGCGCGGCGATCAGGCTGTCCTCGTATCCGGCATGGGCGATGGCGATGTAATTCGCGACGACCTCGGGCTTGCCCGCAAGGGCGGGCGAGGCGGTGGCCAGGGCAAGGGCGGAAATGGCGAGAGTGGTCTTCATGCGATCCTCCGTGGGCGTGATGGCCTGCACGGGGGCTGGCCGCTTGCCCCGGCGTTTTGCCCGAACGGAAGATGCGAAGTCAATCCTGACTTCTTTGATTGGAAAATCCCGCGCAGGTTGCGCCCCGCGCGGGATCCGGCATCACAGGAACAGATCGGCCACCATCGCGGAACCGACATAGGTGCCCGTCATGACCAGCAGCGCCACGATGAAGATCTTCCACCCCGAGGTCTTGGCGATCTCGATCTCTCGGCGCGCGATGGCGATGCCCGCATAGGCAAGGCAGGGCGTCGCAAGGGTCAGGAAGTTCACGTGCCCCACCTGCTCCAGCACCCAGGCGCTGCCGGGCGTCCAGGGCAGCGTGGCCGCGATCCCCACCAATGAGATCCAGGCGACCGAGGGCAGCCCGAACGGCACCAGCTGCGTCAGAAGCACCCCGATCATCGAGATGACGTAAAGGATCGCGATCCCCGTCACCGACTGCACCAGCGTCGCATCGGTGGCGACGGTGTTGCCGACCAGCCCGATAGCGCAGACGGCGGTCAGCAGCAGGGCCTGATCGGCGATGCCTAGCTTGGGGTCGGCCTCGGGATCGGCGGGAATGTCGGAATTGGTCATGCGCGATCCTCCTTCGGGCCCATCAGGGCATAGAGCTTCTCGGTCAGGGGCAGCGCGACGAAGATGCACAGATACATGCCCGTCGCATAGGTCAGCACGTTGGACGCGCCCGCCAGGGCCAGGATCTGCTCCTCCATCGCGGGGACGGCATGGGCCAGCGCGCCGGAACAGGCGGCCATCATGGACCCCGACCCGATGCCGCAGGCCATGGCCAGCGCCTCGACGCTGAACAGCCCCGAGGTCGCAAGGACGGATGCCAGGATCGCGAAGATGAAGGTCCCGAACAGCGTGCCGATGACATAGACGCCCATCACGCCCGCCCCCTCGGGCGATTTCAGCCCATAGCGGTCGGCGATGATCGCGATGTTGGGCTCTCGCGCGACCGAGAAGCTGGCCCCCACGGATTCGCGGCCCATGCGCAGGACCAGGACGGCGATCGGGAAGGCCAGGACGATGGTTCCCAGGTTGCCCAGTTCCTGCAGGATCAGGGCGGGACCGGCGGCGACGATCTGTTCCATGGACGGGCCGATGATGGTCCCGAACTTGGCGATGAAGGGCATGATCGCGATTACGATCAGCGGCGAGGCGGCGCGCACCTCGCGCTGGCGCAGCCAGCCGCCCGCCCTGGAAACCACGTTCGGATTGATCAGCAGCCCCATCACGAAGGCATAGAGCAGCGGCAGCAGCAGGATCGACCCGATGGCGATGGGAACGGCGATCACGCCGATCAGCTCGGCGATGATGGTGATGGCAAGCACGCTTGCGTGCAGGCGCCAGTCGAGGAGTATCTCCCCAGTCCTAGTCATGGCATCCTCTCATATTTTTCAAGGGCATCGCCTTACATGCCGCGACGCGGGAAGGCGATGCCGAAAACGTCAGCCGCCCGTGATCGCGCGCTGCCCCAGCCGCACCCACATCTCGGCGCCGCGGGGCAGGATCGCGTCGTTGAAATCGAAGCGCGGGCTGTGCAGGCCGGGGTTCTCGCCCTCGCGGGCCGCGCCCAGCCACATGTAGGCGCCGGGGCGTTCGTTCAGCATGAAGGCGAAATCCTCGGATGCCATGCTGGCGGTGGATTGCGGCAGATCGAACCCCATCCCCGAGGCGACCTCGCGCGCAAGCGCCGCCTGAACGGGGTCGTTGATCGTGGCGGGATAGCGGCGCTGGTAATCGACGCGGGCGGTGCAGCCATGGGCCGCGGCGGTGCCGTTCACGACCTCGGACAGGCGGGCCTCCAGCACGTCGCCTGCCCCGGGGGCGAACCAGCGGACGGTGCCGCGCAGGATCGCGCGGTCGGGGCAGACGTTCCAGGCAGAACCGGTATGGATCTGCGTGACCGAGACCACGCCGGGATCCAGCGGCGAAAGGCGCCGCGCGGGCAGTTCCTGCAACGCGCTGGCGATGCGCGCCGCCGCCGCGACCACGCCGTCGCCCTGTTCCGGCATCGCGGCATGGCTGCCATTGCCGTTCACCTCGATCTCGAACACGGCGAAGGCCGCCATCATGTCGCCGTCGCGGGCGACGAACTGCCCCGGCTTCAGCCCCGGCCAGTTGTGGATGCCGAAGACCGCATCGCAGGGAAATTCGCGGAACAGCCCGTCCTCGATCATCACGCGCGCGCCGCCGTCGTTTTCCTCGGCGGGCTGGAAGATCAGGTTGACGGTGCCGCCCACGATCCCTTCGGCGGCCATCTGGCGTGCGGCCAGAAGCAGCATCGCGGTATGCCCGTCATGGCCGCAGGCATGCATCCGCCCGGCATGGACCGAGGCATGCGGCAGGCCCGTCGCCTCCTCGATCGGCAGCGCGTCGATATCGGCGCGCAGGCCCACGCTGCGACCGCCCTGCCCCAGCTGCGCGACGACGCCCGTGCCCGCCAGCCCATGATGCACGCGCCAGCCCCAGCCCTCCAGCAGGCCCGCGATCAGCCCCGAGGTGCGGTGCTCCTGGAAACCCAGTTCGGGGTGGCGGTGAAGATCGTGGCGCCAGGCGACGGCCTCGGCGATATGGTCGTGATCGAACATGGGATGCCCCTTCCAGCGATGGTTCCACCCACGGGGCCGGACCGCGCGCGGGCTTACACCCAGTGCAAATAGCGAAGCCGCCCGGAAAAGGCGAGGCGCGGATATGCGAATGCCGCCCCCGAGGGGGCGGCATTCATCATTCGGTGGCCGTGGATCAGCGTGCGGTTTCGCGGACGACCTCGCCGCGCGGGGTGACTTCCAGCACGACTTCCTCGCCCTGCGGGTTCGTGGCCTCGACGGTCATGCGGCGGCCATTGACGCGCAGGGTGCCCAGATCCTCGTAGCCTGCGGCCGAGAGGTCTGCGGCCAGCGCGGCCTCGTCGACCTGCGGGTCGCGGGGTTCGCCCTTCGGGCCGTGATCGTGGTCGCGACCCTCGGGGCCGTGGCCGCGCATGTCGCCGCCATGCCCGCCGCGGTGCTCACCGCGATGCTCACCACGGTGCTCGCCGCGGGGGCCGCGCTCGTGATCGCCATGCGGCGCACCCTTACCGGGGCGACCGTCATGATCGCCGCGACCGAAGCGCATCACCCGGCCCGCATCGTCGAAAGCGGCGCGGACGCGTTCGCCATTGGCATCCGTGCCACCGATCTCGACGCCCTCGGGCATCAGGCGCAGACCCTCGATCTCGGCGAACTGCTCGAAGATGGCGTTGTCGCGGACGGCCTGGGGCAGCAGGGCATCGATCGCGGCCTCGGGCAGGACCGCGTCGTCGGCGCGCAGGCCCATCAGCTCTCCGTCGCGGTTCAGGAAGGCCTCGATGCGGGTGCCGTCCTCCAGCTCGCCCGAGACGCGCTGGCCGCGGCGGCCTTCCTCGGTGGTGGTGTCGGTCAGGTTCAGCGACTGCAGCGCCTCGGGCAGTTCGACCGCTTCCTGCGCGGTGGCCATGCCGGACATGATCGGCGACAGGCCCATCAGGGTGACAAGCGCGGCCGAGGTTGCAAGCGTGCGGAATTTCATGGTGCTTCTCCAGTCTTCGTTATCCGGTCGGGCTGTCCCGACCTCACGAATCGGTTCTAGCGCAGGGCCGCCGAACGAAAGGCCAATGTTCCGTTTGGATTCCATTGGGCCATACCCTGTATAGATGGGGGAATGAAAAACGCGATCCTCATTGCCTGCCTGCTGACGGCCGCCATGTCCGCCCCTGCCCCCGCGCAAGAGGTCATGGCACCCGAACTGACGCAGCCCTGGGAAACGGGCTTTCGCCCGATGCCCATGCGCCGGATCGCGGGTGCCGTCATGGCACGATACCAGGGACGGCTGATCGCGGTCGCGACCGTCCCGCCCACCCCCGAGGAACACGACCTCGGGGCGCAGCTCGTCTATGAACTGCGGCTGCTGACCCCGGCACGGGACGTCCTGAACATCCGCGTCGATGCGCGGACGGGGCGTTTCCTCGAGGTCGCGGGCCGCGACATCCTGAAGGCCCGCCGCGACGGGCCGAAACGACCCCCAAGGAACTGAACCGACCATGCGTGCCCTGATCGTCGAGGACGACCCGCAACTGGCCAGTCAGCTTGTCGATGCGATGCGACAGGCGGGCTTTGCCACCGACACCGCCAGCGACGGCGAGGACGGCGAATACCTCGGATCGACCGAGACCTACGACGTCGCGATCCTGGACCTGGGCCTGCCCTCGATGTCGGGGATCGAGGTGCTGACCCGCTGGCGCGACCAGGGGAACGCGATGCCCGTGCTGATCCTGACCGCGCGTGGCGACTGGACCGACAAGGTCGCGGGCTTTCGCGCGGGCGCGGACGATTACGCGGTTAAGCCCTTCCGCCTGGACGAGGTGGTGCTGCGCGCCCAGACCCTGATCCGCCGCGCGGCGGGCCATGCGCGTGCGGTCATCACGGCGGGCAGCCTGCGGCTGGACGCGCAGCTTGGCGTGATCACCCGCGACGATGTCGCGCTGAAGCTGACCGCATTCGAGACCCGCATCCTGACCTATCTGCTGCATCACCACGACCGCGTCGTCACCCGGACCGAGCTGAGCGAGCACCTCTACGAGGCCGATACCGACCGCGACTTCAAGTCCATCGAGGTCGTGATCGGCCGGCTGCGCAAGAAGGTCGGCGACGGCATCATCGAGACCCGCCGCGGCGAGGGGTATGTCCTGCGCAGCAAGGCCCCCGCGTGATGCTGCGATCCATTCGCGGACAGCTGCTGCTGCTGGCGGCGGTCTGGATCGGGGCGGCGCTGCTGGCGGCGTTCCTGTTCATCTCGGGGCTGCTGGAGGGGTTCGTGACCGACCGCTTCGACGCCGAGGCGCAGGCCGCCGCCGACAGCCTGATCGGGCGCCTGCAGGTGCAGGACGACGGCAGGACCGAACTGGACGCCATCCCCATGGCCGCGAATTACGACCTGCCCTTCTCGGGGTGGTACTGGCAGGTGGCGGCGGACGGGGTGCCCGTCGCGCGGTCGCTGTCGTTGCTGGACGGGCGGCTGGACGGGCCCGCGGGCAACCTGCGCGGCGCATCGGGGATGGATGCGGACGGCGCGGGCCTGCGCATCCTGCGCCAGGAAATCACCCTGCCCGATACCGATGCCCTGATCGCCGTGACCGTCACCGCGCCCAGATCGGCCATCGATGCCAGCCTGTCGCAGATCACGCGACCGCTGGCCCATGCGCTGCTGCTTCTGTGGGCCGCGCTGGCGGCGGCGACGCTGGTGCAGGTGACGGCGGGCCTCAGCAGCCTTAAGCGGTTGCGGCTGGACCTGGCGCAGGTCCGCGCGGGCAAGGCCGAGCGCCTTCCCCGCCCCTCGGTCACGGAACTGCGCCCGCTGGTGGACGAGATCAACGCCGCGCTGGACCAGAATGCCAGCCTGCTGACGCGGTCGCGGCAGCATCTGGGCAATCTTGCACATTCGCTCAAGACGCCCCTGGCGGCATTGTCGAACGAACTGCCGCAGGACCATGCCGGCCAGCCGCTGATCGCGCGGATGGACCGGCTGATCGGCTGGCACCTGCGCCGCGCCCGCAGCGCGGGCCCGCGCAGCCTGGGCCAGAGCACGCCCATCGCCCCTGTGATCGAGGACATCCTGCTGGTCCTGCGCTGGCCCATGGCCGACAAGGGCATGGGCGCGGAAACCGTCCTGCCCCCCGACGCGCGCTTTGGGGGCGAACGTCAGGACCTCGAGGAGATGGTCGGAAACCTGTGCGAGAATGCCGTCAAATGGGGCCGGTCGCGACTGCGGATCAGCGTCGCGCAGGACGACGCGCGGCTGCTGCTGACGGTCGAGGATGACGGCCCCGGCATGTCGCCCGACCAGATGCCGCGGGCATTGCGTCGCGGGGGTCGGCTGGACGAACAGGGCCCGCCCGGCGCGGGGCTGGGCCTTGCCATCGTTGCGGATCTTGCCGCGCTGCATGGCGGGCAGCTGCGGCTGGAACGTTCCGATCTGGGCGGGCTGTCCGCGATCGTCGAACTGCCCGCCTGACAGGGACTAGAGCCCGTAGATCTGGCCGAACTTGGCCTCGAGGTAATCCAGAAGCGGTTCGGGCGACACGGATGCGCCCGCCGCCTGCTCGATCACCTGCGCGGGGGGCATCAGGCCGCCGTGGCGCTGGACGTTCTCTCGCAGCCATTCGGTCGCGGGGGTGGCGTCGCCCTCCGCCAGGGCCGCGTCCAGGTCCGGCACCTGGTCGCGCAGCGCGCCGTTCAGGCATCCGGCATAGACGTTGCCCAGGGCATAGGTCGGGAAGTACCCGAACAGCCCCACCGACCAGTGGACATCCTGCAGGATCCCGTTCGACGGGCGATCGACCGCCACCCCGAAATCCCTGAGGAAGCGGGCGTTCCAGGCCTCGGCCAGGTCCTGCGTGTCCAGCCGCCCGGAAATCAGGTCGCGCTCCAGGTCGAAGCGCAGCATGACATGCAGGTTGTACTGCACCTCGTCGGCCTCGGTGCGGATGTAACCGGGGGTCACGCGGTTCACCGTGGCATAGAAGGCATCCGCATCGGTGACGTTCAGCCCGTCGAACGCCTCGGACATGCGCCCGAACAGCCAGCCGGTGAAGGCACGGCCACGGCCCAGCTGGTTCTCGTAGATGCGGCTCTGGCTTTCGTGCACGCCCATGGACACGCCCCGCCCCAGGGGGGTGAAGGCGTAATCCTCGTCGATGCCCAGCTCGTAGCTGGAATGCCCGACCTCGTGGATGGTCGAGTAGATGCAGTTGAACGGGTCCGTCTCGACCACGCGGGTCGTGATCCGGCTGTCCTGCCAGCGACCCGAGCTGAAGGGATGGACCGCAAGGTCGATCCGCCCCCGCGTCCAGTCATAGCCGAAGGCCGTGGCGCAGGCGCGCGACAGGCGCAGCTGCGTTTCCTGCGGGAAATGCCCCGACAGCTGCTGCGGCTGGCGTTCGGCGCCCAGCACGTCGTCGCGCAGCGCGACCAGGCGCGGCCGCATCGCATCGAACAGCGACGCGATGCGCGCGCCGGTCATGCCCGGTTCGTAATCGTCCAGCAGCGCGTCGTACAGATCGCCGCCATCGGCCAGCGCGGCGGCCTCTTCGCGCTTCAGCATCAGGACCTGGTCCAGCGTGGGCAGGAAATCCTCGGGGGCCTCGTTGGCGCGGGCCTCGGCCCAGATCCCCTGCGCCAGCGAGGTCAGGCGCGCAAGCTCGGAGGCAAGGCGCGCGGGCACGCGGCTGGTGCGGGCGAAGTCGCGGGCGATCAGCTCGACCGCGCGGCGGTCGCCCTCGGTCTGGGGCTCGGCGGCCTCCAGCCATTCGCCGATGCGCGGGTCGGTGCGGCGTTCGTGCAGCACCTCCTCCATGGCGGACATCTCCTCGGCGCGCTGTTCGGCGGCGCCGCGGGGCATGACCGTTTCCTGGTCCCAGCCCAGCCGCTCGGCGACCGAGGACAGGGCTTCGGTCTGGCGCTGGAAGGCCAGCAGATCGTCGAATGCGCTCATTTCCGGGCTCCTCGGATCGAGGTTTCGATGGGATAGCGGGCGTGGTGACGCGCCCGCAGGATCATGGCGAACAGGACGACCGCGCCGAACTGATGCGCCAGCGCCAGCCCCAGGGGCGAGGCATGGACGACATTCATGATACCCAGCCCGATCTGCGCCGCCATGGCGGCAATCATGACCGTGAAGGCCCCGCGCGTCACCGGATGCGGCGAACGGCGCGCGCGCAGCCAGACGACCACGGCGAAGATCGCGACAAGATATCCGGTCATGCGGTGGATGAACTGCACCAGGGCCGGGTTCTCGAAGAAGTTGCGCCAGCCAAGAACCGGATCCCAGATCGCGTCGGGGATCCATTCGCCGCCCATGGTGGGCCAGCCGGTATAGGTGCGCCCCGCGTCGATCCCCGCGACCAGCGCGCCCAGAAGGATCTGCACCGCGGTCAGGTGCAGAAGGCCCGTGGACATGCCGAACAGCTTGGCCTCGCCCGCGCGGCGGGCGCGCATCAGGTCGGCCTCGGACCGCGAGAGCTGCAGGACGTACCAGGTGATCAGGCCCAGGATCAGGAAGGCGATGCCCAGATGCACGGCCAGCCGATACGAGGCGACGCTGGTCATCCCCTCGACCAGGCCCGAGCTGACCATCCACCAGCCGATCGCGCCCTGCAGCCCGCCCAGCACGCCGATCGTCAGCAGGCGCGGCATCCACCCCGTCGGCACGCGGCGGGTCGCGGCGAAGAACAGCAGCCCCACGGCCCAGACAAGGCCGACCGCGCGGCCCAGCAGGCGGTGCCCCCATTCCCACCAGTAGATCTGCTTGAACTCGGACAGGGTCATGCCCCGGTTCAGTTCCTGGTATTGCGGGATCTGCTGGTACAGCGCGAATTCCGCATCCCAGTCGGCCGCGTTCATGGGCGGCAGCGCGCCGGTCACGGGCTTCCATTCGGTGATGGACAACCCGCTGTCGGTCAGGCGCGTGGCGCCCCCCACCACGATCATGGCAAGGACCATCACGAACAGCACCGACAGCCAGGCGCGGATCGCGCGGCGCGCGCCACGGGGGCGCGCGTCGATCATGCCCCTGGTCTGGGCGGGCCGTGCCGCCTGCGGGTCCGAGACTTCCTGGAAGACAGGGCGCTTGGCCATCGCTTGCTCCTTTTGGCGCGGAGGTTATGGGGGGCTTATCGGCGGGTCAACTGCCGCAGGACGCCGTGCAGGACGCGGACATCGCCGCGCGTCAGCGCCAGGCGCGACCACATGTTGCGCATGTTCAGGCGCATGGATGCGGCCTTCGTCTCGGGAAAGAAGAAGCCCGCGGCCTCCAGCTTCTCCTCGTAATGGTCGCCCAGGCGCTCGATCTCGACGCGGTCGGCGGCGGTCTCGCTGTCCTCGCGGCGGGCATGGGGATTGGGCTCGGGCGGCAGGATGTCGCGACCGTATTCATAGCCCATCAGCAGCACGGCCTGCGCTAGGTTCAGCGACGGGAAATCGGGGTTCACCGGCACCGTCACGATGGCATTGGCGCGGGCGATGTCGTCGTTTTCCAGCCCCGTGCGTTCGGGGCCGAAGACGATGGCGCTGCGCCCCTGCCGCGCGCGGGTGTCGGCCATCGCGGTTTCCGGCGTGAAGACGGGCTTCGTCAATTCGCGGCCACGGGCGGTCGTGGCATAGGCGTATTCGATCCCCTCCATCGCGTCGGCAAGCGTGGCATAGACCTTGGCCTGGTCCAGCACCTTGCCCGCGGCACCCGAGGCCATCGCGACGGCCTTGGGGTTGGGCCAGCCGTCGCGCGGCTCGACCAGCCGCATCTCGGTCAGGCCGAAGTTCAGCATCGCGCGCGCAGCCGCGCCGATATTCTCGCCCATCTGCGGGCGAACGAGGATGATGACGGGATTTCGATCCATTTGCATGGCTCAGGCATCTAGTGCGTCTGGCGGCGGCGGGCAAGCTGCGCTAGATGCGACATAAAGGAGAAGCCGCATGACCGATGCCCCGCAACTGTACCTGATGACGCCCGCCGGAGCACAGGCATCCGCGCTCGGGCCACTTCTGACCGAGGTGATGGACCGTTTCGCCCCTTCCTGCCTGCGCATCCGCGGCGGCGCCGAAGAGGACGAACTGGGCCGCCTGGCCGACCTGGCCTGCGAAATCGCCCATGCCCGCGACGTGGCCGTCGTGATCGACGATCACGTCAAGCTGGCGCAGCGCCACGGCCTGGACGGCGTGCACCTGACGGACGGCGCCCGCGCGGTCCGCGATGCCCGCAAGGAACTGGGTGACGACGCCATCGTCGGCGCGTTCTGCGGATCCTCGCGCCATGAAGGCATGACCGCCGCCGAACATGGCGCGGATTACGTCAGCTTCGGGCCGGTCGGCGAATCGGCGCTCTATCGCGGCGAACCCGCCCAGCTGGAGCTGTTCCGGTGGTGGTCCGAGATGATCGAGGTCCCCGTCGTGGCCGAAGGCGCGATCACCAGCGAGCTGCTGGCGCAGCTGTCGCCGGTGTCGGATTTCATCGCCATCGGGGCCGAGATCTGGTCTCAGGACGACCCGGCGGCCGCCCTGTCCAAGCTGTGGGTCTGATCACAAAAGGATGGGCGTGCGATCGCCCGTCACGAAGCGCCGCAGCACCGCCGGATAGAGGCGGTGCTCCTGCACCAGGACCCGCGCGGCCAGCACATCGGCATCGTCGCCCGGCATGATCGGAACCGCCGCCTGCCCCAGCACGGGGCCGGCATCCAGTTCGGGGATCACCTCGTGGACGGTGCAGCCCGCCTGCGCATCCCCGGCCTCGATCGCGCGGGCATGAGTGTTCAGCCCCGGATATTTCGGCAGCAGCGACGGGTGGATGTTCAGCATCCGCCCCTCGAAGCGCTGCACGAAGCCGGGGGTCAGGATGCGCATGAAGCCCGCAAGGCAGATCACGTCCGGCGATGCCGCCATGATCGGCTTCAGCAGCGCGTCCTCGAAACCCTCGCGGTCACCGCGGAAATCGCGGTGATCCACGGCGGCGGTCGGCACGCCCATCGCGGCGGCACGCTTCAGCCCGCCCGCCTCGGGGTCGTTCGACGCGACCAGGACGGGCCGCGCCGGATGATCGCCGGTCATATCCTCGACCAGGCGGAGCATGTTCGATCCTCCGCCCGAAATCAGGATCGCGACGCGGATCACGCAAGCGCCCCCGAGTAGCGGATGCCCGCACCCTCGGTGACGGTGCCGATGCGGGCGACGGTCTCGCCCTCGGCCTGCAGCAGCTCGGCCAGCGCGTCGGCGCGATCCGCCGCAACCGCGATGACCATGCCCAGACCGCTGTTGAAGGTCTTGAGCATCTCGGACTGCTCGATATTGCCGGCCTCGGCCAGCCAGCCGAAGACGGGCGGCAGCGACCAGCTGGACAGGTCGATATCCGCGCCCAGGTCCTTGGGCAGCACGCGGGGCAGGTTCTCGGTCAGGCCGCCGCCGGTGATATGCGCCAGCGCATGCACGCCGCCCGCGCGGATCGCGGCCAGGACGGGCTTCACATACAGGCGCGTCGGCACCAGGAGCGCCTCGCCCAGGGTGGTATCGGCAAAAGGCGCCGCATCGGTCCAGCCCAGCCCCGCGCGGTCCGCGACCTTGCGCACCAGCGAATAGCCGTTGGAATGCACCCCGTCCGACGCAAGGCCCAGCAGCACGTCGCCAGCGACGACGCCCGCAGGCAGCGCGGTCCCACGCTGCATCGCACCCACGGCAAAGCCCGCAAGGTCGAAATCGCCGTCGTGATACATGCCCGGCATCTCGGCGGTCTCGCCGCCGATCAGGGCGCAACCGGCGGCCTTGCAGCCGCGCGCGATGCCCTCGACGACGCGCGCGCCCTCGTCCACCGACAGCTTGCCCGTCGCGAAGTAGTCGAGGAAGAACAGCGGCTCGGCGCCCTGGCACACGAGGTCGTTCACGCACATGGCGACCAGGTCCTGGCCGATGCCGTCCAGGTGGCCCGTGTCGATGGCGATGCGCAGCTTGGTGCCCACGCCGTCGGTCGCCGCGACCAGGACCGGATCGTCGTAACCCGCGGCCTTCGGATCGAACAGCGCGCCGAAGCCGCCCAGTGCATCCATCACCCCCGACCGCTTCGTCGCGGCTGCGGCAGGCTTGATACGTTCGACCAACTCGTTCCCGGCGTCGATATCGACCCCTGCATCGCGATAGCTGATCCCTTTGTCACTCATGGCGGCCCCCGGCTGAATTTGGCCCCCGATAGCCGATGCCCGCCCGCCAAGCAACGCCCGAGGCGCTTGACCGCCCCGATCTTGCGCATTAACCGGAACGAACCCGATGGGCCTGTAGCTCAATTGGTCAGAGCAGGGCGCTCATAACGCCTTGGTTGGGGGTTCAAGTCCCTCCGGGCCTACCATCGGGTGCTTTCAGCCAAGCACCAGCACCGCGCGGAAATCGTTGACATTCGTCAGCGTCGGACCGGTGCGGATCAGGCAGCCGGTCGCATCGAGCAGGCCATAGCTGTCATGCGCTGCCAGCACCGCAGCCGGGTCGAGGCCCATTTCGCGGGCCTGCCGCAGCAGATGGGGCCCGGCGATGGCGCCTGCCGCATCCTCGGTCCCGTCGATTCCATCGGTATCGCCCGCCAGTGCATGGATCGCCGGATGGCCGTTCAGCGCGATGGCCAGCGACAGCAGGAACTCGGTATTCCGCCCGCCGCGACCGGGCTTCACGTTTCCGATGGAGACGGTCGTCTCGCCCCCCGACAGAAGGACGGCGGGCGCACGTGCGGGCGTGCCATGCGTCGCCGTGGCGCGCGCGATGCCGGCCATCGCGATGCCCAGTTCGCGGGCCTCGCCCTCCAGCGCGTCGCCCAGCAGGACCGGCGTGACGCCCGCGGCGCGGGCCACCTCGGCCGCGGCCAGAAGCGACATCTGCGGGGTGGCGATCATGCGGTAATCGACCGGGAAATCCTCCTGCGCGGGCGGCGTGGCCAGCAGCAGGTCGCGGGCCGCCTGCGGCAGGTCCGGCCCAAGCGCGCGGATCAGCGGCGACAGATCCTCGTGCGCGGTCGGGTCGGGCACGGTCGGCCCCGAGGCGATGGCCGCCGGATCGTCCCCCGGCACGTCCGAGATCGCCAGCGTCACCAGCCGCGCGGGCGCCGCCGCGCGCGCAAGCCCGCCGCCCTTGACCAGCGACAGCCTGCGTCGGATGCGGTTCATCTGCTCGATCGTCAGGCCCGAATGCAGCAGCAGGCGGTTCACGGCGATCTTGTCCGCCAGCGTCAGCGGCGGGCGCGGCGCGGCCAGCAGCGACGACCCCCCGCCCGAGATCAGCGCCAGCACCAGGTCCCCCTCGTCCGCCTGTGCGACCGTGCGCAGGATCTCTTGCGCGGCATCGACGCCCGCCTGGTCCGGCACCGGGTGCGATGCCTCGCGCACGGCGATGCGCCGCGTGGGCACGGCGTGGCCATAGCGGGTGATGACCACGCCCGACAGGTCCACGTCGGGCCAGGCATCCTCGACCGCGCGGGCCATGGCGGCGGCGGATTTGCCCGCCCCCACCACGATGCAGCGCCCCGAGGGCGGTTCGGGCAGATGCGCGGCCAGCGATTTCGCGGGGTCCGCCGCGGCGATGGCCGCATTGAACATCTGGCGCAGCAGCGCCTGTGCCTGTTCCGCCCTCACGCCGCCACCTTACAGGTTGTCGCCGCGGATCGCGTCGCAGACGGCGTCCGCGACCTCTTGCGTGGTGGCGCGGCCACCCACGTCGGGCGTCATCACCCCATCGGCGCAGACCTTCTCGACGGCGCGCATCAGGCGCTCGGCGGCGGGCTTCTCGCCCAGATGCTCCAGCATCTGCGCGGCGGTCCAGAAGGTCGCGACCGGGTTGGCGATGCCCTTGCCCGTGATGTCGAAGGCCGAACCGTGGATCGGTTCGAACATCGAGGGGTAGCGCCGCTCGGGGTCGATATTGGCCGTCGGCGCGACGCCCAGGCTGCCCGCCAGCGCGCCCGCAAGGTCCGACAGGATGTCGGCATGCAGGTTGGTCGCGACGATGGTGTCCAGGCTCTTGGGGTTCTTGACCATCCGCACGGTCATGGCATCGACCAGCATCTTGTCCCAGGTGACGTCGGGATAGTCCTTGGCAACCTCGGCGGCGATCTCGTCCCACATCACCATGCCGAAGCGCTGCGCGTTCGACTTCGTGACGACGGTCAGCAGCTTGCGCGGGCGCGAGCGCGCCATCTCGAAGGCATAGCGCATGATGCGGGTGACGCCGACGCGGGTGAAGATCGACACCTCGGTCCCGACCTCTTCGGGCAGGCCCTTGTGGGCGCGACCGCCATGGCCGCTGTATTCGCCTTCCGAGTTCTCGCGGATGATGACCCAGTCCAGATCGCCGGGGCCGACATTCTCCAGCGGCGAATGGATGCCCGGCAGGATGCGCGTCGGGCGGACATTGGCGTATTGGTCGAAGCCCTGGCAGATCGGCAGGCGCAGGCCCCACAGCGTGATGTGGTCGGGCACGTCCGGCGCGCCCACCGCCCCGAAGAAGATCGCGTCGAAGTTCTTCAACTGGTCCGGCCCGTCGGCGGGCATCATCTCGCCGGTCTTCTTGTAGCGGTCCGATCCCCAATCGAAATCGGTCACGTCCAGCTCGAACCCGCCATCGCGCCGGGCCAGCGCCTCGAGCGCCTGCAGGCCGGCGGCAATCACCTCGGGTCCGATCCCGTCTGCGGGAATTGCGGCGATCTTGTAGTTTTTCATGGCTGGGTCCGTCCGTTGTTCCGTCTGCCCTTGCGGCAATGACGAAAGGCTAGCCCCGCGGCGCTCGACAGCTCAATCGGCAGATGATTATATACCTTTGCGCGATAATGCCGGGAGGGGGCAAATGGACATCCAGCAGCTGCGGTGCTTCGTCACCGCCGCCGATCACCTGCATTTCGGGCGGGCCGCGCAGGCGATGGACATGCTGCCCGCATCGCTCGGGCGGCAGATCAGGCTGCTGGAACAGCGGCTGGAGACCCGCCTGTTCCACCGCACCACCCGCAGCGTCGCCCTGAGCGAGGCCGGACAGGCCATCCTGGAGGATGCGCGCGACCTGATCGAACGGGCAGACATGCTGTCCGACCGCATCCGCACGCTGCGCCAGAACGACACGCAGCCCTTGAAGGTGGGCGCGATCGACAGCGCCGCCGCCGGCCTGATGCCGCAGCTGCTGGCGGCTTTCCGTGCCGAACATCCCGAGGCCGAGATCCAGCTGATCGAGCAGAAGACCATCCACCTGCTGCCAAAGCTGCTGTCGGGCAGCCTGGACATCGTGTTCTGCCGCCCCCCCGACCTGCGCGACCCGCGCATCACCTTCCGCACCCTGTTCTTCGAGACCGCGGTGGTGGCCCTGCCCTCGGACCACCCGCTGGCGGGGCAGCCGCGCATCTCGATCGCGGACATGGCCGAGGTGCCGCTGATCGTTCCCGACAGGCGGTCGCGCCCGCATTCGCACGACTTGACGATCAAGCTGTTCATGGATGCGGGCCTGACCGCCCGCATCGCCCAGATCGCCGAGGAGAAGCACACCATCGTCAACCTGGTCGCATCGGGCGCAGGTCTTGCGATCGTGCCGCGCTGGACCTCTCGGATCGCGGTGCCGGGGGTCAGCTTCGTGCCGCTGGACGTGCCGCAGCATTCCACCCTGTCCAAGCTGGTGCTGGCCGCCGCATGGGCGCGCGGAACCCGCGACCCGCGCCGCGATGCGCTGATGCGGACGCTGGACGCGCATCTGGAGCGGATCGAAGCCTCGGCCTGATTATCGCGAATCGGAATATAAAAAACTGGAGATTGAGAGAGGCCGGTCCGCCTCTGCATCCTCATCTGATCGGACGGGCGTGTCGGAGGCGCCCGAAAAACTGGGAGGAGCACCGAATGAAATTCACCGCAATCGTCGCAGCCAGCATGGTCGCCGCACTGCCCGCCTTTGCGCAGGACCGCGCCGACTGGCCGTCCAGCATGGGCATCTCGACCGGCTCGCAGGGCGGGTCCTACTTCGTCTGGGGATCGGGCCTCGCCTCGATGATGGGCGAGACGCTGGACATGCCCACCTCGGTCGAGGTGACGGGCGGACCGGTCCAGAACGTCGCCCTGGTCGATGCCGGAGAGCTGATGATGGGCTTCACCACCCTCGGCCCCGCGCAAGAGGCCATGGAGGGCGAGAGCGAGCTGATGCCGGGCGTCCCCGCCGAGAGCATCCGCGCGCTGTTCCCGATGTACCAGACGCCGCTGCAGGCCGCCGTCCTGACCTCGTCGGGGATCGGATCCATCGACGACCTGGTCGGCAAGCGCGTCAACATGGGCCCCGCCACCGGCACCTCGGCCACCTACTGGCAGCGCTATTTCGAGGCCGAGGGCATGGACGTGAACGCCAGCTTCGCGGGCGCGTCGGATGCCGCCGGCCAGCTGTCGGACGGCCTGATCGACGCCTTCGTCTATGCCGCGGGCCTGCCTGCGGGCGCCTTCAGCCAGCTGGCGGTCGAACAGGACGTCAAGTTCCTCGGCCTGTCCGAAGAGAACATCGCGGCCTTCGTCGAGGCCGTGCCGACCATGCAGCGCTTCACCATCCCCGCCGACACCTACGAGGATCAGCCCGAGGATGTCCCGACCGTCGCGATGTGGAACTTCGCCATCGCGCACAAGGACATGCCCGACAGCCTGGCCTACGAGATCACGAAGCTGGTGATGGAGAACAACGACCGCATGCTGCAGGTCCACGCCTCGGCGGTCGAGACCCTGCCCGAGAACTGGGACACCAACGAATACGTCCCGTTCCACCCCGGCGCGGTCCAGTACTTCGAGGAAAAGGGCATCGAGATCCCCGAGAACCTCCGCTGACGACGCCGCGCGGGGCCGGGCCGACCTGCCCCGCGCGATCCCCTCGAACACGATCATCCTGGTAACGCCATGACCCGCACCCCTGCGGTCGACCCCGCGTCGGCCGAGACCGACACCACGGATCAGGCCATCCTGGCCACCCCCGATGTCGACGAAGAACTTCCCGCCGGGAACCAGCGCGCCTTCGCGGGCCGCGGCAACCTGGCGTTCGGCGCGGCCTGCGCCGCCTACACGCTGTTCCACCTGCTGGTGATGAACCTGTTCCCGCTGGAGACCTGGACCTATCGCCTGCTGCACCTGGGCGGCGGCCTGGTCCTGGCCTTCATGCTGTTCGGCGCGCACGAGACCACGCCGGAAGGCGACGCGCCCCGGGCCAGCATGGCATCGCGCCTGCTGCTGGGACTGGCGGCGGTCCTGGTCCTCTATGGCTCGGCCGCGATCCTGACCCTGTGGGGCGGATGGTGGATCGCGGGTATCGCCCGACCGCCCGCATGGGTCGTGACCACCTTCGGCCTGCCGCTGACCCTGGGGACCGCGCTGGCCGTCCTGCATGGCTGGCTGTTCGCCGACAAGCGCATCGCCCGCATCGCCGCCGTGGACTGGCTCCTGGTCTGCGCGACGATGGCCTCGGTCGGCTACATCATCTTCTTCTCTCGGGTGCTGCAGATGCGCGCGGGCATGCCGATGGCGCAACCCGGCGACATGTGGGCCGCGATCACCGGCGTCATCATCATCCTGGAGGCGACGCGCCGCCTTGCGGGGCTGGCGCTGGTCATCATCGCGGGCGTCTTCGTCGCCTATGCCTTTGCGGGCCCCTGGCTGCCGGGCATCCTGACGCATTCGGGATACGGCGCGAAACGCTTCTTCAGCTACATCTTCACCGATAACGGCATCCTGTCGGCGCCCATCGCGATCTCGTCGACCTACATCATCCTGTTCGTGGTCTTCGCGGCCTTCCTGCAGGCGACGCATGTGGGCGCGTATTTCGTGAACGTCGCCTTTGCGGCTGCGGGCCACAAGCGCGGCGGTCCGGCCAAGGTCGCGATCTTCGCGTCCGGGCTGATGGGCATGATCAACGGCACCTCGGCGGGGAACGTGGTGGCGACCGGATCGCTGACGATCCCGCTGATGAAGAAGGTCGGCTATCGCAACCAGACCGCAGGCGCGGTCGAGGCCGCCGCATCCTCGGGCGGGCAGATCATGCCGCCGATCATGGGCGCCGGCGCCTTCATCATGGCCGAGATCACGGGCATCCCCTATACCGAGATCGTCTGGGCCGCGCTGATCCCGGCGCTGCTGTACTTCGCCTCGGTCTATTTCATGGTGGACCTGACCGCGCAGAAATTCCGCATGATGGGCCTGCCGCGTTCCGCCCTGCCGAAGCTGGGGCTGCTGCTGAAGCAGATCTATCTGTTCGCGCCGATCGTGGTGCTGATCTGGGCGCTGTTCTCGGGGTGGTCGGTCATCCGCAGCGGCACGCTGGCGATGATCTCGGCGGCGATGGTCAGCTGGCTGACGCCGAACCGCATGGGCCCGCGCCAGCTGCTGCACGCGCTGGACCAGGGCGCGCGGATGGTGCTGCAGCTTGTCGCGGTCTGCGCGGCGGCGGGCATCATCGTGGGCGTCATCGCGCTGACGGGTATCGGGACGCGCTTCTCGGCGCTGCTTCTGGGGATCGCGGACCAGTCGCAGCTTCTGGCGCTGATCTTCGCGATGCTGGTGTCGATCATCCTGGGGATGGGCATGCCCACGACCGCCGCCTATGCGGTCGCGGCATCGGTCATCGCGCCCGGCCTCGTGAACCTGGGGATCGAGCCCCTGGTCGCGCATTTCTTCATCTTCTACTTCGCGGTCATGTCGGCCATCACGCCGCCCGTCGCGCTTGCGGCCTATGCGGCGGCGGCGCTGTCGCGGTCCGACCCGATGAAGACCAGCGTCGAGAGCTTCCGCATCGGCCTTGCGGCCTTCGTGGTGCCCTACATGTTCTTCTACTCGGATGCGCTGCTGCTGCAGGGCGGCTGGTTCGACACCGCGCATGTGACCGTCTCGGCGCTGCTCGGGATCTATCTGCTGGCATCGGGCGTCATCGGCTGGTTCTTCGGGCGCATCGGCTGGCCCGAGCGGCTGCTGCTGATCGTCGCGGCGCTGGCCATGCTGAAACCCGGCATGCTGAGCGACGTGATCGGGTTCGGCTGCGCCATCGGGATGTACGCGCTGCAGCGCATGCGTCACCGCACCGGCGTGCCGGCAGGCAACGAAAGTTGATCCCCGCCCGTATGGGCTTCCTGGTCCGGCCCTGCGATTGCAGTGGCCGGATCTTTTCATTTCAGGGAAACGGCGACATGACTGGCAAACTGGCGGCGGCGATACTGGCCGCGACGATCACCGGCACGGGGGCTGTGGGCGCGATGGCACATGAGGTGACCGAGGGCATCCGCTATGGCGACGGGGCGCGCAACGCGCTGGATCTGTATATGCCGGACAATGTCGAGAACCCGCCGCTGGTCATGTTCATCCATGGCGGACGCTGGATGCGCAACGACCGCACGCAGGTCCTGCTGCACGACCGGGCGCAGGCGCTGAACGATGCGGGGATCGCGGTGGCCTCGATCGACTACAGCTACAGCACGGATGCGACCTGGCCCGCGCAATCCGACGACGTGCTGCGCGCGATGCGCTTCCTGCGCGACAGGGCCGGCGATTACGGATACGACGCTGACCGCTTCGCGGTCTGGGGGCAATCCTCGGGGGCGCACATGGCCCTGTGGGCCGAGGTTCTGGCCAGCCGCCACGACGATATCGAACTGGACGCGGTCGTGTCGTGGTATGCGCCCTCGAACCTGCCGCTGATCGCCGCGGACCGGCAGGACGACGGCATCGACCGCAGCGGGATGGACATGTCCGGCACCACCCCCGAGGCGATGCTGCTGGGCGTCGAACCCGCCGAGGACCGTCAGGCGGGCGACGCTGCCAGCCCGCAGGTCCAGCTGGCCGCCCTGCCCGCCGATGTCGAACTGCCGCCCATGCTGATCATGCACGGGACGCAGGATGTCGTCGTCTCGCCGCTGCAGAGCCGCAGGCTCTATGGCAGCCTGCTGGCGCGCGATCCGGCATCCGACCTGACCTTCATCGAGGTCGAGGGCGCAAGCCATGGCGGCGACCTGTTCGGAGAGACCGTGCCCCTGGTGGTCGAATTCCTCAGCGATCGTCTGCGCTGACATCCGCGAAACGTGCGGCCTGCGCCAATGCGCAGCTCTCCAGCACGTCGAACAGGGCATAGCCCTTATCCCCGCGCACGAAGGGGTTGGGGGCGCCGTCGGGGCGGGTCCGCAGCGCCTCCATCGTCTTGTCGGCACCGTCGCGCCGGACATGGTTCGACAGGAACACGTCGACGCCCGCGGCCCGGGCCTCGTTGCGGGCGCGGGCGGCGGATGCGGCATATTCCTCGAAGATCATCACGTCGGGCCCGAAATTGAAGCCCGACCCGCCCCACAGGATGGCCATGTGTTCCTGCCCGCCATCATGCAGCGCGAAGATGGGCGACACGGTGCCGGGCGTATGCCCCGGCGTCAGCAGCACGCGCAGCTCGTGATCGCCGAACCGCAGGACCTGCCCGTCGCGGACGCTGACGCCGCGTTCGGGCGCCGCGCCGAAGCGCGGATGAGGCGGGGTGCGTTCCGCCAGCCGCCAGTCGGCCTCGCTCATCATCACGTCCACGCCCAGCTTCTGCGACAGATAGGTCGCCCCGCCATAATGATCGCCATGCGCATGGGTGATCAGGATCGCCCGGATGTCGGCGGGGTCCAACCCCAGGCTGCGCATCCCGCCCAGGACGTATTCCTCGGCCTCCTCGGCGGTGTTCAGCGTGTCGATCAGGACATATCCGTCATCGTCGCCATAGAGCCACGCGCTGACCGACCCCGTGCCCAGGAAATACAGCTCGTCGAAGACCTGCATCGGCGGCAGTCCGGGCGTCTCGCGCGGCTGGCGTTGCGGGCGCTCGCCGCGCTTGGCGCTGCGGTCGCGGGGGGCGTTCACGTCGCGCATCCGCTGGTCCAGATCGCACAGGTTCGCGAAACCGGGAAACGCCTCGGCGGCCTCGGTCCCGCGACGGGCCAGGTCTCCGGCATCCTGCGCCACGGCGGGAATGGCGGGCAGCAGCGCGGCAAGGATCAGGGGGCGGAGGATGGCCATGGCACGGACCTTTTGCAGGGGACACGAAGTGGCTGGCGATGGCTGGCTGATCCCGGTCCTAGCGGATCGACTGGCGGACGCAATAGGCAAGCGGCACTTTACAGCCCCTTTCCCGCGTCCTAATCCCGAAGCTCGTATCAGTTCGGAGGTCGGGATGGCGGATCAGCAACGCAAGCTGGAACAGGCGGCCCGCGCGGCCTGGCTGGCGCATGTCGGCGGCCTGACCCAGGACGAGATCGCGACGCGCCTTGGCGTATCCCGCCAAAGCGCGCAGCGCCTCGTGGCGCAGGCCATGTCCGAGGGGCTGGTGAAGATCCGCATAGACCATCCCTTTGCCGACTGCATGCAGATCGCCCGCGACCTCAGCGAGCGCTGGAACCTGTCCTTCTGCGAGATCGCGCCCGCCGATGCCCCCGCCGACGGGGTCGCCCATCACCTTGCCGCCGTGATGGAGCAGTGGCTGCGCCGCGCCGATCCGCTGACGATCGCCATCGGCACGGGCCGGACGCTGCGTTCCGCGATCGCGCGGCTGCCGCATATCGACTGTCCCGACCACCGGATCGTGTCGCTGACGGGGAACATCGCGACGGACGGATCGACCGCGGCCTATAACGTGCTGTTTTCCTTGTCGGATCTGGTCACTGCGCGCAGCTTTCCGCTGCCGGTCTCGGTGATCCTGCCCGAAGGCGACACGCGCACCGCGCTGCTGGCGCAGCAGGGCATCGCCCGCGTCATCGCCATGTCCGCCGAGGCCGAGGTGGCCTTTGTCGGCGTCGGCCGCATGGATGAGAGCGCGGCGCTTCTGGCCGACGGCTTCATCGACGCGAATGACCTTGCGGCCCTGCGCAAGGCCGGTGGCGAGGGAGAGATCCTAGGCTGGGCCTATGACAAGGACGGCCAGCTGATCGAGGGGCTGTCGAACGACCGCGTCGCCTCGGCCCCGATCCCGCCCAGGGAAACCGCCCTGGTCATCGCCGCTGCCCATGGACAGGCCAAGCTGCCCGCGATCCGCGCGGCCCTGCGGGGCGGGCTGATCAACGGGCTGGTCACCGATGCCGCGACCGGCGCGGCATTGCTGGGTCAGGATCGCGCGGCGGGATAGAGCGCGCGGAACCGCGCCAGCCCCTCGGAATAGGCGGGGACCAGCGCGGGATCGGGCGCGATCTCGGATGCGATGGCGGGCGTGGTGCAGATCTCGGTCCCGGCGCCGGTATCGGCCATCAGCCCCAGCCGCGCGGCCCCGAAGGCCGCGCCGAAATCGCCCCCCTCGGGCAGCAGGACCGGCAGGTCCAGCGCGTTGGCGATGCTGCGCAGCCAGTAATCCGACCGCGCCCCGCCCCCAAGCGCCAGCAGCGCATCGGGCCCCGCCCCCGCCTGCCGCAGCGCGTGCAGGTTGTCGGCCAGCGCGAAGGCCACGCCGTCCAGCACCGCCCGCGTCATCGCCGCGCGATCGCTGCCAGCGCCCAGGCCCGCGAACAGCCCGCGCACCTGCGCATCGTTGTGGGGCGTGCGTTCACCCGACAGATAGGGCAGGAAGATCTCGGGGCCCGGTGCCGATTGCGGCCCCAGATCGGCGGTCAGCGTGGCCGCGGGCGTGCCGGTGATGCCCGCCAGCCACTCGATCGCGGCGGCGGCCTGCAGCATGACGCCCATGTGGTGCCACATGCCGGGCGCCGCGTGGCAGAAGGCATGCACGGCGGTTTCCGGCGCGGGCAGGAAGCGGTCGGTCGCCGCGAACAACACCCCCGACGTGCCGAGGCTGACGAAGCCCTGCCCACCCGAGACCGTCCCCGCCCCGATCGCGGTGGCGGCATTGTCGCCCGCCCCGCCCGCGACGGTGACCGGCCCCTCGACGCCCCATTCGCGGGCCAGCGCGTCGCGCAGCATCCCCGACCGCTCGGACCCCTCGACCAGCGCCGGCATCTGGTCGCGCCGCATCCCCGATGCGGCCAGCAGGTCGTCGGACCAGTCGCGACGGGCGACATCCAGCCAGGCGGTGCCCGATGCGTCCGACATCTCGGATACGTGCTCGCCGGTCAGCCACAGCCGCAGGAAATCCTTGGGCAGCAGAACACGGGCCACGCGGGCATGCAGATCGGGTTCGTGTTCGGCCATCCAGACCAGCTTGGGCGCGGTGAAGCCCGGAAAGACGATGTTCCCCGACAGCCGCCGCATCACCGGATCGGCGTCGAGCGCCGCAGCCTCGGCATGGGCGCGGGTGTCGTTCCACAGGATCGCGGGGCGCAGGACGCGGTCATCGGCGTCCAGCGTCACCGCCCCGTGCATCTGCCCCGACAGCCCGATCCCCCGCAGCCGCGACAGGCCATGCTCTCGCGCGATCCGCGACACCGCGCGATCCGCAGCCGCGATCCAGGCGTCGGGGTCCTGTTCAGACCAGCCGGAGGCAGGCCGCTGGACGGTCAGCGACTCGGTCGCCGAGCCGACGATGCGCTGCACCTCGTCCATCAGCAGCGCCTTGACCCCCGACGTGCCCAGATCGATTCCAAGATACATACCCTAACCCCCCGACATTTCTATTATTTCCGCGCGATGCTCCTGCATGCGCAGGAAGATGCGCCAGTCCCTTATGCGCCTTTCGCGGGCCGCCGGGACGGGATGCGTCACCTGCACCTCGCGTCCGAAACGCGCGCGCGCGGCGCGGATGCCGCCCAGATGGGGGGCCGCCGCCGCGATGGCCGTCCCGCGCAGGACGGCATCCTCGGGCTGCCAGTGGATCTCGGCCCCGGTCACGTCGGCATAGAGCTGACGCAGCAGCGCCGAACGCGCCTGCCCGCCCGCCATCGCGATCCGCGCGGGCGCAAGGCCCATATGCCCGATCACCTGCCGCGTCCCAAGCGCGACCCCAACCGCCGTCCGCCAATAGAGCGCGTCCAGACCGTCCGCCCCCGTCGCAAGTCCGTGGATCACGCCGCGCATCTGCGGATCCGCGAAGGGCGCGCGGTTCCCCTTCAGATCGGGCAGCACGTGCAGGCCCGGTTCGGGTTCTGGGCGGGCGGCGATGCGGGCAAGGATGGTCTCGTGCGTCTCGGGGCCGGGATAGAGCCTGCGGACCTGCTCCAGCGTCGCGCCGGTCGCGGATTGACCGCCCTCGGTCACGTCCTCGTCGGGCAGGATCGCCCCCGGATAGGGCCCCCACAGCGCGGGCGCCGCGGGAACGCCGCTGGCCATCACGCAGTTCGAGGTGCCCGCGATCAGCGCGGGCATGTCGGGCGCCGCGCCAAGCGCCCCCGCGAAGGCATCGATCAGCCCCACCGCCACCACGCAGTTCCGGTCCAGCCCAAGCTCGGCCGCGCCCTGCGCCGAAAGCGGGCCGATGGCCGTTCCCGCAGGCAGCACGCGCCCCGGCAACTCCAGCCCCCCCAGGCCCAGCAGCCCCAGCAGATCCCGCGCCCAGCCCTGCCCCGGAAGATAGGGCCATTTCGCGGCCGCCGCACAAAGCGACCGCACGCCCGCCCCCGTCGCGCGATGGGCAAGGTGATCGCACAGGTCGCGGATCGGCGTCCCGGCCGCGATGATCTCGGGGCGATGGGCGTTCAGCCACATCAGCTTGGGCGTCTGCATCTCGGGCGAGACGCGCCCGCCCGCGCGTGTCACGACGGGATGATCCAGCGCGGACATGCGCGCGGCCTCGGCCACGGCGCGGTGGTCGTGCCAGGCGATGACATCGGGCCCGAACCCGGCGGCATCGACCACCAGCGAACAAGTCGCGTCGAAGGCCAGCGCGCCGATATCGGCAGGGCTGGCCCCGGCCATCCTGCGCGCCTCGGCCAGCGCCTCGGCCACGGCGTTCCAGATCTCGGCAAAGACGAAGCCCGCCTGCCCGCCCGGCGAGGGATGGGTCGCAAAGCCCCGGCTGGCGCGCGCGACCAGCCTGCCGTCGGGCGTGAACAGCCCCGCGCGTGCGCGGGCCGATCCGACATCGACGGCAGCGATCAGCATGGAACGTTCCCCCTCAGCCCAGCCGGGCCAGAGTGTCGGGCAATTCCGACGCGCTTTCAATGATGGCATGGGGCCTTTCCTGCGCCAGCCTCTCGGCAAGCCCCGCAGGCACGGCATGGCTGCCGCCGAGGAACCCCACGACGCGCATCCCCGCCGCATGTGCCGCGCGCACGCCCGCGGGGCTGTCCTCGACCACGGTGCAGGCGGCGGGGGCGATGCCCAGCCGGTCGGCGGCCATCAGGAACAGGTCCGGCGCGGGCTTGCCGTTGGCGACCTGCGTGGCGGAATAGACATGGCGACCGAACAGCGGCTTCAGCCCCGTCACGCTCAGCGACAGGGCCAGCCGGTCCGGCGCGCTGGAGGATGCGACCGCGCGCGGCAGGTCCAGCGCCGCGATGGCATCCGCGATCCCCGGCACGGGCCGAAGATCGCGCCGGAACCGGTCGGCCAGTCCCTGCCGGAAGCCGTCCACATGCGGCGTCAGATCGACCCCAAGTTCGCGCAGCGCCGCGTCCAGGATGGTCTGGAAGCTGCGGCCCAGAAAACAGTCGTAGATCCGGGCCGCGTCGATGGGCAGGTCCAGTCGCCGCATCATCGCCACGATCTCCTCGACGGCCAGGGGCTCGCTGTCCACAAGCACCCCGTCGCAGTCGAAGATCACGGCATCCGTCACTGTCCTACCCCCCGATATAAGCGTCGAGCGTTGCCGCCGTCCCGCGTTCCCACAGCATTCCCAGCCATTTCGCGAAAGGTTCGGCCAGGCGCGGATCGGTCCCGGTATCGCCATAGATGTCGGCCATGGCAAGCCAGCGCGACGGGTCGTGACGCGCCTCCTGTGCGGTCCGGGTCAGGCGGTCCCATGACGGATCGTTCGGCGCGATGGTCGCCCCGCCATCGGTCGTGCCCGCGCAGTACCGGCACCACAGCGCGCATTCCAGCGCCAGCCCGTCGACCGGCAGATCGCGCGCAAGGCGGTCGGCGATGGTCGGGATGATGAATTTCGGCTGCCTGTTCGACCCGTCGAGGCAGAGCCGGCGCACCGTATCCGCGATCTTGGGGTTCGCGCAGCGTTCCTGCACCTTGGCGAAATAGGCGTCCAGATCGGTGTCGGGAACGGGCGGCACGACCGGGATCACCTCGGTCCGTTCGACCTTCTGCAGGAAGGCCGCGACACGGGCGTCCTGCATCGCGTCATGGACGAAATGGATGTCCATCAGCCCTGCCGCATAGGCCAGGATCGCGTGACCGCCGTTCAGGATGCGGATCTTCATCATCTCGTAGGGGGTCACGTCGGGCACGAACTGCACGCCGACCTTCTCCAGCGCGGGGCGGCCTGCGGGAAAGCGGTCCTCGAGCACCCACTGGATGAAATCCTCGGCGAAGACGGGGGTCGCGTCGTCGATGCCGAACTCGTCGCGGATCATCGCGCGTTCACGGTCGCTGGTCGCAGGCGTGATGCGGTCGACCATGCCGTTCGGGAAGGCCACGTTCTCGGCGATCCACTCGGCCAGCGCGGGGTCGGACAGGCGCGCGGTTTCCACCACGGCCTCGCGGGTGACATCGCCGTTATGGGGGATGTTGTCGCAGCACATCACGGTAAAGGGCTGCACGCCGTCGCGGCGGCGCGCGGCAAGGCCCGCCACCAGCATCCCGAAGACGGTACGCGGGGCATCGGGATGCGCGCCGTCATGCGCGATGGCCGGGTGACCGGGGTCGAAATGCCCGGTCTTGGCGTCGATGAAATACCCGCCCTCGGTGATGGTCAGGCTGGCGATGCGGATGGCCGGATCGCTCAGCCGCGCGACGATGGCATCGGCATCCGCGGCGGGCAGATGGTCGATCATCGCGCCGATCACGCGGGCCTCGGATGCCTCGGCCGTCTGCTCGACCACGGTGAACAGGCAGTCCTGCGACAGAAGCACCTCGCGCATCCGCGCATCCGAGGGCATGACCCCCGCGCCGATGATCGCGAAATCATGCCCCTCGCCCGCATTCATCAGACGGTCCAGATAGACCGCCTGATGCGCGCGGTGGAAATTGCCCAGACCGAAATGCAGGATGCCCCCGGTCAGTGCCTTGCGGTCGTATTGCGGAACGGCAGCGTCGATCCGCGCAAGGTTCGCGTCGTTCAGCGCCGTCATATCGCCAGCCCCTCGGCGTCGAAGCGATAGACGCGGCCTTCCTCGGGGGTCAGCCAGACGCGGTCGCCGTGGCGGGCCGCAAACTCACCCTCGGCGCGGGCGACGATATGGGTGCCGTCGTCCAGATCGACATGCAGGAACGTGTCCGAACCCAGATGCTCGGCCACGCCGACGGTGCCGGCAAAGCTGCCCTCGGTCAGGGACATGCGGAAATGTTCGGGACGCACGCCGATGGCATGGGCGCCGTGATCGGCTGCCGCCTGCCCTTCGAGGAAGTTCATGTTCGGGCTGCCGATGAAGCCCGCGACGAAGCGGTTGGCGGGGCTGCGATACAGTTCCAGCGGGCTGCCGACCTGCTCGACCCGGCCCGCGCGCAGCACGACGATCTTGTCGGCCATGGTCATCGCCTCGACCTGGTCGTGGGTGACATAGATCATGGTGGTCGCCAGCTTCTTGTGCAGCTCGCTGATCTCGACCCGCATGCCGACGCGCAGCGCGGCGTCCAGGTTCGACAGCGGTTCGTCGAAGAGGAACGCCGAAGGTTCCCGCACGATGGCGCGGCCGATGGCCACGCGCTGTCGCTGGCCGCCCGACAGCTGGCCGGGCTTGCGGTCCAGGTAATCCGTCAGGTTCAGGATCTTCGCCGCATGCTCCACGCGGCGGGTCTGCTCGTCCTGGTCCATCCGCGCCATCTTCAGCGGGAAGGTGATGTTCTTGCGCACCGACATGTGCGGATAGAGAGCATAGCTCTGGAACACCATGGCAAGGCCGCGACGCGCGGGTGCATGTTCGGTGACGTCCTGCCCGTCGATCATGATCTGACCGCCGCTGACATCCTCGAGACCCGCGATCAGGCGCAGAAGCGTCGATTTCCCGCAGCCCGAAGGCCCGACGAAGACGACGAATTCCCCGTCCTGGATGTCCAGGTCCACGCCCGGAATGACCTCGACATCGCCGAAGGCCTTGCGGACATTGCGAAGGGTGATGCTGCCCATCAGGTTTCCCCCTTATTTCACCGCGCCGAAGGTCAGGCCGCGGACAAGTTGTTTCTGGCTGAACCAGCCCATGATCAGGATCGGCGCGATGGCCATGGTCGAGGCGGCGGAAAGCTTGGCCCAGAACAGTCCCTGAGGGCTGGAGAAGGATGCGATGAAGGCCGACAGCGGGGCGGCATTCGTGGTGGTCAGCTGGATGGTCCAGAACGCCTCGTTCCAGGCAAGGATCACGTTCAGCAGCATGGTCGAGGCGATGCCCGGAATGGCCATCGGGGTCAGGACGTGGACGATCTCGTCGCGCAGCGATGCGCCGTCCATCCGCGCGGCCTCCAGGATCTCTCCGGGGATCTCGCGGAAATAGGTGTAGAGCATCCAGATCACTATCGGCAGGTTCATCAGCATCAGGATGATGACCAGCCCCGTGCGCGTGTCCATCAGCCCCGTGCGCAGGAAGATCAGGTAGATCGGCACCAGCACGGCGACCGCGGGCATCATCTTGGTGGACAGCATCCACATCAGGATGTCCTTGGTCCGCTTGGTGGGCGAGAACGCCATCGCCCAGGCTGCCGGGATCGCGACGATCAGCGCCAGGACGGTCGAGCCGAGCGCAAGGATGACCGAGTTCACGAAGGGCCGGAAATAGTCGTTCTGCGTCTGCACCGCCTTGTAGCTTTCAAGCGTCAGCGAGGGGATCAGGTCGAAGCCCGCGATGGCCTCCTGCTCCGACTTGAAGCTGGTGATGACGGTATAGAGGATCGGGAAGAAGATGATCAGCGCCACGGTCCATGCGGCGATGGAATAGCCGATCCGGGTGCGTGTCTTGACGGCGCGTGCCATGGGATGCTCCTCAGTCCAGGTTGCGGCCGACGGCGCGCATCAGGAAGATCGCGACGAAATTGGCAAGGATGACGGCGATGATGCCCCCGGCGGCGGCCCCGCCGATGTCGAAGTTCAGGCGCGCGGCGCGATAGATCAGGTAGGTCAGGTTCGTCGATGCGTTGCCCGGACCGCCATTGGTCGTCACCAGGATCTCGGCATAGATGCCCAGAAGGAAGATCGTCTGGATCAGGATCACGACCGTCATGGCCCGCGCCAGGTGCGGCAGCGTCAGGTGGATGAAGCGCGACACGGCGCCCGCGCCGTCCATCTCGGCGGCCTCCATCTGTTCGCCGTCCAGCGACTGCAGCGCGGTCAGCAGGATCAGCGTCGCGAAGGGCAGCCACTGCCACGCCACGATGATGATGATCGAGGTCAGCGGATATTGCGCGAACCAGTCGATGGGCGCCTGCCCGAAGAACTTGGCCAGATCCGCAAAGACGCCATAGCTGGGGTGCATGATCATGTTCTTCCAGATCAGCGCGGCCACCGGCGGCATGACGAAGAAAGGCGAGATGATCAGGATCCGCACGATCCCCTGCCCGAAGATCGGCTTGTCGATCAGCATGGCGATGGCGGTTCCCAGCACCACGGTGATCGTCAGCACGCCCAGCACCAGGACCAGCGTGTTTCCGACAGCCTCGAAGAAGGCCGGATCGGTATAGAAGTAGCGGTAGTTGAACCAACCCGCCCAGCTGGTCCCCGTGGGGTTCAGCAGGTTGTAGTTCAGGAACGAGTAGTAGAGCGTCATCCCGAGCGGCACCAGCATCCAGATCAGAAGCAGGATGATGGCCGGGGCGCGCATCAGCCGCGCAAGGCTCTGGGTCTGGCGGGTGGCCATGGCGAGGGTCCTTCGGATTCTGGCGGATGGTCGGGGCGCGCCGCCCCCGGAGGAGAGAGTGGGGGCGGCGCAGGGTCGCGCGGGCTTACTTGATGTAGCCTGCGCGGGTCATTTCGCGGGTCACGTTCGACTGTGCCGCGTTCAGGGCGTCATCCGCCGACATCTGGCCTGCCAGCGCCGCCGAGAAGGTCTGCCCGACCGCCGTGCCGATGCCCTGGAATTCCGGGATCGCGACGAACTGCCCGCCGGTATAGGGGATGTCCTGGACCGAGGATTTCTGCGTGTTCGCGGCGTTCATCGACTTCAGGGTCATCTCGGCGAAGGGCGCGGCCTCCTGGTACTCGGCGTTCTCATAGAGCGAGGTGCGCGTGCCCGGAGGCGCTGCGCGCCAGCCCTCGGCCTCGGCGACGGCGGCGGTGTATTCCTTGCCGGTGGCCCAGGCGACGAACTTCTTGGCGGCGTCCTGCTGCTGGCTGGATGCCGGGATGGCCAGCGACCATGCCCACAGCCAGTTGCCGTGGTTGTCCACGCCGTCCTTGTTGGGGAACTGCGCGAAGCCCACGCTGTCGGCCACGGTGGAATCCTCGGGGTCGGTCACGAAGCTTGCGGCGACGGTCGCGTCGATCCACATGCCGCACTTGCCCTGCTGGAACAGCGACAGGTTCTCGTTGAAGCCGTTCGAGGACGCGCCCGGAGGGCCGTAATTGTTCATCAGGTCCAGATAGTCGGTCAGCGCGGTCTTCCATTCCTCGCTGTCGAACTGGGGCTGCCAGTCGGTGTCGAACCAGCGCGCGCCATAGCTGTTGGCCATGGCCGTCAGCATGGCCATGTTCTCGCCCCAGCCAGGCTTGCCGCGCAGGCAGATGCCATAGATCTCGGCGTCCTTGTCGGTCATCGCCTCGGCGGCGGCCTTGATGTCGTCCCAGGTCGGGCTGTCGGGCATCTCGACGCCGGCGGCCTCGACCAGGTCGGTGCGGTACATGACCATGGCGCTTTCGCCATAGAACGGCGCGGCATAGAGCGTGCCGTCGACCGACAGCGCCTCGCGGACGGCGGGCAGCAGGTCGTCGACGTCGTATTCCGCGGGCATCTCCAGCGGGGCCAGCCACTCCTGCTTCGCCCAGATCGGAACCTCGTAGGTGCCGATGGTCAGCACGTCGTACTGGCCGCCATTGGTGGCGATGTCGGTGGTGACGCGCTCGCGCAGGATGTTCTCCTCCAGCGTGACCCACTCCAGCTCGATATCCGGGTTCGCCTCGGTGAAGGGGGCGGTCATCTGCTGCATGCGGATCATGTCGCCGTTGTTCACGGTCGCGATGGTCAGCGTCTCGGCCATGACGGGTGCGGCAAGCGCGGTCATGGCACTGGCACCCATGAGGGCGCGCAAGGTCTTTCCGGTCATCTTATTCCTCCCTAGGTCGACTATGCTTTTGCCACGTCGATGGGCAAATGCTCACATACCCGCGGGCGGATGTCAAGGAATGCGAAGGGCCCCGCGCGCAAATGCGGCGGAGCCCTTGGGATCGTGGCCAAAATTTCCGGTGGTTCAGGCGATGCCCAATGCCAGCGCGGCAAGGATCAGCACCGCCAGCCCCGCTGTCTGCGCGACCAGCAGCAGAATCGCCGCCGCCCCCACATCGGCCAGCCGCGCAAGCGAGGTCTTCATGCCGACCGCCGCCACCGCAGCGACCAGCAGCGCGCGCGAGAGGGTCGAGGCCGCGTCGATCACCGGCACCGGCACCACATGCGCCGAGTTCAGCGCCGCAAGGACAAGAAAGCCCAGCACGAAGGCCGGCAGCAGCGGCGGTCGCTTGCCCGCCTGCTGCGGGCTGGCGCGGCGCAGGGCCAGCGCCGCGATCAGCACGACCGGGGCCAGCATGGTCACGCGGATCAGCTTGACCACGGTCGCCAGGTCGCCTGTCTCGTCCGAGACGGAATACCCCGCGCCCACGACCTGCGCGACGTCGTGGATCGTGGCGCCCAGGAACAGCCCCGTCAGTTCCTGGTCCAGCCCGATGGCGCCCGCCAGGATCGGATAGACGATCATCGCCAGCGTCGAAAGCGCGGTGACCGTGATGACGGTGAAGGACAGGTCGCGTTCGGCCGTGTCGCGCGGGGGCAGGATGGAGGCGATCGCCATGGCGGCCGAGGCGCCGCAGATCGCGACCGATCCGCCCGTCAGCAGCCCGAAGGCGCGGTCGCGGCCCATCCGCGGCACCAGCGCGACCGACAGCAGGATCACCGCGGCGATCGAGAAGGCGATCAGCGCGACGAAGCCCCAGCCGATGTCGCGCACCATGTCCAGCGACACGCGCAGCCCCAGCAGCGCCACGCCCGTGCGCAGCAGCGCCTTGGCGGCGAAGTCGATGCCGCGCTTCGTGCGCTCGTCCTCGGTCAGGAAATGGAAGGGCATGCCCAGCAGGATGGCCATCAGCATCACGGGCGCACCGTAATGGTCCGACAGGAATTGCGCGGCCATCGCCAGGATCACGGCAAGTCCAAGGCCCGGCGCAAGCGGGCGGACCCGCGCGGTGAAATCAGCGATCATCGTTGTCCCTTCTTGAAGGAAGGGGGCCCTGCGGCCCCCTTCCGGTCTTGGTGGATCGTCCCGCTTACTGGATGTCGCGGGTGCGTTCCGCGGTCAGCTCCTGCTCGGCCTCCTCGACCGCCGCACGGAAGTCCGCAAGGATCTCCTCGCCGCCATCGACGCTGCCGGTGAACCATTCGTAGACGGGCTGCGCGGCCTCCTTGAAGGCCTGCTTCTCCTCGGGGGTGGGCACGTAGACCTCGCCCCCCGCCTCGGCGAAGGCCTCGTAGGCGGCGATCGACTTGCGCTTGGGGGATTCGAAGGTCGCCTGCTGCAGATGCGAGAAGCCGTCCACGACGATCATCCGCATGTCCTCGGGCATCTCCATGAACTTCTGGTTCGACATCCACCACATCGCGCCCATATAGGCGTGACCGTCCAGCGTGAGATGCGTCAGGCCGGCCTCGGGGAACTTCATCGACATGATGTCGGTGATCCCGTTCGCCGTCCCCTCTACCACGTTCGTCTGCAACGAGGTGAACAGCTCGGGCCACGGGATCGGCGTGGGCGAGGCATCAAGCGCGCGCACCAGTTCCTGCGGCAGGTCCGACACCACCGTGCGCATCTTCAGGCCCGCGATGTCCTCGGGGGTCTGGATCTGACGCTCGGTATTGGCGAAGTTGCGCCAGCCGCCGGTATTGCCGATGGTCATCAGGCGCAGCGTGTCGCCCGAATCCGCCAGCGTCATGTCGCGCAGCTGGCGCGTGAAGTCGCCCGTCAGCACGCGCTCGGCCACGCGGTCGTCGGCCATGATGTAGGGCAGGTCCAGCACCTGCAGATAGGGGAACAGCCCCGACGCCCCATCCGAGGTCGAGATGTAGACGTCGATCGAGCCGTCGGCCACACCCTGAAGGCACTCGGCCCCGTTCGAGCAGAGCTGCGTGCCCATGTAGATCTCGACCTCGATCGCGCCGTTCGACGCGGCCTCGACATAGGATTTGAAGACCTGCAGGCCGTCGTAATCCTCGTCCGCCTCGTTCGAGTTGGCGACCGCGCGGATGGTATAGTCCGCCGCCATCGCGGGCATCGCGAAGGCCGTCATCGCAAGCGTTGCCGCCAGCGTCAGCTTCTTGGTTCCAGGCATGAAATCCTCCCTGTCAGGCCATGGTACGTTCAGTTTGCGAATCCCGTCAGACGCGGGATCGTCATCGAGATTGCCGGGAAATAGGTGATCAGGAAAATGACCAGAATTTCAACGGCAAGGAACGGCAGGATCGCGCGGGAAATGGTCGTGACCCTTTCGCCGGACACCGCCGAGGCCACGAACAGCACCAGTCCCATCGGCGGCGTCGCAAGACCCACGGTCAGGTTGACGCACATGATGATCGCGAAATGCACGCTGTCGACGCCCATGCTGGTGAAGACCGGTCCCAGGATCGGCGCCAGGATGATGATCGCGGGCCCCGCGTCCAGGAACATGCCCACGATGAACAGCAGCACGTTGATCAGGAACAGCAGCAGCAGCGGGTTCTCGGTCAGGGTCAGGATGAACTCGGCCATCATCTGCGGCGTCTGCGACAGCGACACGACAGTCTTGAAGGACATGGCCGCACCGACCAGCAGTAGCACCACCGCCGAGGTCAGCCCCGCGCGGCCCAGCACGTCGGGCAGTTCGGCAAAGCGCATCGTGCGCAGCACGAACAGGCTGATGAACATCGCATAGACGGCGGCGACGGCGGCGGCCTCGGTCGGGGTGAAGACGCCCAGCAGGATGCCGCCCAGGATGATGACCGGCGTCATCAGCGGGAAGAACGCCTTGAGGCTCGCCTGCCCGCGTTCGCCCCAGCTGTAGCGCTTCGAGGCGACGGGGAAGTCGTACTTGTCCGCCATCAGCTTGACCACGATCATCAGGCCGATGCCCACCAGCGCCCCCGGCACGATGCCCGCAAGGAACAGCGCAGCCACGCTTTCGCCCATGACATAGGCATAGATGATCATGATGCCCGAGGGCGGGATGATCGGCCCGATGACCGAGCTGGCCGCCGTGATCGCGGCGGCGAAGCGGCGGGTATAGCCCTGCTTCTCCATCGCGGGGATCAGCATCGACCCAAGGGCCGAGGTATCGGCGACCGCCGAACCCGACAGGCCCGCGAACAGCATCGAGGACAGCACGTTCACATGCGCCAGGCCGCCGCGAAAATGGCCCATCAGTGCCTGCGCGAACTCGACCAGGCGGGTGGTGATCCCGCCGCGGTTCATCAGCTCGCCCGCCAGCATGAAGAAGGGGATCGCCATCAGCGGGAAGCTGTCCATCCCGTTATAGAGGTTGCGATAGAGCAGCGTCAGATCGCGTTCCTGCCCGTTCAGCCACAACAGCAGACCCGGCGCGGCAAGCATGCCGAAGACGACCGGCAGGCCGATCAGCAGGAAGACGAGGAAAAGCGGAAGAAACCAGACAAGCATCAGTCGACCCCCTGGATGCCGGTCTCGGCCTCGGATTCGGGAAGAAGCGAAACGTCGTGCCCCATCAGGGCCGCGATGTTGCGCAGGACAAGTTCGACGCCGACCGAGATCAGCAGCACGAGGCCCACCGGAAGCGAGGCCATCATCCAGGACCGCGGAATGCGATACCATTCGCTGAATTCGAGGTTCAGCGGCAGATAGAGCGAGGCCGAGGCGAAGCGCCCGCCAAGGCCGGTCATCTCGGACCAGCCGATCTGCAGCGCGACGACCAGCACGACCAGCGACACCAGCAGCAGGAACAGGTTCAGCACCCGCGCCGCAAAGGCCGGCAGCATGGTCGGCAGGATGTCGATCGCGACGAAGCCCCCGCGACGCATCGCGGTGGGTGCCATCAGCCCGGTCATCCACAGCATGCAGAAACGCGCGGCCTCGTCCGGCCACGCAAGGGCGCTGCCCAGCACGTAACGGCAGAAGACCTGCAGGATGGTGACGGCCACCATCACCGCGACTGCGGCGATGCCCACGGCGCGGCCGGCCTTCAGCACGCGCTCGTTGATCCACGACAAGGGCCGGATCACGCCATCAATGCGGATCATGAAGATCCCCCTCCCATTCAATGTCACAAGGCCCGACCGCTCCTCAACGTTCGGGCCCCACGGGTCAGTCCTCGACGACCCTGGCGACCCTGCCCCCGAAGAAGGCCAGCGGCGCGCCCGTGCGGATCGTCGCCCGCAGGACCTCGCCCAGGACGATCGTGTGATCGCCCGCCTCGTGCAAGGCATAGCGACGACAGTCGAAACGCGCCAGACAGTCGTCCAGCACGGGCACGCCGTCGTCGTTGGTTCCCAGAACCGCATCGACCATCGCGCGACGGTCCTTGGCGATCGCCATCGCCAGGTCGATCTGGTCGGCGGCAAGAACGTGGATCGCGAAATGCTCGGCGCCCGCGAACTCGTCGTGGCGCGCGCTGGATTTCGCGGGCGACCACATGACCAGCGGCGGCTCCATGGAAATCGAGCTGAAGCTGTTCGCGGTGATCGCGGCGCAGCCCTCGGCGCCGCAGGCCGTGACGACGGTCACGCCCGTCGCGAAACGCCCGAAGGCGTCGCGAAGGTCGCGACCGTTCTCGGCAGTCGGAACGAAGCTGCGATGCGTGTCGGTCATGCGACCTCGCGGCCCAGTGCGGCCTGGTAAAGGCGGAACCACTCGATGCGGGTCAGCTCGACCTTCAGCGCGTCCGCGATCTGCGGGATGCGGTTCAGCGAATTGGTGCCCAGGACCGGCAGGATGCGGGCGGGGTGACGCAGCAGGAAGGCCACGGCCACCGCCGCGCGGTCCACGCCGCGATCCGCCGCGATGGCGTCCAGTTCGCGCGCGACCGGACCGTCGCCGGTCATCAGGCTGCCGCCGCCCAGGGGCGACCATGCCATGACCGCGTCGTCACGGCGCTGGTGGAAGGCCAGATCGCCATCGGTGAAGGGCGAGACCGCCGCCAGCGAGATCTCGATCTGGTTGGTGGCCAGCTTCGTCTCCATCGCGGATTGCAGCAGGTCCACGTCCCAGGGACGGAAGTTCGACACGCCGACCGCGCGCACCTTGCCCGACGCGACCAGCGCGTCCAGCGCGGCGCCGGTCTCGCGGTGGTCCATCAGCGGATCGGGGCGGTGGATCAGCAGCAGGTCGATCCGGTCGATCGCCATGTCGCGCAGCGAGTTTTCCACCGCCGCGTCGATATAGGCCTTCGAGGTGTCGTAATACTTGCACGGCGCATCCGAGTGGCGACCGATCGGCGCGACGATGTCGCATTTCGTCACGATCTCGATCTTGTCGCGCAGGGACGGATCCTCGCGCAGGGCCGCGCCCAGGATCGCCTCGGCGCCGTAATCGCCATAGATGTCGGCCTGGTCCATGGTCGTGATGCCCTGCGCAAGGCAGGCGTCGATCTTGGCCCGGACATGCCTAGTCGAGGTGTCGGCATCGTCGCCGATCCGCCACATGCCATAGACCAGTCGCGACAGTTCCAGGTCGTCGTTCAGCTTCACGCGTTCCATATCAGCGCCTTTCACCCGCGCCGAGCGGGGTATTGGGGGTGGTGTCGGGCACGCGGCCCCACACGCGGTTCAGTTGGCAGGTGTTCATCTGCGGCAGCACGCGGCTGCCGAAATGCTCGGCCTCGTCGATATGCGGATAGCCCGACAGGATGAAGGCCCTGATGCCCATCCGGCGCAGTTCCTCCAGCTTGGTCAGCACCTGGTCGGTCGATCCGACGATGGCCGCACCGCAGCCCGAACGCGCCCGGCCCACGCCGGTCCACAGGTTCGGCTCGATATAGCCTTCCAGATCGGCCAGTTCCCGGTTGCGGGCCTGCCGGCTGACGCCGAGCGAGCCTGCATCCAGCGCGCGTTCGCGGATCAGGCGGCCCTGTTCGTCGTCCAGCTTGCTGACCAACTCGCGGGCGTATTCCTTGGCCTCGGCCTCGGTGTCGCGGACGATGACATGGGAACGGAAGCCGTAATCCAGCGTACGTCCGTATTTCTCGGCCGCGGCATTCGCGGCCTTCATGCGGTCGGCGATGTCCTCGGTCTTTTCCGGCCACATCAGATAGACGTCGCAATGCTGGCCGCACAGGTCCAGCGCATCGGGGCTGTAGCCGCCGAAATACAGCATCGGGCCGTTCGTCTGATAGGGGCGCGCCGGATCGGTGTTCACGTCCGAGAAGTCGTAGACCTGCCCCTTGTAGGTGATGCTGTCCTGCGTCCAGGCCTGCTTCAGGATCTCGACCACCTCACGGGAGCGCTGGTAGCGGAAGGGGCTGGGCTCCTTCTGGCCGGGGAAGTCGCTGCTGATGATGTTCACCGTCAGGCGGCCCTGCAGCATGTGGTCCAGCGTCGCGATGGTGCGGGCCAGCATGATGGGCTGCATCTCGCCGCAGCGGACGGCGGCCAGCATGTTGATCGCGTTCGTGATCGGCGCGCAGCCCGCCACGAAGCTCAGAGTGTCCTGCCCCACCTGGTAGGATGACGGGCACAGGATGTTGCCGAAGCCCTGCGCCTCGGCGGTCTTCACGATGTCCGAGCAATGCGCCCAGGACGAGCGCAGGTCGTTCTCGGGCACGCCAAGATGGCGGTAATCGTCCGAGCAGAGAGCCGAGAACCAAGCGACCTCGACCGCCTCCAGATCGGCGGATGTGACAGGTACGACGGACATGAACTCCTCCCGAGTCGCCTTCGAATTTCTCTTTTGCTACCCCTGTCCTTGATGTAAATCAATGGTGCATCAATTCGACGGACCAGATTTTGACCGACCCCGATCAGCCCCGCGACCAGCGCAGCGACGCCTTGCCGATCTACATGCAGATCAGCGAGATGATGATTCGCGACCTGGCGGCGGGACGGCTGCAGGATGGGCAGAAATTGCCGCCGGAACGGGAACTTGCGCGGCTTCACGGCACCACGGTGCGGACCCTGCGCAAGGCGCTGACGGTCCTGCAGGATCAGGGGCTGATCGAACGCCGCCACGGCTCGGGCAATTATGTCCGGTCGGGCGAAAGGGTCGAATCGGTCTATTCGATGTTCCGCCTGGAACATGCCGATGGCGGGGGCGGCCTGCCCGTCGCGCAGGTGCTGTCGGTGGACTGGCTGCCCAAGGACGAGCTGCAGCCCGAATGGGGCGGATCCGATCACGGCACGCGATTCCGGCGCCTGCGCTTCCTGGACCGCACCATGATCGCCGTCGAGGAGATCTGGCTGGACGGCGCCGCGGGCCGCATCCCGCGCGAGGCGGTGCAGGATTCGCTGTACCTGACCTACAAGAAGGCGCTGAAGCTGTGGATCACCCGCGCCGAGGACCGCGTCGGCATCGGCCGCGTCCCAGACTGGTCGCCGCCCGAATTCACCCTGAGCCCCGGCACGACCACCGCCTATATCGAGCGGCTGTCCTGGGCACAGACGACCACCGCGGTCGAGTTTTCCCGTACCTGGTACGACACCGAAAAGGCGCTGTATGTCCAGCGTCTCATCTGAGGAGGAGAAGATGACAACCGATACGCTGTTCAAGCCGGTTGTTCGCACCGTGACCTATGGGGTCATCGGATGCGGCATGATGGGACAAGAGCACCTGCGCAACATCGCGCTGCTGCAGGGCACCCGCGTGGGCACGATCTACGAGCCCGACCCCCTGATGCGTGCCGAGGCCGCCCGCATCGCCCCCGAGGCACGCATGGTCGACACGCTGGACGAGCTGCTGGCCGATGACGACCTGGACTGCCTGCTGATCGCCAGCCCCAACTTCCGCCATGTCGAGCAGCTGCAGGCCGTCGCCGCCCGCAAGGCCCTGCCCGTCCTGGTCGAGAAGCCGCTGTTCACCGACCCCGAGCATTCGCGCGCCGTCGCCGAATTCGCCCGCAGCTATCCCGCGCCGGTCTGGGTGGCGATGGAATATCGCTACATGCCCCCCGTCGCGCGACTGCTGGAACAGGCCGAGGCCGCGACCGGCGGCATCCGGATGCTGACGATCCGCGAACACCGCTTCCCCTTCCTGCGCAAGGTGGGCGACTGGAACCGGTTCAACCGCTATACCGGCGGCACCTTCGTCGAGAAGTGCTGCCACTTCTTCGACCTGATGCGCCTTGCGCTGAAATCCGACCCGGTCCGCGTGATGGCGATGGGCGGCCAGGCGCAGAACCACCAGGACGAGGCCTACGAGGGGCATGTCCCCGACATCTTCGACCACGGCTATGTCATCGTCGAATTCGCCAGCGGCATGCGCGCCATGCTGGAGCTGTGCATGTTCGCCGAAGGCGCCCGCTGGCAGGAAGAGATCAGCGCCGTCGGCCACCGCGGCAAGATCGAGGCCCTGGTGCCGGGACCGGGCCGCTTCTGGCCCGAACATCTGGGCGCCCCGCCCGTCGCGCAGGTCATCGTGTCCCCGCGCGAACCCAAGGGCCCCGAGGTCCACGAGATCCCGGTCGATCCGACCCTGCTGGAGGCCGGCGACCACAACGGCTCGACCTTCTACCAGCACCAGCGCTTCCTCGAGGTGGTGCGCGGCGAACGCCCCGCCCCCGAGGTCAGCATCGAGGATGGCCGGTGGGCCGTGCTGATGGGCATGGCCGCGCAGCGTTCGATGATCGAAGGACGCGCGGTCGATCTGTCGGAATTCGACGCCTGAACCATCGGCAGATCCCCGCCGGTCGCCCACCCGTGATGCGACCGGCGGGGGTTCGCGCGTTATGTCGCATCCGGACTGCATGAAGGACACGACATGAGAACCCTTGCCACCCTGACCGCCGCGGCGCTGATCGCGGTCACCGCCCCACCCGTCCTGGCCAATCCCGGCCATTCCAACGGCTGCCCGCCGGGCCTTGCCAAGAAGAGCCCCGCCTGCGTGCCTCCGGGGCAGGCGAAGAAGCGGTGGAACCGCGGCGACCACCTGCGGATCGAGGATTACCGCCGAATCGCGGACCCGCGCCGATACGACCTGCAGGCCCGCCCCGACTGAGATTACTACCGTGACGGGAATCGCGTCTATCGCGTGGATCGCGACACGCGCCGGATCCTTGCGATCCTGAACCTCATCGACGCCTTCTCGAACTGAGCCGACAGGGCCATCGAACATCCCGGACCCGCGCCATTCCGATGGCGCGGGTTCTTTCATGCAGACGATTCTTGTCCGGCGCTAACCTCACGCTGCGTCACGTTACTTCGATTGCCTAAATTATCGCGCCTGCGCAACCATTTAGCGCCCATTCGCGTTCCTGATGTGACAAATCAAAATCGCTTGTCTATCATCTATTCACACTTGCGTATCTGAAGCCGCATCCAAGCGGCCATTTTCGGGGCGCCCAAGCGGCCCGATCCCTCGACAAGTCACATTGGGAGTGCACATGAATCCGATGAAACCCACCCTGGCCGTCCTTGGCCTGATGATGACTGCCCCGGCGGCCTTCGCCGAGGATTGCGGCGACATCACGATTGCCGAGATGAACTGGGCCTCGGCCGGTCTGGCCGCATGGGTGGACAAGATCATCCTCGAGGAAGGTTACGACTGCGACGTGGCCATGGTCACCGGCGACACCGTCCCGACCTTTACTTCGATGAACGAAAAGGGCGAACCCGACATCGCCCCCGAACTGTGGGTGAACGCGGTCAAGGTGCCGCTGGACGCCGCGGTCGAGGAAGGCCGCATCACCGTCGCCTCGCAGATCCTGTCGGATGGCGGCGTCGAGGGCTTCTGGATCCCGACCGCCGTGGCCGAGGCCAACGACATCACCACGATCGAGGACGCGCTGGCGCATCCCGAGCTGTTCCCGGGCGCCGAGGACAGCAGCAAGGGCGCGTTCTTCAACTGCCCCTCGGGCTGGGCCTGCCAGATCATCACCGCGAACCAGTTCCAGGCGCTCGGCGCCGAGGAGAAGGGCTTCGAGCTGGTCGACAGCGGTTCCGCCGCGGGTCTCGACGGCTCGATCGCGCGTGCGTTCAACCGCGAGGAAGGCTGGCTCGGCTACTACTGGGCGCCGACGGCGATCCTGGGTCAGTACGACATGACCAAGCTGGAGCTGGGCGTCGAGCACGAGAAGGAAAGCTGGGACAACTGCACGGTCGTCAACAATTGCGAGGACCCGCAGCTGAACGAATGGCCCAGCTCTGACGTGTTCACCGCCGTCACCACCGAGTTCGCCGAGAACAACCCGGTCACGATGGAGTATCTGGGCAAGCGCGCTTGGTCGAACGACACCGTGAACGAACTGCTGGCATGGATGGGCGACAACCAGGCCACCAACGAGGACGGCGCCTACTACTTCCTCGAGAACTATCCCGAGATCTGGAAGGCCTGGCTCTCGGACGAGGTCGCGGCCGAGGTCGAAGGCGCGCTGTAATCGGCGCCTGCACGATGGGCGGGCGCGGCATCCCCGCGCCCTGCCACCCCAAGGCCTTACCCTCCTCCTGAGGAAGAAAAAGAACCAATGGACCTCGTAGATTTCCCCGCCATGGGCCGCAGCGACCTGCGCGAGATGCGCATCGCGATCGACGGCGCTTTCCGCGAATTCACACGGGCTTATGGCGAAACCCTCGAAAACATATTCCACCCGATCCAGCTTCTGCTGGTCTTCATCGAGGACCTTCTGATCGACAGCCCCTGGATCCTGGTGCTGGCCGCGCTGGCGGGCCTCGTCTGGGCGCTTGGGCGCAACCTGAAGATCGTCGGCGGCACCGTGCTGGCGCTGCTGGCCATCGGCTATTTCGGTATGTGGGAAGACACCATGCGCACGATCGCCATGGTCGCCGTCTGCACGCTGATCGCGGTCGTGATCGGCATCCCCACCGGCATCCTGATGGCGCGGTCGGACCGCGCGAACGCGACCGTCACGCCCATCCTCGACATGATGCAGACGATGCCCAGCTTCGTCTATCTGATCCCGGTCGTGATGATCTTCGGCCTTGGCAAGGTTCCGGGCGTGATTGCCGTCGTGATCTATGCCGTGCCGCCGATCATCCGCCTGACCAACCTGGGCATCCGCCAGGTTCCCGCCGACGTGCTCGAGGCCGCCGAGGCCTTCGGTTCCAGCGCACGCCAGAAGCTGACGGACGTGCAGTTGCCGCTGGCGCTGCCGACCATCATGGCCGGCGTCAACCAGACCATCATGATGAGCCTGGCCATGGTCGTGGTCGCATCCATGATCGGCGTGCGCGGCCTGGGTCAGCCGGTGCTGCAGGCGATCAACAACCAATACTTCACCCTGGGCGTGATGAACGGCCTGGCCATCGTCGCCATCGCCATCATCTTCGACCGCGCGACGCAGGCCTATGGCAAGCGCCTGCAGAAGCACCTGGAGGCCGTGCATGGCTGAGGCAACCCACGATATCGAGATCCGCAATCTCTACAAGATCTTCGGTCCGAACGCCGCCAAGCACGTGGAAAGCGTCCGCAACGGGATGACCAAGGAAGAGCTGAAGGCCCAGCACAACCACGTGCTGGGGCTGGACGACATCAACCTGACCATCCCCGCGGGCAAGATCCAGGTCGTGATGGGGCTGTCCGGTTCGGGGAAATCGACCCTGATCCGGCACATCAACCGCCTGATCGACCCGACCGCGGGCGAATTGCTGTTCGACGGTCAGGACATCGCGAAGATGTCCGAGACCGAGCTGCGCGAGTTCCGTCGCCAGCGCACCGGCATGGTGTTCCAGAAATTCGCGCTGTTCCCGCATTGGACGGTGCTGGAGAACACCACCTACGGCCTGCATGTGCGCGGCGTCTCCCGCCGCGAGGCCGAGGAGCGCGCCCGCCGCTGGATCACCCGCGTGGGTCTGGAAGGGTTCGAGGAAAGCTATCCCAACCAGCTTTCGGGCGGGATGCAGCAGCGCGTTGGCCTGGCCCGCGCCCTGACCAACGATGCCGAGATCCTGCTGATGGACGAGGCGTTCTCGGCGCTGGACCCGCTGATCCGGACCGACATGCAATCGGTGCTTCTGGACCTGCAATCCGAGCTGAAGAAGACGATCGTCTTCATCACCCACGACCTGGACGAGGCGCTGCGCCTTGGCGAACGCATCGCCATCCTGCGCGACGGCAAGATCATCCAGCAGGGCACGGGCGAACAGATCGTCCTGCGCCCCAAGGACGACTATATCGCCAGCTTCGTGCGCGACGTGCGCCGCGGCCACGTCATCTCGGTCCGCACCATCATGCGCAAGGGCGCCCACGCGGAAACGCCGGTCACCCTGCCCGCATCGACCCTGCTGGAAGAGGCCGCCCGCGCCATGACCAATGCCGAGGTGTCGCGCGCCAACATCACCGGGCGCGACGGTCAGCATGTCGGCATGGTCACCCTGTCGAAATGCGTGGCCGAGATGATCGCACCGGACGACACCGAAGAGGTCGATCCCGAAAGCCAGGTGGCATAAGTTCGGAAAGGGCGCGGGACGACCGCGCCCTTTCTCATTCGGCCATGCGCCAGCGGCTGAGAAGCATCTCGTGGAACAGTTCGGCTGCGGGCGATCGGCTGCGACCCGCGATGCGCACGATCCCGACCGTGCGGCGGATCACGGGATCGGTCAGCCTGACGGTCGCGATGCGCGGATGCGGCCCCACGGGCATCGACATGCGCGGCAGCGCCGCGACGCCCAGCCCCGCCTCGACCAGGCCAAGCGAGGTGGAGAGGTGCTGCACCTCGAAGAAGGGCTGCGGTCGCAGGCGCGACTGGGCCAGCCCAAGATCCATGATCAGCCTGTTGCCGCTGCCCCGCCCCACCGTGATGAAACGGTGATCGGCCAACTCGCCCCATGACACCGACTCCCGCGACGCCAGCGGGTGATCCTTGGGACAGGCCAGCAGGAACGGCTCCTCGACCAGCGGCTCGAAATCCAGGTCGGGATCGTCGGCACCCCACAGCGTGATGCCGAAATCGACGCGCTGCGACAGCACGGATTGCATCACGTCATTCGCGCCCGCATCCACGATGCGGAACCGGATCGAGGGGAAGTCGCGCCCGAAATCGCTGATCACGTCCGGCAGGAAGTAATAGGCCGCCGTCGGGATGCAGGCGATGCTGACAAGGCCCGACCGCTTCTCGGCAATCTCGCGAACCGACATCAGCGATGTTTCAAGATCGTCCAGCAGGCGCCGTGCGCGCGGCAGGAAATCGCGGCCCACGGCCGTCAGCGACACGCGCCGCGTGGTGCGTTCCAGCAGCATCACGCCCAGCACGGTCTCCAGCTTCTGGATGCGCCTCGACAGGGCGGGCTGGGACAGGTTGATCGCTTCGGCGGCGGCACGAAAGCTTTGCATGTCGGCGGTCGCGACGAAGGCGCGCAGATCCTCGAGGTCGATATTCATGCGCAACCCGCATCAATGGTTCCGATAATTGCAATTCACACAATCGGTCCGGTCTGGCAAGGCTGATCCTCGAAGGGACGGGCAGGACGCGCCCGCCCCGAGGGGGACCTACATCACATGACAAGAATACCCTGCGCATTGATGCGCGGCGGCACCTCGCGCGGGCCGGTGTTCCTGGCCGAGGATCTGCCGCAGGACATCCCCGCGCGCGATGCGCTGCTGATCGAGGCCCTCGGGGCGGGGCACCCGTTGCAGATCGACGGGATCGGCGGAGGCAACCCGCTGACCAGCAAGGTCGCCATCGTCGGACGCTCGGCCCGCCCGGATGCCGATATTGACTATCTGTTCGCGCAGGTGAACGTCACGCAGGCGCTGGTCGATACCGCGCCGAACTGCGGCAACATGCTGGCCGCCGTCGGCCCCTTCGCGATCGAGCGCGGCCTGATCGCGCCCTGCGACCCCGAGACCCGCATCGTCATCTTCAACGTGAACACCGGCAAGCGGATCGAGGCCGTGATCCAGACCCCGGGCGGGCGTGTCCGCTATGACGGCACGACGCGGATCGACGGCGTGCCGGGCAGCGCGGCGCCGGTGCTCCTGTCCTTCCTGGATGCGGCGGGATCGAAGACGGGCAGGCTGCTCCCCTCGGGTATGGCGCGCGAGGTGGTGGACGGCATCGGTGTGACGCATTTCGACATGGCGGTCGCCGCCGTGCTGATCGACGCCACCGACATGGGCAAGACGGGCCACGAGACCGCTGCCGACCTGGACGCCGACCGCGCCTTCATGGCCCGGCTGGAAGCCCTGCGCATGCAATCGGGGCGCATCATGGGACTGGGCGATGTCGGCGCGATGGTGGTGCCGAAGCCGGTCCTGCTGGGCGCCCCCTCGGACGATGCGACCATCGCCGCACGCTATTTCATGCCGCATTCCTGCCACACGGCACTTGCCGTCACCGGCGCGGTCTGCATCGCATCGGCCTGCTGCACCCCCGGAACCGTGGCCCATGCGCTGGCCCGCCTGCCCGAGGCCGATGCCGAGGGCCGACGCCGCATCGTGATCCAGCACCCCTCCGGCCGCATCCCGGTCGAGGTGCAGCAGGACACGCGCACCGGCCTCGTGACCCGCGCAGGGGTCGTCCGCACCACGCGGATGATCTTCGACGGGCATGTCCACACCCACGATCACGCCGCCTGAACCACGGCGATATTTTTCCAGGAGGAGAGAGAGATGAAAGGCTTCACCAAAACCCTGCGCGGCATCCTTGCCGTCGCGGCGCTGACCACCGCCCTGCCCCAGATCGTCGCGGCGCAGGATTTCAAGGGCGAGACCGTCGAATGGACCGTGCCCTTCGGCGTCGGCGGCGGCACCGATGTCTGGGCGCGCTTCTTCGCGCCGCTTCTGTCGCAGAACCTGCCGGGCCAGCCGAACGTCGTCGTGCTGAACGTGCCGGGCGGCGGCTCGATCACCGGTGCGAACCAGTTCGCGCAGCGTGCCTCGGATGATGGGTTGTCGATCCTCGGGACCTCGGCCTCGACGCAGTATCCGGCGATCCTGGGCGATCCGCGCGTGCGCTACGACTATGCCGAATGGAAGGCCGTCCTTGCATCGCCCACCGGCGGGGTCGTCTATGTCGATCCGCGCTATGGCGTCAGCGGCCCCGCCGATCTGGACAGCCTGCGCGCCGAGGAGATCCGCTTTGCCAGCCAGGGCGCGACCGCGCTGGAGATGCCGGTCCTGCTGGCGCTGAAGATGCTGGAGCTGAACATCCGCCCCGTCTTCGGCATGGAAAGCCGCGGCGCGGGCCGCCTTGCCTTCGAGCGCGGCGAGGCCGGGATCGATTTCCAGACCAGCTCGGCCTATCTGGGCAGCGTGGTTCCGCTGGTCGATGCGGGCAAGGCCATGCCGCTGTTCTCGATGGGCATCGTCGATGCCGAAGGCAACGTCTCGCGCGATCCGTCCTATCCGGACATGCCGACCTTCGTCGAGTTCTTCACCGAAGCGACCGGCGCCGCCCCCGAGGGCGAAGCGTTCGAGGCCTGGAAGGCCCTGATGATCGCCGGCTATTCGCTGCAGAAGATGGTCGTGCTGCCGCGCGACGTCCCCGCCGAGGTGCATGACGCCTATGTCGCCGCCGCCGAGGCCATCGTCGCCGCGCCCGATTTCCGCGAACGCGCGGGCGAGGAGCTGGGCGTCTACGACCAGCTGGTCGGCGACGAGGCCGATGCCGCCCTGCAGGAGGCCCTGACCGTCGATCCCGAGATCCGCGCCTTCCTGACCGAATGGCTGTCGCAGGATTACGGCGTCCGCTTCTGACAATCACGGGCCGGGGCCGACCAGCCCCGGCCGATCAAGGAGTGATCATCCATGTTGGATATCGCGTTTTCCGCATTGGGACAGGTCCTGTCGGGCGGCCATCTGGCGTTCCTCGCGCTCGGGGTGCTTGTCGGACTGGTCGTGGGCATCCTGCCGGGCCTCGGCGGCATCGCCGGCATGTCGATCCTGCTGCCCTTCCTTTACGGGATGGAGCCGGGCGCCGCCCTGGGCATGCTGATCGGCATGGTCGCGGTCATCCCGACCGGCGACACCTTCACCTCGGTCATGATGGGCATCCCGGGGTCCAGCGCCAGCCAGGCGACAGTCCTGGACGGCTTTCCGATGGCCAAGCGCGGCGAGGCCGCCCGCGCGCTGTCGGCATCGTTCTTCAGCTCGCTGCTGGGTGGGCTGATCGGCGCCGCCGTCCTGTCGGTCGCGATCGTCATGGCGCGTCCGCTGGTGCTGTCCTTCTCGTCGGCGGAACTGTTCATGCTGACGCTGTTCGGCCTGTCGATGGTTGCCGTGCTGTCGGGCCGCAGCCTGGTCAAGGGCGTGGCGGCGGCGGGCCTCGGCCTGGTGATCGGCGTGATCGGCACCGCCCCCGCCACGGGCGAGCCGCGCATGACCTTCGGCATCGACTATCTCTATGACGGGGTGCCGCTGGTGGTCGTCGCGATGGGGCTTTTCGCCATCCCCGAGATCGTGGATCTGCTCAAGCGCGGCACCGCCATTTCGGACCGCACGCCCCTGGGCGGCGGCTGGGCGCGCGGCGTGCGCGACGTGCTGTCCCACCCCTGGCTGGTCGCCCGCTGCGCGACGCTCGGTTGCGTGATCGGCGCGCTGCCGGGCCTTGGCGGCGCGGTGGTCGACTGGATCGCCTACAGCCATGTGGTGCAGACCTCGCGGGACCGCACGAATTTCGGCAAGGGCGATGTCCGCGGCGTCATCGCGCCGGAATCGGCCAACAATGCCTGCCAGGGCGGCGCGCTGATCCCGACGCTGCTGTTCGGCGTGCCGGGTTCGGGGTCGATGGCCGTGTTCCTTGGCGGGATGGTGCTTCTGGGCATCCAGCCCGGTGTCACCATGGTCGAGACGCGCCTCGACCTGACCTATACGATCATCTGGTCGCTGGCGCTGGCGAACGTGCTGGGCGCGGGGCTGTGCGTGCTGGCAGCGCGGCAGGTCGCACGCCTGACGCAGGTGCCGTTCGTGATCCTTGCGCCCTTCATGGTGATGATCGCGATGTTCGCGGCATTCCAGGCGTCCCGGTCGATGGCGGACCTGGTCGCGCTGATCGTGATGGGGGGCTTGGGCATCTATCTGCGTCGCTTCGGCTGGCCGCGCCCCGCGCTGCTGATCGGCTTCGTGCTGGCACCGGGGGCCGAGGCGTACCTGTACCAGGCCGTGCAGTTCTACGGCGCGGAATGGATGCTGCGCCCGGGCGTCGTCATCATCGCGCTGATCACCGTCGTCTCGGTCTTTCTGGGCCTGCGCTTCGGCTCCGGGATCTCGAGCGAGGGCGACAGCGACACCGCGGACCAGCAGACGCGCGGGCGGCAGATCGCGATGGCCGCGATCCTGATCGCGGCGGGCGGATACTGCCTGTTCGAGGCATCGCGCCTCAGTTTCCTGGGCATGGTCTTCCCGCTGGTGATCGGTGCGGTGACGCTGATCGGCGGCCTTGCGGTTGCGCTGCGCATCCGTGGCGGTCGCCTGTCCGAGATCCACGACGACGACGCGACCGCCGCGCAGGCGGGCCGCTGGTCGGGGCGAGAGGGCTATCTTGCCGTCTTCGCCGCCGTGGTCGCGCTGATCTGGGTGATCGGGTTCCTGCCCGCGATGGCGGTGTTCTTCCCCGCCTTCCTGATCGTCGCGGGCGGCGTCCGCTGGACCTCGGCTGCGGCGATGACGGTGGGTGCCGTGGGCTTCATCGCCACGATCACCTGGGCCATGACGCTGCGCCTGCCCGAGGGGCTGATCGCACCCATGCTGTTCTGACGAAAGGGGCGCCCCGACCGGGGCGCCCTTCCCTCAATCCTTCAGCTCGACGATGGCCTCGACCTCGACCAGCGCGTTCGCGGGCAACGAGGCCACGTTCACCGCCGTGCGCGCATGCTGCCCCGCATCGCCCCACAGGTCGATGAACAGCTGCGAGGCACCGTTCACGATGAACGGACCGTCGCCGTAACCCGCCGGTGCCGCGACGAAGCCGCCCACCCGCACGATCTGCGACACCCGCGACAGGGACCCCGCGACCTCCTTGATGGACCACAGCAGGTTCAGCGCACACATCCGCGCGGCGGCCTGCCCCTCGGCGATGTCGAAACCCCAGCTGACGGGGCCGAAATACAGCGGCTCGCCCTCCCACTCGCAGATCTGCCCCGACAGATACAGCATGTTGCCGCTGATCTTGCCCGGCAGGAACAGCGCCCGCGCGGGCGCCGTCGTGGGCAGCGCAAGGCCTATCTCGTGCAGTTTCGTTTCGATCGGACAATCGGTCATGCCGGAACCCTCCCCTTGGTTTCTTGCATTCGGCAGGCCAACGCGACCAGCGAACGGTCGGATCCACGCGGACCGATCAGCGACAGCCCGAAGGGCGCCCCCTCGATCCGGCCGGCCGGAAGGACCACCTGCGGCAGTCCCGCCATCCCGGCGACGCACAGCAGGCGCTGCGCTCCGTGGCGATAAGTGTCGAACACCTCGACCGGGGCATCCAGCCGGAAGGCAACGTCATGCGAGGCCGGGGCGATGATGACGCCCCGGCGCCCCAGAACGCCCGCGACATGCGCGGCATAGTCGCGCCTTGCGGCACGCGCGATCTCGATCCTGTCGGCGGGCATGGCCTCGGCTGCGGTGGCGCGACCGTCGATCCCGCGCACCAGCGGCATGCCGGACGCGCGGATGAAGGGCAGGATCGCTTCCTTGCAGTCGGCGGTCATGGCGCCCAGGAAGACCGCGTGGGCGGCATCGACGCCTTCGGGAAAGACCTGCACGTCGCGCGGATAGAAGCCTTGGGCGAAATCGCTCAGGATCGCGCGGGCGGGCGGGGCCAGCTCGGCTGCCATGTCCTCGGCCAGCAGGTATTCGGGGTCGTCCAGCGGCAGCGGATCGTCGTCCATCAGCGCATCGACCGCGCGGGCCAGCGTGGCCCCGTCGCGGGCGAAGACGCCGCAGGTGTCGAAGCTGGGGGCCAGCGCCATCGCGCCCTCCAGCGACACGCGCCCATGCGTCGGTCGCAGCCCCCAGATCCCGCAGAAGCTGGCGGGCGCGCGCACCGATCCGCCGGTATCGGACCCGATGGCGATATCGGCCAGCCCGCCCGCGACCGCCGCCGCCGACCCCGAGGACGATCCCCCCGGGATGCGGTCGGGCGCGGCGGGGTTCACCGGTGTGCCGAAATGCGCGTTCATGCCGTACATCGACCAGGCCAGCTCGTCCGTATGGGTCTTGCCGACGAAGCGCGCGCCCGCGTCCAGCAGGCGCTGGACCGAGGGGGCCGTCGCCTCGGCCACCGGGCTGGCCGCCAGCCGCGTGGGGCAACCGCATCCCGTCCGGTATCCGGCCACGTCGAAGATGTCCTTGACCGCAAGGGTCAGCCCCGCCAGCGGCCCGCCCGGCGCATTGGGCACCGCGACGGGGGGATAGGGCATGAAGGCGCGATAGGGGTCTTCCGAAAGCAGCATCCCCTTATTCCGCCGCGATGGGTTGGCCCGCACGCAGGCAGGCGACGCGCCGACGGGGTCCGGGCGTCTTCACGGGCGGCAGTTCCGCACGGCAGGCGGGCAGCGCCAGCGGGCAGCGCGGGGCGAAGGAACAGGCATCCGGCCGCGTCTCCAATGACGGAGGCGCACCGGGGATCGCGTCCAGCCGCGTGCCCTTCGCCACGTCGTGCAGGTTCGCGGCCAGCAACCCTTGGGTATAGGGGTGCTGGGGGTCGGCGATGACCTCGCGGGTGGTGCCCTCCTCGACGATCTGGCCGGCATACATCACGGCGATCCGTTCCGAGATCTCGACCGCGACGCCGATATCGTGGGTCACGAAGATCACGGCCATCCCGAATTCGCGCTGCAATTCGCGCAGCAGCAGCAGGATCTGGATCTGCACGGTCGCATCCAGCGCGGTCGTGGGCTCGTCCGCCAGCAGCAGCCGGGGGCGGCAGGCCAGCGCCAGCGCGATCATCACGCGCTGCCGCATCCCCCCCGACAATTCGTGGGGATAGTTCTTCAGCCGCCGCTCGGGCGACGGGATCCGCACGCGGGTCAGCATGTCCAGCGCCGTGGCCATCGCCTCGGACTTGTCCACGCCCTTGTGGCGCATCACGGCCTCGGCGATCTGGTCGCCCACGGTATAGACAGGGTCCAGCGCCAGCGCGGGTTCCTGGAACACCATCGACACGTCGCCCCCGCGATAGGACCGCAGACGCTTGCCCGACAGGGTCATGATGTCGGTGCCGTCGAAGGCGATGCTGCCGTCCAGCCCCGTCCGCCTTTCGGGCAGCAGGCGCAGCAGCGTCTTCAGCGTGACGCTCTTGCCGGAACCGCTCTCGCCCAGAAGGGCCAGGGTCTCGCCCGGCATCAGCTTCAGCGACAGGTCGTTGATCGCGTGGACGGTGCGCTTGCCGTTGAAGCGGACGTTGAGGTTGTCGATCTGCAGGATGGGATCGGTCATACGCTTGCCCCCTCGGCTGCCTTGGGATGCCCCGAGGCCGGATCGTGCAGGTGGCAGGCCACCCAATGCGGGGACCCCTGCCCCATGCGCCCCAGCACCGGATGCTTGCGCTTGCACACCTCGGAGGCCATCGGGCAGCGCGTGTGGAAGCGGCACCCCGACGGCGGGTCGATCGGGTTCGGCGGATCGCCCGACAGCGGCGGCTTGGTCGTGCGGTTGTCGGGGTCCATCGACGGCATGGCCGAGAACAGCGACCGCGTATAGGGATGCGCCGGCGCGTTCCAGATGTCGTCCACGGGCGCGACCTCGACCACCTCGCCCAGATACATCACCAGGATGCGGTCCGAGATGTAGCGCACGACGTTCAGGTCGTGGCTGATGAAGATGTAGGTCAGCCCGAATTCCTCGCGCAGGTCGGCCAGCAGGTTCAGGACCTGCGCCTCGACCGACTTGTCCAGCGCGCTGACGGCCTCGTCCAGGACGACGACCTTGGGCGACATGGCAAGCGCGCGCGCGATGTTGACGCGCTGACGCTGCCCGCCCGACAATTCGTGCGGATAGCGTCCGGCAAAGCGGTCGGGGTCCAGCCCCACCCGCGCCATCAGCCGCCGCGCACGGCCCTGCGGATCGTCCAGGCCCTGCACCCGTGCGCCGAAGGCCACGCTGTCGCCGATGGTCATGCGCGGGTTAAGCGAGGCATAGCTGTCCTGGAACACCATCTGGATGTCGCGCCGCAGCGCCTTGAGCGACATGTCCGGGCCAAGGCGCCTGCCGTCCAGGACGATGTCGCCCTCGTCCATCTGGGTCAGGCCGATCAGCAGCTTGGCGGTCGTGGACTTGCCGCAGCCGGATTCGCCGACGATGCCCAGGGTCTCGCCCGCGGCGACCTCGAAGCTGACGCCGTCCACGGCCTGCACCACCGCCTGCTGTCGTCCCAGGATGCCGCCATGGATGGGAAAGTGCTTCTTCAGTTCGCGCACGCTCAGCAGCGGGGCGGTGCTTCGGGCGGTATCAGTCGCGGACATTCATTGCACTCCTCAGGCCATCGCTCAGCAGGTTGAGGCAGAGCGAGGTGGCGAAGATCATCACACCGGGCAGGGCTGCCAGCCACGGATCGACATAGATTGCGGCCCGCAGCGTGTTCAGCATCAGGCCCCATTCGGGTTCGGGCGGGCGCACGCCGATGCCCAGGAAGGACAGGCCCGCCGCAAGGATCATGCAGACCGAGGTCAGCGAGGTCGCATAGACGAAGATCGGCGACAGCACGTTGCCGATGACATGGACGCGGATCACCGTCAGCGCCCCTGCCCCCGACGCCCGCGCCGCGTCGATATAGTCGAGGCTGCGCACCCCCGAGGTCACGGCCTCGGCCACGCGGGTCACGGGCGGGATGAAGACGATCGTCAGCGACACGAGGCTGTTCGTGATCCCCGCCCCCAGCGCGCCGGAAATGGCGATGGCCAGCAGGACCGAGGGGAAGGCGAAGAACACGTCCACCACGCGCATGATGATGGTGTTCGTCAGCCCGCCGACATAGCCCGCGGCAATGCCCAGCGCGCTGCCGATGAAGAAGGCGAAGACCACCGGCATCAGCCCGATGAACAGGGTCAGCCTGCCGCCATAGATCAGGCGGGCCAGCATGTCGCGGCCCTGTTCGTCGGCGCCCAGGATGTGCCCCTCGGTGCCGATGGGCTTCAGGCGGGCGATCATCGACCCGCGATAGGGATCGGCCAGCCCCAGCCAGGGGGCGAAGACCGCCGACAGGATCAGCAGCGCGATCACGATCAGGCAGGCCATCGCCACCTTGTCGCCTGCCAGCCTGCCCAGAACGCCAGACCAGTAGCCCTGCGGCTTTGGCGCGGCTTCGGCTTGCGGTTGCAGTTCCGCTTCGACCTGCGCCATGGCTCAGCTCCTCTTGATGCGGGGGTCGATGGCGGCCTGCGCCACGTCGACGATCAGGTTCATGGCCACGAAGAACATCGCAAGGATGAGGATCGTGCCCTGCAGCAGCGGAAGGTCGCGCTGGAAGATCGCGTTCGACAGAAGGAAGCCCGATCCGGGCCAGTTGAAGACGGTCTCGATCAGGATCGACCCGCCCAGAAGGTAGCCAAGCTGAAGGCCCATGACCGACAGCGCGGTCGCGGCGGCGTTGCGCGCGACATGGCGCAGCACGTCGCCCCTGCTCATCCCCTTGGCATAGAGCGCCTGGACGAAATCCATCGACAGGATGTCACCCGCCAGCGCACGCACGGTCCGGGCGACGATGCCGATGGGCACCACGGCCAGCGTCACGGCGGGCAGGATCAGGTGGCGGATATGGGTCCAGTCCCAGTGCCAGTCCTGCGAGCCGCCCGGTCCCGCGCCCATCGAGGGCAGCCAGCCCAGGTTGACCGAGAAGATGATGACCAGGACGATCCCCAACCAGTAGTTCGGCACGGACACCCCCGCGATCGAGATGGCCGTGACCGCGCGGTCCAGGACCGTGTCGCGGAAATACCCGGCCAGGAAGCCCAGGAAGGTGCCGATGGGAAAGGCGATGATCGCCGCCGAGAAGGCCAGCAGCAGCGAATTGCCGACCGCGCCGAAGACCTCGGCCGCGACGGGGCGTCCGGTGGCGATGGAGCGGCCCATGTCGCCCTGCAGCAGGTTCGCGATCCAGATGAGGTATTGCACGGGGACGGGCTTGTCCAAACCGTAGGCCGCGCGCATCGCGGCCTGCTGTTCCGCGGTGGCATCCACCGGCATGATCGCGGTCAACGGATCGCCCGGCGCGATCTGGACCAGCATGAAGCACACCACCGAGACCCCGAAGGCGACCGGCAGCACAAGGATGAGGCGTCGTAGGAAATAGCTGAGCACGTGACGTTCCTGGCTGATGGCGGCACCCCGCGAAGGGCGCCGCCGGTTTCAGCTCACTCCTCGATCGTGATCGACGAGAAGTCCTGGTACCAGTTCTGGGCCTGCACGAAGCCCTTCACCTTGGGCGCCATGGCGCGCGGTGCGACATCGTGCGTGACCATCAGGAACAGCGCGTCGTCCACGTATTTCTCGTGGGTGCGCTGCAGCACCTTCACCTGCTCCTCGGGATCGAAGGTGGTCTTGATCTCCTCGAACAGGGACTGCATCTCGTCGTCGCAGTAATGGCCCCAATTGGTGCCGTTGGGCGCGATCAGGTTGCAATCCAGGTGACGGATCAGGCCGGTGAAGGGATCCTGGATGAAATAGGTGAAGTTGATCGACTGCGACCCCTCGACCGACGGGTCCTCGGCACCTGCGCGCCACAGGTTGATCATCTGGTTCCATTCCACGACCATGAACTCGACATCGATCCAGGCCTCGGCCAGCGACTGCTGGATATATTCGTTCATCGGCAGCGGCAGCATCTGACCCGACCCCGAAGGAGAGATCAGCGCCTTGACCGACAAACGATTGTCGGGACCGTAGCCGGCTTCGGTCATCAGGGCCTGCGCGGCCTCCAGGTCGTAGGTCGGCTTGAACTCGGGTTCGCCGAACCATGCCGAACCGGGCGGCAGGAAGCCCTCGGCCGGGATCATCAGCCCGCCCAGCAGCGCACCCATGCCTTCGCGGTCGATGGCCAGGTTCGCGGCCTTGCGGACGCGGATGTCGTTCCAGGGGGAATCCTCAAGCCGCGACAGGTGCCAGGTCCAGTTATGCGGATAGGCGTTCGACGAGATGACGAAGCCGTTCCCCTCCATCGCGGGGATGGTGTCGGGCGCGGGCGCCTCGATCCAGTCCACCTGCCCCGACAGCAGCGCCGCGGAACGGGCGTTCGGCTCGGGCAGCGGGATCAGGACGATCTTGTCCAGTTCGGGCACGCGCTCGGCGTCCCAGTAATCGGGGTTGGGGACCAGTTCGGCGCGCTCGCGCGGCACGAAGGCCTCCAGCTTCCACGGACCCGTTCCCGAGGGGCTGGCCGCGACCTTTTCCCAGTCCTTGTCCAGCGCCTCCCAGTTGGCGCGGGACGACACCATGATCCAGGCCAGCTGATAGGGCAGCGTGGCATCGGGTTCCTTGGTCACGATCTCCAGCGTGTGATCGTCCACGGCGCGATAGCTGGCGATGGCCGGGATGCGCGACTTGCCCTGCGCGGACTGGCGCGGGTCGTATTGCTCGGAATCCTCGACCAGCAGCTTGTCGAGGTTCCAGACCACGTCCTCGGCGGTGAAGTCGCTGCCGTCGTGGAACTTGACGCCCTCGCGCAGCTTCAGCGTCCACTTGGTGCGATCCTCGGGGTCGGTGGTCCATTCGGTCGCAAGGCCGGGCACCAGCTCCGAGGGCTTGTCCGCGCTGGACAGGTCCCAGTTGATCAGCGCGTCATAGACCGTATAGCCCATGAAGCGCATCCCCTCGCCGCCCTGGTCGGTCTGGCCGGTCGTCAGCGGGATGTCGGCGGCGGTCATGCCGATGCGCAGCGTGCCTTCGGCCAGCGCACCATGCGCCCCCATGAAGGCCACCGACAGCGCCAGTGCGGAAAGCGTCTTACGGAAGTTCAGCAACGTGGATCTCCTTGTTTCGGACCGACCGGCCCGTCATGGCTTCCCCCGCATGTTTCCGGACGCGCCGCGCGCTTGCACGGCCAATTGGCGCGAAAATGGGCGGATTTTCCGAACTGCGCGATGTGCACGCATGATGTATACAGATTGCCCCGTTTTGACGCAGGGTCAGGTCGCGCGGGACTGGATTTGTCGCTTCATATCAAGGGCCGCAGCGGTCACCGCGTCGATCAGCGGCACCTTCAGCGCGATCCGGTCGGCCAGCCCCGACAGGGGGCCGCCGCCGATGCAGACGGCATCGGCCCCGCGCGCAACGGCCATCCGCACGGCGCGCACCAGCGTATCGATCAGGCGGTCCGGGTCGTCCATCAGCAGACGCGGATCGACATCGCCTGCGGTGAAGGTGCCCACGAAGCGGTCCCCATGCCCGAGCTGCGCGGCCCGCGCGTCGATCGCCGCGACCAGCGCGGGCGTCGTCGTGGCCACGCCGAACCGCCCGTGACGCGCGGCGGCGGCAAAGCTGGCCTGCGCCAGCCCCGTCACCGGCACCGGCAGCGCCGCGGCCAGCGCATCCGCGCCCGGATCCCCGAAGGCCGAGACGATCACCCCGTCCACCCCCCGCAGCGCACGGCCGATCCGCTCGACCTCGGGGGCGGCGGCGATCAGCTCGCCCTCGGTCAGGATCATCCCGGGCGCGCGGGTCGCGGTATGCCCCGTGATGCTGGCCCCCGGCACCGCGGCCTGCGCCAGCGCCACCATCCGCGCCGTGGTCGCGGTGTTCGAATTCGGGTTGATCAGCGCTATCGTCGTCATCATCCACCCGCCGGGACCAAGATTGCGCCCAGCCTGATCCCGTGCCGCGAGCGCTGACAAGCGCCTGCGCCCTTTCGGCACTGCGGCATGACCACCGAATCCGCGTTTCGGGGGAAGGTTCTTCCGGCTGCCCGCCGCATGGGCAGAATGCGAAAAACAACCTTCCGCCTTCCGCCCGATCCGAGGAACGTCCGTTCTGTCCGTGGAACGACAGCGCCAAGCCTTTCCTTTTCTTCCGGCGCCCCCGTTGCGCAGGCGCGGCACGATCCGATCTATAGCGCAGCAAGGAGTGATCCGCCGGGCCATCCGGCCGGACGACCACGAAGCAGACAGGTCAAGAAGGAACCGCAATTATGGCACTGCGTCTGAACGACACCATCCCGAACCTGACGGTCACCACCGACCAGGGGACCTTTGCCCTGCATGACTGGATCGGCGACAGCTGGGCCATCCTGTTCAGCCACCCCAAGGACTTCACCCCCGTCTGCACCACCGAGTTCAGCGCCGTCGCGCGCCTGGCCGACGAATGGGACAAGCGCGGCACCAAGGTGATCGGCGTCTCGGTCGACGGCGTCGAGGACCACAAGAAGTGGAAGGGCGACATCGAGAGCTATGGCGGTGCCGCCGCGGGCTTCCCCATCATCGCCGATGACGGGCTGGAAGTGTCCAAGGCCTTCGACATGCTGCCCGCCGAAGCCTATCTGCCCGATGGCCGCACCCCCGCCGACAGCGCGACCGTGCGTTCGGTCTTCATCATCGGCCCGGACAAGAAGCTGAAGCTGTCCATGACCTATCCGATGACGGTCGGCCGCAACTTCGCCGAAATCGTCCGCGCGCTGGACGGTCTGCAGACCTCGACCGCCAAGGGCGTGGCCACCCCCGCCGACTGGCAGCTGGGCCAGGATGTCATCATCCCGGCATCGGTCAGCGACGAGGACGCGACCGCCAAGTTCGGCAGCTTCGACAAGGTCCTTCCCTATCTGCGCAAGGCCAAGCTGCCTGCGTGACCCTGATGTTCCGGGCGGCACGATCCGCCGCCCGGTCCGCCCCTCCAAAGCCCGTGCAGAGAAGCCGATAGCCATGCTGGACAACACCGCGAACCCGAACCTGATCGTCGAAGGCAAGCTTGCCGACAACGAGCGCCTGAAGCGCGAGAGCGACTTCCTGCGCGGCACGATCACCGAGGACCTGCAGGACCGCATCACCGGCGGCTTCACTGCCGACAATTTCCAGCTGATCCGCTTCCACGGCATGTATCAGCAGGACGACCGCGACATCCGCCCCGAACGCGCCCAGCAGAAGCTGGAGCCGCTGCACAACGTCATGCTGCGCGCGCGCATGCCCGGCGGGATCATCACCCCCGAGCAGTGGCTGATCGTGGAGAAGTTCGCGGCCGATCACACGATCTATGGCTCGGTCCGTCTGACCACGCGCCAGACCTTCCAGTTCCACGGCGTGCTGAAGCCGAACATCAAGAACATGCACCAGACGCTGGCCAGCGCCGGCATCGACAGCATCGCGACCGCGGGCGACGTGAACCGCAACGTGCTGTGCACCACCAACCCGGTCGAGAGCGAGCTGCACCAGGAAGCCTATGAATGGTCCAAGCGCATCTCGGAGCACCTGCTGCCCAAGACCCGCGCCTATGCCGAGATCTGGCTGGACGGCGAGAAGGTGAAGACCACCGAGGAGCCGATCCTCGGCAACACCTACCTGCCGCGCAAGTTCAAGACGACCGTCAGCATCCCGCCCAACAACGAAGTGGACGTCCACGCCAACGATCTGAACTTCGTTGCCATCGCCGAGAACGGCAAGCTGATCGGCTGGAACGTGCTGGTCGGCGGCGGCCTGGCGATGACCCATGGCGACACGGCCACCTATCCGCGCAAGGCCGACGATTTCGGCTTCATCCCGCTGGAGCACACGCTGGCCGTGGCCGAGCATGTCGTGACCGTGCAGCGCGACTGGGGCAACCGCGTCAACCGCAAGAACGCCAAGACGAAATACACGCTGGACCGCGTCGGCACTGACACCTTCAAGGCCGAGGTCGAGAAGCGCGCGGGCGTCAAGTTCGGCCCCTCGCGTCCCTATGAATTCACCTCCCGCGGCGACCGCTTCGGCTGGGTCGAGGGCGTCGACGGCAAGCATCACCTGACGCTGTACATCCTGTCGGGCCGCATCCTCGATTACCCGGGCCGTCCGCTGAAGACCGGCCTGCGCAAGATCGCCGAGATCCACCAGGGTGACTTCCGCATGACGGCGAACCAGAACCTGGTCGTCGCGGGCGTCCCCGCGGATCAGAAGGCCGAGATCGAGCGCATCGCCCGCGAGCACGGCCTGATCGACGACCTGATGACGCCGCAGCTGAAGAACTCGATGGCCTGCGTCGCGCTGCCGACCTGCCCCCTTGCCATGGCCGAGGCCGAGCGTTTCCTGCCCGAGCTGGTCGAGAACGTCGAGGGTCTGCTGCAGAAGCACGGCATCGGTCAGGACCACCTGATCCTGCGCGTCGTCGGCTGCCCGAACGGCTGTGGTCGCGCGATGCTGGCCGAGGCCGGTCTCGTGGGCAAGGGCCCGGGCAAGTACAACCTGTACCTGGGCGGCAACCGCGTGGGCACCCGCATCCCCAAGCTGCACCTGGAAAACGTCTCGGCCGAGGTGATCCTGGCCGAGCTGGACACGCTGATCGGCCAATGGGCGGCCGAGCGCAACGAGGACGAGGGCTTCGGCGATTTCGTCATCCGCAAGGGTGTCGTCCCCGAGGTCAAGGTGTCCGTGACCGACTTCCACGCCTGATCCACGGCCGTAACCGGAGGCAAAGACGATGATGGCTGAACGCAACATTCCTGATGCCGGCACCATGCGCCCCGAGGCGCTGGTGGACGAGGCGAACGCGGCGCTTGCCGAACGCTCGCCGCAGGAACGGGTCGAATGGGCGCTGCGGCATCTGCCGGGCACCCATGTCGTCTCGTCCAGCTTCGGCGTTCAGTCGGCGGTCATGCTTCACCTCATGACCAGCTTCCGGCCCGACATCCCGGTGCTGCTGATGGATACCGGTTACCTGTTCCCGGAAACCTACCGCTTCATTGACGAGCTGACGAACCGGCTGCAGCTGAACCTGCACATCTACCGCGCCGAGATGAGCCCCGCCTGGCAGGAGACCCGCTTCGGCGCCCTGTGGGAACAGGGCGAGGAAGGCATCCGCAAGTACAACACGATCAACAAGGTCGAACCGATGCAGCGCGCGCTGGAGGAGCTGGGCGTGAACACCTGGTTCACCGGCCTGCGCCGCAGCCAGTCGCAAAGCCGCGCGAACCGTCCCGTGGTCGAGCTGCAGGACGGGCGCATCAAGGTCAATCCCATCATCGACTGGACCAACCGCGACGTTCACCGCTATCTGCGCCAGCATGATCTGCCCTATCACCCCCTGTGGGACGAGGGTTATGTCAGCGTGGGCGACATCCACACCACCAGGCGGCTGGAAGACGGCATGACCGAAGAGGAAACGCGCTTCTTCGGCACCACCCGCGAATGCGGCCTCCATCTCTGATCCCGCATCCTTCCGGCACCCAGACAGACCAAGGCAGACAATTCCCGTGCTTACCAACACCCTCCCCCCCGGCCTGAACCCGCTGACCCCCGAGCAGTCGACCCAGATGCAGACGCTTCTGACGACCCTGACCCCGATCCAGCAGGCATGGATCAGCGGCTTCCTGGCCGCGACCGCAGGTGCGGCGGGTGCGACCGCCGTGCAGGCCCCCGCCCAGCAGGCCGAAAAGGCCGTGCTGACGGTGCTGTACGGGTCGCAGACGGGTAACGCCAAGCATGTCGCGCAGGACGTGGCCGCCAAGGCGAAGGCGCGCGGGCTGGACGTCAAGCTGGTGGACATGGCCGATTACAAGCCGAACCAGCTGAAGAACGAACGCTACATGGTGGTCGTCGTCTCGACCTATGGCGAGGGCGAGCCGCCCGAACCCGCGCTGAAGCTGTTCGATTTCATAGGCTCGAAGAAGGCGCCGAAGCTGGACGGCACCAAGATCGCCGTGCTGGGCCTGGGCGATACCAGCTACGAGTTCTTCTGCAAGACCGCCGTCGATTTCGAGGAACGCCTGACGGCCCTCGGCGCGACCGTGCTGGTCGAACGCGCGCTGCTGGACGTGGATTACGACGATCACGCCGCCGCCTGGATCGACGGCACCGTCGATGCGTTCGAGCCCGACCTGAAGGCCGATGCGCAGCCCAGCAACGTGGTGCCGCTGACCCCGGGCATGGCCGCCCCCGCGCCCGCGGCGTCGCAATGGACCAAGAAGAACCCCTTCACCGCCGAGGTGAACGCCGTCCAGAAGATCACGGGCCGCGACAGCACCAAGGACGTGCGTCACCTCGAGGTGTCGCTGGAAGGTTCGGGGATCACCTATCAGGCGGGCGACTCGCTCGGGGTCTATTTCCACAACGACCCGGTCGAGGTCGACGAGACGCTGGCGCTGCTGAACCTTGATGGTGCAGCCGAGGTCACGGTCGGCGGGCAGCAGAAGACGCTGCGCGAGGCGCTGACCCAGGATCTGGAGCTGACCCAGTCCTATCCCACCTTCGTCGAGAAATTCGCCGAGGCGACCGACAACGACGCCCTGCGCAAGCTGGCCTCCGACAAGGCCGCGCTGCGCGAATACATCGCCGATCGCCAGATCTTCGACATCCTGCGCGAGCACAAGGACGGCGCCACGCCGCAATCGCTGGTGGACAGCCTGCGCAAGATGCAGCCACGGCTCTACTCCATCGCCTCCAGCCAGAAAGAGGCCGAGGACGAGGTGCACGTGACCGTCGGCGTGGTCGAATACAACGCCCATGGCCGCAACCACCTGGGCGGGGCTTCGGGCCATCTGGGCCGCCGCCTTGCCGATACGGGCGAACTGCGCGTCTTCGTCGAGGAGAACAACAATTTCCGCCTGCCCGCCGATCCGGACGCGCCCGTCATCATGATCGGCCCCGGCACTGGCATCGCCCCCTTCCGCGCCTTCCTTCAGGATCGCGATGCGGATGGCGCGTCGGGCCGGAACTGGCTGTTCTTCGGCAACCCGCATTTCACGCAGGACTTCCTCTATCAGGTTGAACTGCAGGGCTATCTGAAATCGGGCCTGCTGACCAAGCTGGACGTCGCCTTCAGCCGCGACCAGGCCGAGAAGGTCTATGTCCAGCACCGCATCGTCGAACAGGGTGCCGAGCTGTGGAAATGGCTGGACGAGGGCGCGCATCTATATATCTGCGGGGATGCCGACCGGATGGCCAAGGACGTCCACGACGCCCTGATCCAGGTGCTGGTCGAACATGGCAAGCACAGCGTCGAAAGCGCCGAGGCCTTCCTGGTCGAGATGCGCGACAACCGCCGCTATCAGCGCGACGTCTACTGACGACCGCGCAGGGGCACGCGGCCCGTCGTCGGGGATCGCGCGCGCCGATGCAGTTCGGGGGGAAACGCGGGAATGGATATCGACGGCCTGCGCCTTTTCGTCCTTGCGGCCGATCTGCTGAACATCACCGCCGCGGGGCGCAGCCTTGGCATGGGCCCCGCCGTCGCCAGCGCAAGGCTGGCCAAGCTGGAACAGCAGCTGGGGGTCGAGCTGCTGCACCGCACCACCCGCAAGGTGTCCCTGTCGCACGAGGGCGAGGCATTCCTGCCCTATGCCACCGAGATCCTGGCCCAGCTCGAGGCCGGATGCGCGGTTCTGGGCCATGACGCGACCGAACCCGTCGGCACCCTGCGCTTTGCCGCGCCCAGCAGCTTCGCGCAGCGCCATATCGTGCCGCTGCTGCCGCGGTTCCACGACATGCACCCGGGCATCACGCTGGACCTGCGCCTGTCGGACACCCGCTTCGACCTGATCGAGGGCAGCTTCGACCTGGCCCTGCGCAGCGCGCCCCTGACCGACAGCAGCCTCAAGGGCCGCAAGCTGGCCGAGGATCCGCGCATCCTCTGCGCCTCGCCCGATTATCTTGCGCGTCACGGCACCCCGTCGGGACCGGACGATCTGGCGCGGCACCGCTTCCTGTCCTGGGGCGACCTGTCTGCGCGGGACATGACGAACGGGCAGACGACCTGGCGGCTGGACCCGAAGGCCATGAGCTGCCGTGCGATCTTCGACGACGGAGCCTCGATGCGGATCGCCACCGTCGCGGGGGCGGGCATCTCGATCAACTCGGTCTGGAGCGTGGCGCGCGAGCTGCGCGACGGCAGCCTTGTGCAGGTCCTGCCCGAGTGGCGGCTGAACGACCGCTCCGTGCTGTGGCTGGTCTATCCGCGCAGCAACGTGCTGACGCCCAAGACGCGGCTGTTCATGGATTTCCTGATCGCCCATCTGGATACGGGCTGGACCGACCCGCCAGCGGCAGCGTCAGGCTGAAGCACCCGCCCCCTTCGGACGCGCGGGCATCGACCTGCCCGCCATGCGCCTCGGCGACCTGGCGCACGATGGACAGGCCCAGCCCGCTGCCCTGCCCCGACCGGACCTGACCGAAGCGGCGGAATGCCAGTTCCAGGTCCTCGGGCGACAGGCCCCGCCCGTCATCGCTGACGGTGACGCGGGCCGCATCGCCCGTGCGCGACAGCGTCACGGCGATTGCGGTCATGGTCGGACCACCATGCTGGATCGCATTGTCGATCAGGTTGCGGATCGCCTCGCCCACAAGGACGGGATCGGCCATGACCGGCAGCGGCCCGGCAGCGTCGAAGGACAGCGCCAGATCGCGCGACAGGATCAGCGGCGCAAGATCGGATGCGGCCTCCTCGGCCACGGCGTTCAGATCGATCGCCTGCCGCCCCGACATGCCGCCATAGCGCAGCCTTTCCATCGACAGCAACTTTTCGGCCAGCGTCGCGGATCTGCGGGCGGCGGCGATCAGTTCCTGCTGGCGGCGGTGGCGTTCCTCGGGGTCGCGCGCATGGGGCAGCGTCTCGGCCAGGGACAACAGCGCGGCGGCGGGGTTGCGCAGCTGGTGCGCCGCATCCGAGATGAAGGCCTGATGCGCCTGGATGCTGTCCTGCACCTGCCCGAACAGCCGGTTCAGCGTCGCGACGACGCCGCGCACCTCGGAGGGGACGGGTCGCCGGATGGGCGTCAGATCGTCCGGCGACCGCCTCTCGATCGCATCGCGCAGACCCCGAAGCGGACTGAGACCGCGCTGGACGCCGAACCAGACAACGACCGCCAGCGTCGCCATCAGCGCGCCGATCAGGACCGCCGCGCGATAGGACAGCTGCCGCGCAAAGGCATAGCGGTCGCTCATGCGCTGCCAGACGGTGACGACGGTCTGGCCGGTCAGGTTGTCGATCGTCGTCGTCTCGGACATGCGCAGGATGCGCACGGGTTCACCGCGATAGGTCGCGACGGCGTATTGCGGACGACCGTCCACGGCATCGGGGACGCGCCAGGACGGAGGATAGGCATAGCCGGTGACATAGATCCCACCCGGCCCCGTGACGTGATAGAAGACCTCGCCCCCGCCCGCATCCGAGATGACGCTTCTGGTGGCGGGGGACAGGGCGTCGCCCTCGGATATGGCGACGTCGCGCGAAATCGCCAGCGCCGCCGCCAGCAGCCCGCGGTCGAACAGCAGGTCGGAGGTGTCGCGCGCGACCTGGTATCGCCAGATGCCCAGCAGGACGGAAGCAACCAGCAGCGGCGACAGGATCAGCAGGAACAGCCGAAGGCGCAGCGACAGGTTGGCAAACCTCATGTATCGTCCGTCTCCAGCATGTAGCCCAGTCCCCGCGCGGTGCGGATGCGCACGCCATATCCCTCGATCCGCTTGCGCAACCGCGAGACATGCGGCTCGATCGCGCTGTCGTCCACGTCGGCGCCCGTGCCGAACACATGCGACATCAGGACCGAGCGTGACACGATGCGCCCCCGCCGGTCCAGCAGGCATTCCAGCGTCGCAATCTCCTTGCGGGGAACGTCCAGCGCGCTTCCCTGGTCCAGAAGCTGTCGGCTGGTGCGGTCGAAGACCAGCCCCCCAAGCGCATCCTGCGCCGAGAAGACCAGGTCGCGCCTGCGCGACAGCGCCCGCAGCCGGGCCTCCAGCTCGTCCATGTCGAAGGGCTTGGTCAGGTAATCGTCCGCCCCCGCGTCCAGGCCGGCCACACGCTCGCCCGTCTCGCTGCGGGCGGTCAGAAGGATGACGGGCGCGTTGTCGCCGCGCCTGCGCATCGCGCGCAGGATCGCCAGCCCGTCCATGGACGGCAGGTTGATGTCCAGGACGACCATGTCCGCGCCCTCGTGGGCCAGGAAGGCATCCGCCTCGGCGCCGTCGGCCAGAAGGTCGACCGAATGCCCGCGTTCCCGCAGGCGGCTTGCGATGCCCGCCGCCAATGCCGCGTTGTCTTCGATGATTGCAATCCGCATGACCACAGGAATTGTCACACTGCGCAAGCTTTGCGCAAGGTTCAAACGTCAGTGTCGTGAAACTGGAGGAGGGAATCGTTTCCCTACATCGAGAATTCATGGCCGGGCCGCAGCGCCCGGACCCAAGGCACGAACCAGGGAGGAACAAATGAACGCACGCAAACTCGCACTCACCGCAGCCGTCTCGGCCCTTGCGATCGCAGGCCAGGCACAGGCCGAGGTCGATTTCTCGGGCAAGACGATCGAATGGGTCATCCCCTTCTCGGAGACCGGCGGCTCGGCCAAGTGGGCCAACTTCTTCGCCCCGCTGCTGGCCGAGGAACTGCCCGGCAACCCGACCGTCGTGGTCAAGTTCATGCCCGGCGCGGGATCGACCAAGGGCGCGAACTGGTTCCAGGAACAGGAGCACGAGGACGGCACGCTGCTGTTCGGCACCTCGGGGTCGACGCAGTTCCCCTATCTGCTGGATGACCCGCGCGTCCGCTACGAATATTCGGACTGGGTGCCGGTCATGGCATCGGGCACCGGCGGCGTGGCCTATCTGAACCCGACCGACGGCGAAAAGTTCGACGGCTCGGCCGATGCGCTGAAGGACACGGCCTTCATCTATGGCAGCCAGGGCGCGACGCGTCTCGACCTGGTGCCGCTGCTGGCATGGCAGATGCTGGGCATGAACGTCGAGCCCGTCTTCGGCATCAAGGGCCGCGGCGACGGCCGCCTGATGTTCGAACGCGGCGAGGCCACGATCGACTACCAGACCTCTTCGGGCTATCTGGGCGCATCGGCCGACCTGGTCGCGCAGGGCAAGGCCGTCCCCATGATGACCTGGGGCGCCCTGGACGAGGACGGCAACATCGTCCGCGACCCGACCTTCCCCGACATGCCGACCTTCAAGGAGGTCTGCGAGGCGACCGAGGGCTGCGAGACCCAGGGCGACGCATGGGATGCCTGGAAGGCGTTCTTCATCGCGGGCTTCCCCGTCCAGAAGATCGCGTTCCTGCCCGCAGGCACCCCGGATGACGTGGCGCAGACCTATTCGGACGCGTTCGACGCGGTCCGCAGCCGCCCCGACTTCGCCGAGCGCGCGATGCAGCAGGTCGGCGAATACCCCGTCTTCGTGGGCGAGGGCGCGGCCAACGCGGCCAAGGAAGGCACCACCGTCTCGGACGAGGCCAAGACCTATGTCCAGAACTGGCTGCAGGAAGCCTACGGCGTCTCGCTGAACTGATCGCCCGGATATCGGGGCGGCCCGGCCATGCGCGGGGCCGCCCCTTCTGACATCATCTGAAACAAAGAAAAGGCCGGTGCGATGGATGCGCTTGCAACCGCCCTGCCCGCCCTCGGCGAGGCATGGGCGCTGATCCTTCAACCAGTGGTTCTGGGCTATCTTGTCCTTGGCGTGGTCATGGGGCTTGCCGTGGGCGTGTTCCCGGGGCTTGGCGGGATTGCCGGCCTGTCGCTGCTGCTTCCCTTCATGTTCGGGATGGAGCCCGTCCTGGGCCTTGCCCTGATGATCGGCATGGTCGCGGTCGTGCCGACATCGGACACGTTCGCCTCGGTGCTGATGGGCATTCCGGGGTCCTCGGCCTCTCAGGCGACGGTGCTGGACGGGTTTCCGATGGCCAAGCGCGGACAGGCCGCGCGGGCGCTGTCGGCGGCCTTCACCTCGTCGCTGTTCGGCGGGCTCGTGGGGGCGCTGTTCCTGACGCTGTTCATCCTGGTGGCGCGGCCGATCGTGCTGGCCTTCGGCCTGCCCGAGATGCTGATGATCACCATTCTCGGGCTGTCGATGGTGTCGGTCCTTGCGGGCCGCGTCGCGCTCAAGGGGTTGGCGGCCGCGGGGCTGGGCCTGATGATCGGCACCATCGGCGAGGCAGATGCCGGCGGCAGCCTGCGCATGGCCACCTACGACATCCCCTATCTGACCGACGGGCTGCAGCTGGTCATCGTGGGCCTGGGCATCTTCGCCATCCCCGAGATCGTGTCGCTGCTGCGCCAGGACCGCTCGATCGCCAAGGACGCCAAGCTGGGTTCGGGCTGGATGGACGGCGTGCGCGACTGGGCCGCGAACAAGTGGCTTTCGATCCGCTGTTCGCTGATCGGCGTGCTGGTGGGCGTGATCCCCGGCCTGGGCGGGTCCGTCGTCGACTGGATCGCCTATGGCCACGCGGTGCAGACCACCAAGGACAAGTCGAATTTCGGCAAGGGCGAGATCCGCGGCGTGATCGGGCCTGAAAGCTCGAACAACGCCAAGGAAGGCGGCGGGCTGGTGCCGACGCTGCTGTTCGGCATCCCCGGTTCGGGATCGATGGCGATCTTCATCGGGGCCATCGCCCTGCTGGGTTCGGGCGATATCGAGGTCGGCCCGAACATGCTGCGCGACAACCTGGACATCACCTATTCGATCGTCTGGCTGCTGGCGCTGGCCAATGTCGTCGGCACGCTGCTGTGCATCGCGGCATCGGGCGGGATCGCGCGCCTGACCACGATCCGCTTCACCTATCTCGCGCCGTTCCTGTTCATGCTGATCAGCTTCGCGGCATTCCAGTCGGGCCAGAACTTCGAGGACCTGCTGGCGCTGTTCGCCATCGGCCTGATCGGCATCTTCCTGCGCCGCTTCGACTGGTCGCGCCCCGCCTTCCTGATCGGCTTCGTGCTGTCGAACCCCGTCGAGAAATTCTCGAACCAGGCGTTCCAGATCGCGTCCTTCCGCTTCCGCAGCAGTTTCGCCGAGGGGATGGACTACATCTTCTCGCCCATCGTGATCATCCTGATCGTGATCACCGTCGTGTCGGTCGTGCTGGGCATCCGGCAGGCCAAGACCATCATGGCCGAAGGCGACGTGAAGTCTGGCAGCAAGCGCGCGCCGATCGTCTTCCTGCTGGTCATCGCGGCCTATCTCGTGACGGCGCTGATCAACGCGCAGATGATCCCCGACTACAACCTGACCGACAAGATCGTGCCGCTGGTCGTGGGGGGCATCTCGTTGCTGTGCTGCCTGATCATCCTGGGGCAGATGATGCTGCGGCCCGAAACCGACGTGGTCTTCGCCGACAAGGAGATCGCGGGCGAGGATGCCGACGCCCCCTACGGGCTGTGGTCCACGCTGGCTTGGTTCGCGTCGCTGATCGCGGGGACGTTCCTCTTCGGGTTCATCATCGCGCTGGTCGGCTTCATGCTGTCCTTCCTGCGCGTCCGCGCCGGTGCGGGCTGGGCCAAGACGCTGATCCTGACCGCCGCGGGCCTTGCGTTCATGTGCCTGATGGCCGGCGCGCTGAACCGCGACTTTCCGCCGGGTCTGCTGCAGGATGCGGTCGACCTGCCCTGGCCGCTGAACTGATCCGGAGGTTCCGATGACACAGACCGCAATCCCCTTCGTCTTCATGCGGGGCGGCACCTCTCGCGGGCCGTATTTCGACCGCGCGGACCTGCCCGAGGACCTGGACACCCTGGCCGAGGTGCTGATCGCGGCGGTCGGATCGGGGCATCCGCTGAACATCGACGGGATCGGCGGCGGGGCCGCCGTGACCACCAAGGTCGCGATGCTGTCGCGCTCGGACGACGACTGGGCCGATATCGACTATTTCTTCGCCCAGGTCTCGGTCGAGGATCGGCTGGTCGACTTCAAGCCGACCTGCGGGAACATCCTGTCGGGCGTCGGCCCCGCCGCGATCGAGATGGGCCTGATCCAGCCGTCGGGCGACGTGACCGAGGTGCGCATCCGCGCGGTCAATACCGGCGCCCAGGTGGTGGCCAAGGTCCGCACGCCGGGCGGGCGGCTGACCTATGACGGCACGACCGCGATCGCGGGCGTCCCCGGCACCGCCGCCCCCATCGCGCTGAACTTCATGGGCGTGGTCGGATCATCGACAGGGGCGTTCCTGCCCACGGGGAACCTGCGCGACACCATCGACGGGATCGAGGTGACCTGCATGGATGTCGCCATGCCCATGGTCATCGCCCGCGCTGCGGATTTCGGCAAGACCTGCCGGGAAACGGCCGAGGAACTGGATGCCGACACCGATTTCTTCGCCCGGATCGAGGCGATCCGCATCGAGGCGGGCCGCCGGATGGGCATGGGCGATGTCAGCGCATCGGTCACGCCGAAATTCGGGCTTCTGGCCCCTGCCATGCAGGGCGGCACCATCGCGACCCGCTATTTCATGCCGTGGAACACGCATCCCAGCATGGCGGTGACGGGGTCGCAATGCCTGGCCTCCTGCGCGCTGACGCCGGGGACGGTTGCCGACGGGATGCTGGAACGCCCGACCGAGGGACCGGCGGACGTGGTGCTGGAACATGCATCGGGCACCATCGGGGTGCTGGTCGATTTCGACGGCACGGACGGGTTCACGCTGAACTCGGCCGGGCTTCTGCGCACGGCGCGCAAGCTTGCGGACGGCAATCTCTATGTCCCCGCGCATGTCTGGAAGGGGAAGTGACATGGCCATCATGAACCTGCTCGTCGCCTTCAACGGCTCGGATGCGTCGGTGGCGGCGCTGCGCTATGCCGCGTCGCTGGCGCGGGAACGCGGCGCGCATGTGACCGCGATTCTGGCCCATTCCAAGCACGAGGTCATCGACAGCTCGTCCCGCTGGATCCCCGCCGCCGCGCGCGGCCTGCTGGCCGAGGCGAATGCCGGCATCCTTCGAGAGATCGAGCACCGCTTCGAGACCCTGCGCGACGAACTGGGCCTGGGCGACGCGCTGAGCCTTCGCCAGCAGCCGGGTCGCGTCGATGCCAGCCTGTCCGAGGCCGCGCGCTGCTTCGACGCGCTGATCGTCGGCAAGCGCGACCGCGACGACGACGAGCACGTGTCGCTGAACCCCGACCGGATCGCGCTGATCTCGGGGCGGCCCGTCATCGTGGTTCCCGAAGGTTACGACGCGGGCGCGGCGCACAACCACGCGGCGCTTGCATGGGACGGCAGCCGCGCCGCGGCGCGCGCGCTGTCCGACAGCCTCCGCCTGCTGGAAGAGGACGGCCGCGTCAGCGTGCTGACCGTCGGCCCGCGCGCGCCCCAGCCCATCGACGACCTGCTGACCCACCTGTCGCGCCACGGCGTCGAGGCCATCCACGAGAACTTTCCCGAGACGCATCCCGTCGCGGACACGATCATCGCCTATTGCCAAAGGCATGATCCGGGGCTTCTTGTGATGGGCGCCTATGAACATTCCAAGTTCCGCGAGGATTTCATCGGCGGCGTCACGCATTCCATCCTGCGCGACATCCGCATCCCCGTGCTTCTGTCCCACTGAGAAAGGACCGCCATGCCCCCCACCAACGACAAGGATGCGGGCATGGCACCGCTTCGGGTCCACATCCTGGACGACTGGTTCGACACGCTGCGGGGCCTGCCCTGCTTCGGCCTGCTGGACGGGCACGAGGTCACGGTCTGGACCGATCACACCGATGACGAGGACGAGCTGGTCCGCCGCCTTGCCGATGCCGAGGTGCTGGTCCTGTTCCGCGAACGCACCCGGATCACGCGCAGCCTGATCGCCCGCCTGCCGCGGCTTCGCATGATCTCTCAGCGCAGCGTCTATCCGCATGTGGACGTGCAGGCATGCAGCGATCACGGCGTGGTGCTGTGCTCGAACATGGGCTCGGACATGCCATCCTATGCCGCGGCGGAGCTGACCTTCGGGCTGATCCTGTCGGCCATGCGCCAGATCCCGCAGCAGATGGCGTCGACCAAGGCCGGCAACTGGCAGATCGGCGTCGGGCGCACCTTGCGCGGGCGGACCCTGGGGCTGATCGGCTATGGCCGGATCGCCCGCACCGTCGCAGGCTATGCCGAGGCGTTCGGGATGAAGGTCCAGTGGTGGGCGTCCGACGAAGGCCGCGCGCGCGCAGCGGCGGACGGGTGCGACGTGGCGCGCGACCGCGCCAGCTTCTTCTCGACCAGCGATGTCGTCTCGATCCATGTGCGCTTGAAGCCCGAGACGCGCGGCATGATCACGCCCGAAGACCTTGCTGCGATGCGGCCCGGGGCGGTCTTCGTGAACACATCTCGGGCGGGGTTGATCGCGCCGGGGGCGCTGCTGGCGGCGCTGGATGCAGGGCGGCCAGGCATGGCCGCCATCGACGTCTTCGACCAGGAACCGATGCGCGATCCCTCGGACCCGCTGCTGGCGCATCCGCGCCTGATCTGCACCCCGCATATCGGCTTCGTCACCGAGGACGAATTCGACATGCAGTTCACCGACATCTTCGAGCAGGTCCGCGCCTGGGCCGCAGGCACGCCGCTGAACGTCATCAACCCCGACGCGCTGCCCGCCGCATGAGGCCCGCGACCACGGGCGCGCCCAGGATCACCAGCACGATCCGCGTCAGGTGGTGCGCCACGACAAAGCCCAGGTCGGCCCCGGTGACGATGGCAAGGACCGTCATCTCGGCCTGACCGCCGGGGGCGAAGGCCAGGAAGGCGTCGACCGGGTGCCCCACCCCCATCGAGGTCACGATCCAGGTGAAGATCGCCGCAAGGATCGCGATGACGAAGACATAGGCGACGCCCGCCATCACCACGCGGCGCAGCTCGGCCCAGGTGACGCCCACGAACTGCACCCCTATGCCGCAGCCGATCAGGAACTGCGCCGCAAGGATCGCCTCTCGCGGGGGGCGGATATGCAGCAGGCCGGTCAGCGACAGGACCATCGCGACGATCATCGGCCCCAGGATCGAGGCCCCGAACAGGCCCACCCTCTCGGCCAGCTTCCAGCCGATCAGGGCGGCGGCGACCATCAGCAGCAGCTCGATCGCGGGGATGTCGGCGGCGGGGGCGCCGATGGGGTTCGCCAGCTGCGCGCCATATCCCCATGACAGGAAGATCGGCGCCAGCGTCACGATGATCAGCACGCGCGTCCCGTGGATCAGCGACAGCGCGCGGGGATTGCCCCCCGCCTCGGTCCCGAAGATCACCATGTCCTGCAGCCCGCCCGGCATCGCGGCATAGAAGGCCGTCGCCGGATCGAAGCCCCAGATGCGGCGGAAGAACGGCACGCCGACCAGACCGATCGTCAGAATGAACAGCGGCACCAGCGCGATCGAGGTCAGCATCCGCGGCAGTTCGGCGAACAGCGCGGGCGTGATTGACGCGCCCACGGCGACCCCCAGGATCGTGCGCGCCCCCACCGACACCTGCCCGAAGCCCCGCAGCGGTGCCCGCGCCAGCGCGCCGATCAGGCAGGCCAGCATCGGTCCGAACAGGAAGGGCAACGGCAGCCCGAGGGCCAGGAAGACCGCCGCGCCAAGGCTTGCAAGCCCAAGCGTGATCAGGCGATGGCGTGTACCGGACGAGAGATGCGCGATGGGCGTCATCGGGGCGATTCCCCCCTTGATTGACTTTCGATGCACCCATTCGTATACATTCGGATACAGTTACGCAAGGAGGGGTCGTTGGACGATCGCGCCGATCAGCAATATTCCGGGCCGCAGGGCAGCAGCGCCTATCAGCGGCTTCTGGGCGAAATCCGCGATGGCAGCCTGCCGCCCGGCGCGCGCCTTCGCGAAACCGAACTGGCCGAGCGGCTGGGCGTCAGCCGCACCCCCGTGCGCGAGGCGATCCGCCAGCTGGAGACAGACGGCCTGGTCACGCATGTCCCCCGCCACGGCGCGACCGTGCGGACGCTGGACTATGCCGAGGTGATGGAGCTGTACGAGATGCGCGGCGTGCTCGAGGGCACCGCCGCCCGCCTTGCCGCCCGCGCCGCCGCCGAGGTCGAGCTGGACGAGCTGATCGCCCTGAACGACCGCATGGCCGCCGTCGAAAGCGGCCCCGAGGCCGCCGAGCTGAACCGCCTGTTCCACGCCACGCTGCTGGACGCGGCCAAGAACCGGTTCCTCGCCCGGTCCATCGCGACGCTGCAGAAGGGTCTGCTGATCCTGGGCCCGACCACGCTGGCCGACCAGAACCGCGCCGCCGAGGCCGCCGCCGAACATGCGGCCGTCCTGGAGGCGATGCAGCAGCGCGACGGCGAAGCGGCCGAGCAGGCGATGCGCGCCCATATCAGGGCCTCTCAACGGTTGCGGATAGGCGCACTGCGCGACAGCCGTGACATGGCCGAGGACGGCTGAGAACGCGAAGGGCCCCGGAGACGGGGCCTTTTTTCTGACCATCTACCTTGTTCACAATTGCATCCACGCGTATACATTCCGCGAATCCAAGGAGAGGAGGTCCCGATGGAACAGGATCTGATCGTCGTCGGCAGCGGGAACGCCGCCCTTTGCGCAGCCATCGCCGCATCCGAGAAGGGCGCCCGCGTGCTGGTGATCGAAAAGGCCCCCGAGGACATGGCGGGCGGCAATACCAAGTATACCGCCGGCGCGATGCGCTTTGCCTATGACGGCGGCGAGGATCTGCAGGACCTGTTGCTCGACCCAAAGGACGAGCGCCTGCCCCGCACCGATTTCGGCGCCTATACCGCGCAGAAGTTCCGCGACGACCTGCTCTATTTCAACGATGGCCGCCCGCTCAGCCCGGAACAGGACAAGCTGGTCGGACGCTCGCTCGAGACGATGAAGTGGCTGGCCGGGCACGATGTGAAGTTCGAACCGATCTATGCCCGCCAGTCCTTCGAAAAGGACGGGCGGCTGGTCTTCTGGGGCGGCCTGACCCTTGCCGCCGAGGACGAGGGCGTCGGCCTGTTCGAGGCCGAGCGCGCGGCTCTGCTGCGTGCCGGCGGGCGGATCGAATACGGGCTGGCCGCGCAGTCGCTGCTGGTCGAGGACGGTCGGGTCCGAGGCGTCACGGCCCGGCGCGAGGATGGCAGCACGGTCGATCTGCGCGCGCAGGGCGTCATCCTGGGCTGCGGCGGCTTCGAATCCAGCCGCGAGCTGCGCCACGACTTCATGGGCGAGGAATGGGAGGCCGCCCGCGTCCGCGGCACGCCGCACAATACCGGTGACGGGCTGCTCATGGCGCTGGAGCTGGGTGCCGCGCGGCACGGGCTGTATTCCGGTGCGCATGCCACGCCGATGGACCGGCACATGAAGGAATACGGCAATCTCGACATCCCGCACGGGGACCGCAAGAACTATCGCAAGATCTGCTACTTCCTGGGCGTGATGGTGAATGCCGAAGGCAAGCGCTTCGTCGACGAGGGCAAGGATTTCCGCAACTACACCTATGCCCAATATGGCAAGGCGGTGCTGGACCAGCCGGGCCAGTTCGCCTGGCAGCTGTTCGACGCCAAGACCGAAGACCTGCTCTATGCCGAATACCGTTTCCACGACGCGCATTACGTTCAGGCCGACACGATCGAGGATCTGTGCGCCAAGCTGGAAGGCGTCGACGCCTCGGCCGCGCTGGACACCGTGCGCGCCTTCAACGCGGCGGTCGACGACGACACGCCCTTCGACCCGACGATCAAGGATGGCCGTCAGGCGCGCGGCCTGACCCCGCCGCGCAGCAACTGGGCGCAGCGGCTGGATACCCCGCCCTTCCGCGCCTATCCGGTGACGGGGGGGATCACCTTCACCTATGGCGGGCTGAAGGTGGACGACGCGGGTGCGGTCCTGCGGCCGGATGACAGCCCGATCCCCGGCCTGTTCGCCTGCGGCGAGATCGTGGGCGGCGTGTTCTTCAACGGCTATCCGGGCGGGTCGGGGCTGACCTCGGGTGCGGTCTTCGGACGGCAGGCCGGGTATGGCGCGGCGGCCAGCCTGTCGCCCGCGACCTGAGCGGCATCCGCGACGCGCCCCGATGCGGGCGCGCCATGCATTCGTTGACCGGCGGCGCATACTGAAATATTAGTGTTCCATCAATCACGGGAGGATATGATGGACCCGCTGGAACTGAGGGAAAGGATCCGCCACGGGCTGCTGTCCTTTCCCGTCACCCCCTTCGATGCCGACGACCGCTTTGCCAAGGCGCCGTTCCAGGCGCATCTGGAATGGCTGTCGCAATATCCGGTCGCGGGCCTGATCGTCGCGGGCGGCACGGGCGAGATGTTCTCGCTTGCCCCGTCGGAAATCGTCGAGGTCGTGCGCGCCACGCGCGAGGTGGCGGGCGATCAGCCGGTGCTGGCGGGCTGCGGCTATGGCGTGCGCATGGCCTGCGACCTGGCGCGGGAAATCGAGGCCGCGGGCGGCGACGGCATCCTGCTGCTGCCCCATTACCTGACCGAGGCCCCGCAGGAGGGGGTCGCCGACCGTGTCCGCGCTGTCTGCCGCGCGACGAAGATGGCGGTGATCTTCTACAATCGCGGGCAGTCGCGGATCTCGGCCCAGACGCTGGCGCAACTGTGCGAGGAATGTCCGAACCTGATCGGCTTCAAGGACGGCACCGGCGATATCGACACGGTGCGCCGGGTGACGGCGACGATGGGGGACCGGCTGTCCTATATCGGGGGCATGCCCACGCACGAGCTGTTCGCGCAGGCCTATCGCGGGGCGGGGATGCCGACCTATTCCTCGGCGGTGTTCAATTTCGTGCCGGAAACCGCGCTGGCCTTCCACAAGGCGTTCCTTGCGGGCGACGATGCCGAATGCGAACGGCTGCTGAAGGATTTCTACTATCCCTTCGCGGCGATCCGGGATCGGCAGACGGGCTATGCCGTCTCCGCGATCAAGGCGGGCGTGCGGCTGCGCGGCTTCGATGCGGGTCATGTCCGAGCGCCCCTGACCGATCTGGACGAGGCCGAGACCGCGATGATGCGCGACCTGATCGCGGGCCGCGCCTGAGCGATCGCCGCGCTAGCGCAGCGCGGCGATCATCCCGTCCATCTGCCGCGCCAGCAGCCAGGCATCGCCCGCGACAGCGACGAATTCGACGCCCTGATCGAAATAGCCCTGCGCAAGGTCGTGCCCGTATCCCAGGATGCCCGCAGGCAGGCCCGCCGCATGGATCGCGGCGACGGCCTCGGCGATCTTGGCGCGGACCTCGGGCGCGTTGCCCTGCCCCGCGAACCCCATCGAGGCCGCAAGATCGCCCGGCCCGATGAAGATCGCATCGACCCCCGGCACGGCGGCGATCTGGGCGATATTCGCGACAGCCTCGGGCGTTTCGACCTGCACGATCACCGTCAGATCGTCGGCATAGCGTTGCAGGTAATCGCCCTGTCGCCCGTAACCGTTCGCCCTGACCGTGGCCGAGATCCCGCGCACGCCGTGGGGGGGATAGCGGGTCCAGGCGACCGCATCCGCGGCATCCTGCGCATTCCGGATCATCGGGAACATCAGGTTCCGCGCCCCGATATCCAGCAGGCGCTTGGTGATCACAGGCTCGGACTGGGGCGGACGCACGACCACCTCGGCCAGGCCACCCCGCGCGGCGCGCAGCTGATCGGCGATCTGCGACAGGTCGGCGGGGGCGTGTTCCATGTCGACCAGCAGCCAGTCCGCGCCGGAATGGGCCGCGATCTCGACCACGGTGGGCGAACACAGCGACAGCCAGAAGCCCGGCAGGCGGCGGCGCGCGGCCAGCGCCTGCTTGAACGAATTGGTCATGCGGCCCCCTTGCGCGCCCCGCCCAGATCCACGGGCGAGATCAGCGGCTTCCCGTCAAGGAACGCCAGCAGGTTGTCGACCGCCAGATGCGCCATCGCGTCGCGCGTCTCGACCGTCCCCGAGGCGTGGTGCGGATAGTTGGTGACATTCGGCATCCCGGTCAGGCGCGGATCGGGGTTCGGTTCGTCCTCGTAGACATCCAGCGCGGCGGCCCCCAGCCGCCCGTCGCCAAGCGTGGCGATCAGCGCGTCCTGATCGACGACGGTGCCGCGCGCGACATTGACGAACAGCCCCTGCGGCCCAAGCGCCTGAAGCACCTGTTCGGAAATCAGGCCGCGCGTCCCCTCGCCCCCCGCGACGATGGCGACAAGGTGGTCGCTGTCGCTGGCCAGTTGCACCAGGTCGTCCTGCTGTGGCCAGCGCAGGTCCTTGCGGCTGCGGTTCCAGAAGGCGATGGACATGCCGAAGGCCTCGGCCCGTTCCGCGATGGCGTGGCCGATCGTGCCCATGCCGACGATGCCCAGCCGCGTGCCCGACACCTTGCGCTGCAGCGGAAAGGCCCCGTCGCGGCCCCATGCGCCGCTGCGGACATGCGCCTCGGCGGGAACCAGCCCGCGACGCGCGGCAAGGATCAGCATCATTGCCGTATCGGCCACGTCGTCGCGCAGCGCCTGCGAGGTGTTTGTCAGCGCGATCCCGCGTTCCGCCAGCGCCTGCGTGTCGAACGCGTCGTATCCGGCGGACGAGCAGGTCACCAGTTCAAGATCCGGCATCGCCTGCAGCATGGCGCGCGTCAGCGGTACATGCCCGTTCGTCACAAGGACCCGGCAGCCCGGCCCGTGATCGCGCAGGAACGCGTCACGATCTTTGGCCAGGTCCCATCGCTGCAGGTCGTGATCGCGCGCCAGCCGCTCCATCGCGGCGGGGCGCAGGGTCGTCATCACCATCACCCTGGGTTTGCCGGTCACCTCTGCCCCCTTACCTGCCATTGGCCTTGCGCCATTCGGCAAAGGCTGCCTGGTGGCGGTCCTGCGTGCAAGGATACAGCCCGATGATCGCCTCGCCGTCCTTGACCCGGTCGATGACGAAATCCTCGTAGGCGGTCATCTCGACGGCCTCGTCCGCGATCTCGGCGGCCAGATCGGCGGGGATGACGATCACGCAATCGCCGTCGCCCACGATGATGTCGCCCGGAAAGACCGGCGCGTCGCCGCAGCCGATGGGCACGTCGATCTCGATCGCCTCGTGCAGGGTCAGGTTCGTCGGGCTGGAGGGCCGCTGGTGATAGACGGGCATGTCGATCCCCGCGATGGTCGCCGCATCGCGGAACCCGCCATCGGTGACCGCGCCCGCCGCGCCGCGCATCATCAGCCGCGTCAACAGGATGTCGCCCGCCGTCGCGGCGCGCGCGTCCTTGCGGCTGTCCATGACCAGCACGTGCCCCGGGGGGCAGGTCTCGATCGCGACGCGCTGCGGATGTTCGGGGTTGCGGAACTCGGCCAGCTGGTTGCGGTCCTCTCGGGCGGGCATGTAGCGCAGGGTGAAGGCCGGGCCGACCATGTTGCGGCCCTTGTGGCCGATGGGGTGGACCCCCTGGATCACCTGCTGGCGCAGGCCGCGCTTATACAGCGCGGTGGCCAGCGTCGCGACCGAGACATCCATCAGCTTCTGGCGGATCGTTTCATCCATGGGCAGTCCCTCAGCTCAGGTCGGCAGGCAGGATCGCCGCCGGGATATTCTGGAAACAGACCGGCCGCAGGAAGCGGCGGATCGACAGGGTGCCGACGCTGGTCGCGCCGAAATTCGTGCTGGCGGGGTAAGGCCCGCCATGGACCATCGTGTCCGACACCTCGACCCCGGTCGGAAAGCCGTTGGCCAGCACGCGCCCGGCCTTGCGTTCCAGGACCGGCAGCAGGCGGCGGCCAAGATCGGCATCGCCGTCGTCCAAGTGCAGCGACGCCGTTAACTGCCCGTCGAAGTTGCGGGCGACCTGCAGCATCTGGTCGGCATCGCGGACCGTCACGATCACGCCAAGCGGGCCGAACACCTCTTCGGACAGGGCGTGGTTGCCCATCCAATCCTCGGCGGTGACGCGGAACAGGTTGGGGCGCGCCTGCCGCCCCTTGCAGGTCGAGGTGACAAGATCGCGGATACCCGCCTGCCCCGCAACCCGCGCCGCACCATCGCGATAGGCGTCCGCGATGCCGTCGGTCAGCATCACCTGCGCGCCCGATTGCGACAACGCCTGCGCGGCTGACTGCGCGAAGGCATCGGCATCCGCACCCTCGATCACCACGGCGATGCCGGGATTGGTGCAGAACTGCCCCGCGCCCATCGTCAGGCTGGCGGCCCAGCCCGCGCCCAGATCGGCCCCGCGTGCGGCCAGCGCTGTGGGCAGCAGGAACATCGGGTTCACGCTGCCCAGCTCGCCGAAGAACGGGATCGGCTCGGGGCGCTGCGCGCACAGGTCGAACAGCGCGCGCCCCCCGGCCAGCGATCCGGTAAAGCCCACCGCCTTGATCAGCGGATGCTGGACCAGCGCCTGCCCCACGTCGCGCTTGCCCCCCTGGACAAGGCTGAAGATGCCCGCGGGCATGCCGGTGTCGCGGATGGCCTCGGCGACGGCATCGGCCACGATCTCGGCGGTGCCGGGATGGGCGCCGTGGCCCTTGACCACGACCGGACAGCCCGCGGCCAGCGCCGCCGCCGTGTCCCCGCCCGCGGTCGAGAAGGCCAGCGGAAAGTTCGAGGCCCCGAAGACCGCGACCGGCCCGATGGGACGCTGGATCATCCGCAGGTCGGGGCGCGGCAGGGGCTGACGGTCGGGCAGCGCCGCGTCATGGCGGCGGTCCAGGTAATCGCCCTTCAGGATGTGATCCGCGAACAGTCGCAGCTGCCCCGTGGTGCGACCGCGTTCGCCCTGCAGCCGCGCCTCGGGCAGGCCGGTTTCCTGCGTGCCGATCAGCGTGATCGCATCGGCCCGCGCCTCGATCCGGTCGGCGATGGCGTTCAGCAGCCGCGCCCGATCCTGACGAGAGGTCGCGGCGAACGCGTCGAAGGCATCCTCGGCGGCGCGGCAGGCGCGATCCACCAGATCGGGCGTGCCGACCGCGAAGGAATGCGCCGGCCCATGCGCGGGCGAGGACTGGAACTGACGGTCGCCGCCGATCCGTTCGCCCGCGATCAGGTGCTTGCCATGGGGGGTGAAGGTCTGGTCTTTCATCGCTGTGATCCTTTCGTCGGCTCAGCCGCGCCCGATGAAGGGCATGGTCGTGGCCATGACGGTCATGAACTGGACATTGGCCTGCGGGGGCAGGCGCATCATGTGCAAGACCGAGGAGGCGACCTGCGCCACGTCCATCATCGGCTCGGGGCGGATCGCGCCGTCGGCCTGGGGGACGCCCTCGGTCTGGTGCTGCGACATCTCGGTCAGGGCATTGCCGATGTCGATCTGGCCGCAGGCGATGCCGAAGGCGCGCCCGTCCAGCGACAGACTGCGGGTCATGCCCGTGACGGCGTGCTTGGACGCGGTATAGGCGATCGAGCCCGGTCGCGGCACATGCGCCGAGAGCGAGCCGTTGTTGACGATCCGTCCGCCCTGCGGGTCCTGCGCCCGCATCCGGCGGAACGCGGCGCGCGCGCACAGGAACATCCCGGTGACGTTCGTGTCGATGACGCGGCGCCAGTCCTGCAGCGCGATTTCGTCGATGCTGACGGATTTCAGCCCCACGCCCGCATTGTTGAACAGCCCGTCGATCCGGCCCCATTCGCGGGCGGCGCGGTCGAAGGCGGCATCGACCTGCCCCTCGTCCGTGACATCGCAGGGCAGGATCAGCGCGCCCGCATGGCCTGCGGCGGCTTCGGTCAGCGCATCCTCGCGCCGACCGATCAGGCCCACGCGCCAGCCGTCATCCAGGAACGCCCGCGCGGTCGCGCGCCCGATGCCGGCGGATGCGCCGGTGACGATGATCGTCCCGCTCATGCCAGGCCCGCCTTGCGCAGGAAGGCCATCATCCGCGCCGACTGATCGTCGGTCAGCGGCCAGGCCGAGGGCGGGCGCGTCGGGCCGCAATCCATGCCCGTCGCCTGCAGCGCCGCCTTGACGCCGGTCACGTTGGTGCCGTTCAGTTCCTCGGCGCGGATATCCTCGAAGGCGCGCATCTCGGCGATCAGGGCGTTGGCGCGGGGATAGTCGCCCGCCTCGAGCGCGGCATGGATCGCCATCGAGCGCTCCGGCCAGATGTTGATCAGCCCCGAGGTGAAGCCCCGCGCCCCCACGGCATAAAGCGCGGGCGCCCAGACCTCGGCCAGGCCGCCGACCCAGACGATGGCGGGGTCGCAGGCGGTCTTGGCCTCGGCCAGCTTCAGCGGGTTGGGGGTCGCCCATTTGACGCCGCGCACGCCCGGCAGCGCGCACAGATCCGCGATGGCCGCCGTTCCGATGGCGTCGTTGCGCAGATACAGCATCATCGGCAGCCCGCCGCTGGCATCGCTGATGGCGCGGATGTAATCGACCGTGCCGCGCGGGCTGACGAAGGGATCGGGCGGCTGGTGGATCATCAGCGCCGCCGCCCCGGCATCCGCGGATGCCCGCGCAAGGCGGCAGGCATCGCGCAGGCCCCGCCCGACGCCCGCCAGCAGCGGCGCGCGGGGGCCGACCATGGCCGCGACCTCGCGCGCCATCGTGCAGGCCTCGTCCGTGGTCAGGGCATAGAATTCGCCGGTATTGCCGTTCACGACCGGGATATGCATCCCCGCCCCCAGCGCGCGGTCGATGATGGGCTGCAGGCGGTCGGGCGCGATTTCGCCCGCGTCGTCATAGGGCGTGACGAGAATGCCCGAGATGCCGGTCAGCGCGGCGTCCAGATCGTGTCGTCCCTTGGCGGACTGGTCCATGTGTCTATCCATTCAGAAGATGTCGGGTTCGCCCGCGACGCGGCCGAAATCGGTTTGCAGGAAATCGAAGTCGCAGCCCTGGTCGGCCTGCGTCACGTGACGTTCGAACATCCAGCCCCAGCCACGCTCGAACCGCGGCTGCGGCGGGGTCCAGGCGGCCTTGCGGGCGGCCAGTTCCTCTTCGGGGACCAGCATGTCCAGACGCCGCGCGTTCAGGTCCATGCGGATGATGTCGCCCGTGCGCAGCAGCGCCAGCGGCCCGCCGACAAAGCTTTCGGGCGCGACATGCAGCACGCAGGCCCCGTAGGAGGTCCCCGACATCCGCGCGTCCGAGATGCGCAGCATGTCGCGATACCCCTGCCGGATCAGCGCCTTGGGGATGGGCAGCATCCCCCATTCGGGAAAGCCCGGCCCCCCCTGCGGCCCCGCGTTGCGCAGCACCATCACCGTGTCGGGCGTGATCTGCAGATCCTCGTCGTCGACGGCCTTCTTCATTTCGGGATAGCTGTCGAAGACCAGCGCCGGACCTTCGTGCAGGTGGTATTTCGGGTCACAGGCGGCGGGCTTGATGATCGCGCCGTCGGGGCACAGGTTGCCGCGCAGCACCGCCAGAGATCCCTCGCGATAGACCGGGTTCGACAGCGGGCGGATCACGTCGTCGTCGAAGACCTCGGCCCCTTGCAGGTTCTGCGCAAGGCTGCGGCCCGTGACGGTCAGGGCGCTGCCGTCCAGCCGATCCTCGATCTGCTTCATCAGCGCGCGCAGGCCGCCCGCCTGGAAGAAATCCTCCATCAGATAGTCCTTGCCCAAGGGGCGGACATTCGCGATCAGCGGCGTGTCGCGGCCAAGCGCGTCCAGATCGTCCAGCGACAGGGCGACGCCCGCGCGACGCGCCATCGCGATCAGGTGGACGACCGCGTTCGTCGAACAGCCCGTCGCCATCGCCACGATCGCCGCGTTGCGGACCGAGGCGGGGGTGATGATGCGGTCCGGGGTCAGATCCTCCCAGACCATGCCGACGATGCGGCGGCCGCATTCCGCGCCCATGCGCTGATGCCCCGAATCCACCGCCGGGATCGAGGACGCGCCCGGCAGGGTCAGACCCATCGCATCAGTGATCGCGGTCATCGTGCTGGCGGTGCCCATCGTCATGCAGGTGCCCGCCGACCGCGCGATGCCGCCCTGCACGCCCAGCCATTCGTCGTCGGTGATGTTGCCCGCGCGGCGCTCGTCCCAGTATTTCCACGCATCCGACCCCGACCCCAGGGTCCGCCCTGCGAAATGCCCCCGCAGCATCGGCCCCGCAGGCAGATAGATCATCGGAACGCCCGCGCTGATCGCGCCCATGACCAGCCCCGGCGTGGTCTTGTCGCAGCCCCCCATCAGCACCACGCCGTCCAGCGGGTGGCTGCGGATCATCTCTTCGGTCTCCATCGCCAGCATGTTGCGATACAGCATCGAGGTCGGCTTGGTGAAGCTTTCGTCCACGGACAACGCGGGAAGTTCCACAGGAAAGCCGCCCGCCTGCAGCACGCCGCGCCGCACGTCCTGCGCGCGTTCGCGGAAATGGGCGTGACAGCTGTTCAGCTCGGACCAGGTGTTCAGGATGCCGATGACGGGCTTGTCGCGGAAATCCTCCTCGCCATAGCCCAGCTGCATCAGGCGCGACCGGTGGCCGAAGCTGCGCAGGTCGTCCGGCGCGAACCAGCGGGCCGAGCGCAGCTGGGAGGGGGTCTTCACGGGTTCGGTCAAAACGTCTTTCCTTCCTGTCGTGGTCGCGCGCCGGATCACAGCACCTTGCCGGGATTCATCAGCCCGTCGGGGTCCAGCGCGGATTTGATGCGTTCCATCACGGCCAGCGCGACGGGGTCCTTGTAGCGGCGCAGCTCGGCCCGCTTGACCAGCCCGATGCCGTGTTCCGCCGAGATGCTGCCGCCCATATCCGCCACGATGTCATGCACGATGCGGTTGAAGGCGGGGTACTCGGCAAGGAAATCCGCATCCTTCATCGCCTTTGGCCGCGACAGGTTGAAATGCAGGTTCCCGTCGCCGAAATGCCCGAATGGGCAGACGCGCAGATCGGGCATATGCGCGTGGCAGGCCGCCGTGGCACGGGTCAGGAAATCGGCCACGCGCGACACCGGGACCGACACGTCATGCTTGATCGAGGCCCCTTCGGGCTTCTGCGCCTCGGACAGGGATTCGCGCAGGCGCCACAGCCCGTCGCGCTGCGCCTCCGAGGCGCCGATGACGGCGTCGCGGATCTCCTCGGCCTCGAAGGCGGCGGCCAGCAGGCCCTCCAGCCGCTGGTCCGGATCGGACTGCGCATCGGCCGAGGTCAGCTCGATCAGGGCATAGGCCGGATGGGGTTCGGCCATCGGATCGGTGCAGCCCGGCCCGTGATCCAGCGCCATCTGCAGGGCGAGGCGGTCGACATATTCGAAGGTCGACAGCGCATCCGCGCATTGCCCGCGCAGCCGGTCATACAGCGCCAGCGCCTGTTCCGGCCCCTTCACCCCGACCATCGCGGTCGCGCGGGTGACGGGGCGCGGGAACAGCTTCAGCACGGCGGCGGTGATGATCCCCAGCGTGCCTTCGGACCCCACGAACAGGTGCTTCAGGTCATAGCCGGTGTTGTTCTTGCGCAGCCCGTTCAGGTCCGACAGCACTTGCCCGTCGGGCAGCACCACCTCCAGCCCCAGGACCATCTCGCGCATGTTGCCATAGCGCAGGACCGCCGTGCCGCCCGCATTCGTGGCAAGGTTGCCGCCGATCTGGCACGACCCCTCGGAGGCCAGCGACATCGGGAACAGCCGGTCCGCCTGCGCCGCCGTGTCCTGCACCACCTGCAGGATGCAGCCCGCCTCGACCGTCATGGTGCTGTTCAGCGCATCGACGGATCGGATGCGGTTCAGCCGGTCCGTCGCAAGGATCACGCCGCCCTGCGGAACGCCACCACCGACCAGCCCGGTATTGCCGCCCTGCGGGGTGATGGCAACACCTGCCGCGCGGCAGATGCGGATGCATTCGGCGATCTCGGCGGTGCTGCCGGGACGGATCAGGGCCAGCGCCTCGCCCCGATACAGGCCGCGATCCTCGGCCAGGCGCCCGCCCATCTGGGCGGGGTCGGTGGTGACATGTTGCGCGCCGATCGCCTGTTCCAGGCGCGCGGTCAGCAGATCGGGTCGGGCGGTCAGCATCGGATCACCCACGGCCCTGCGCCGCGTCGCGCAGCCTGCTGATAGTGGTCCGGGTCGAGATCTGTTCGGGATCGGTCACCAGTTCGATGACGGCGGGTCTGCCACTGGCGCGGGCGCGGGCGAAGGCGGGGGCGAAATCCTCGGTCCGGGTGACGCGTTCGGCGTGACAGCCCAGCCCCTCGGCCATGCGGACGAAGTCCTGGTTCATCAGCGTGGTGCCCGACACGCGCCCCGGATGTTCGCGTTCCTGGTGCATGCGGATCGTGCCATAGGTGCCGTTGTTGAACAGCAGCACCACGGGCCGTCCGCCATATTGTGCGGCGGTGGCCAGTTCGTTCCCGCTCATCATGAAGCCGCCATCGCCGACGAAGGACAGGGCAAGACGGTCGGGATCGGCCAGCGATGCGGCGACCGCGGCAGGCACGGAATAGCCCATCGCCCCGCAGGTCGATCCGACCACGCGGCCCGGACGACCAAAACGCAGGAAACGCTGCGCCCAGCCGGTATGGTTGCCCGCATCCAGCGTCACCACCATGTCGGCGGGCAGCCCGTCACGGATCTGCGCCAGTGCCGCACCCATGTCCAGCGGCCAGTCCCCCTCAGGCGCGGGCGGTTCGCTGTCGGCCAGATATTCGCCATGCAGCCCCGCGCACCAGTCCGACCAGCGCGCCCCCTGCCCCAGATCGCGCCCGTCCAGCGCATCGGCGACCGAGTCAGGCGTCGCGGCGATGCCAAGGTCGGGGGAATAGACGCGCCCGATCTCGTCGGGGTCCGGATGGATATGGACCAGCCGGATCGCGGGGTTGGGCGGGGTCAGCGTGGTATAGGTCCTGGTCGTCATCTCGCCCAGGCGGGCACCGATCACGACCAGCAGGTCGGCCTCTTGCAGGCGCCGATACAGGCTGGGCGCGGTCGAGGTGCCGAAATCGCCCGCATAGACGGGCGAGAGGTTGTCCACGATGTCCTGCCGCCGGAACGAGCAGGCCACCGGCAGGTGATTGCCTTCGGCAAAGCGCTGGATCGCGGCCGCCGAGGCATCCGACCACCCCGATCCGCCCAGCAGCAGCAGCGGGCGTTCGGCACGCGACAGCTCGTCCGCAAGGGCGTCCAGCCGATCCGGGGCGATCCCTGCCCCGGTCGGGCAGAAGGGCCGCGCATCGGCGACGGCCACGGCATCGGTCAGCATGTCCTCGGGCAAGGCGATCACCACCGGACCGGGCCGTCCCGAGGTCGCCACGCGGAAGGCCCGCGCCATGTATTCCGGAATCCGCCGCGCATCGTCGATCTGGGTCGCCCATTTCGCGACGGGGCCGAACATGGCGCGATAGTCCAGTTCCTGGAACGCCTCGCGGTCGGTCGTGTCGCGGGCGATCTGGCCGACCAGCAGGATCATCGGCGTGCTGTCCTGCTGCGCGATATGGACGCCGATGGCCGCGTGGCAGGCCCCCGGACCGCGCGTCACCATGCAGATGCCGGGACGCCCGGTCAGCTTGCCATAGGCCTCGGCCATGTTGGCGGCGCCTGCCTCATGGCGGGCATTGATCAGGGTAAAGCGGTCCTGGACGTCATGCAGCGCATCCAGCACCTCGAGATAGCTTTCGCCGGGCACGCAATAGGCGGTGTCTGCGCCGTGGATCAGCAACTGGTCGACAAGGATCTGGCCACCGGTGCGGGTCGCGGTATCTGTGGTCTTCAGCATGTCTCTCTCCGGCTCCGGTCACTCGCCCGGCTGGGTCAGGGGTTTCGACTGGCGCAGGGTCTGGGTGAACCAGATCACGCCCGCGCAGGTCAGACCGGCCAGGGTCACCCGCCAGTCGGGATAGATGAAGCACAGCGACCCGGCGAACAGGACCATCGCCTGCAGGGGCCGCAACCGGCCGAAGAAGTAGCGTTGCAGCGCCGCCGCCAGCAGCACGACCCCAAGCGTCGCCTGCGCGATCACCATGAAGATGTGGAACCAGTCGCCCTGCAGCAGGATCGCGGGCTCATAGACGAACATGAAGGGCACGATGAAACCGGTCGCGCCCAGCTTGACCGCCGCCCAGCTGGCCTCGACGATCTTGGCTTGGCTCAGCGTGTTGGCGGCATAGACGGCCATCGCCACGGGGGGCGTGATCGCGGACAGGATCGCGAAGTAGAAGACGAACAGATGCGCCGCCTCGACCTGCACGCCCAGCTTGACCAGCGCGGGCACCAACAGCGCGACCTGCACGATATAGGCCGGGGTCGTGGGCATCCCCATGCCCAGGATGATGCCCGCCACCATCGACAGCAGCAGCGCGATCAGCAACGTGTCCTGCGCCGCCGAGATCACGAAGTTCGAGAAGGTCAGCCCCAGCCCGGTGATGTCGATCACGCCGACCACGATGCCCGCACAGGCGCAGGCCGCAGCGATGGACAGCACGTTCCGTGCGCCGTTCTCCAGCGCGCCCAGGATGTTGTCGAGCGTCACGTAATGGCGCGTCGTCTTGCGCAGAGCGGCGGTCGGGATGACCGACACCACCCCGCACAGCGCGGCATAGGGCGCGGAGTAGCCCTGCAGCAGCACGCCGATGATGATCGCCAGCGGGATGAACAGGTGGCCGCGCTCGCGCAGCACCTGCATCATCGGGACCTGATCCTCGGCCGGGACGCTGCCGACACCCATGCGGCGGGCCTCGAAATGCACGGCGGCGAACAGCGCGACATAGAACAGGATCGCCGGAACGATCGCATAGGCCGCGACCTGCAGGTATCCGACGCCCAGGTATTCGGCCATGACGAAGGCCGCGGCCCCCATCACCGGCGGCATGATCTGCCCGCCGGTCGATGCCACGGCCTCGACCGCGCCGGCGAAGGCGGGCTTGAAGCCCATGCGCTTCATCAGCGGGATCGAGAAGGTTCCCGTCGTCATGACATTCGCCACCGCCGAACCCGAGACCGAGCCGAACATCCCCGAGGTCACGCAGGCGACCTTGGCCGGGCCGCCGACCTGCCGCCCCGTCAGGGCGACCGCGAAATCCATGAACAGCTGGCCCACGCCCATCCGCTCGACCAGCGAACCGAACAGGATGAACAGCACCATGTAGGTCGCCGAGACCGAGATCGGGATGCCGAAGATCCCCTCGGTCGTCATGAACAGCTGTTCCAGGATCACGCTCGGCAGGGTCGAGGTGAAGGTCAGCCCATAGGCCATGAACAGCATGGCCGTGATTGGCAGGACCGGGCCCAGCATCCGCCGCGCGCCCTCCAGCAGCAGGACGACCAGCACGATCCCCACCACGATATCCATCGGCAGCAGCGGATCGACATAGAGGAACCGCTGGTACACGTATTCGAGGTTCAACGAGGGATAGAGCGCGGCAAGGCACGCCACGATCCCCAGCCCCACATCCAGCCAACGCGGGCGTTCGGTCAGCATCCCCTGCCGGTTCACCGTCAGGAAGATCAACAGCAGCGCCAGCGCCACATGAGTCCCGCGCATGACATAGGGGTTCGGCGGCCCCGCGAACGCGACATAAAGATGCCACAGCGCCATTCCGATCAGGATGACACGCGCGATGCGCCCGATCAGCGGGATGTTGCGGTCGAAAATGGACAGGTTCACGGGGCTCTCCGTCGCTGCCCGGCGGACCGGGCCGTCATTCGGTGCGACCGGGCGACATCCGCCCGGTCAGGCGATACCCTGGGGATCACTCCATCCCGGCGATGCCGCGTTCGGCATAGAACTCCGTGGCGGCCGAATGCATGGGCACGCCGATATCGGTGGCCATCTCCTCGACGGTCAGCCCCTCCATCGACTTGTTCACCGAGGCGAAGCTGTCCACGTTGTCCGCGACCGCCGCCAGCACCGCCTTGACGATCGTGCCGTCCGTGTCGCAGGGCGCGACCATATGCGTGTCGTAGCTGAGCGTCTTGATCGCCTGATCGAAGCCCGGATAGGCGCCCGCGGGCACGTCACGAAGCTGGAAGGCCGCGTTCTTGGCCTTGAAATGTTCGAAGGTGGCGTCGTCCACGTTCATCAGCGCGATGTCGCGCGACGATGCCAGGTCCATGACCGACCCCGTCGGCAGCGACGAACCCAGGGTGAAGATGTCGGCATGGCCGTCCTTCATCTGCGTCGCGCTGTCGGAATAGGACGTGTGCGCGACCGAACCCAGATCCTCGTAGGACATGTCCTGCAGGGCCAGCAGCTCTCGCGTCAGGAACTCGCCGGTATTGCCGACCTGCTGGGTTGTCAGCCGCTTGCCCGCCATGTCCGCGATGCCGTTCACGTTCGCATCCGCGATGCTGACGATCTGGAAATATTGCGGGTACAGGATCCCGATATTGCAGACATTGGTCGTGGGCTTGCGGAAGGGCTCCTTGCCCTCCAGGCTGTCCACCGTCGAGATCGAGTTCGCGAAGGCGATCTGGAAGCGCCCCGCATCCACTCCGACCACGTTGGCCGCACCCGCGCCGGGCGTCACGGTGAAGTCGATATCGGGGTTCTCTCGCTCGACGATGGCCTTGATCTGGCCGCCGACGGGGAACCACGATCCCCCCTGCTGACCGGTCGCCATGGTGATGGCCTGCGCATGCGCGGTTCCCGCCGCCATCAGACCCAGTGCGGTACACGCGGCAAGACGCGCGGCTGTGCTTCTGCGGAACATCGATTCCCCCTCCCTGGAATATGTCTTCTGCTGTCGGATCAATGGGTCCCGCGATGGCCGCTCCTCCTGCGGCGGGGTCCCGGATCACCTGTGGCAAGGTTGCGGCAAAGGGGCGCCTCCTGTCAATTATTAATACATCAGAAAAGGGCCGGATTCATTTTATCACACTGTTATCGTTGTGATATATTAGTCATATCAGATTATGGCTGCAGATCTGTTGACATCAGGCATGACAAGATGGACGCTTGATGGAACTGGCGGCAGGAGGCGTGGGGATGACCATATCGCAAGGGCTTGCAGCGGCGTTGCGCGCGCCACAAGGGCTGGTCATCGCTGTCAGCGGCGGCATGGACAGCCTGTGCCTGACGGCGGCTGCGGCGCGTGTGCGCGACGGCGACCTGCGCATGGTGCACGCATCCTCGGCGGCGGTTCCGGCCCAGGCGACAGACCGCGTGCGCCGCATGGCGGCCGATCTGGGGCTGCCGCTGGACGTGGTCGATGCCCGCGAATTCGCGGACGAGCGTTATCGCGCGAACCCGGTCGACAGGTGCTACTATTGCAAGACGAACCTCTATCGCACGCTGGTCGCGGCCAATCCCGGCCATGTGGTCGCGTCGGGGACGAACCTGGACGATCTGGGCGATTACCGCCCCGGCCTGCGCGCGGCCGGGGAACACGGCGTGATCCACCCCTTCGCGGATGCCCGCATGACCAAGGACGACGTGCGGCGGCTGGCGGACGGGCTGGGCCTGCCCCAGATCGCCGCGCTGCCCGCATCGCCCTGCCTTGCCAGCCGCATCCAGACCGGCCTGCGCGTCGAGCCCGGGGAACTGCGCATGATCGACACGGTCGAGACGCGCCTGCGCGAGGTTCTGGGCCCCGTCACGCTGCGCTGCCGCCGCCAGCCGCAGGGCATCGCGATTGAGATCGACGAGACCCGCCTTGCCGCCCTGTCCGACCCCGACCGGCAGGACATCGCGCGACTGGCCCGCATCGCGGTCGACGAACACGGATATGCGGGGCTGGCGATCCGCCTTGCCCCCTACAGGCAGGGGAGCGCGTTCATCCATGCGTGACCAGGGAACCGACAGCCACCCGCTGGTGACCTTCGACCGCGACAGGCAGGACCGGATCGGCCTGCCCGAGGCGGTCCTGGCCGAGCCGAAGACGATCGACCAGTTGTCGGCCATCATCGGGGATGCCATGGCCGAGGGGCGCCGCCTTCTGCTGACGCGCCTGACGCCCGACCAGCACGCGGCCCTTGGCGCGGACGCACGCGCGGCGCTGGATTATTGCGCCACCTCGCGCACGGCGATCCTGGGGGGCTGCCCCGAACCGGACGGGCGGCTGCGGATCGCGCTGGTCAGCGCCGGAACCTCGGATGCCGGACCGCTGATCGAGGCGCAGCGCGTGCTGGCCCATGCCGGCCAGGGCGCGCATGTCTTCGCGGATTGCGGGGTCGCGGCCCTGTGGCGGCTGACCCGCCACCAGGAAACGCTGCGCGGGATGGATGTCGTCATCGTCTTTGCCGGAATGGACGCGGCGCTGCCAAGCGTCGTGGGCGGGATGGTGCCGGGGCTGGTCATCGCGGTGCCGACCTCGGTCGGATACGGGGTCGCGACGGGCGGGCGCGTGGCGCTGGATTCCGCGCTGGCAAGCTGCGCATCCGGGGTGCTCGTGACCAATATCGACAACGGCTATGGCGCGGCCTGCGCGGCGCTGCGCATGGCGAATGTCACCGCAAGGGGGGGGTGGCCATGAGGATGCTGCCCTCGGTCAACCTGTCGGATCCCACCCCCGCGCCAACCCCGGACGAGGGAGCGAAGCTGACCATCCGCAAGCGCAAGACGCTGGCCGACCAGCTTTACGGTCAGATCCTGGAACAGATCGTGTCGGGCGTGCTGCAGCAGGACGCCAAGCTGCCGTCCGAGAACCAGATCTGCGCCGCGTTCGAGGTGTCCCGCCCCGTCGTGCGCGAAGCCCTGCGCCGCCTGCAGGAGGACGGCCTGATCGAGGCGCGGCGCGGCGTCGGATCCTTCGTGCGCAAGCGTCCGCCGCAGGGGCTGGTGCAGTTCACCACCTCGGACAGCGTGGCGGGCCTGCTGCGCTGCATGGAGGCGCGGATGGCGGTCGAGGGGCAGACCGCCCGCCTTGCCGCGCTGCGCGCCACCCCGCGCGACATCGCGGCCATCGAATCCGCGCTGCGCGTTCTGGAAGGCGCGATGAAACGACGCGAAGTCGGGCGCGATGCCGATTTCGGCTTTCACCTGGCCGTGGCCGAGGCCAGCGGCAACGAGGTCTTCGTCGCCATGCTGAACGCCATCCGCGAACAGACCGAACGCGCCATCACCGTCGCCCAGAGCATCACGGTCGGCGGCACGCAGGCCCGCGTCGATCGCGTCTCGTTCGAGCATCGCCAGATCTTCCAGGCCATCCTGGCCCGCGACAGCGAGGCCGCCGGCCTGTCGATGGCCTATCACCTGATGCAGGCGCGGCGCCGGATCACCGATTACGCGCAGGACGACTGATCAGCCGAAATATTCGGGGAAGGCCGCGCGTTTCTCGGACAGGCGGTCGACGGTGCGGCGCAGGTGGCGGCGCATGGCCTCGGCGGCATCCTCGGGTCGCCCTGCGGTGATCGCCTCGATGACCGCGCCATGCCCGTCGATCACCGCGCTCATGTTCGCATGGCTGTCGGCGGCGGCAGGCGCATCGGGCAGGAAGATGCGGCGCAACCGGTCCAGATGCCCCGACCGGCTGCGCATCAACCGCGCGGTCTGCATGTGACCGGCAGCGGCGAACAGCGCCATGTGGAACACCTCGTCCAGTTCCTGGAAGGTGGCGATGCTGTCGGCGTCGCCCACCAGGCTGGATTGCAGCTTGTGGATGCCGCGCAGCCGCTCCAGGTCCTCGGGGGCGATCGCGGTGGACAGTTCGCGCACGACCTCGGTCTCGAGCGCCATGCGCAGGAACTGGGCCTCGCGGATGGCGGTCACGTCGATGGGCGCGACCAGCGTGCGCGACTGTGGAAAGATCAGGACCAGCCCTTCCTCGGCCAGTTGCTGCAGGGCATCGCGCAGGGGCGTGATGCTGACGCCGAACTGGCGCGCAAGCTCGGCCCGCGGCAGGGGCGTTCCGGGGACCAGCTCCAACCGGACGATGCGGCTGCGCAGCGCGTCATAGACGCCGCGCCCCGCCTGCCCGCCTTCGAACAGGCCCTGCGATATGCCCTGCAGGCCGAACCCCGCGGCAAGTCCAAGGCCGGATGGCGACGGGATGTCGGACGGGGTGCCATGCTGTTCGGCCATTGCGACTGTTCCTCGAGCTTCGTATATTCTAATATATCAGATGGGCGGAATCTGTCGATCCCCTCGACCCGGGATACCGCATTCCGCCCAGCTTGGGGAGGAGACATCATGGAAGATCGAACCGCCGCCACGATGGCGCGGCCGCGCATCCTGCGCCTGAACGCGGGTGACAACGTCGCGGTCGCCCTGCAACCGATCCCCGCGGGATACGCCCTGCCCGAACTGGACATCACCGCGCGGCAGGAGATCCCGCAGGGCCACAAGATCGCGCTGTGCGCCATTCCCGAAGGTTCGCCCATCCTGAAATTCGACGTGGTGATCGGCTATGCCGGAACCGATCTGCAAGCCGGCGACTGGCTGCACAGCCACAACATCCGCTTCGACGCGGTCGAGAAGGACTATGCCTTCGCCCGCGACTATCGCCCGACCCGCATCCTGCCGCCGGACCGGCGGGCCGTGTTCCAGGGCATCCGCCGCGCGAACGGGCGCGTGGGGACGCGCAACTATATCGGGCTGTTCGTGACGGTGAACTGTTCGGCCACGGTGGCCCGCAAGATCGCCAATCACTTCGACGAGGAACGCCTGCAGGACTGGCCCCATGTCGATGGCGTCATTCCCTTCATCCACGAATCCGGCTGCGGGATGGAGATGACGGGAGAGCCGATGGACCTGCTGCGCCGCACGCTGGCGGGCTATGTCCGCCATCCGAACATGGCGGGCGCGGTGGTCGTCTCGCTTGGTTGCGAGCGCAACGACCTGATGCAGTTCTTCCGCGACCACAGCCTGGCCGAGGGCAAGATGCTGCGCAGCATCACCATGCAGCATGTCGGCGGCACCGCCCGCGCCATCGCCGAGGGCAAAAAGGCCGTGCGCCAGATGCTGGACCGGGCGAACGAGGTCCGGCGCGAGCCCTGCTCGGCGGAACATATCACCATCGGCATGCAATGCGGCGGCTCGGACGGGTTGTCGGGGCTGACGGCCAATCCGGCACTTGGGGCCGCCGCCGACATCCTGATCCGCAATGGCGGCACCGCGATCCTGTCGGAAACCCCCGAGATCTTCGGCGTCGAACAGCTTCTGACCCGCCGCGCCCGATCCGAGGAGGTGGGCCGCAAGCTGGTCGACCGGATGGACTGGTGGCTGGATCACACCCGTGGCCGGGACACGCAGATCAACGGCAATGTCAGCCCCGGCAACAATGCGGGCGGGCTGGCCAACGTGCTGGAAAAGTCGCTTGGCGGGGCGAAGAAGGGCGGCACGACCGGGCTGATGCAGGTCTATCGCTATGCCAAGCCCGTGGACGAGAAGGGCCTTGTCTTCATGGATACGCCGGGCTTCGATCCGGTCTCGGCCACGGGTCAGATCGCGGGGGGCGCGAACCTGATCTGCTTTACCACCGGTCGGGGGTCGTGCTTCGGCAGCTACCCCTCGCCCACGATCAAGCTGGCCTCGAACAGCGCGATGTTCGCACGAATGGAGGAGGACATGGACGTCAATTGCGGCCGCATCGCCGACGGCACCAGCACCATCGAGGAGATGGGAGAGGAGATCTTCCGCACCATCCTGGACATCGCATCGGGCCGGCAAAGCAAATCCGAGGCGCTTGGCGTGGGCGAGGATGAATTCGCCCCCTGGCCCATCGGCGTGACGGGATAAGACCATGACCCAGCTTGCGAAACCGAACTATGTCCGGCTGGTCGAGGATACGCCCCTGCCCCGCATCGCGCTGTGCCGCCAGCGGTTCCAGGGCACGCGGATCGACGATCCGGCCCGCGCCGTCCACGACGCGCTGGCCGCCGCCGATTGCGCGTCGAAGATCCGCCCCGGCATGTCCATCGCCATCACCGCGGGCAGCCGCGGCATCGCGGCCTTTCCCGAACTGGTCGCGGCCATCGTCGCGGAAATCCGTGCGCGGGGGGCCGACCCCTTCGTCGTGCCCGCGATGGGCAGCCACGGTGGCGCCACCGCCGAGGGTCAGACCGCCGTCCTGGCCAAGCTGGGCGTCACCGAGGAGGTCATCGGCTGCCCCATCCGGTCCAGCATGGACACGGTCGAGATCGGGCGGCTGGATAACGGCATGTCCGTCCGCATGGACCGCCACGCGCAGGATGCCGACGGCATCGTCCTGTTCAACCGCATCAAGCCCCACACCTCGTTCCGCGCGCCGAACGAAAGCGGGCTGGCGAAGATGCTGTCCATCGGTCTGGGCAAGCAATCGGGGGCCGAGGCATGCCATTCGCGTGGCATCGACCAGGTGCCGATCTATGTCGATCTGATGGCGCGGATGAAGCTGGAACGCTGCAAGGTGCTGTTCGGCATCGGCACGATCGAGAACGCCCATGACCAGCTGTCCGACATCGCGGTCCTGGACAGCGAGGGCCTGCTGGAGGCCGAACAGCCCTGGCTGCAAAAGGCGATGGCGAACATGCCGCGGCTGCCGGTCGGTCCCGCCGATGCGCCCTCGGCTGCGGGCAATCTGGACGTGCTGGTCGTCGATCAGATCGGCAAGGAGTTTTCGGGGACCGGTATGGATCCGAACATCACGCATCGCTTCTCGTCGGCCAGGATGATGGCGCATGCCACGCTGCACATCTCGCGCCTTGCCGCGCTGGAACTGTCGCCGCGCAGCAACGGCAACGGCAATGGCGCGGCCCGCGCGGACGTGGTGACCGCACGGCTGGAACAGGCCTTCGACCGAGAGGCCGTCTATGCCAATGCGCTGACCTCGACCGTGCTGCTGCAGGCCAAGATGCCGATGGTCATGCCCGACGATCGCAGCGCCATCCAGGCCGCGATCAAGACCTGCGGCGCCCAGGATATCGCCAAGGCCCGCCTGCTGCGCATCCCCAACACGCTGCAGCTGGAATATCTCTATGCGTCCGAGGCCATGCTGCCCGAATTGCAGGACAGGCCGGGGATCGAGGTGATCGGCCCGCCTGAACCGATGCGCTTCGACGCCGTGCGGCTGGCGAATCCCTGGCCCGAGGCGCATCCATGAGGCTGCATCTGCATCTGGACCCGCTTGGCGGGATCGCGGGCGACATGTTCGTCGCGGCGATGCTGGACGCCTTTCCAGACCTGACGGATCGCGTGCTGGCCGATGTGGCCGCCGTGCTGCCCCGCGACGCGGGCACCGCGCGGCTGGAACGCGGCATGTCGCGGGGCATGTCTGTCCTGCGCTTCGGCCTGCATGGCGGGCACGCGCATGACCATCATCACCACCATCACCATGACCACGCGACGACCTATGCCGCGCTGCGCGACCGCATCGGTGCCGCGCCGCTGTCCGAGGGCAGCGCGCACCACGCCTGTGCCATCCTGCACCTGATCGCCCTGGCCGAGGCTGCGGCCCATGACCTGCCGCTGGAGAAGGTGCATTTCCACGAACTGGCCGACTGGGATTCGCTGATGGATGTCGTGGCGGCGGGCAGCATCGTCGCGGCACTGGGCGATGCCACATGGTCCTGCGCGCCCCTGCCGCTTGGCAGGGGCACGATCCGCACGGCGCATGGCATCCTGCCGGTGCCCGCCCCGGCCACCGCGCGGATCCTGCAGGGATACGACTGGATCGATGACGGGATCGGCGGCGAACGCGTGACGCCCACGGGCGCGGCCATCCTGGCGCATGTGACCGGCGGACGCCCCGCCCCCACCCCTCCGGGCGGGCGCATGGGGGCGACCGGCATGGGCGCGGGCACGCGCGACCTGTCCGACCGCCCGAACGTGCTGCGCGTCACCGCCTTCGACATCGCGCAGGGGGCCGACCGCGACCGGGTCGTCCAGCTTGCCTGCGATCTGGACGACATGACCGGAGAGGAGATCGGCGCCGCGACCGACCGCCTGCGCGACATGCCGGGGGTCTTGGACCTGACCCTGCTGAATGCGCAGGGCAAGAAGTCGCGCCCCGTGACGCGCATGGAACTGCTCTGCGATCCGGCGCGGGCAGAGGCTGTCGCCGCGCGGATGTTCGACCTGACCTCGACCATCGGGATCAGGCGCACCGAGGTCGCGCGCCTCGTGCTGCCCCGATGCTCGACGACCGTCGCCGGGATGCCCGCCAAGACCGTCGGCCGCCCCGGCAGCACCACCACCAAGATCGAGGACGAGGCGCTGCGCGCCCATGAAACGCTGGCCTCGAGACGCGCTGCCGCGAAAAATATCGTCTGATCCGAAAAAAAATCATCCGCCCTGCATCCAAACGCCCCCACCCCCGAGTCCTTGTGGGTATGGAGGCTGCGGATGAACCGTGGTCGATCCCACCTAGGAGAAGACCGATGCTGAACAAGTTTGCCGGCCTGACCGTCGCCACCCTGATGACCACCACCGCAGCCATGGCCGACGACCACGGCGCGAAGATGGCCATCGGCCTGTCGGGCGACAAGATGCTGCACATGATCGACGCGTCTTCGGCCAGCGTCACCGCCTCGATGGAGGTCGAGGGCGTGGACAAGCTGCTGGGCATCGACCTGCGTCCCGCCACCGGTCAGCTGATCGGCGTCACCGACGGCTTCGAGATCGTCGAGATCGACCCCGAGACCGGCGCCGCGACCGTCATCTCGACCATGGATACCGAACTGCCGATCGAGGGCGATGCCGCCGTGATCGTGGACTTCAACCCGATGGCCGACAAGCTGCGCTTCATGTCGGGCACCACGAACCACCGCGTCGACATCGAATCCGGTGCCGTGACCGTCGATGGCAGCCTGGCCTTCGAGGAACAGGACATGCATGCGGGCGAGGCCCCGGCCATCGTCGCCGCCGCCTATATCAACAGCTTCGGCAAGCCCGAGGGCACGGCGATGTACGACATCGACAGCACCATCGTCGCGCTGATCCAGCAGACCTCGCCCAATGACGGCACGCTGGCCGCCGTGGGCAAGCTGGGCATCGACGGCACCGACACCTATGCGTTCGACATCGCGACCGATGCCGAAGGCACGAACACCGCTTGGCTGGCCGCAGGCAGCCAGCTTCACACCGTTTCGCTGGAAGATGGCAGCGTCACCGACAGCTGGGACATCCAGGGTGCCGATGGCGCAATCCTCCGCGACATCACTTTCATGACCGCGAAGTAACGTTGAAAGAGTGAACAGCCGGCGCGGGGGCGGTCCCGCGCCGGCACCCGAAAAAAGCCTGCGCATTTGACAAACGGTGCGACGGCGTCATAGCCCTTGGACGAAGGGCGCGGACAACCGCGCCGAGGGGGGCGGAAGTCGAATTGTCTGATCATGCGGCATTGCTGAGGGCCTGCGCGGGCGGCGACAAGGACGCGCTTCGCAGGCTGGTCGATCTTGAAGGCGGGCGGATGCTGGGCGTCGCGCGGCGGATGCTGCGCCGGTCCGACCTGGCCGAGGACGCCGTGCAGGACGCGCTGGTCCTGATCTGGCGCCGCGCGCATCAATACGATCCCGAACGGGGCCATGCGCGGGGCTGGATCTTCACCATCCTGCGCAACCGCTGCCTGACCATGCTGCGCCACGAGGATCGGGGCGAGACGACAGACCCCGCCGACGAACGTGCCGTGGACGATGCCTTCGACCGGCTTCCGCAATCGCTGGACCTGCGCGCCTGCCTGGACGGGCTGGAGCCCGAGACACGCCGCGCGATCCTGTCGTCCTATGTGCTGGGCCACAGCCACGGAGAGATCGCGGGCCGCATGGATGCGCCGCTCGGGTCGGTGAAATCCTGGCTGCGACGGGGCCTCGTGAAACTGAGGGAGTGCCTGACATGACGACCCAGGTGCCTGACACCCTGTTGGACGAAGTCGCGCTCGGGCTTGCGCCCGACGAGGACATCCGCCGCGTCGAGGAACTGGCCCTTGCCGATCCTTCGATCGCCGCCCGCCTGGAACGGGCGCGGCTGCGCTTCCTGCCGCTGGACGATACCGCGCCCGAAATGCCCCTGCCGGACGGGTTCTGGGACCGCCTGCGCGCGCAGCTGGACCAGGCGCCTGCCCGCGCCGCGAATGTCGTGAACCTTGCCGATCGGCGGCTGCGTCGCTGGCGCATGACCGCGATGGGCGGGATGGCCGCAGCCGCGACGCTGGCCGCGATGCTGGGCTGGTCGCTGCTGCAAAGCCCCGACCCCTCGGTGGTCGCGGTCCTGCTGGACGCCGAAGGAGAGGCGGTCGCCCTGATCGAGGGGCAGCCCGACAACACCACCCGCGTCACCCTGCTGGAACGACCCGATCTGCCCGCAGGCCGCGTGATGCAGGTCTGGACCAAGCCGGATGCGGACGGCCTGCCCGTATCGCTCGGGCTGCTGGTGGCGGGGCGCTCGGACACGCTGACGGTGCCGGGATTGCCCGAACCCGATGCAAGCCAGCTCTACGAGATCACCGCGGAACCCGAGGGCGGGTCGCCGACCGACCTGCCGACCGGCCCGATCCTGGGCAAGGGGCTGGCCAAGAAGCCGGTGATCTAGCGCCTGACACTGATCGACAGGCTGCGCGGGCGGTCGTCCAGATCGAAGGCCGCCTCGTCGAAGCGCGGGGCGCGCATCATCGGGCGGGCGTTTCGCGACACGCCCCACGCCTCTTGCGGCAGGCCGATGGCATTGGTGTCCAGCCGCCCGTTGTCATTGCCGTCATGCAGCACCGCGACGGCATAGCGGCCCGGCGCGATCCCCTCGAAGACGCAGCGCCCCTGCCCGGCGGGCACGCGCTGGCCCGAAACCTCGTTGCTGCCGGGAAACCCCTCGGCGCGGTCGTGCAGCGCGCAGAAGACGCTGCCCTCGGTCGATGGCAGGTCCGTCAGGGCAATCTCGATCCGGCCCGCCATCAGGGGCGCAGGCAGGATCAGGGCGATCAGGCACAGGCTGCGCAGCATCGTCTTCCCCGTTTCGCGACAACACCCGCGCAGGGAAGCACCGACCGCCCCCGCCCGCAAGTCCACGTTCCCGCGAGGGGCGCTCATGAAGAAGGGGCGCGCCGCAAGGCACGCCCCCAACAGGTCTTCGGGATCGCCCGATCAGGCGGCCAGGTCGAAGCGGTCTGCGTTCATCACCTTGGTCCAGGCCGCGACGAAATCGCGGGCGAACTTCTCGGCGTTGTCGTCCTGAGCATACAGCTCGACATAGCTGCGCAGGATCGAGTTCGAACCGAACACCACGTCCAGCCGCGAGGCCGTCCAGCGGACCGCGTCCGTCTTGCGGTCGCGGATCTCGTAGGTGCCATCGTCCGTCTTGGTCCAGCGATAGGACATGTCGGTGACGTTGACGAAGAAGTCCTGCGTCAGCGCGCCTTCGCGATCGGTCAGCACGCCCAGCTTGCTGCCGCCGTGATTGGCGCCCAGCACGCGCAGACCGCCCAGCAGGACGACCATTTCCGGCGCGGTCAGGCCCATCAGCTGGGCGCGGTCCAGAAGCAGCTCTTCGGGGTTGACCGAGTAGTCGCGCTTCAGCCAGTTGCGGAAGCCGTCATGGATCGGCTCGAGCGCGTCGAAGGACGGCGCGTCCGTCATCTCGTCGGTCGCGTCGCCGCGGCCCGGCGCGAAGGGCACGGTCAGTTCCATCCCGGCGGCCTGCAGGCCACGCTCGATCCCGACATTGCCGGCCAGCACGATGACATCGGCCAGCGAGGCACCGGTCTCGGCGGCGATGGGTTCCAGCACCGACAGGACCTTCTGCAGGCGGGCGGGCTCGTTGCCTTCCCAGTCCTTCTGCGGGGCCAGGCGGATGCGGGCACCGTTGGCACCGCCGCGCATGTCCGACCCGCGGAAGGTGCGGGCGCTGTCCCATGCGGTGGTGACCAGCTCGGCCAGGGTCAGGTCGGTGGCGGCGATCTTCGCCTTCACGGCCTCGACGTCATAGCCGGTGTTGCCTGCGGGAACCGGATCCTGCCAGATCAGATCCTCGGACGGGACGTCCGGACCGAAATAGCGTGCCTTCGGACCCATGTCGCGGTGGGTCAGCTTGAACCAGGCGCGGGCGAAGCAGTCGTCGAAATAGGCGGGATCGGCCATGAACTTCTCGCAGATGGCGCGATAGGCCGGATCGACCTTCATCGCCATGTCCGCATCGGTCATGATCGGCATGCGCCGGATCGAGGGATCCTCGACATCGGCGGGCATGTCCTCTTCCTTGATGTCGACGGGCTCCCACTGCCATGCACCTGCGGGCGACTTGCGCAGTTCCCATTCATGGCCGAACAGCATGTCGAAATAGCCCATGTCCCACTTGGTCGGGTTCGTGGTCCATGCACCCTCGATGCCGCTGACCATGGTGTCGCGACCGATGCCGCGGCCATTGGTCTTCATCCAGCCGACGCCCTGGAATTCGGGATCGGCGGCCTCGGGCTCGGGGGACAGATCCTCGGCCTTGCCGTTGCCGTGGCACTTGCCGATCGTGTGACCGCCGGCGGCCAGGGCAGCGGTCTCCTCGTCGTTCATGGCCATGCGGGCAAAGGTCTCGCGGACCTGGGCCGCCGTCGCCATCGGATCGGGCTTGCCGTTCACGCCTTCGGGGTTGACGTAGATCAGGCCCATCTGGACGGCTGCCAGCGGGTTGTCCATCGTCTCGGGCTTGGCGACATCCTCGTAGCGGTTGTCGGATTCGGCCAGCCACTCGCGCTCGGCACCCCAGTAGGTGTCCTTCTCGGGGTGCCAGATGTCCTCACGGCCGAAGGCGAAGCCGAAGGTCTTCAGGCCGGCGACCTCATAGGCGATGGTGCCGGACAGGATCATCAGGTCGGCCCAGCTGATCTTGTTGCCGTATTTTTTCTTGATCGGCCACAGCAGGCGGCGGCCCTTGTCGGTGTTGACGTTGTCGGGCCAGCTGTTCAGCGGCGCAAAGCGCTGGTTGCCGGTCCCGCCGCCACCGCGACCGTCGGCCAGGCGATAGGAACCCGCCGCGTGCCACGCGACGCGGGCGAACATCCCGACATAGCTGCCCCAGTCGGCCGGCCACCACTCCTGGCTCTCGACCATCAGCTTGCGGACATCGGCCTTCAGCGCCTCGACATCCAGCTTCTTCAGTTCGGCGCGGTAATCGAAATCCGCGCCATAGGGCGTGGTCTTCGCGTCATGCTGGTGAAGGATGTCGAAGTTCAGCGCGCTCGGCCACCAGTCGGTGTTCTGGCTGGCGGTCGAGGTATGGCTGCCATGCATCACCGGGCATTTGCCGGTGTTCATCGGGTTGCCGTCCATGTCGGTCTCCGTCTCTCTGGTCAGGTGCGACGGCACGCGTGCCGCCCTTGCCGCGCCGGAACACGAAGGGTCCGGCGAATCGTCATGCGCCATTTCTAGCGTATCCTGCCCATCAGGTGAATTTGGATCGCCTGATCGTCATGCAAAGTTCACCTTATGACGACGCAGTCCGGCGGGCATGAAAAAGGGCCGCGAAATGCGGCCCCGTTCTCAGATCTGGCGTTCGGGCATCTGGACGACCAGGCCGTCCAGCTCCTCGGTGACCTTGATCTGGCAGGTCAGCCGCGACCGCGTCGGGTCGGGCTCGTAGGCGAAGTCCAGCATGTCCTCTTCCATCGGGTCGCGCGGCGGCAGACGGTCCAGCCATTCCGGCGCGACATAGACGTGGCAGGTCGAACAGGCGCAGGCCCCGCCGCAATCGGCGTCGATGCCGGGCACGCCGTTGTCGCGCGCGCCTTCCATCACGGTCATGCCGGGACGGACCTCGACCTCGTGGCGGGTGCCGGTATGTTCGACGTAGGTAATCTTGGCCATCAGCTGGTTCCCTTGTTGTCCGGCCCAGTTAAGCAACGCCGACCCGTTTGAAAAGGGGCAGCCCGGAACCGGGCCGCCCCCTGCGGGTCACTCTTCCTCGGCGATGGGCAGGGCCACGAACAGCGGCGCGCCTTCGCGGCGAATCAGCATCAGGACCGAACGGCGACCGGCATCGCGGGCGTCCTGCACGCGGGCCTCGAGGTCGGCGATGCTGCCGACGGGCTGCTGGTTCACCTCGGTGATGACATCGCCCGCGGCCAGCCCCTTCTCGGCCGCGGCCGAGCTTGCATCGATTCCGGTGATGACAAGACCCGACGCGTCGCGGGGCGCGCCCAGCTCCTGCGCCATCTCGGGGGTCAGGGGCGTCACGGTCAGGCCCAGCAGCTCGGTCTCGCCCTCGGGCTCGTCCGACTGCGCCTCGCCCTGCGCGGTCTCGCGGCGGCCGATGGTGACGTCCAGCACCTCCTCGTCGCCGTCGCGCTGGATGGTGACCTCGACGGGTTCACCCACCGGGGCATCCGCGACGCGGCGCACCAGGTCGCGCGTATCCTCGACGGGTTCACCGCCGAAACGGGTGATGACATCGCCCGCCTTCAGCCCCGCATCCTGCGCGGGCCCCTCGGGGACGTCGGTGATCATCGCGCCGCCCGGCTCGTCCAGGCCAAGGGCCTCGGCCATCTCCTCGGTGACGTCCTGGATCATGACGCCCAGCCAGCCGCGACGCGTCTCGCCAAAGTCGCGCAGCTGGTCGACCACCTCGGACACGACGTTCGACGCCATCGAGAAGCCGATCCCGATCGAGCCGCCATTGGGCGACAGGATCGCGGTGTTCACGCCGATCACCTCGCCCTTGAGGTTGAACAGCGGGCCGCCGGAATTGCCGCGGTTGATGGCCGCGTCGGTCTGGAGATAGTCGTCATAGGTGCCCGACAATTCGCGGTTCCGCGCCGACACGATCCCGGTCGAGGCCGAGAAGCCCTGCCCCAGCGGGTTGCCCAGGGCCAGCACCCAGTCGCCCACGCGGGCGGCGTCGCTGTCGCCGAAGCCCACGAAGGGGATCGCGTCCTCGCTCTCGACCTTCAGCAGCGCGATATCGGTCGAGGGGTCGGTCCCCACGACCTCGGCTGCCAGCCGCTCGCCCGAATAGAACTCGACCTCGATCTCGTCGGCGCCGTCGATGACGTGGTTGTTCGTGACGATGAACCCGTCGGCCGAGATGACGAAGCCCGACCCCAGCGCGTTCGAGCGCTGCGGCATCTGGCGCTGCGGGCTGCCATCGGGTCCGGGCATCCCCGGAAAGCCGAACTCGCGGAACAGGTCGGAAAACGGGCTGCCCTCGGGGAAGACCGGGCCGCCCTGCGTGGGCTGCGAGACGACGGCGGTGGTGGTGATGTTCACGACCGCGGGCGAGACCTGCTCGGCAAGGTCGGCAAAGCTGCCGGGCATCACGTGCTGGGGCGCGGCTTCGGCACCGTCGACGCCCAGGGGCTTGTTGGCGTCTGCCGCCTCCTGCGCCTCCTGGCTGATCTGGGGGGCCGTGTCCTCGTTGGCGGGCTCGACCACCTGCTGGGCACCGGCATGGCCGAGGCCCAGCAGAAGCGCCGTCGCCGATGCGGTCAGAAGATGCCGAGGAAGAAGCTGTTTCATGCTGTATGTCCTCTGTTTTTCGAGACATTTTCCGGGGGACGCACCCCCGGACCTGCCGGATCCATCGAAAACCTATCCCTCGGCGCGTTGCAAATAAACCACGCTCTCGGGATGTGAACTGATCGTGATTGGGCAATGAAAAAGGGCGGGACCGCAAGGCCCCGCCCCCTTCGGGTTCGGATCAGTTCGCCGGGGTCCCGGCCTCTTCATCGAGGGCCTCTTCCTCGGGGGCCGGTTCGTCGGTCCCTTCGGCGGGCGCATCCTGGGCGGGCTGGCTTTCCAGCTCGGCGTCGGGGGCCACGATCTCGGGGGCCTGCTGCGGCGGGGGCGACAGGCTCTCGGGGACCGGGGTCAGCTTGACGCCGGCATTCTCGCCCAGGCGGTTGCCCTCGCGGTCGGTGACCTCGGGGGTGACCAGTTCCTCCTCCTCGGCAGGCTCGACCGGCTTCGGCGCGTTCAGACGCTCGGCCGAGTTTCCGGCAGGCACGGGCGTGGACGCGGGCTGCGCGTTCTCGGCCCCGTCACCCGACAGATAGGTGAAGAACTCGCTGTCAGGCTGCATCACCATCGAGCTGTTGCTGCCCTTCAGCGCGCGTTCATAGGACGTCAGCGAGCGGGTGAAGGCGAAGAACTCGGGGTCGCGGCCATAGGCGTCGGCATAGATCGCGTTGCGCTGCGCATCGGCCTCGCCTCGGACGATCTCGGCGCGGCGGCTGGCTTCCGAGGTCAGCTCGACCACGGTCCGGTCGGCGGCGGCGCGGACCCGCTGCGCGGCTTCCTGACCGCGGGCGATCTCGTCCGCGGCCTCGCGTTCACGCTCGGCCCGCATCCGGGCATAGGTCGCCGTCAGGTTCTGCTCGGGCAGGTCGGTCCGGGTCAGGCGCACATCGATGAACTCGACCCCCAGCCCTTCCGAGTTGTTGCGCGCCTCGTCGCGGATCTGGTTCATCAGCGCCGTGCGCTCGTCCGACAGGACGGTGGTCGAGGGCACGGTGCCCAGCACTTCGCGGATGGCGTTCCGGACAATCGGTTCCAGCCGCTGCTGCGCGGTATCGACACCGCCCGAGCCCACGGCCTGGCGGAAGCGGACCGGATCGGTGATGCGCCAGCGCGCGAAGGCGTCGACGACAAGGCGGCGGTCGTCGGCGGGCGTCACCTCCAGCGGGCTGGTGGGCAGCCCCAGGATGCGACCGTCATATTTGACCACGTTGTCGAGGAAGGGCACCTTGAAGTTGAGGCCCGGCGCCTCCTGCACATCGACCACGCGGCCAAGGCGCAGGACCAGTGCCTTCTCGCGCTCGTCGACGATGAACAGGGCGCTGCCGGCAAGGACGCCGGCGACGATCAGTGCGGGCAGCGCAAGGGCTGCAAGGGTCTGCGTACGGCGTGCCATCAGTTCGACCCTCCGTTGCCTTGGTCAGATCCGGTGGTGCGGTTCCCGCGCAGCTGGTCCAGCGGCAGATAGGGCACCACGCCCGATCCCTCGTTCAGACCTTCGCCCAGGATGATCTTGTTCACGTCGCCCAGGACCTGCTCCATCGTTTCCAGATACATCCGGCGCCGCGTGACCTCGGGCGCGTTCACGTATTCCTCGTAGATCGAGTTGAAGCGCGCGGCCTCACCCGATGCGGTGTTCACGGCCTCGGCGCGGTACCCCTCGGCCTGTTCCAGCGACTGCGCCGCGTCACCGCGGGCCTGCGCCAGAACGCGGTTGGCATAGGCGTCGGCCTCCTTCTCCAACCGGTCGCGTTCCTGCTGCGCGGCCTGCACGGCGCGGAAGCTGTCGATCACCTCTTCGGGCGGGTCGGCACGGTCGAGGTTGACGCGGACGACGTTGATCCCGGACTGATAGGCGTCCAGCGTCTGCTGCACGGCCTCTTGCAGGTCCTGCGCGATGGCGCCGCGATCGCGGTTCAGAATGGGCGCAAGCTCGCTGCGGGCGATGATGTCGCGCATCGCGGATTCCGCGACGGCGCGGATCGTGTCCGAGGGATCGGCAAGGTTGAACAAGTACATCTGCGGATCGCGGATGTTCCAGACGACCTGGTATTCCATGTCCACGATGTTCTGGTCGCGGGTCAGCATCAGGCCGCTGTCCATCTGGCCGCCGCGACCGGTGCCGATCTCGGTCACGCGTTCGTTCGTGACGGACACCACCTCGGCGGTGACGAAGGGCCAGGGCGCGAAGTTCAGACCCTCGGAGCCCACGGCGACCGCGCGACCGAAGAGGAACTCGACCGATTTCTCGTTGGTCTGCACCCGGTAGAAGCTGGAAAAGGCCCAGAGCGCCACCGCCGCGATGGCGACCAGCGACACGGTCGAGCGGTTCAGCCCGAAATTCGGACCCGAGGGCTTGCGCCCGCCCGGACCGCCATTGCCGCCGTTCCCGCCATTTCCGCGACCGCCCATCAGGACGCGCAGGCGTTCCTGGCCCTTCTTCATCAGATCCTCGATCTCGGGGCGCTGCGGGTCGTTACCCTGACCGGGACGACGCCCGCCCTGCGGCTCTTCTCCCCAAGGGCGACCGGCGGGGCGCTTGTCGCCATCCCCGTCCTTCCGGCCGCCATTGCCTCCGCCCCAGGGGCCCTGATTTGCCATCCGTCGAACCTTCTTTCCTTGGAATTTCCGTTAGTTGAAAACTGGGGCTGCGCGTCGAAAAGTCAAGGCGCAGCCCTGCGGCCATCGGGCGCGGTCAGACACCTGCCCCTTCGTGTCGGCGCGTCACGCTGCGCATCGTCACCAGCTCCTCGGCAGCGGTCGGGTGGACCGCGATGGTCGCGTCGAACTGCGCCTTGGTCGCGCCCATCCCGATGGGGATGGCGGCCAACTGGATCATCTCTCCGGCTTCGGGGCCGAAGATGTGGCAGCCCAGCACCCGGTCGTCGCGCGGATCGACCAGCAGCTTCATCATCATCTTCGCATCGCTGCCCGCGAACATCGACCGCATGGGCCGGAAGGTCGTGGCAAAGACATCGACCGGCCCGCGGGCCTTGGCCTCTTCCTCGGTCAGGCCGACCGTCGCGAATTCATGCGGCCGAAGATAGACGGCGCTGGCGACGATGGAATGATCGACCTTGCGCGGGTTCGCCCCGAACACCGTGTCCGCGAAGCTGTGCCCCTCGCGGATCGCCACCGGGGTCAGGTTCACGCGGTCGGTCACGTCGCCCACCGCGAAGATCGAGGGCACGCTGGTCTGGGACCATTCGTCCACCTCGATCGCGCCATTGGGCTTCAGCACGACCTCGGTGTTCTCCAGCCCCAGCCCGGCGGTATAGGGGTTGCGGCCCGTCGCCATCAGCACGCGGTCGAAGCGGTCGGTGCTGCCGTCGTCGAAGGCGACCTCGATGCCGTCATCGGTCTTGCGCAATTCGGTCGGCGTGATGCCCAGCCGCAGGTCGACGCCCACCTGCGACAGCTGCAGCGTCGCCAGGTCGCGCCCCTCGCGGTCGAAGCCCCGCAGCACCGCGTCGCCGCGATAGGCCTGCACCGTCTCGACGCCCAGCCCCGCCAGGATGGTCGCGAATTCGCAGGCGATGAAGCCGCCGCCCACCAGCAGGACGCGCTTGGGCAGCTCGTCCATCAGGAACAGGTCGTCGCTGACCATGGCCAGCTCCTCGCCCGGGATGCCGATGGGCGCGGGACGACCGCCGGCGGCGATCAGGATGTGGCGCGCGGTCTTGCGCGTCCCGTCGGCCAGCGCGACGGTGTGGTGATCGACAAGGGTCGCGCGTTGGTCGTGAACCTCGACGCCCGCACGCTCCAGCCCGGCGCGATAGATCAGCTCCAGCCGCGTCAGCTCGGCGTCCAGCTTTTCGCGGAAGACGGCCCAATCGAAGCTGCCCGCATCCGCGCCGGTCCAGCCATAGCCGCGCATCTCGTCGATGGCCATGCCCGCGCCCGCCGCGAAGATCATCAGCTTCTTGGGCACGCAGCCCCGGATCACGCAGGTGCCGCCCATGCGGCTTTCCTCGGCCAGACCGACCTTCGCGCCATGTTCGCCGGCCGCGATCCGCGCGGCGCGGACCCCGCCCGAACCGCCACCGATCACGAAGAGGTCGTAGTCGAAGCTCATCTCATTCTCCTTCATGGGCCAGCATGTCGGCATCGATATCGGCATCGCGGGCCAGTTCGACAACACTGCCGTCGGGCTTTCCGATGATCGCGACATCGCACATGCCCAGGAACAGGCCGTGTTCGACCACGCCCGGAATGGCCGACAGCGCGCGTGCCAGCGCGGCGGGATCGGGGATCGCGCCCAGATGCAGGTCCAGGATCAGGTTGCCCTCGTCGGTGATCAGCGGGTCGCTGCCCTTCATGCGGGTCAGCACGTCGCGACCGCCAAGGTCCAGGTCGTCCAGCACGCGGCGGATCAGGGTGCGGCTGCTTTCGAAACCGAAGCCCAGGACCTCGACCGGCAGGGGGAAGGCGCCCAGCCGTTCCACCACCTTGCCGGGATCGGCGATCACCACCATGCGGTCGCTGGCCGCCGCGACGATCTTCTCGCGCAGATGCGCGGCCCCGCCGCCCTTGATCAGGTGCAGGTCGGGATCGACCTCGTCGGCGCCGTCGATGGTCATGTCCAGCCAGCCGATATCGTCCAGGCTCTCGACCTTGAGGCCGCGCGACAGCGCCTGTTCCGCCGTCGCCTTCGAGGTGGCCGCGCAGCGCAGGCTCAGGCCCTCGGCCTCGACCCGGCGGGCCAGCATCTCGACCATGACGGCAGCGGTCGAGCCGGTCCCCAGACCCAGCTTCATCCCATCCTCGACCAGTCGCACCGAGGCGTTTGCGGCGGCAAGCTTGGCCGGATCGAAGCCGGTTGCGTCAGACATGGCGGTCCCTCTCGCGTGAATGTGCCGCGCCGTTATAGGCGATCGGCACGCGAAGGGCCACTAGCCGCGAGAGCTGCGTTCGGGAAGGATCACGGTAAAGCGGCTGCCCGCGCCCCGGCGGCTGTCGATCCGCAGCCGACCGCGATGGCGGTTGATGATGTGCTTGACGATGGCAAGCCCCAGCCCAGTGCCGCCCTGCGCCCGCGACCGGTGCGTGTCCACGCGGTAGAAGCGTTCGGTCAGGCGCGGCAGGTGCTGTTCCTCGATCCCCTCGCCACGATCCTCGACGGTGACGGCCCAGGCGGGGCCGCGCAGCATCGGCTCGTGCGCGATGCGTTCCAGCCGCAGCCCCAGATATCCGCCCGATCCGCCGTATTTCAGCGCGTTCTCGATCAGGTTCTGGAAGACCTGCGTCAGCTGGTCGGCATCCCCCGGCAGCGCGACCGCATCCTCCAGCCCCGCGACGTGGATGTCGACGCCCGCAGCCTCGGCGCGCGGGGACATGGTCGCCACGACACTGCGCAGCAGTCCGGCCAGATCGACGCGCGTCGAGGGGCGCTGACGTTCCTCGGCCTGGACGCGGCTCAGCGACAGCAGGTCCTGGATCAGGCGGTTCATGCGCGCGGCCTCGCGCTCCATGATGTCGAGGAACCTGTCGCGGGCGCGCGCATCCTCGCGCGCGGGCCCGCGCAGCGTCTCGATGAAGCCGGTCATGGCGGTCAGCGGGGTCTTCAGCTCGTGGCTGACATTGGCGACGAAATCGCGGCGCATCTGCTCGGCCTCCTCGGCGACCGAGCGGTCGTGCAGCGCGATCATCGCGCCGCGCCCGAAGACGGACGGCAGGGGCGAGACCGTCACCTCGGCCAGGATGTCGCGCCCGTCGGCGGGGAATTGCGCCCGCAGCGTGACGCCCCCGTCGACCGGCGGCGGCAGGCCCGGATCCAGCGTGGGGGCACGGTGGCGGTCGGGTTCCAGGACCCAGTCCACGGCCTCGACGATGGCGGGATGGCGCAGGACGGTGACGAAGGGGCGGTCCATCAGGTCGGCGCCCAGCAGGCGCACGACGGCCGGATTGGCCGCGATGACCCTTGCGCGGTGATCGACCGCCATCATGGGCATCGGCACGCCATCGAGGAACCCCCCGACGCGGCGCGCGGTGCCCGGCGGCATCATCACCGCCCGCCCGCGGGCTTCAGCCCGTCGCGGAACCGCGCCGCGTTCGCGCGATAGCGTTGGGCCGACTCGATCAGCCGCTGCCGCGCATCGGCGTCCAGTTCGCGCACGACCTTGCCCGGCGCGCCCATGACCAGCGCCCCTGCGGGCACTTCCCTGCCCTCGGGGATCAGCGCGCCCGCGCCGATCAGGGCGCCTTCGCCGATGACCGCGCCGTTCAGGATCGTAGCACCCATGCCGATCAGCGCCCCCGCGCCGATGGTGCAACCGTGCAGCATGGCGCGGTGGCCGATGGTCACATCCGGCCCGATGGTCAGCGGATGGCCCATGTCGGTATGCAGGCAACACAGGTCCTGCACGTTGCTGCCGCGCCCGACGCGGATTTCCTCGTTGTCGCCGCGCAGGACGGCCCCGAACCAGACCGAGGCCCCTTCCTCCAGCACCACGCGGCCCATCAGCGAGGCGTCGGGGGCCACCCAGGCGTCGGGGTCGATCCGCGGGGCGATGCCGTCCAGTTCCCAGATCATGCGCTCTCCTCGGCCATCAGGTCCTTGACGAAGGCGCCCAGACCCGCCTGCCGCGTGCGGCGCAGCCGTTCGGCGGTCAGGATGGCGCGCAGATGTTCCTCGGTCCGGTCCAGATCGTCGTTCACGAGGACATAATCGTATTCGGCCCAGTGGCTGATCTCGCCCCGGCTCTTGTCCATGCGGCCGGCGATCACCTCGTCGCTGTCCTGCCCGCGGGTGCGCAGCCGCCGCTCCAGCTCGGGCAGCGAGGGGGGCAGGACGAAGATCGACACCACATGCCCGCCAAGCGCCGAGGCGCGGATCTGCTGGCCGCCCTGCCAGTCCACGTCGAACAGCGTGTCGCGCCCTGCCAGCATCGCCTCTTCGACGGGGCCGCGCGGACTGCCATAGAGATTTCCGAAAACCTCCGCATGTTCCAGCATCTGGGAATTCTGCACCAGCGACAGGAATTCCTCGCGCGAGGTGAAGTGATAATGGACGCCGTCCACCTCGCCCGGGCGCGGTGCGCGCGTCGTGGCCGAAACAGAAAAGCTGAGCGAGGGGTCCCAGTCCATGAGACGACGGGCCAGCGTGGACTTCCCCGCGCCCGATGGCGACGACAGGATGACCATCAGTCCGGTACGGTCCATCATGCGGGTTTTCCTTCTGGCAGTCGCTTGAATCCTGCGCATGGGGATGCCCCGCCGCCACGCGCTGGTCAAGTCCATGCCTTATTCGCAAGCATATCGCGCAAGAAAGACTTTCAACTTTGGAAGTAGAAGTTTAACTATTTGTTCAGGAATTGACTCGTGTCGCGACAGGTTGTGGCGTTATCTATGGCCACGGCATACCAGTTGTTGCGACACATCTGTATTATTGCATATAGTGAATGAGGCCTCGATTGCCTGACCGGGAAGACAGATCCGAAGCGAAGCCGGGTGCGATCGACGCGCCGGGATCCGATCGTGTCGTCCGTCTGGTCGATTACGAGCCCTGCCGCCCCGACCGCATCCTGGCCGAGCTGCGCGACTATTGGGAAAGCCTGCGCAACGGTCGCGCCGTGCCCGCGCGCAGCGATGTGGACCCGCGCGGGATCGCGCGTGCGCTGGACCACGCCTTCATCCTGGAACGCATCGCGCCCGGCGCGGGTCGCCTGCGCCTTGCGGGACGTCACATGATTGACCTGATGGGGATGGAGGTGCGCGGCATGCCGATCTGCGCCTTCCTCAACACCAGCTCGCGGGGGCGGTTCTCGGATGTGCTGGAAAGCGTGTTCAAGGCCCCGCAGATCGCACGGCTGACGCTGCATGCGCGGGGCGACTATGCGCGCCCCGAACTGAATGCGCAGATGTTGCTGCTGCCGCTGCGGTCGGATCTGGGCGACGTGACGCGCGCCCTCGGCTGTCTCATCGCCGAGGGAGAGCCGGGCGTCGCGCCCCGTCGCTTCGACCTGACCGGGGACGAGGTGATGCCGATCATCGAGGGCGGTCGCACGCTGACGCCCTCGCCCTCGCAGATCGGGTTCGCGGAAGATCCCGACCAGTATGTCCCCGCGCGCAGCCCCCGCAGCCCCGAGGAACGCCGCGCGATGTTCCGCGTCATCGGCAGGTCCGAAGATTAGCTGACCGAGGGGCGCCAGCGATACAGCGCGGCCATGTCCCGATCCTCGCGTGCCAGCGACTTGATGCGGATATCCTCGACCCGCTGAAAGCCGAGGTTCTTCAGAACCTTGCGCGAGGGCAGGTTGTCGAGGAATGCATCGGCCTCGACCTGCTGCGGATCGAAGCGGGCGACATATTCGTCGAATGCCGCCGCGACCATTTCCTGCCCGATCCCCCGCCCCGCCAGTTCCGGATCGAGGAAATAGCTGAGGCGCGGCACGCTGCCTGCGCTGACCGCGACCGCGCCGATCACGCGCCCGTCCATCCGGACGGCCAGGCGCAGGGGCGGAAACAACGCGCCCTCGGACAGGATCGCGGCGGTATCGGCTGGCGTCATGTCCGGGTGGAACCGCAGCAGCATCCGCGCGACGGAGTGGCGGGTGACGATGCGGTGCAGCGCCTCGTGATCGTCGGGGCCGATGGCGTTCAGGCGCAACCGCGCCGTCCGCAGGTCGATGGCATGGCGCGCCTCGAATTCGGCGCGGGTCAGGCGCAGCCCCTGCGCGGGGGCGTCGCGGCCAAGCGGCCTCGATGCGATCTGCAGCGGACCGGTGGGACGGAAGCCCAGCCAGTCCAGCATCCGCGCGGATCGCGTGTTTCCGTCAAGGTGCTGCGCGGCGATGGCCTGCCCGCCCCCGGCGAAGAAGCGCGTCAGCGCAAGGATGGCGGCGCGTCGGGCGATCCCCCTGCCCTGCCAGCCCGGCGCCATCCAGATGCCGAAGCTTTCGCCCACGCGCAGCATGCCCACCAGCGACGCACCCATGCGGATCGCGTATTCGTCTGGGCCCGCCTCCTCGATGAAGGCGCGTGCGTCGTCTTCGGCATAGGGGAAGGGCACGACGGTCAGCCAGCGCGTCGTTTCCCAATCGCCAAGCGCGGCAGTGATCGCTTCGACATCTTCGGGCCAGGGGCGGGTCAGTCGAAGCGATTGCATCATGATGTCACCGTGCGGGAACGATCCGGACCGCACCGTTCTGGGCGGACAGCGCGATATCGCCCGCGGCCAGCCGCAGCGCGTCGTCGCCGAAGACCTCGGCCCGCCAGCCCGACAGCGCGGGCAGGTTGCGCGTCCCGCTGGCGATGGCATCCAGGTCCGAGGCCGAGGCGATCAGCTTGGGCGCGACGCCCGCCGCATCGGCCTTGGCCTTCAGCAGCACGCGCAGCAGGTCCGACAGCGCGGGATTGCCGGGCTTGCCCGGCTCCTCGCCCTTGGGCTGGGGCAGGTCCTTGGCCTCGACCCCCGCCTTGACGGCGGCAAGGATGCCCGCCGCGATGTCGCCCTTGCGCGCATCGCGCAGCAGCAGGCGCGCGCGGCCCAGATCACCCTCGGACATCGGCTTGGTCGAGGCCAGCTCGATCATGGCGTCGTCCTTGAAGACCCGGCTGCGGGGGATGTCGCGTTCCTGGGCATAGGCCTCGCGGAAGCGGGCCAGCTCGCGCAGGATCGCAAGGAAACGCGGCGAGTTGGTGCGGGTGCGGACCTTCAGCCATGCCTCTTCGGGGCGGGTGATATAGGTCTCGGGGTCGGTCAGGACGCCAAGCTCCTCGTCGACCCAGGCGTCGCGGCCGGTCTTCTGCAGTTCCTGCGCCAGGAATTCGTAGATGCCGCGAAGATGGGTCACGTCGGCCAGCGCATAGGATTTCTGCGCATCCGAAAGCGGACGCCGCGACCAGTCGGTGAAGCGCGACGACTTGTCCAGGTTCGCCTTGGCGATCTTGCGTACCAGCGTCTCGTAGCCGACCTGTTCGCCGAAACCGCAGACCATCGCGGCGACCTGCGTGTCGAACAGCGGCCTGGGGAACACCTCGGCGTCGTGGAAGAAGATTTCCAGGTCCTGCCGCGCGGCATGGAAGACCTTCACCGTCGCCTCGTGGCGGAACAGATCATAGAGCGGTACGAGCGAGAGCCCTTCGGCCAGCGGATCGACGAGGACCGCCTCTCCGCCCGGTTCCTTGGGCGCCGATGCCGGCGGGATCGCCAGCTGGATCAGGCACAGCTTGGACCAGTAGGTCCGCTCTCGCAGGAACTCGGTATCGACGGTGACATAGGGGGCGGATTTCGCAGCTTCGCAGAAACGTGCAAGATCTTCGGTGCGGGTGATCGTCGTTATGTCTTGGCTCATCTGGCTCTTTCGGCTCGGGCGGTTCGTCCGCCATTCGCCAGATATCTACGACGCGCGGGCCGGTTTGGAAAGCCCGCGCGCAGGATGACGGACCGTCAGGGCAGCTTCTGCCCGCCCGCGCGCTTGCGCAGGGCCTCGGCCACGCCGGGTTCGCAGGCGGTATCCTCGACCATGGGGACGCCCGTGCGGAAGGCCGCGCGCCCGATCAGATGCGCGGCGACGGGCGCGGTCAGCAGCAGGAACAGGATCGCCGCGACGGCGCGCGCGATGATCGTGCTTTCGCCGAACAGCACCGCGACGGCCACAAGGATCATCCCCGACCCCAGCGTGGCGGCCTTGGTCGAGGCATGCATCCGGTTGAACACGTCCGGCAGGCGCAGCACGCCCAGACCGGCGGCAAAGCAGAACAGCCCGCCGATGACGACCAGTGCGGATATGACAAGCTCGGTGATCATTCGCGTTCCTCCGCCTTCAGCAGGATGCGCTGTTCAAGGTAACGGGCCAGGCACACCGTGGCCAGAAAGCCCACCAGCGCCAGCACGACCGCCACGTCCAGGAATGCCGCGTCGCGCGACAGAAGCGCCATCAGCGCCCCGAAGGCCACCAGCTGCACGGTCATCATGTCCAGCGCCACGATCCGGTCGGCCAGGGTCGGGCCGCGGAACAGCCTGACCGCCGCCAGCACGATCCCAAGGATCACGAAGACGAAGGCGACAAGGATGGCATAATCGAGAATGGTCATCGGCTTACTCCGTCGCGTCCCGGATCCACAGTTCCAGATGTTCGCGGATGCGCCAGCGGATCTGTTCGGGGTCCGATGCGAACATGGCGTGGACATACAATGTCTTGCGATCCTCGGAAACGTCCAGCGTCAGCGTGCCCGGCGTCAGCGACACCAGGTTCGACAGAAGCGCGATCTGCAGGTCCGTCGTCACCGAGATCGGCACCTCGAGCAGGGCCGGCTTCGAGTTCTGACCCGGCGTCAGCACGTCCTTGGCGACCGACAGGCTGCTGACGAACAGTTCATAGACGAACATGACCACCAGGCGGCACCAGAAATACAGTCGCGCGAAATAGCCGCGGCTGCGCGGGAACAGCGGCCGGACCAGCCACATCGCGGCGGTGCCCAGCACGAAGCCCGTCAGAAGGCCCGTCAGCGTCAGGCTGCCGGTCAGGGCCACCCAGGCGATCGCAAGGATCAGGTTTACGGCGAAATGGTTCATGGCTGCACCCCCAGCACGGTGGAGATGTAGTCGCTCGGGTCGAGAAGCTGCCCGGCGGCGATCTCGGCAAAGTTGACGAAGGGTTCGGGGAAGAGGCCGATCACGCAGGTCAGCAGCGCCAGCGCGCCGATGGGCAGCATCATGGCCAGACGCTCGAAGACGGGGATGTCGCCAAGGCGCGGCTTCGCGCCCTCGGGGTGGTCGGGCCAGAAGGCCGCGCCCCAGATCTTGGTCATCGAGAAGACCGTCAGCAGGCCCACCGCCAGCGCGATGCCCGCCACGACCCACATCTGCGCATCCAGCGCGGCCTTGACCACCAGGAACTTGGCCCAGAAGCCCGACAGCGGCGGGAAGCCCGCCAGCGAGAATGCCGGGATCAGGAACAGGAAGGCCAGCACCGGCGCATGGGCATAGAGCCCGCCCAGCTTCGACAGGTCGGTCGATCCGCCGATGCGCTTGGCCACGCCCGCGATGAAGAACAGGTTCGCCTTCACGATGATATGGTGCACCAGGTAGAAGACCGCCCCCAGAAGCCCCAGCGGCGTGAACAGCGCAAGCCCCAGCACCATGTAGCCGATCTGGCTGACGATGTGGAACGACAGGATCCGGCGGAAATCGTTCATCGCCGCGGCACCCAGGACGCCCATCACCATGGTCGCGACCGCCAGCCACAGCATCAGCGTATGCGTGTATCCGACATCCTGGTCGAAGATCAGCGTGAAGACCCGGATCAGCGCATAGACGCCCACCTTGGTCAGCAGGCCCGCAAAGATCGCCGAGACCGCGATCGGCGGCGTGTGATAGGATGCGGGCAGCCAGAAGAACAGCGGGAACAGCGCGGCCTTGACCCCGAAGGCCACCATGAACATCACCGCGACCGAGCTGAGCAGGCCGGTATTCTCGACCTCTCGGACGGCAAGGTGCAGGTCGGCCATGTTCAGCGTGCCGGTGATCCCGTAGAGGATGCCGACGCCCGCCAGGAACATCACCGTGGATACCAGGTTCAGGGCGACGTATTTCACCCCGCCGTCAAGCTGTTCGCGCGTGCCGCCCATGACCAGCAGTCCGAAGCTGGAAATCAGCATCACCTCGAACCAGACATAGAGGTTGAAGAGGTCGCCCGTCACGAAGGCCCCGCAGACGCCCATCAGCAGCACCTGCAGCAGCGCGAAGAAGCCCTGACGCTCCAGCCGCTCGGGGATCTCGCCGATGCAATAGACGACGGTGGCAAGGCCGGTGATGGCGGTGATGACGACCATGACCGCGCCCAGATAGTCGGCGACCAGCGTGATCCCGAAGGGTGCGCCCCAATCCGACATCTGCGCGGCGATCACCCCGTCGCGGATGACCGAGGCCAGCAGCATGATGCTGGTCAGCAGCAGCGCCAGCGTGCCCGCCACGGAAATCCACCGCCCCGCCGGGTTGTGTCGCAGGATATAGGTCAGGACCGCCGTCAGCAGCGGGATGACGATGGGATAGACAAGCAGCCAGCTCATTCATCGGACTCCGGTTTGCGGGGTCGGGGTTCTGCAATCCGCATCTCGGTGCTGGTGACCGTCCCGAGGGTCATGTAGGTGCGATAGATCAGCGCCAGCGCGAAGGCCATCAGCCCGAAGCTGATGACGATGGCCGTCAGGACCAGCGCCTGCGGCAGGGCGTTCGCGACCTCGCCCGCGGGGGCATAGTCGCCCTCGTCGATCAGGGGCGGCGCGCCGGGGGTCAGGCGACCGCCGAGGAAGATGACGAAGTTCACCGCGTTCGACAGCAGCACCAGCCCCCAGAGATAGCGCAGCAGGTTCTTCGACAGCATCAGATAGACCGCGACGGCGGTCAGGACGCCCGTGGTGATGGCAAGGAGAAGCTCCATCTCAGGTTTCCTCTTCCAGGGCGAAGACCAGCGTCAGGATGCCGCCGAAGACGGCAAGATAGACGCCCGTGTCGAAGATCAGCACCGTGGACAGGGGCAGGCCCTTGCCCCCCTCGCTTGCGCCCAGGAACAGCCACAGGCCGGTCAGGAACGGCTTGCCCGCAAGGACCGATGCCAGCCCCCCGATCGCCGCCGCGCCAAGCCCCGCGACCGCGATGTTGGACGGATCGACCAGAAGCGCGGCCCTGGCCTCGTCGACGCTGGCCGCGATCGCATAGAGGATGAAGGCCGTGGCCCCGATCAGCCCGCCGATAAAGCCGCCGCCCGGCAGGTTGTGCCCCCGCAGCAGCGCATAGACCGAGAAGACCAGAAGCAGCGCCACCAGCAGCCGCGTGGCCGTAGTCAGGATCAGGGATTGCAAGTCAGGCCTCCTCGCTGCCGTTCTGGTTGCCGGTGTTTCGGGTCTTGATGCCGCGCAGCAGGGCCAGCGCGCCGATGGCGGCGATGGCGACCACCGTGATCTCGCCGAAGGTGTCCAGTGCCCGGAAATCGACCAGGATCACGTTGACGATGTTGCGGCCATGCGCCTCGGGATAGGCGGTCTGTTCGAAGTAATCCGTCAGCTTGCGGTCGAACGGACCCGACAGCATCGCGATCAGGACCAGCGTGACGACCGCCCCGACCGAGGTCGCGATGATCGCGTGTCCGAAGCGGAAATGCAGCTCGCTTCTGGGCGGCAGATAGGGCAGCCGCAGCATGACCAGCGTGACCAGCACGATGATCAGCACCTCGACCAGCAGCTGGGTGATGGCGACATCGGGCGCGCTGAACATGATGAAGACCATCGCGACGCCGACACTGACCACGCCCAGCCCCGCCACCGCCGTCATGCGGCTGGTGGTGGACACCACGAGGAACGACCCCGCGATCATCAGCAGAAGCACGCTCCACTGCACCGGATGGGCGCCCAGCTGGATCAGGCGCGGGCCGACCTCGAACGCGCCGCGCACCAGGTAGGTGCCGCCGACCAGCACCGCGAAGGTGGTGAAGGTCACCGCAAGATAGCGTTGCAGGTTGCCGTTCTGCACGATCCCCGTCAGCCAGCCCGCGAAATCCTTGAACCCGTCCAGAAGCCGGTCCCAGCCCGCGTCGAAATCGATCGGGCTGCGGGCCTCGAAGGCCGCAAGGCGCGCGCGGATCCCCTCGTGGTTGCGATACAGAAGCCAGCCCGCGATGAAGGTCAGGATCGACAGGAACAGCGCCATGTTGATCCCGCCCCACAGGTGCAGGTGCACCTCGTGGACGGCGCCCTCGACGGCATTGGTCGCGGGGCCGATCAGGAAATGGCCCGGAATGCCGGGGAACAGCCCGAAGATCAGCGACAGCGCGCCCAGGACCAGCGGCCCCGCCAGCATGGGCCAGGATCCCTCGTGCGCGTGATGCGGGGTCTCGGCCAGCTCGCCGCGGAACGGGCGCCAGGCGACGATGCCGCCCGCCGCGAACATCAGCGCCGATGCCGCGAAGGTCATCAGGGTGACCCAGATCGCGCCCAGGCCCGGCAGGTCCATGCCCGCCTTGTACATGTATTCCTTGCCCACGAAGCCCAGCAGCGGCGGGATGCCCGCCATGCTCAGCGCGGCAAGCGCGGCGGCGATGCCCGTCAGCGGCATGGCCTTCGACAGGCCGCGAAGGACCGTCGCGTCCCGCGTACCGGTCGAGTGGTCCACGATGCCGATCATCAGGAACAGCGCCGCCTTGTAGAGCGAATGCACCAGCAGGAACAGCATGCCCGCCATGATCGCGTAATGCGTGCCCGCGCCGATGAACATGGTCAGCGTGCCCAATGCCATCAGCGTGGTATAGGCCAGCACCTGCTTGATGTCGGTCTGGCGCATCGACATGACGGACGCGAAGACCGCCGTGACCCCGCCGAACAGGATCAGGATCCAGAACCACGCATCCGTGCCGCCCAGCACCGGGTTCATCCGCGCCATCAGGAAGACACCCGCCTTCACCATCGTCGCCGAGTGCAGATAGGCCGAGACCGGCGTCGGCGCGGCCATCGCGTTCGGCAGCCAGAAGTGGAACGGCACCTGCGCGGATTTCGTGAAAGCGCCCGCCAAGAACAGGATCAGGATCGCGCCATAGGCGGGATGCGCGCGGATCATGTCGCCCTGCGTCAGGATCTCGGATATGCGGAACGTGCCCGCGATGCTGCCCAGCACGATCAGCCCGGCCAGCAGGATCAGCCCCCCTGCCCCGGTCACCAGCAGCGCCTGCAGCGCGGATCGCCGCGATGATGCCTGGTCGGCGTTGAACCCGATCAGCAGGTAGGACGAGATCGTCGTGACCTCCCAGAAGACGAACAGCGCGATCAGGTCGTTCGCCAGCACCAGCCCCAGCATCCCCACCATGAACATCAGCAGATAGCAGACGAAGCGCGGGTAATGCGGGTGATCGCCCAGATAGTGGCAGGAATACAGCGTGACCGCCGTGCCGATCCCGGTGATCAGCAGGGCGAACATCATGCTCAGCCCGTCCAGCAGGACCGACATCTGGACGCCCAGTGCGGGCACCCAGTCGAAGCCCGCCGTCACCGGCCCTTCGACCACCTCGGGCAGCAGGTTCAGGAAATAGGTGAACAGGATCGCGGGGAACAGGATCGACACCCAGCCGGCGGGACCTCCCATCACGCGTTCGACCTTCGGATAATCCCCGGCCATGTCTCGATCCCCCATCGCGGCATGTGATTGAAAAGCCTGTCTAGCATCCTTTTTTGGCCTGAAACAGAGCGGCACGGCCCTGATGCGCATCCTGACGCGAATTTCATCCGCGCCGCCGATACGCCTTGGCAGGCTGCGACAAACGGGGACTTGCGCCCCACGGTTCCGTTGCGTCACGATGCCGCAACCCTCGCGCGGGGTTCATCCGCGCGATTCTCGAATGTCATGAAAGGATTTGTCATGCAGCTTGCCAAGGGCATCGCCGCCCCGAACAGCCTGACGGGCAAGGTCACGATCACGCTGGCCGCCGCGGTCCTCATCGCCATCGGCGCCAAGATCCAGGTTCCGTTCTGGCCCGTGCCCATGACCCTGCAGACGCTGGCCGTCCTGATCATCGGCGCGGCGCTTGGCCCGCGACTGGGCCTGGCGGCGATGGGCGCCTACATGGCGGCGGGCCTTGCGGGGCTTCCGGTCTTCGCGGGCAGCCCCGAACGCGGGGTGGGTCTTGCCTATCTGGCCGGCCCGACGACGGGCTTCCTGATCGGCATGGCGCTGTCGATGCTGGTCACCGGCGCGCTGGCACAGGGGCGCGGCCTCGGCATGCGCGCGCTGGCCATGGGCCTGGGCACCGTCGCCATCTATGTCCCCGGCCTGATCTGGCTGTCGGCCTTCGTGCCCGCGGACAAGCTGATCGCGGTGGGCGTCATGCCCTTCCTGCTGGGCGACATCGTCAAGATCGGCGTCGGCGCGATGCTGCTGGAGGCCGCGAACCGCCTGCGTCGCTGATCGCGACCAGACAACGTTCAAGGGCGCGGCGGGCAGCGATGTCCGCCGCGCCTTTTTCATGTCCGCTTTTTCGCGACCCTGCGTCCTGCCCCCTTCCCCCAGGCGATCTTCTGCCGCAATCTGTCGGCAGAACCACCAGGAGGGAACAGATGGATTGTTCCGGCCCGTTGAACCCCGAAATCGTCGCGCGGCTGGAAGACAGCTTTGCCGCGCAGGGCCTCATGCAGCATCTCGGGGCCGAGATCTCGACCATCCGCTGCGGCGAGGTCGTCCTGCGCATGCCCTTCCGCCCGCAGCTGAGCCAGCAGCACGGCTTCTTCCACGCGGGTGCGACGACCGCCCTTGCCGACAGCGCGGGCGGCTATGCGGCCTTCACCCTGTTCGATCCGGGCCAGGAGGTGCTGACGACCGAGTTCAAGCTGAACCTGCTGAACCCCGCCCGCGGCCAGGCGGTCGAGGCCAGGGGCCGCGTCATCAAGTCGGGCCGCACGCTCAGCGTGTGTCAGCTGGATGTCTGGGCCGAGGATGGCGGCACGCGCAGCCATGTCGCCACGGGCCTCCAGACACTGATCAGGCTGGGCTGACCGGGCTTCATCCGTTTTTTGATCGAACGATCAGGTTCGGATGCCGTGACACCGCCCCGCCCTTGGCGTAAACGCATCCGGCAAAGATTCACTTCGTGAAAGGGAGACGCCATGGCGCAGGCAGAAATCGGGCTGATCGGCCTTGGGACGATGGGGGCCGCCTTGGCGCTGAACATCGCCGAGAAAGGCTTTCCGATCGCGGTCTGGAACCGCACCGCGGCCGTCACGCAGAAGTTCCACGACACGGCGGGCGACCTCGCCTCGCGCGTGATCCCCACCGAAACCCTGGAACAGCTGGTCGCGCAGATCACGCCGCCCCGCGCCATCATCCTGATGGTCCCGGCAGGCGAGGCCGTCGATGCGCAGCTCGAGGCGCTGAAGCCCCTGCTGGATGCCGACGACCTGGTGATCGACGCGGGCAATGCCGATTTCCACGACACGAACCGCCGCGACGCAGCAGAGCTGCCCTTCCGCTTCCTGGGGATGGGCGTCTCGGGCGGCGAGGAAGGCGCGCGCCACGGTCCCGCCATCATGGGCGGCGGCGATGCGGCCGACTGGGACCGCGTGTCCCACATCATGAACGCGATCGCCGCCAAGGCCGAGGATGGCGAACCCTGCGCCGCGCGCATGGGCGATGCGGGCGCGGGCCATTTCGTCAAGATGGTCCATAACGGCATCGAATATGCCGACATGCAGATGATCGCCGAGGTCTATGGCCTGATGCGCGACGGCGACGGCATGGATGCGGGCGCGATCTCGGACGTGTTCTCGCGCTGGAACGAGGGCGTGCTGTCCAGCTATCTCATCGAGATCTCGGCCAAGGTGACGGCGGCGGCCGATCCCCATACCGGCAAGGCCATGCCCGACGTGATCCTGGACCGCGCGGGCCAGAAGGGCACCGGTCGCTGGACCGCGATCGAGGCGCAGCACCTTGCAGCGCCCATCCCCGTGATCGAGGCCGCCGTGATGGCGCGCAACGTCTCGGCGCGGCTGGACGAACGCCATGCAGGCCAGGACCGCTTCGGCGCGGCGCCCCAGCCCTGCAACATCGACCCCGCCCTGCTGGAACAGGCGCTGATCGCGGGCAAGATCTTCTGCTATGCGCAGGGCTTCACGATGATCTCGGCGGCCTCGGAACGCTTCGGCTGGACGCTGGACCTACCCGAGATCGCCAAGGTCTGGCGCGCGGGCTGCATCATCCGTTCGTCCATGCTGAACGACATGGCCGAGGCCCTGGCCGAGGATCCGAACCGCAACCTGATCATGGCCCCCTTCTTCGCGGACCTGATCGAGAAGGGCGCACCCGCCCTGCGCGAGGTCGTGTCGAAGGCCATCGCCGCCGGTCATGCCATGCCCGCGCTGGCGCAGGGCCTGATGTGGTTCGACATGATGCGCACCGCGCGCGGCACCGCGAACATGATCCAGGCGCAGCGCGACTTCTTCGGTGCGCATGGCTTCGAGCGTCTGGACGACGTGGAGAACAGCCACGGCCCCTGGGCGATGAACGCGGGCTGAACGAGGAAGGGGGGCTGCGGCCCCCCTTTCTGCATCGATTGTCGAAGGATCAGCCGCGCGGGCGGCCGATTTCCCCCAATGTCAGGACGGGCGATGCGTCCAGCCCCTGCGCGTTCAGCATCGAGGCGACGCGTTCCAGCGATGCGACCAGCATCGACTGCTCCCAATCCTCCATCGAGCGGAAGCCGCGGACGAAGTTCTGCTGCAGCGCATCGGGCGCGCTGGACAGCGCCTCGGCCCCGGCCTCGGTCAGGATGACGTTCAGCTGCCGCCGGTCGGCGCTGGACCTTTCGCGGCGCGTATAGCCCAGCTTGTCCAGCTGATCGACAAGGGCCGTCACCGTCGCCTGGCTGACGCCCATCCGCCCCGCCAGCCGCGTGGGCGTGGCGCTTCGCCCCTCGGCCCCGCCGAGGATCTGCAGCACGCGCAGCTTGGCCGGGGTCAGGCGCACGGACTGCGCAAGATCCCGTTCGTATTGTTCCGTCGCGCGGAGGATCCGGCGCAAGGCGATGAGTGCCGCGTCGGTACGCGGATCGACGACATTCTGGTTCATATTCCGAATATGCCATTGCGGCGGAACCTTGCCAACGGGGAACTGCGTTGTCCGAATATTTTGCTTGACTAAGATATTCGCGGGACTGCCACGTCAAAAGGCAAACAATAAACCGTTTGCGATTAACCCCTTAGGAAGAAATCCAGCGAATTCAGTCGATTCTGTTGCAACCAAAGGGTGCTTTAACTATTTAGTATGCCGAAGCAACTGAGGACGAGAAGCCTATGCCCAAGGATGTGCAGGACATTGACCGAAGCCAGCAGCTGGTGCTGCGCAAGCCCGAACCGACCGATGGGTCGGCCATCTGGGAGCTTGTGCGCGCCTGCAAGCCGCTGGACGAGAACTCGATGTACTGCAACCTGGTGCAGGCCGAACATTTCCGCGACACCTGCGTCGTGGCCGAGATCGACGGAGAGATCCTCGGCTGGATCTCGGGTCACATGATCCCGAACGAGGACGCGCTGTTCATCTGGCAGGTCGCCGTCAGCCCCAAGGCTCGCGGGCTGGGTCTGGCCAAGAAGATGCTGGGCGACCTGATCGACCGTGAGGAGACGGTGGACGCGGAAGTCCTGAACACCACCATCACGCGGGACAACGACGCCTCCTGGGCGCTGTTCCGCAGCTTTGCCCGCGACATCGGCGGCAAGCTGAGCGACGACCCGCATTACACGCGCGACGACCATTTCGACGGGCGCCACGCGACAGAGCACATGGTGACCATCACCCTGCCCTGCCAAGCGACCGCCAAGGCCGCCTGAGACCACCCGTCCGCGCTGAAATTACTTTGACGCACAAAGTGCGAAAGGAGCTGTCATGCCCAAAGACATGAACGCCATCCAGAATTCGACCGAGATCTTCGAACGCCGCGAGAGCGAGGCCCGCTCGTATTGCCGTGGCATCCCCGCCATGTTCACCGGGGCCCAGGGCTCCATCATGAGCGACAGCGAGGGGAACGAGTATATCGACTTCCTCGCCGGCTGTTCCTCGCTGAACTATGGCCATAACGACCCCGACATGAAGGCGGCGCTGATCGACCATATCGCCGGCAATGGCGTGGCGCATGGCCTGGACCTGCATACCGATGCAAAGGCAGGCTTCCTCGAAGCCTTCGAGGCGAACATCCTGAAGCCGCGCGGCATGGACCATCGCGTCATGTTCACCGGCCCGACCGGTGCAAATGCCGTCGAGGCGTCGATGAAGATCGCCCGCAAGGTGACCGGTCGCACGAATATCGTGACCTTCACCAACGGCTTCCACGGCGTGACCATGGGCGCGCTGGCCGCGACCGGTAACGGCTATCACCGCGGCGGTGCAGGTATGGACACGCATGGCGTGACGCGCATGCCCTTCGACAGCTATGCCGATGGCGTGGACAGCGCCGCGCTGCTGGACCAGATGCTGAGCGACAGCTCGGGCGGGATCGACGCGCCTGCAGCGATCATGCTGGAGCTGATCCAGGGCGAGGGCGGGCTGAACGCCGCGTCGGCCGAGTTCGTCCGCGCCGTCGCCGACATCGCCAAGCGCCACGGCGCGCTGCTGATCATCGACGACATCCAGGCCGGTTGCGGCCGCAGCGGCAAGTTCTTCTCGTTCGAGGAGATCGGCGTGATGCCCGACATCGTGCCGCTGGCGAAATCCATCTCGGGCTTCGGCCTGCCGCTGGCGATGGTGCTGGTGCGTCCCGAACATGACGTCTTCGGCCCCGCCGAACACAACGGCACGTTCCGCGGCAACAACCACGCTTTCGTCACGGCCCGCGTCGCGATCGAGAAGTTCTGGTCGGACAAGGCATTCGAGGCCGAGCTGGCCGACAAGGCCGCCCTGATCGAGAAGCGCCTGACGCAGCTGGCCGACATGATCCCCGGCGCCTACCTCAAGGGCCGTGGCCTGATGCGCGGCGTCGATGTCGGCACGGGCGAACTGGCCGAGGCGATCTGCAAGCGCGCCTTCAAGGACGGCCTGATCATCGAGACCTCGGGGAACGAGGACCAGGTGGTCAAGGTGCTGGCGCCGCTGACGACGCCGGTCGCGACCTTCGAGAAGGGCTTCGACATTCTTCTGAACGCTGCACGCGACGTGCTGAAGTAAGACCGCAAAGCGGGAGAAAAATCATGATTGTACGCGATTTCAACAAACTCAAGGGCACCGACCGTTCGGTGTCCGACGCCCAGTGGAACTCGGTCCGCATGCTGCTGGCCGATGACGGGATGGGGTTCTCGTTCCACATCACCACGCTGGAAGCGGGCTCGGAACACACATTCCACTACAAGCACCACTTCGAGAGCGTGTATTGCATGCAGGGCAAGGGCTCGATCACCGATCTGGCCACCGGCGAGACGCATGAGATCACGCCCGGCGTCATGTATGCGCTGAACCTGCACGACCACCACACCCTGCGCGCCGAAGAGACGCTGGTGATGGCATGCTGCTTCAACCCGCCCGTCACGGGGACCGAGGTCCACCGCGAGGACGGCAGCTATGCCCCCGCCGAGGAGTCGGCATAAGCCATGGGTAGTGCCAGTCACACGGTCGAAAAGATCGGCGGCACGTCCATGTCGCGCGTGCACGAGCTGCGCGACACGCTGCTGATCGGGGACCGCACGGGCGACGACCTGTACAACCGCGTCTTCGTGGTGTCGGCCTTCGGCGGCATCACGAACCTGCTTCTTGAACACAAGAAGTCGGGCGAACCCGGTGTCTATGCCGCCTTTGCGGCGGGCGAGGACGACCACGCCTGGATGGCGGCATTGGATCGCGCCAGCGATGCGATGATCGCTGCCCATCGCAACGTCCTCGACCATCCCGGCGATATCGAGCGTGCGGATGCCTTCGTGCGCGATCGCCTGGTCGGCGCGAAGAACTGCCTGATCGACCTGCAGCGCCTGTGCTCCTATGGCCATTTCCGCCTGTCGGAACACATGCTGCAGACGCGCGAACTGCTGTCGGGCCTGGGCGAGGCGCATTCCGCCTTCGTCACCACGCTGATGCTGCAGCGCGCGGGCGTCACCGCCCGTTTCGTCGACCTGTCGGGTTGGCGCGACGAGGGCGAGGTCAGCCTCGAGGAACGCATCACCGGCGCGATGGAAGGCGTGGATCCCGCATCCGAGATGCCCATCGTCACGGGCTATGCCCAGTGCCGCGAGGGGCTGATGCGCGAGTTCGACCGGGGCTATTCCGAGGTGACCTTCTCGAAGCTGGCTGCACTGACCGGCGCGCGGGAAGCGATCATCCACAAGGAATTCCACCTGTCCTCGGCGGATCCGAACCTTGTCGGGCACGAAGCCGTCCGCAAGCTGGGCCGCACGAATTACGACGTGGCCGACCAGCTGTCGAACCTGGGGATGGAGGCGATCCACCCCAAGGCCGCCAAGACGCTGCGCCAGTCCGGCGTCTCGCTGCGCGTCACCAACGCGTTCGAGCCGCACGACCCCGGCACGCTGATCGACGATCAGCCCGCCGAGGAAGCGGCTGTCGAGATCGTCACCGGCCTCGACCTGTTCGCGCTTGAGCTGTTCGAGCAGGACATGGTCGGTGCCAAGGGCTATGACGCGGCGATCCTCGAGGCGCTGACGCGTCACAAGGTGCGCATCGTCAGCAAGGTTTCGAATGCGAACACGATCACGCATTACGTCGATACCAGCCTGAAGGTGCTGCGCCGGGTCGAGAAGGACCTGGCCGAGCGTTATCCTTCGGCGCAGGTGACCTCTCGCGCGGTGGCGATGGCGGCGGCGGTCGGGCGCGACCTGACGGGCCTCGCGGTCCTGTCGCGCGGTCTGGCGGCGCTGGCCGACAACGGGCTGGAGGCGATCGGCGCGACCCAGGGGCCCCGCCCCGTCGAGGTCCAGTACATTGTGGAACGCGACATGCTGAAGCCCGCGATCAAGGCCCTGCATGGCGCGCTGGTCGAAGGCAACGACCAGTTCATCCGCAAGGCCGCCTGATCCACGGCCGAAACGATTTTTCGAAGGGCGTCCCTCGGGGCGCCCTTTTCGCGTGATCCCCTTGCGGCCCGGAACTGCGACGCTTATGTGTAATCCTGTTCGGGGCTACCCGGACTATGGACATAAACGCGCACGTAATAAGCGGATCGGACCCGGGGGCGGTACCCGGCGGCTCCACCAGATACCCTCGTTGGGGGACCATGGGGCCGAAACAGGATCGACGAACGTCTAAAGGTGTTTGCTTTGTCCCGGTGAGCTACCACCGTTATCGGTGCGAATTGTACAGTTGCCAACGACAACCGTGCTCCGGTCGCTCTGGCTGCGTAAGCAGCTCGGGTAACCGAAACCTAACTCCTTGCGCTTAGCCGCGTAAGGCGGGGCCCGCAGGAGCCTTGCAACAGAATCCTGCACCTTTTCCCCCTCTCTCGCGAACCGGTCGAATTCGGCCCGTGGCCCCCTTTTCATCCCCCGCCATATCCCTATGCTTGGGGGCAAGGAACGAAAGGTGACGGAATGGCCCGTGCTGGGATCGATTATGGCGGAATGATGCATCGGGCGATGCAGGGTTTGATCGCCGAGGTGCTGCGCAAGATCGCGGATGAGGGGCTGCCAGGCGACCACCACTTCTTCATCACCTTCGACACCCGCGACGAGGGCGTCGAGATGGCCGACTGGCTGCGCCAGCGCTATCCCGAGGAAATGACGATCGTCATCCAGCACTGGTTCGACAACCTCGTGATCGAGGACGATCATTTCACCATCACGCTGAACTTCGGCAACCAGCCCGAGCCGTTGGTCATCCCCTTCGACGCGCTGCGCACCTTCGTGGACCCCTCGGTCGAGTTCGGCCTGCGATTCGAGACGCAGGACGATGACGACGACGAGGAGGACGAGGAAGAGGACGCCGAGTTCGAGCTGGACGCCGAGGATGACGGCGACGACACGCCCCCTTCGGGCGGCGGAGAGGTCGTGCGCCTGGACCGCTGGCGCAAGTGATGTCGATGCGGGGTCTCAGCGGGTTTCCGATCACGCCGACCGACCCCGATGGCGATCCCGTCCCCGGTGCCGTCGCGCCCCTGATCCGCCGCATGGCGGATGCGGGGCTGGACAGCGCGGGCGTGCTGGGATCGACCGGCGGATATGCCTATCTGACCGAGGCGCAGCGCAAGGACGTGCTGACCGAGGCGCTGGACGCCGCGGGTGACCGCATTCCCGTGATCGCCGGCATCGGCGCATTGCGGGCCGACATGGCCGCGCGGCTGGCGCGTCACGCGGCGGACAGCGGTGCGGCGGGCCTGCTGCTGGCGCCCATGTCCTATGCCCCCCTGTTCGAGGACGAGGTGTTCGACCTGTTCGCCCGCGTGGCGGATGCCTCGGACCTGCCGATCTGCATCTACAACAACCCCTCGACCACGCATTTCACCTTCTCGACGGCGCTGCTGGCGCGGCTGGCGACCATCCCGACCGTCACGGCGGTCAAGATGCCCTTGCTGGGCGACGCGTCCGAGGTTGCGGCCCTGCGCGCCGCCATGCCCGAAGGTTTCCTCATAGGCTACAGCGCGGATTGGGGCTGTCCGGCGGCACTGCTGGCGGGGGCCGATACCTGGTACAGCGTCGCGGGCGGCATGTGGCCCGCGCAGACGCTGGAACTGGCGCGCGCCGCGCAGGCGGGCGACCGGGCGCGCGTCGCCGAACTGGACCGCCGGTTCGAACCGATCTGGGACCTGTTCCGCCGCTTCGGGGGATTTCGCACCTGCCACGCGGCCTCGGGCCCGATGGGGCTGACGCCCAGCCGCCCGCCCGCGCCGCTGCGCCCCCTGCCCGATGACGCGATGGCCACGCTGCTGGCCGCGATCGAGGCGCTTCAAGACTGATCTGCTGGCGCTATCATCCGGCATGCAATCGCATACGAATTGCGCTGCCGATCCCGCGCGGGTAAAACCCCCGCGAAACGCCAAGGGAGCCTTCGCATGACCGATACCCGCACCGAGACCGACAGCTTCGGCCCGCTGGAGGTTGACGCCTCGAAATACTGGGGCGCGCAGACGCAGCGTTCCATCATGAACTTCCCCATCGGCTGGGAACGCCAGCCCGTCCCGATGATCCGTGCGCTTGGCGCGATCAAGCTGGCCGCCGCCCGCGTGAACCGCGACAATGGCGATCTGGCCGCCGATCTGGCAGCCGCCATGGAACAGGCCGCGACCGAGGTCTTCGAGGGCAAGTTCGACGACAACTTCCCGCTGGTCGTCTGGCAGACGGGTTCGGGCACGCAGTCGAACATGAACGCCAACGAGGTGATCTCGAACCGCGCGATCGAGATCATGGGCGGCGAGAAGGGCAGCAAGAAGCCCGTCCACCCCAACGATCACTGCAACATGGGGCAATCCTCGAACGACACCTTCCCGACCGCGATGCATGTGGCCATCGCCATGCAGGCGCGCGACGTGCTGCTGCCGGGCCTGGACAAGCTGGCATCCGCGCTGGAGGCCAAGTCGGACGAGTTCAAGGACATCATCAAGATCGGCCGCACCCATACGCAGGATGCGACGCCGCTGACGCTTGGCCAGGAATTCGGCGGCTATGCCCACCAGGTCCGCAAGGGGATCGAGCGGGTGAAGGCCTGCCTGCCCGACATTTACGAACTGGCGCAGGGCGGCACCGCCGTCGGCACCGGCCTGAACACCAAGAAGGGCTGGGACACGGCCATCGCGGCCGAGATCGCCAAGATCACCGACCTGCCCTTCGTCACCGCCCCCAACAAGTTTGAGGCGCTGGCCGCCCATGACGCGATGGTCATGTTCTCGGGCGCGCTCAAGACGGTCGCGGCCTCGCTGTTCAAGATCGCCAACGACATGCGCCTTCTGGGTTCCGGCCCGCGTTCGGGCCTGGGCGAGCTGATCCTGCCGGAAAACGAGCCGGGCAGCAGCATCATGCCGGGCAAGGTGAACCCCACCCAGGCCGAGGCGCTGACCATGGTCTGCGCGCATGTCATGGGCAACGACGCCGCCGTCGGCTTTGCCGGATCGCAGGGCCATTTCGAACTGAACGTCTACAACCCGATGATGTCCTACAACGTGCTGCAGTCGATGCAGCTTCTGGGCGACGCGGCCAGCAGCTTCACCGACAACATGGTCGTGGGCACCACCGCCAATGTCGAACGCATCGAGAAGCTGATGAAGGAATCGCTGATGCTGGTCACGGCGCTGGCCCCCACCATCGGCTATGACAACGCCACCAAGGTCGCCAAGACCGCGCACAAGAACGGCACGACCCTGCGCGAAGAGGCGATCGCACTGGGCTTCGTCGATGGCGAGACCTTCGACCGCATCGTCCGCCCCGAGGACATGATCGGCCCCAAGGGCTGATCCCGACCGGCCCATGACGGGCCACTTGACGATGGACCACCGGGGCGCGCTATGCTTGGCGCGCCCCTTTCCCATTCCGGACCCCATGACCCGCATCATCAACCTGCGACAGGCCCGCAAATCCCGCGACCGCGACGCCAAACGCGCCGAGGGCGACCGCAACGCCGCCCGCTTTGGCGAACCCAAGCACCTGCGCGATGCCCGCGAGGCCGAAGAGACCCGCATCCGCAGCCTTTGGGACGCGCATCGCAAGGATGACTGCGCGGATGATTGACCTGCCGCCCCTTGCAGCGCCCGCCAAACGCTCGGTCACGATCGACGGGCATCGTACCTCGGTCTCGCTGGAGGATGCGTTCTGGCAGGCACTGCAGGCCGAGGCCCGCGCTAGGGGCACGACCCGCGCCCTGCTGATCGGGCAGATCGACCACGCCCGCCCCCCCGAGGTGGGCCTTGCCACCGCGCTGCGCCTGTTCGTGCTGGCCTGCGCGCAATCGCGCGACTGAAGGCGCTGGCCCATGCCCGCCCCCTGTTGCTAGGCTGGGGCCACCAGACCGGAGGGGACCAGATGGGCAGCAAGGCCGCGAAAATGGCTAAATCGGCAGGGCTTGCCACGGATACCAACGCATTGGACGGCTTTCGCCGCCTGCTGCGAGAGAACGCAGCCCTGCACGACCGTCACCGCGCGGACATCCTGACATCCGACGACCCCGAATCCGTGCACCAGGCGCGTGTCGCGCTGCGCCGGATGCGCGCGCTTGTCCGGGGGTTCCGGGACATGCTGTCAAGGGATGCGCAGAAGCAGCTTGCCCGCATCCTCAAGGCACGCGGGCAGCAGCTTGGGCCGCTGCGCGACGCCGATGTGCAGGCCGAGGCGCTTGGCACCGACGATGCACGCGCGGATGCCGCACGCCTGCGCGGCGAATTGCGCGACCAGCTGCGCGATACGCAGGAGCTGTCCCTGCGGATAGAGGTCGAGCGCGTGCTGCACGACCGCATCCGCGCGATCCGCGGCGATGCGCGGCGCAGGCTGGCCGATGCGCCGCTGCCGGTCATCGCCTCGCGGGCGCTTCAGGTCGCCTGGACCGAGCTTCTGGCATTCGGGCCGGACCTCGACCGGCTGGACCCCGAGGAACTGCACGACTTCCGCAAGCGGTCCAAGGACATGCGTTACTTGTCGGAGTTCTTCGGGCGGCTGTTCGACAAGGACGCCGCGCCCATGCAGAAGCGCATGTCCAGGATGCAGGACGCGCTTGGTGTCGTGAACGATCTGGTGACGATGCGCGCCAAGGGGGCCGACCTGCCGAAGGGTGCGACCAGATCCGAGGAGCGCGCCCGCGCCAAGGCCGCGAAGGCATGGCGCAAGCTGCGCGGGGCGCCGGTCTGGTGGACCGACATCCCCTGAGCATCAGCCCTTCGGATCGGCCAGCCGCGCGATCAGTGCCGAGGTGTCCCAACGCCCGCCGCCCATGCGCTGGACATCCTTGTAGAACTGATCGACCAGCGCGGTCACCGGCAGGGGCGCGCCCAGCTCGTCGCCGGTCTTCAGGCAGATGCCCAGATCCTTGCGCATCCAGTCGATCGCGAAGCCGAAATCGAATTCCCCCTTGGCCATGGTCTGGTGGCGGTTCTGCATCTGCCAGCTTCCGGCGGCGCCCTGGCTGATCACCTCGACCACCTTCTCAACGTCGAGGCCCGCCGTCTGCGCGAAGTTCAGCGATTCCGACAGCGCCTGCACCAGCCCCGCAATGGCGATCTGGTTGCACATCTTGGTCATCTGGCCCGCGCCGACCTCGCCCAGACGGCGGCAGATCTTGGCATAGGCGTCCATCACCGGCTCGGCCCGGTCGTATTCGCGCTGATCGCCGCCGCACATCACCGACAGCTGGCCGTTCTCGGCGCCCGCCTGCCCGCCCGACACCGGCGCATCGACATAGCCGATCCCGGCCTCGCGCGCGGCGGCGGCCAGTTCGCGCGTCACCTCGGCGGAAACCGTGGTGTGATCGACGAAGATGCTGCCCGCAGACATGCCCGCAAAGGCACCGTCGGGACCAAGGCAGACCGCGCGCAGATCGTCGTCATTGCCCACGCAGGCCATCACGAATTCCGCGCCCGACGCGGCCTCGCGCGGGGTCGCGGCGTGGCGTCCGCCATGCTGTCCCGCCCAGGCTTCGGCCTTGGCTGACGTGCGGTTGTAGACGGTCACGTCATGTCCCGCGGCGGCCAGATGCCCCGCCATCGGAAAGCCCATCACGCCCAATCCCAGAAATGCCGTCTTAGCCATACGTCCCCCATGTCGGATAAGTGCCTGTCGCCTTGCGTTGAAATGCCCGCGCGGCTGTCCTATGCAGCACACCACCACCCATGCGCGACGGGGTCAAGAGACACCGGCCGTGCCAGATCCGAGGATCGCGCCCCGCATGCTTACCGTGTTCCGTTGGCTTCTGAGGCTGACAGTCGGCCTGATCGTCCTTGCGGTCGTGGCTGCGCTTCTGACCTGGTATTTCGCCGTCAGGTCCCTGCCCGATTACGACGCCTCGTACCGGGTCGAGGGGATATCCGCCCCGGTCGAGATCGTCCGCTCGACCGAGAACGTGCCCCATATCTTCGGCAAGACGGATGCCGACGTGTTCTTCGCCCTGGGGCTTGCCCACGCGCAGGATCGCCTGTTCCAGATGACGATGCTGCGCCGCGCAGCCCAAGGCCGCCTCGCCGAGGTGATGGGCCCGCAGGCCCTGTCCGCCGACGACCTTGCGCGCAGGCTCGGGCTCTATCGCAACGCGCAGGCATCGCTGGCGTCGCAGGACCAGCCCACCCGCGAGGCGCTGAACGCCTATGCCGCCGGGGTGAACCAGTGGATCGGCATCGTGAACGACGGGGCGATGGGGCGCGGCGCGCCGGAATTCTTCCTGTTCCCGGATGTCATCACCTATTGGACGCCGACCGATTCCCTCGCGATCCTCAAGCTGATGGCCGCAGGCGCGACGGGTGCCGCCACCGACGAGATCATGCGCGCCCGCCTGTCGCTGGCCGATGCAGAGCACGGGATCGAGATCGCGGCGCGTCCGGGCATCCCTGCCGACCTTCCGGCCTATGCCTCGCTGTTCCCGAACGCGCGCCTGGGCGTTCCCGAACGCCGCACCGGCCCGCAGGACACCCCCGAGGCGATGGGCTATCTTGCGCCCGGCCCGCAGCTGGGCGGCAATGCCTTCGGCGCCGCGCCCGACCGCACGGCGGCGGACGGCACGCTGCTGGCGGTCGACCTGCACAGCAGCCTGACCGCGCCGTCGCTCTATTATCTTGCGCGGTTGCAGCTGCAGGAAGGCGGCGTGATCGGCGCGACGATTCCGGGCATGCCGGTGATCTTCGCGGGCCGCAGCCCTTCGCTGTCCTGGTCGCTGTCGCCCGCTGCGGTCGACGATGCGGATATCGCGATCGAGGAGGTCCAGCCCGGCAACAGCGACCGCTACCGCGGCATCGGCGGCTGGACGGGGTTCGACACCCGGTCCGAGACGATCCGCGTGCTGGACGATGCGCCGCGCACCATCACCCTGCGCGAAACCGCGAACGGCCCCGTGGTGCCCAGCCTTGCCCCCGGCCTGCGCGACGTGACGCCCATCGGCCATGTCCCCGCCCTGCGCTGGACGGGCCTGTCGCGCAAGGATGCCAGCATGTCCGCCCTGATCGGCGTGATGCGCGCCCCCGATGTCGCCGCCGCGACCGAGGCATTGGGCCACATGACCGCCCCCGCGCTGAACGCGATGCTGGCCGACCGGGAGGGCGTGACGCATCTTATGGCCGGCGCGATGCCCGAACGGGCCGAGGATCACCCGACCGCAGGCGCGATGCCCAGCCCCGGCTGGCTGCCGCAGGCCGCATGGCGCGGCGTCCTTGCCCTGTCGCGCAACCCCATCGAGGGTCGCGACGGCGTCAGCATCGCCACCGAGGAACCGGGACGTTCGGCCATGCGCCACACCCGCCTGACCCGCCTGTTGCAGGACCGCGACATCCATTCGCGCGACAGCTTCATCGCGGCGCAGCTGGACATCGTCAGCCCCGCCGCCCGCACCCTGCTGCCGCTGGTGGGCGCGGACCTGTGGTTCACCGACGATCCCGCAGCCCCCGGCACGCCCGAACGCCAGCGCCAGGACGCGCTTGCCCTGCTGGCCGAATGGGACGGCTCCATGAGCGAGCACCTGCCCGAGCCGCTGATCTATTCGGCATGGATGGCCGCGCTGCAGGACCGCCTGATCCGGGACGAGATCGGTCCCCTGGCCGACGACCTGTTCCGCCTCCAGCCGAACTTCATCGATGCCGTCTATCGCAACCGCATGGGCGCGTCGCGCTGGTGCGACATCGTCCAAAGCGCCGTCACCGAGGATTGCACCACCATCGCCCGGCAGGCGCTGGACCGCGCGATCCTGGACCTTGCCGCGCGTTTCGGTCCCGATGTCGAAAGCTGGCGTTGGGGCGATCAGCACCAGGCGCGGCACATCCATCCGGGCCTCGGCGCGGTGCCTGCGCTCGGCTGGATCGTGAATATCAACCAATCCGTGTCCGGCGGCGATTTCACCGTGGCACGTTCCGCGACCAAGGGCCGCGGCGACGATCCGTTCCTGGCGCGTGACGGCGCGGGGTTCCGGGGCGTGTTCGATCTGGCCGATCCCGACAGCTCGGTCTTCGTGACCTCGACGGGGCAATCGGGCCATCCGCTGTCGCGGCATTACGACGACCTGTCGGGCCTGTGGCGCCGGGGCGAATACGTCACCATGTCGCTGGACCCCGAACTGGCGCGGGCGGCCGCCACGGGCATCACCACGCTGACGCCCAAGCCCTGAAAAGAAAACGGGGGCCGACCGGCCCCCGTTTCGCATTCACCCCCTGCGGCGATCAGAAGTGGATCGCGCGCCCATACGCGTCCAGCACGGATTCGTGCATCATCTCGGACAGGGTCGGGTGCGGGAAGACGGTCTCCATCAGGTCCTCCTCGGTGGTCTCCAGCTGGCGACCCACGACATAGCCCTGGATCAGCTCGGTCACCTCGGCGCCGACCATGTGCGCGCCCAGCAGCTCGCCCGTCTTGCCGTCGAAGATGGTCTTGACCAGCCCCTCGGGTTCGCCGAGCGCAATGGCCTTGCCGTTGCCGATGAAGGGGAACTTGCCGACCTTGATGTCATAGCCCGCTTCCTTGGCCTTGGCCTCGGTCATGCCGACGGATGCGACCTGCGGATGGCAATAGGTGCAGCCCGCGATGCTGCCCGGCTTGATCGGATGCGGCTTGCCGCCCGCGATCAGTTCCGCGACCATCACGCCCTCGTGGCTGGCCTTGTGCGCCAGCCAGGGCGCGCCCGCCAGATCGCCGATGGCAAAGACGCCCTCGACGCCGGTGCGGCAGTATTCGTCCGTCACGACATGGGTGCGGTCGACCTTGATCCCGGCCTCTTCCAGGCCCAGGCCTTCGGTATTGCCCACGATGCCCACGGCCGAGATGACGGTGTCGAACTCCATCGTATGGGTCTTGCCGCCGGTCTCGATATGCGCGGTGACCTTGTCGCCCTTGCGGTCCAGCTTCTTGACCGTCGCCTTCTCCATGATCGTCATGCCCTGCTTGACGAACTGCTTCTTGGCGAAGGCGCTGATCTCGGCATCCTCGACCGGCAGGACACGGTCCATGACCTCGACCACGGTCGTGTCGGCGCCGAGCGTGTTGTAGAAGCTGGCGAATTCGATCCCGATCGCGCCCGAGCCGATGACCAGCAGCTTCTTGGGCATGTGCGGCGGCTGCAGCGCATGCTTGTAGTTCCAGACCAGCTTGCCATCGGGTTCGAGGCCCGGCAGCTCGCGCGCACGCGCGCCGGTGGCCAGCACGATGGATTTCGCGGTGATCTCCTCGGTGCCCTTGTCGGTCTTGACGGTGACCTTGCCCTTGCCGGCCAGGGTCGCCTCGCCCATGATCGTGGTGACCTTGTTCTTCTTGAACAGGTGCCCGATCCCGCCCGACAGCTGCTTGGCGACGCCGCGCGACCGTTTGACCACGGCATCGAGGTCATAGCCGATACCGTCGGCCTTCAGGCCGAATTCCTTGGCGCGATGCATCAGGTGGAACACCTCGGACGACCGCAGCATCGCCTTGGTCGGGATGCAGCCCCAGTTCAGGCAGATCCCGCCCAGATGCTCTCGTTCGATGCAGGCCACCTTCAGGCCCAGCTGCGCGCCACGGATCGCGGCGACATAGCCGCCCGGTCCGGCGCCGATCACCACCATGTCGAAATTCTGGGCCATCATGTCCCCCGGCTGACTGAGATTTAGTTCAGCGTTAAATCATTTCGGGGGTGGCAGCAAGCCGGGCCCTGTTCCGGGCCCGGCGGCGATCGTCAGGACTGGCGGGGTTCCGCGTCGGGTTCCTGGTCCTCGGCGGGCTCGGACGGTTCCAGCGCGTCGCGGTCCAGCCCCTCGCCGTCCAGCTCGGGCTGGTCCTCCTGCACCTCGTCCTCGGGCTGTTCCTCGGTGGAATCCTGCGCCTCGTCCATGAGCGCCTCGACGATGACCGTCGTGGCGTTCGGGCCGATGACGGCATAGTTGCCCTGCTCCTCGACCGTGAGGCTGGCGCGCTGCGTCGACCGCCACCCGGCATAGGCCGTCAGAAGCGCCAGAAGCACGCCCATGTAGATCCAGAACCCGTCCGGCCCCACGACGCCCATCAGCCAACCCGTCAGGATCGGTCCGGCCATCGACCCCACGCCATAGATGAACATCAGGCCCGCGGAAGCCGAGGCCATGTCCGACTGGTCGAGGTAATCGTTCGTGTAGGCCAGCAGCAATGCATAGATGGGGTTCGCGGCCCCGCCCATGATCGCCCCCGCGATCACGAGGCCCAGGGTGCCCGGCTGGATGGCGATGACGGCCAGCCCGCAAATGCTGCCGACCGCCGCCATGATCAGCACGACGCGGCGGCGATCCGTCCGGTCCGAGATCCAGCCGACGGGATATTGCAGCACCAGCCCGCCCGCATAGCTTGCCGCCACGAACAGCGAGATCTGCGCCACCGACAGCCCGACCTGCGCCCCCCAGACCGAGGACATGCCCGACAGCACGGCCAGCACGCCCCCCATCAGGAAGACGCCGACGCAACCCAGGGGCGATGCGCGATACAGCTCGGCAAAGCTCATCCGCTTGATCGTCTCGAACTGGGGTGCGGGCTTGGCCGACAGCAGGATCGGCGTGAAGGCCAGCGAAACCAGAACCGAGGGGATGACGAAGAGCAGGAAGCCCGCGGGATCGGCCGTGTTCAGCAGCAATTGCGCGACCACGATGCCCAGCAGCTGCACGATCATGTAGGCCGACAGCGCCTGCCCGCGATTGGCATTGGTGGAACCCGCGTTCAGCCAGCTTTCGGCCGAGATGTACACCCCGCAGAAGCAATAGCCGATCAGGAAGCGCAGGATGGTCCAGGCGATCCAGTGCGGCTCGACCGGGAACAGGATCAGCGTGGCGGAAATCAGCGATCCGAGCGCCGCGAAGACGCGCACATGGCCCACGTTCTGGATCAGGCCGGGGACGGTCAGGCTGCCGACAAGGAAGCCGCCGAAATAGCCGGCCATGACCAGCGACATCTGGAAGGTCGGGATACCCTCGATCCCGCCGCGGATGCCCAGCAGCGTGCCCTGCATCCCGTTGCCCACCATCAGCAGCAGGATGCCCAGGAAAAGGGGCCAGGTTGTGCGCAGCACGGAGGTCATGGGCAGGCTCGTTTGTCAGCAGGGGAATCGGAACGCTTCGCCTAGCGCCGATAACACAGCCGCCATGACCTTTAAACGACCCTAGGGGATCAAAAGCGACGCATCGCCATAGCTGAAGAAACGATAGCGTGAAGCGACCGCATGGTCGTAGATCGCGCGGATCCGGTCCTGCCCCATCAGCGCCGAAACCAGCATCAGCAGCGTCGATTTCGGCAGGTGGAAATTCGTCATCAGCGCGTCGGCCACGCGGAAGGCATGCCCCGGATAGATGAAGATGTCGGTCTTGCCCGCGAAGGGCGCGATGGGCGCATCGCCCGCAGCCGGGTTGAGCGCCGGATCGGCGGCCGATTCGATCAGGCGCAGGGCCGTGGTGCCGACGGGAATGACGCGGCGACCCTCCGCCTTGGCGGCATTGATGCGGGCGGCGGCATCAGGGGTGACCTGGCCCCATTCCGAATGCATGCGGTGGGTCGTCACGTCATCGACCTTGACCGGCAGGAAGGTCCCGGCACCGACATGCAGCGTGACATGCACGAACTCGACCCCGCGTTCGCGCAGCGCCTCCAGCAGGGGCGCGTCGAAATGCAGGCTGGCGGTGGGGGCCGCGACGGCGCCCTGGTTCTCGGCCCAGACGGTCTGGTAATCGTCGTGGTCCTGTTCGTCGGGCGCGCGCAGCGCCGCGATATAGGGCGGCAGCGGCATCGCGCCGACCTGCGCCAGCGCCCGGTCGAAGGCGTCTCCCTCTGCGTCGAAGACCAGCCGCAACCCGCCATCCGCGATCTGGGCGACGGTGGCCGACAGGTCGGGACCGAAGCGGATCACCTCGCCCTCGCGCAGCTTGCGCAGGGGCTTGGCCAGTGCATGCCAGCCCTCGGATGCGGGCTCCAGCAGCGTGACCTCGATCTTCGCGACGGCCTCGCCCTCCGGGGTCTGGCGGGTGCGCGTGCCGGCCAGGCGCGCGGGAATGACCTTGGTGTCGTTCAGCACCAGCACGTCGCCCGCGCGCAGGATCTGCGGCAGATCGAAGACGTGCCTGTCCGCGATGGCGTCACCTTCCGCCAGCAGCAGTCGCGCATGGCTGCGCGGGCGCGCGGGGCGCGTCGCGATCAGCCCCTCGGGCAGGTCGAAATCGAAATCCGAAAGCTTCATGTGCGGGCTTCTGCGCCAGCCCCGGCCCTCCGTCAAGAAGGCTTGATGACCGACCAAAGAAGTCGGGCTTTACTTTTCCGATGGAATTGGTCAGAGATTGCGCGGAAGGAGCCCGCATGATCGTCTGTCACTGCACCCAGATTTCCGACCGGGACATCCGCGCAGCCATCGACTGGATGCGCGAGGCCGATCCCCAGACCATCATCACGCCGGGCAAGATCTATCATGCCCTTGGCAAGCGTGCCGATTGCGGTGGTTGCATGCCACTGTTTCTGGACACCATGCGTGCCTGCGATAAGCTGGGTGTCGCGCCGCCGATTTTGCGGCCCGGAACAGACAGCTACAAGGAACGCAGCCATGAAGGGCGACCCCAAGGTCATCGAATATCTCAACGCCGCGCTTCGGTCTGAGCTGACCGCGGTCAGCCAGTACTGGCTCCACTATCGCCTGCAGGAAGACTGGGGCTTCGGCAAGATCGCGAAGAAATCGCGCGAGGAATCGATCGAGGAGATGCACCACGCCGATCGCCTGATCGAGCGAATCATCTTCCTCGAAGGGCATCCGAACCTGCAGAAGCTGGACCCGCTGCGCATCGGGCAGGACCTGAAGGAAACGCTGGAAAGCGACCTTGCCGCCGAACACGAGGCCCGCACCCTCTATATCGAGGCGCGGGATTATTGCGAGAGCGTGGGCGATTACGTCAGCAAGAACCTGTTCGAGAACCTGATCCAGGACGAGGAAGGCCATATCGACTTCCTCGAGACCCAGCTGGGCCTGTACGAGACGATCGGCGCCCAGAACTATGGCCACCTGAACGCAAGCCCCGCGGATCAGGCCGAGAAGGACGACGCCTGAAACATGGACAAGGGGGCCGCGGCCCCCTTGCCTATGCCAGCCAGTCGCGCGCCAGGCCCGGCAGCGCGTCGAAATGGTCCAGCATCGCATCGGGCGCCAGCCGGCCGATCGCAGCACCCTCGGGGCCGAAGCTGACCAGCGCCACGCGCACGCCCGCCGCGGCAGCCGTCTTGCGGTCGGTTTCCGTATCCCCGATCAGGAAGGACCGCGCCACGGTGCCGCCCGCCTGTTCGACCGCCGCCTGGTAGGGGCGCGGATCGGGTTTGCGCACCGGCAGCGTGTCCGCGCCGATCATCGCGGCGAAGCGGTCGCGGATGCCCAGCCTTTGCAGCAGATCCTCGGCCAGGCCCGCGGGCTTGTTGGTGCAGACCGACAGGATGTGCCCGTCCGCCGCCAGCCGGTCCAGCGCAGCCTCGACCCCGGGATAGAGCCGCGTGTGCACCGCGATGGCCGCGCCATAGTGATCCAGCAGGCGGTGGAAATCCTGGTCCTCGGCCTCGGGGGGGATCAGCACGTCCTGCGGCGCGCGCGCATATCCGGCCCGCAGCATCGCGCGCCCGCCATGGAACGCGATCAGCGCGTCGGCCACCGGATCCAGCAGATCGCCAAGGCCACGCCCGCGAAAGCACGCATTCGCCGCCGCGATCAGATCGCCCGACGTATCGGCCAGCGTCCCGTCCAGATCGAAGACCACCGTTCCCGCCATTCATGCCTCCTTCGAAACGATCCGAAAACAAAGGTGAATGCGCCGGGGCTTTCCAGCGCACCCCGCCCCGATTAGAACGCCGGGGCAAGAAAGCAAACAGGCGATGGGGTCGGCATGTCGGAAAATGCGGTGGCAGTGGTAATCCTTGCGGCGGGTCAGGGCAGCCGCATGCAGTCTGACCTGCCAAAGGTCCTTCACCGCCTGGGCGGCGTGCCGCTGGTGGGGCACGCGCTGTCGGGCGCGCGCAGCCTGGACCCCGAACAGATCGTCGTCGTGACGGGCCACGGATCTGACGCCGTGTCGCGCGCGGTCGCCAAGCTGGACCCCGAGGTGCAATGCGTGCTTCAGGCCGAACAGCTGGGCACCGGCCATGCCGTCCAGCAGGCCCTGCCCCAGCTGGAAGGGTTCCAGGGCAAGGTCGTCATCCTCTATGGCGACACCCCCTTCATCGGCGAGGATACGCTGGCCGCGCTGTCCAGCCACGATGCCGACCTCGTGGTGCTGGGCTTCGAGGCCGAGGATCCGGGCCGCTATGGCCGCCTGGTCGTGACCGACAAGGGGCTGGAACGGATCGTCGAATACAAGGATGCCGACGAGGCCACGCGCCAGATCGCGCTGTGCAATTCGGGCGTCATGGCGCTGGACGCGGACCTGCTGCGCCTGCTGATCGTGCGCCTGTCGGACGACAATGCCGCCGGCGAATACTATCTGACCGACCTGGTGGCGCTGGCCCGCGCCGAAGGCCGCCGCGCCGATGTCGTCACCTGCGACGAGGAAGAGACCCTCGGCATCAACACCCGCGCCGAGCTGGCCCGCGCCGAGGCGCTGTTCCAGTCCCGCGCCCGCGCCCGCGCGATGGATGACGGCGTCACCCTGTCCGATCCCGGCAGCGTGTTCTTCGCGCAGGACACCGTGATCGGACGCGATGCGATCATCGGGCAGAACGTGGTCTTCGGCCCCGGCGTCACGATCGAATCGGGGGCCGAGGTGCTGCCCTTCTGCCATCTCGAAGGCTGCCATCTCAGCGCGGGCGCGACGGTCGGTCCCTTCGCCCGCCTGCGCCCCGGCGCGGAACTGGGCGGCGACGTCCATGTCGGCAACTTCGTCGAAATCAAGAACACCGTCCTGGACGAGGGCGTGAAGGTCGGGCACCTGACCTATCTGGGCGACGCGCATGTGGGCGAGGCCACGAATATCGGCGCGGGCACGATCACCTGCAACTATGACGGCGTGATGAAGCATCGCACCACCATCGGCGCGCGCGCCTTCATCGGCAGCGACACGATGCTGGTCGCCCCCGTGACCGTCGGCGCGGACGCGATGACCGGATCGGGTTCGGTCATCACCGAGGACGTGCCCGACGGCGCATTGGCGATCGGACGCGCGCGCCAGGCCACGAAACCCGGCCTTGCGACGCGCCTGATGGCCGCGCTGCGTGCCAAGAAGGAGACGCGCTGATGTGCGGCATCATCGGAATCCTCGGCAGCCACGAAGTGTCCCCCCAACTGGTCGAGGCGCTGCGCAGGCTGGAATATCGCGGCTATGACAGCGCGGGCGTCGCGACGGTGGACGCATCGGGGCGGCTGGACCGCCGCCGCGCGGTCGGCAAGCTGGTGAACCTGTCGGACCGGCTGGTCCACGATCCCCTGCCCGGCCATGTCGGCATCGGCCATACCCGTTGGGCCACCCACGGCGCCGCGACCGAGGCGAACGCCCACCCCCACCAGTCCGGCCCCGTCGCCGTCGTCCATAACGGCATCATCGAGAATTTCCGCGAACTGCGCGCGGAACTGCAGGAACTGGGCATCCAGCCCCAGTCACAGACCGACACGGAAACCGTCGCGCTGTGGACCGCGCATTACCTGCAGCAGGGCATGTCCCCGCTGGAGGCCGCGCGCAGGACGTTGTCGCGGCTGGACGGCGCCTTCGCGCTGGCCTTCCTGTTCGAGGGGCAGGCCGATCTGCTGATCGCCGCGCGCAAGGGCAGCCCGCTGGCCATCGGCCACGGCACGAACGAGATGTTTCTCGGCTCGGACGCGGTGGCGCTGGCGCCCTTCACCGACCGCATCACCTATCTCGAGGATGGCGACCATGCCGTCCTGACCCGCGCGGGCGTCGATGTCTTCGACGCGGCGGGCCAGCCTGTGCAGCGTGCGACGAACCGCATCGACGTGGGCGCCACGGCCATCGACAAGGGCGGCTATCGCCACTTCATGGCCAAGGAGATCGCCGAGCAACCCGCCGTCATCGGCGACGTGCTGAACCATTACGTCAAGGACGACCGCATCATCCTGCCCGAGGGGCTGGATTTCACCCATGTGGACCGCATCTCGCTGGTGGGCTGCGGCACCGCGCATCTGGCGGGGCATGTCGCGAAATACTGGTTCGAACAGCTTGCCGGCCTGCCCTGCGACATCGATGTCGCCTCCGAGTTCCGCTATCGCGAGCCGCCCCTGTCGGATCGCAGCTGGTTCGTCGCCATCAGCCAGTCGGGCGAGACCGCCGACACGCTGGCCGCCCTGCATTATGCCCGCGCCCATGTCGCGCGGACCGTGGGGCTTGTGAACGTGGGCACCTCGGCCATCGCGCGCGACAGCGACGTGGCCCTGCCGACGCTGGCGGGGATCGAGGTCAGCGTGGCCTCGTCCAAGGCCTTCACCTGCCAGCTGGCGGTGCTGGCCGTCCTGGCGCTGAAGGCGGCACATGATCGCGGGCGGATCGACGATCAGGCGCTGGCGGCGCATCTGCGCGACCTGCGCTCGGTCCCCGCGCTGCTGTCGCAGGCGCTGGCGCTGACGGACGATTGCCGCAAGCATGCCGACTGGCTGGCGACGGCGCGCGACGTGCTGTACCTCGGCCGGGGCGCGCTGTATCCCGTCGCGCTGGAGGGCGCGCTGAAGCTGAAGGAGCTGAGCTACATCCACGCCGAGGGCTATGCCTCGGGCGAGCTGAAGCACGGCCCCATCGCGCTGATCGACGGCGACGTGCCGGTCGTCGTGCTGGCGCCGCATGATGCGCTGTTCGACAAGACCATCTCGAACATGCAGGAGGTCATGGCCCGCCACGGTCGCGTGCTGCTGATCTCGGATGCGGGCGGGATCGCCGCTGCGGGCGAAGGCGTGACGGCCAGCCTGACGCTGCCGTCGGGCGGGGGCGTGTTCCAGCCGATGCTGTACGCGGTGCCGATGCAGTATCTCGCCTATCACACGGCGGTCGCCAAGGGGACCGACGTGGACCAGCCGAGGAACCTCGCGAAATCCGTCACGGTCGAGTGACATAAGGCCCGCCGATCATGGCGGGCCTTTTCATTAAAGGCGGCGGAAGGTCACGTAATGGGGCGCGCGCCCTTCGCGCAGGGCCTTCTGTTCATAGCGGGTGCTGATCCAGTCGTCCCAAGGCTGATCGGTATCGGCGATCATCTCGAACCCCGCGGGGGGCACCTCTTCGCGGGTCTGGCGGATGTAATCAGGGATGTCGCTGGCCACGCGGAAAATCCCGCCTGCCTTCATCACGCGCGCAAGCGGCAGCAGATGTTCGGGCGTCACGAAGCGGCGGCGGTGATGGCGCGCCTTGGGCCAGGGGTCGGGATACATGAGGAACGCGCGCTCGATGCTGGCATCGGGCAGCACGTCCATCAGGTCGCGCGCATCGCCGGGATGCACGCTGACATTCTGGACCCCCGCTTCGCGGATCTTGCCCAGCAGCATGGCGACGCCGTTGATGAAGGGCTCGCAGCCGATGATGCCCATCTGCGGATGCGTCTTGGCCATGTGGACCATGTGCTCGCCCCCGCCGAAGCCGACCTCCAGCCAGACCGGGCGGTCGTCGCCGAAGATCGCGGAAGGGTCGATGGGCGTACGGTCGGGGTTGTCCTGGTGCGTGATGCCGCGCGGGCGCAATTCGCCCAGATCCTCGGACAGGTATCCCTTCTGGCTCTGGCGCAGGGTCTTGCCGTGGCGGCGGCCATAGAAGTTCCGCCGGGGCGGGTTCGGATCGAATGTGGATTTGGGTTCGTCGCTCATGGGCAAGCGAATTGGCGCAAGGCGGCAGTCATTGCAAGCCCCCTTGCGCAAGGGGCCGGTGGTTTCCCACCGGCCCCCGCAGCGCTCAGTCGGCCATCAGGCGGCTGACGATGACGGTGACCTCGGGCTTCTTGCCGATCTCCTCCATCGAGACCTGGCGGGTGATCTTGCGGACCGCCTCTTCCATCTTGTCGTCGTCGCGGACGGTGCGGCGGTCGGCGCGCTCCAGGAACTCGGCCAGCTCGGCCTCGATCATCTGGTCCAGCTCGGTCCCCGAACGGCCACGGACCGGAAGGCCCATCAGTTCGACCCAGGCGTCGGGCAGCGCATTGTCATCCTCGTCGATGATGACGCTGACGGTCGCCTGGCCGTTCAGGGCCATGCGGATGCGGTCGCGCACGACGCCGTCCATCGCGCCGATCAGCACGTTGCCGTCCAGGTACAGGCGGCCCGTCTCGATCTGGTCGACGATCTTGGGGGCGGTGCCGGTCAGATCGGCCATCGCGCCGTTCACGATCACCTCGGCCGACGTGCCCTTGCCGCGCGCCAGCATCACATGCTCGCGCAGGTGCAGGTGTTCGCCATGCATCGGGATGACGGTGGCGGGCTTCAGCACCTCGTGCATCGTCTCGATGTCGGGGCGGTTCGCGTGGCCCGACACGTGATAGAGCCCGTCATCGGCGTCATAGACCTCGACGCCCATCTCGCTCAGCGCGTTCATGATGCGCCCGACCGACTTCTCGTTGCCGGGAATGGTCTTCGAGCTGAAGAGGAAGCTGTCCCCCGTCTTGAGCGACAGCCCCAGGTAGCGGCCACGCGACAGCTGCGCGCTAGCGGCGCGGCGTTCGCCTTGGCTGCCGGTCACGATCAGCATCACCTCGTTGCGGGGCAGCTTCGCGGCCTCTTCGGGGCCGATGGTGTCGGGGAAGTCCGACAGGATCCCCGTCTCGATCCCGACCGAGACCATGCGGCGCATGGCGCGACCCAGCAGGCAGATCTTGCGACCGCCGGCCTTGGCCGCATCGGCCAGCGTCTTCAGGCGCGCAATGTTGCTGGCGAAGGTGGTGGCCACGACCATGTTCGGCTGCGCCATGACCCATTCCAGGATCGGGTTCGCCAGCAGCGCCTCGGACCGGCCCGGATGGGTCGAGAAGATGTTGGTGCTGTCGCAGGTCAGGACCTTGATCCCGCCATCGACCTCGGTCGCGATCTGCTTCCAGGCGACCGGATCCCACGCGTCGCCGACGACCGGCGTGCCGTCCAGCTTAAAGTCGCCCGTGTGCAGCACGCGGCCCGCAGGCGTGTCGATGATCAGCGCGCTGCTTTCGGGGATCGAGTGGCTGATCGGCGCATATTGCACCTTGAAGGGGCCAAGCTCGGTCACCTCGGGGCGTGCCTCGACGATGCGGACGGTATCGGCGGGGTGGCCCGCCTCTTCCAGCTTCAGCCGGATCAGCGATCCGGTGAAGCGGCGGGCATAGATCGGAACCTCCAGCCGGGACCACAGGTGGCCCAGCCCGCCCAGGTGATCCTCGTGGCCGTGGGTCACGAAGATCGCCTCGAGGCGGTGCTTGTTCTTCTCCAGCCAGGCGATATCCGGCATGATCAGGTCGATGCCCGGTGCACTTTCCATGTCCCCGAAGGTGACGCCCAGGTCGACCAGGATCAGCCGTTCCTTGCCCGGCGCGCCATATCCGTAGACATAGGCGTTCATGCCGATTTCGCCCGCGCCGCCAAGCGGCAGATAGATCAGGCGGTCAGCCATTGCCCATCTCCTTGTTGTAATCGTGGATGAGCCGAAGCCCATGCATTGTAAGATCGTCTTCGATAGCGTCGAACAGGTCAAATCCCTGATCGAACAACGGGGCAAGCCCCCCGGTTGCAATGACCTTCATGGGGCGGTCGCGTTCGGCGCGGATACGCGCGACGATGCCTTCGACCAGGCCCAGATATCCCCAGAACACGCCCGACTGGATGCAGGCGACGGTATTCGTGCCGATGACCTGCGTGGGCATGGTGATGTCCACATGCGGCAGTGACGCGGCCCCCATGTGCAGCGCCTCCAGCGACAGGTTCACCCCCGGCGCGATCGCGCCGCCGATATAGGCGCCGTCCACATCCACCACGTCCAGCGTCGTGGCGGTGCCGAAATCGACCACGATCAGGTCCGGCCCGTGGCGGTCATAGGCGCCGACCGTGTTCACCAGCCTGTCCGGCCCCACCGTCGTGCCCGGATCGACGCGCGGCGGCACGGGCAGCAGGCAGTCGGGCTTGCCCACGACCAGCGGGCGCGTGTCGAAGTAGCGGTTGCACAGGACGCGCAGGTTGAACACCACGCGCGGTGCGGTGGCGCTGATGATGCAGGCGTCTATCTGCAGCTCGAACCGCTGGACGGCGATCAGCGTGGACAGCCAGACATAGTATTCGTCCGCCGTGCGGCGGTGATCGGTGCGGATGCGCCAATGGGCCAGGAACTTCGTGCCGTCCCAGACCGAGAAGACCGTGTTCGTGTTGCCCGTGTCGATGCAGAGAAGCATGTCTCAGCCCCCGAAATGGATGTCGGCGGCAGGGATCGCATGACGCCCGCGCGGGCCGGTCAGGATCAGCGCGCCGCTGTCGTCGATGCCGTCGAAGCGGCCCGTGAACTCGGCCGTGCCGGTGCGGGCCACGATGGTCTCGCCCAACTTGGCGGCACGGGCCAGCCACGCATTGCGCACCGGCCCAAAGCCGTATGCGCGCATCTGGCGGTGCCAGTGGTCGAAGGCCGGGGCCAGCGCGTCCAGCATCTCGTCCGGGGTCACGGTCATGCCCGTCTCGGCCAGAAGGCTGACGGGGCGCATGGCCTGTGCCTCGACCTCGGCGGTGTCGGGGGCCTCGGACAGGTTGATGCCGATGCCGATGGCCAGCAGGCCCAGCCGATCGCCCGCGCCGGTGCTCTCCAGCAGGATGCCCGACAGCTTGCCGCCGTTCAGCAGCACGTCGTTCGGCCATTTCAGCGCGAAGCCCGGCTGCGGACCGCAAAGGGTGCGCAACGCGTCATGGACCGCCAGCGCCGTCACGAAGGACAGCCGCGCCGCGTCCCCCGCCCCACCTTCGGGACGCAGGACCAGCGTCGCCGCGAAATTGCCCTGCGGGTCGCGCCAGGCACGCCCGCGGCGGCCGCGACCGGCCTCCTGGCGATAGGCCATGATCCAAGCGGGCCCCGTCAGGTCGGGGCCGCGCCGGAACGCTTCCGCATTGGTGCTGTCCACACGGTCGAGGACGTGGCGTGCCACGCCCTCGGGCCATGCTTCGGTCGACGGATTACTCACCCGCCACGGTCGCGGCCTCGGCCCCGCCCACAAGCGATTGCGCGGCCGTCGCCGCCGCATCGTCGATGCCCAGCATCGTCACCGCGCCCAGCAGCAGCGCAGCCGCGGGCACCAGCAGAGACCCGCATTGCACAAGGCCCATGCGGCTCTCGGCATGGTCGGTATCGGCACCGAAGAACATGTAGTACACGATGCGGAGATAGTAGAACGCCCCGATGACCGAGGCGATGACGCCCGCGACCGCCAGCCACGCCTTGCCGCCATCGACCGCGGCCGACAGCACGCCGTATTTCGCGAAGAAGCCCAGGAAGGGCGGCACGCCCGCAAGGCTGAACATCAGGAACAGCACGGCCACGCCGGTCAGCGGGTTGCTGATCGCAAAGCGGTTCAGGCTGTCCAGCGACACGACCGGCTGCCCGTCGCGTTCCAGCGACAGGATGAAGGCGAAGGTGCCCACGTTCATCACCGCATAGATCGCCATGTAGAGCAGCATCGCCTGCACGCCATAGGCGCTGCCCGCGGCCAGGCCCACCAGCGCGAAGCCCATATGCGCGATCGAGCTGTAGGCCATCAGGCGCTTGATGTTGCGCTGGCCGATCCCCGCAATGGACCCCACGAACATCGACAGGACCGCAAGGGCCGCGATGATCTGGCTCCAGTCGCCGGGAACGTTGCCGAATGCGTCGAACATCAGGCGCGCGATCAGCGCCATCGCGGCGACCTTGGGCGCGGTCGCCAGGAACGCCGTCACCGGCGAGGGCGAGCCCTCGTAGACATCGGGCGTCCACATGTGGAACGGCACCGCGCTGACCTTGAAGGCCAGGCCCACCAGCAGGAAGACCAGGCCGAACAGCAGGCCCAGGGGCAGGCTGCCCGCCTGCACGACCTCGATGATGCCCGCGAAGCTGGTCGTGCCCGCAAAGCCGTAGACCAGCGACGCACCATAGAGCAGCAGCCCCGAGCTGAGCGCGCCCAGCACGAAGTACTTCAGACCGGCCTCGGAGGATTTCACGCTCTCGCGGCGCATGGCGGCCACGACATAGAGCGCGAGGGATTGCAGCTCCAGCCCCATATACAGCGTCAGCAGGTCGCCCGCCGACACCATCACCATCATCCCCAGCGAAGCCAGCACGATCAGGATCGGGTATTCGAAGCGCATCAGCTTGTGGCGCTGCATGTAATCCGCACTCATGGCCAGGACGGCGGCGCCCGACAGCAGGATCGTCACCTTGGCAAAGCGCGCAAACGCATCGTCGGTGAACATGCCGGAGAACGCCGTCTGGTCGGGTCGGTCCGCCACGCCCAGGTACAGCCCCGTCAGCAGCATGGCCGCGACGCTGGTCCACAGGATCGGGCGCGCGATGGCGTCCTTGCCCAGATAGGCCCCCGCCATCAGCGCCGCCAGCGCATAGATCGCAAGCCACAACTCGGGCAGGACGGTCGAGAGATCAAGTCCGGTCATCTTGCCTTCCTCAATGGCTGGCGGCAGCCGCCGCCATCTCGTCTTCGGGCGCTTCGGGCAGCGCGTCGTTGTAATTCACCAGCAGCGCCTCGACCGAGGGGCCGGTGATGTCGGTCACGAGGCGCGGATAGACGCCAAGGATCAGGGTCATCGCGACCAGCGGCACGAACAGCCAGCGCTCGCGCGGGGTCATGTCGGCGATGCCGCGCAGGCTCTCCTTGATCAGCGCGCCCATGGTCACGCGACGATAGAGCCAGAGCGCATAGGCCGCCGACAGGATCACCCCCGTCGCGGCCACGAAGGCCACCCAGGTATTGGCGCGGAACGTGCCCATCAGCGTCAGGAACTCGCCCACGAAGCCCGAGGTGCCGGGCAGGCCCACATTGGCCATCGTGAAGAACATGAAGACCAGCGCATAGACCGGCATCCGGTTCACCAGCCCGCCATAGGCGTCGATTTCCCGCGTGTGCATCCGGTCGTAGATCACGCCCACCAGCAGGAACAGCGCCCCCGAGATGAAGCCGTGCGACAGCATCTGGAAGATCGCGCCGTCCAGCCCCTGCTGGTTCGCCGCGAAGATCCCCATCGTCACGTATCCCATATGCGCAACCGAGGAATAGGCGATCAGCTTCTTCATGTCGGACTGCGCCAGCGCCACCAGCGAGGTATAGACGATGGCGATCGCGGACATCCACAGGACCAGCCCCTGCAGCAGGTCGGCCGCCACCGGGAACATCGGCAGGCTGAAGCGCAGGAAGCCATAGCCGCCCATCTTCAGCAGGACCGCGGCCAGCACGACCGAACCCGCGGTCGGTGCCTGCACGTGCGCATCGGGCAGCCAGGTATGGACCGGCCACATCGGCATCTTGACCGCGAAGCTGGCGAAGAAGGCAAGGAACAGCAGCGTCTGCATGCCGCCCATCACCGTGATCCCGAGGATCGTCATGGTCTGCGAGGGGAAGTCGTAATCCAGCATCGCCACGATGTCGGTGGTCCCCGCGGTGCGGGCCATCGCGATCATCGCGACCAGCATCAGGACCGACCCGATGAAGGTATAGAGGAAGAACTTGAACGCCGCATAGATGCGGTTCGCCCCGCCCCAGATCCCGATCACCAGGAACATGGGGATCAGACCGGCCTCGAAGAACAGGTAGAACAGGATCAGGTCCAGCGCCGCGAAGACGCCGATCATCAGCCCCTCCAGCACCAGGAAGGCGATCATGTATTCCTTGACCCGCGTGGTCACGTCCCAGGTGGACAGGATCGTCAGCGGCATCAGGAAGGTCGTCAGCAGGATGAACAGGATCGAGATGCCGTCCACGCCCATCTTGTAGCGCAGGCCCATGATCCAGGCGTGATCCTCGACGAACTGGAAGCCGGATTGCGACGGCTCGAAGCCCGCCAGCAGGAACAGCGAGATCAGGAAGGTCGCGCCGGTCGCGATCAGGGCGAGGAACTTGGCGTTCTTCTGCGCGGCCGCGTCGTCGCCGCGCAGGAACAGGGCCAGGATGCCCGCTGCCACGATCGGCAGGAAGGTGATGATCGAAAGAAGGTTCGTCATGTCAGTGCGCGCCCCGCATCATCACCCAGATCAGCAAGCCCACGATGCCGATGACCATCGCGAAGGCGTAGTGGAACAGATAGCCCGACTGCACACGGCCCGCGAAGCGGGTCAGGCGCGGAATGATTCCCAGGGCGACCCCGTTGATGGCGCCGTCGATAATCGCTCCGTCGCCCCGCGTCCACAGCCGCGCGCCGATCCAGCGCGCCGGGCGGACGAAGACCACGTCATACAGTTCGTCGAAATACCACTTGTTCAGCAGGAACTGGTACAGGCCCGGCTGCTGTGCCGCCAGTCGCGCAGGCGCCTCGGGGCGACGGATATACATGACCCATGCCAGCCCCAGGCCGATCAGCATCGCGAAGAAGGGCGACATCTTGACCCATGCCGGGACGTAATGGGCATCGTGCATCACGTGGTTGTCGGGATGCATGTAGATCGCCCCCTGCCCCACGGTCGCGGGATCAACATGGGTCGCGCCACCCTCGGCGTGCTCGTCGCCATGGGCCTCGTCCTTCGCGGGTTCGGCGTGGTCGTCGCCGTGGCCCGCGTCATGCGAGGCCGCGATCTCGGGCAGGCCGAAGAAGCGCTGGACGCCCTCTTCCTCGAAGAAGCTGTTGTACCAGACCATCCCCGAGAAGACCGCGCCAAGCGCAAGCGCCCCAAGCGGGATCAGCATGACGCGCGGGCTCTCATGCGCGTGGTCATGCGCGTGATGATCGCCGCGCGGCTGGCCGAAGAAGGTCATGAAGATCAGGCGCCAGCTGTAGAAGCTGGTGAACAGCGCCGCCACGACCAGCATCCAGAAGGCATAGCCGTTCCCCGAGGCATAGGCGCTCTCGATCACGGCGTCCTTGGACAGGAAGCCCGCGAAGCCGATATGGGTCAGTGGAATGCCGACGCCGGTGATGGCAAGCGTGCCGATCATCATGGCCCAGAAGGTCACGGGGATCTTGTGGCGCAGGCCGCCGTAATTGCGCATGTCCTGTTCGTGATGCATCGCGTGGATGACCGAACCGGCGCCCAGGAACAGCATCGCCTTGAAGAAGGCATGCGTGAACAGGTGGAACATCGCCACGGAATAGACACCGACGCCCGCCGCCACGAACATGTAGCCCAGCTGCGAACAGGTCGAATAGGCGATGACGCGCTTGATGTCGTTCTGCACGAGACCCACCGTCGCCGCGAAGAAGGCCGTGCTTGCGCCCACGATGACGATGAACATCTTGGCCTGCGGCGCGAATTCGAACAGCGGCGACATCCGGCAGACCAGGAAGACGCCCGCCGTGACCATGGTCGCTGCGTGGATCAGGGCCGACACGGGCGTCGGACCCTCCATCGCGTCGGGCAGCCAGGTGTGCAGCAGCAGCTGCGCCGACTTGCCCATCGCGCCGATGAACAGCAGCACGCCCAGAAGGTTCGCCGCGTTCCAGTCGGTCCACAGGAAATGCATCTGCGTCTCGGCGATCATCGGGACCTGGGCGAAGATCTCGTCGAACTGGATCGAGCCGGTCAGCCACCACAGCCCGAAGATCCCCAGGAGGAAGCCGAAATCGCCGACGCGGTTCACGATGAACGCCTTCATCGCCGCAGCGCCCGCCGACTGCTTCTTGAAGTAGAAGCCGATCAGCAGATAGGACGCGACGCCCACGCCCTCCCAGCCGAAGAACATCTGCAGCAGGTTGTCGGCGGTCACCAGCATCAGCATGGCGAAGGTGAAGAAGGACAGATAGGCGAAGAAGCGCGCGCGATAGGGCTCGTCATCGCCGAAATTCTCGTCATGGGCCATGTAGCCGAAGCTGTAGAGATGCACGAGCGCCGAGACCGAGGTGATCACGATCAGCATGATCGCGGTCAGGCGGTCCAGGCGGATCGCCCATTCGGTCGTGAAATCGCCCGAGACGATCCAGTCCAGCACCGGGTACTGGCGCAGCTGCCCGTCGAAGCCCAGGAACACGATCCAGGAGGCGAGCGCCGCCGCGAACAGGATCGCGGTCGTCAGCACCTGCGCGCCGCGTTCCCCGATCAGCCGCCAGCCGAAGCCTGCGATCAGCGCGCCGATCAGCGGGGCAAAGAGGATGAATTGCGTCATGTCGTCCTTACCCCTTCATCACGTTGACGTCTTCGACCGCGATCGTGCCGCGGTTGCGGAAGAACACCACCAGGATCGCAAGGCCGATCGCGGCCTCGGCGGCGGCGACGGTCAGCACGAACATTGTGAAGATCTGCCCGCCCAGATCGCCCAGATGGTACGAGAAGGCGACGAAGTTGATGTTGACCGCCAGAAGCATCAGCTCGATCGACATCAGGATGACGATCACGTTCTTGCGGTTCACGAAGATGCCGAAGATCCCGGCGACGAAGAGGATCGCCCCCACGACAAGGAAATGTGTCAATCCGATCATCTTATCTGTCCCTCCGGGTCGGTCACCCGTTGAATTTCAGGTCCGCGCGCACGCGGATCACAAGCCCTGTCCCGGCTTCACGTCGCGAAGCTGCATCGCCTTGGCCGGGTCGCGGTGCATCTGCTGGATCACGTCCTGCCGCTTGATGTCGCGGCGGTGGCGCATGGTCAGCGTGATGGCCCCGATCATGGCGACCAGCAGGATCAGCCCCGCCAGCTGGAACGGCAGCATGTAGCGGTCGTACATCACCAGCCCGATGGCGTTGGTGTTCAGCTGCTGCCCCTCGACCGGGACGGCCCGCAGCGCCTGCGCGCCGTCGGCGGTTTCCCATGCCCCGAAGGCGATGCCCAGCTGCGCCAGCAGGACGACGGCGATCAGCCCCGCCAGCGGCAGGTACTGCGCCAGCTCGCCCTTGAGCTGGGCGAAATCGACATCCAGCATCATCACGACGAACAGGAACAGGACCGCGACCGCGCCCACATAGACGATGACCAGCAGCATGGCGACGAATTCCGCCTGCAGCAGGACGAACAGCCCCGCCGCCGACAGGAACGCCAGGATCAGCCACAGCACCGAATGGACCGGGTTGCGCGCCAGCACGACCATGAAGCCCGCCGTGCAGACGGAGATCGCGAACAGGTAGAAGGCAAAAGTCATGACTGATCGGTCCCCTCGGATTCGGTGAAGACGGCCTGGGCAATCTCCAGCGCCTTCTGCATCGCGGGGATGCCGCCGAACACCCCCATCTGATAGATCGTCTCGGCCACCTCGCGCGGGGTGGCCCCGGCCTCGATGGCGTGGCGGATGGTCATGCGCAGCTGCGGCTCGGCATGGGCGCCCTGCACGGTCATGGCCGCGATGGTGATCAGCAGGCGCGTCCTTGCGTCCAGGCCGTCGCGGTTGAAGGTCTTGCCGAACCACATCTCCAGCATGTCGGCCGGCATGGTCGGGAACATCTTCTCGTAGGCGCGCATGTCGAAATGTTCCAGCGCGGGATTGAAGGCCCGCGCCATTTCCTGCCCCTGGGCAAGCATCTGCTGGAACATCTGCTGGAACGCATCGGTCATCGGTAGGGCGCATCCATGGCAAGGTTGCGCGCGATCTCGGCCTCCCAACGGGCGCCGTTGTCCAGAAGCTTGTCCTTGTCGTAGAACAGCTCCTCGCGCGTTTCGGTGGCGAACTCGAAATTCGGCCCCTCGACGATCGCATCGACGGGGCATGCCTCCTGGCAGAACCCGCAATAGATGCACTTGGTCATGTCGATGTCATAGCGCGTCGTGCGGCGGCTGCCATCCTCGCGCGGTTCGGCATCGATGGTGATGGCCTGCGCGGGGCAGATCGCCTCGCACAGCTTGCAGGCGATGCAGCGTTCCTCGCCGTTGGGATAGCGGCGCAGCGCGTGTTCGCCGCGGAAGCGGGGCGACAGCGGGCCCTTTTCATGGGGATAGTTCAGCGTCGGCTTGGGCGCGAAGAAGTAGCGCAGGCCCAGGCCGAAGCCCTTGATGAAATCCACCATCAGAAAATACTTGGTGGCGCGAACGACGTCGAATGCCATCTGTCAGACTCCTGCCCAACGGGCCCAGAAGGTGCCCAGGACTTCGAATTTGGCAAGGAATGCCACGATCACGACCCATGCCAGCGACAGCGGCAGGAACACCTTCCAGCCGATCCGCATCAGCTGGTCGTAGCGGTAGCGCGGCACGATGGCCTTCACCATGGCGAACATGAAGAACCAGAAGACCATCTTCAGGAACATCCACAGCGCCCCGTCGGGGATGCCGGGAATGGGCGACAGCCAGCCGCCGAAGAACAGCAGCGTGATCAGCGCGCACATCAGCCACATGGCGATGTATTCGCCCGCCATGAACAGCAGGTAGGGCGTCGAGGAATACTCGACCATGAAGCCCGCGACCAGCTCGGATTCGGCCTCGGGAAGGTCGAAGGGCGGGCGGTTGGTCTCGGCCAGGGCGCTGACGAAGAACAGCACGACCATCGGCAGATGCGGCAGCCAGTACCAGGACAGCAGACCCGCCCCGCTCTGGGCCTCGACGATGGCGGTCAGGTTCATCGACCCGGTCGAGATGATCACCCCGATGATGATCAGGCCCAGGCTGACCTCGTAGGAGATCATCTGCGCCGCGGACCGGAGCGAGCCGAGGAACGGGTATTTCGAGTTCGAGGCCCAGCCGCCCATGATCACGCCATACACCTCGAGCGAGGAGACGGCGAAGATGAACAGGATGCCCACGTTGATGTCGGCCATCACCCAGCCCGGCGCGAAGGGGATCGCCACGAAGGCCAGAAGCGCCAGCGTCATCGACAGGAACGGCGCCAGGAAGAACACGAACTTGTCCGAACCTGCCGGGATCACCACTTCCTTGACGACGAATTTCAGCGCGTCGGCAAAGGTCTGCAGCAGGCCCCAGGGACCGACCACGTTCGGGCCGCGCCGCATCTGCACGGCGGCCCAGATCTTGCGGTCGCCATAGACCAGGTAGATCAGCGACAGCATCACGAAGGCGATGACGGCCAGACCCTGCGCCAGCAGGATGATCGCGATGCCCCAGGAAGATGCCCAGAATTCAGCCATGATGCCCGTCCCTTATTATCACGCGACCGGGATGCCGCGTGCCCTGCAATCGCGCAGGGTCTGTTCCGTTTCCATCACGCGCAGGCCCAGGGGCTTGTCCTGCGACATCGTGAAGGCCGATCCGATCAGCAGTTTTCCGTTGCGTTCCGCCTGCAGCGTGCGGATGTGCCGCCCATAGGCCGCCCCGTTCTCGCGTGCCCAGCCGGCCAATGCGCAGGTGGCATACGAGAAGGCGATATCTGCGTCCACCCCCTGCTGCAGGTTGGCGGTCACCTCGACCAGGCCGTTCGCGTCGCCCAGGGCGTCGACCTTGGCCGCGATGAACATCCCGGGCGCGATCTCGGCATCCTCGCGCAGCACCGGCAGCGCGGGCTGCGTGCGGGCGGCGAATTCCTCCAGCGCCTTTTCCTGCGCGGTCTTCTCGGGCGGGGCGGCGGCTGCCACCAAGCCGCCCAGATCCAGATCCAGGTTCGCGTTCAGCGCCGCAAGGTCGGCCTCGGTCACCGCGAAGGCGTCGCGGCCCGCGGGGGTGTCCAAGTCCATCTCGGTCACCGTCCCATCGGGTTCGAGGATCAGGATCTCTCCCGATTTCGTCGAGACCCGCGCAAGGCTCAGCGGGGCCTCGCCCACCTTGGTGCCGGGGCTGGCGATGCGGGCCTGCATCTGGGCCGGCTTGGCCTTGGGGCGCGCGTCATCCTCGGCATCGCCGCAGGCGGTCAGCGGCAGGATCGCCGCCATCGCCAGGGTCTTCAGGATGGGCAACCGGACCATCGGATCACTCCGCCGCGATCGGTTGGGTCCGGCGTGCCGCGGCCATGCGCGACAGCTCGGCCATCAGCGGCGAGGACCGCGCGACCGGGTTCGTCAGGTAGAAATCCTTGACCGGGTTCACGAAGGCGGCCTTGCCCATGTCGCGCAGCTCCAGCGGCTGCCGGTCGTTCTGCGGGACCTGGTCGATCTGCTTCAGATGCGGCACCTCGGCGATCAGCCGCGCGCGCAGCTGCGCAAGGCTGTCCCAGGGCAGGCGCTGACCCAGTTCCGCGGACAGGGCGCGCAGGATGGCCCAGTTCTCCTTGGCCTCGCCCGGCGCGAAATTCGCGCGCATCGCCAACTGCGGGCGGCCTTCGGTGTTCACGAACAGGCCGTTTTCCTCGGTATAGCAGGCGGCGGGCAGGATCAGGTCGGCGCGATGCGCCCCGCGATCGCCGTGGCTGCCCTGGTAGATCACGAAGGCGCCCGCGTCGATCTCGACCTCGTCGGCCCCCAGATTGTAGATCACCTCGGCCCCGTCGATTGCGGCAGCCAGGCCGCCCTCGGTCACGGCACCGACATCCATCGCGCCGACGCGCGACGCGGCCCCGTGCAGGATCAGCAGCTTCGAGTTGCTGTTCTCGGCCAGCTTGATCGCATGGGCCAGCACGGCCTCGCCATCGGCCTCGCGGATGGCGCCCTGCCCCACGATCACCAGCGACGGCGCCTCGCGCGTCTCATCGCCGATCTCGCGGTCAGCCAGACCGGCCAGCGCGGCGCGATCGGTTCCGACATGGGCATAGTCATAGGTCAGATCGACCGCCTCGCCCACCAGCCCGATCTGTGCGCCGCGCGCCCAGGCCTTGCGCAGGCGGGCGTTCAGGACGGGGGCCTCTTCGCGGGGATTGGTGCCGATCAGCTGGATGAACTGGGCGCTGTCGATATCCTCGATCGTGGCATCGCCGACATAGGCGCCGCGATTGCCGATGGGCAGGCGGGCATTGTCGGTGCGGCATTCGACCTTGCCGCCCATGCTCTCGATCAGGGTCTTCAGGCTGTAGGCGGCCTCGACCGGGACCAGGTCGCCCACCAGGCCCGCGACCTTGCGACCCGACATCGCGCGGGTCGCGGCGGTCAGCGCCTCGGGCCAGGTGGCCGGACGCAGCTTGCCGTTCTCGCGGATATAGGGCTTGTCCAGGCGCTGACGACGCAGGCCGTCCCAGACGAAGCGGGTCTTGTCGCTGATCCATTCCTCGTTCACGCCGTCATGGTTGCGCGGCAGGATGCGCATGACCTCGCGGCCCTTGGTGTCCACGCGGATGCTGCTGCCAAGCGCGTCCATCACGTCGATGGTCTCGGTCTTGGTCAGTTCCCACGGGCGGGCGGTGAAGGCATAGGGCTTGCTGACCAGCGCGCCCACCGGGCAAAGGTCGATGATGTTGCCCTGCAGGTTCGAGGCCAGCGTCTCGTTGAGATAGCTGGTGATCTCGCTGTCCTCGCCGCGGCCGGTCTGGCCCATCTGGCTGATGCCCGCGACCTCGGTGGTGAAGCGCACGCAGCGGGTGCAGCTGATGCAGCGGGTCATGTGGGTTTCGACCAGCGGGCCAAGGTTCAGCTCCTCGGCGGCGCGCTTGGGCTCGCGATAGCGGCTGAAATCGACGCCATAGGCCATCGCCTGGTCCTGCAGGTCGCATTCGCCGCCCTGGTCGCAGATCGGGCAGTCCAGCGGATGGTTGATCAGCAGGAATTCCATCACGCCCTCGCGGGCCTTCTTCACCATCGGGCTGTTGGTGCGGATCTCGGACGGGGCGCCTTCGGGCCCCGGCCGCAGGTCCTTGATCTGCATGGCGCAGCTGGCCGCGGGCTTGGGCGGACCGCCCACGACCTCGACCAGGCACATGCGGCAGTTGCCCGCGATCGACAGGCGTTCATGATAGCAGAAGCGCGGGATCTCGATCCCGGCCTGCTCGCATGCCTGGATGAGGGTCAGGTTGGGATCGACCTCGATTTCCTTGCCGTCGATCTTGATTGTCCGCAATTCGGCCATGTTTCAATCCTTACCTGGCGCTGAGCAGCGATCCCGCGACCGTCTGCCGTGCGATTTCGTTCCGCCCGAGGCGGCAGAAGCTTTCCTCGTTCCCGTTCTCGACGCCGTTCTCGCGCATGTAGCGGTCGGCATCGCGATAGATCCGATCCCGGTCGGCATCGCTGTCGAGGAAGGCTTCGATCTGCTCTTCGGTATAGCCCTTGTCCAGCGCATAACGCTTCAGCTTGCGGGCCTCGTTGAAGGCCCGGATCAGCCGCGCGTCGATGCTGCCGCAGCCGCGACGCACGAGGTCTGCCACGCGCGCCTGCTTCAGGCGGTCGTTGACATAGGCCTCCTGGCTCAGCGGTTCCAGCGCAAGGGCGGGACCGGTGGCAAGGCTGATCGACAGGGCTGCAAGCATCGTGCGGATGGTGGTCATGGTCTTCTCCTTCGTGGTGGCATGTCCATGGACATAACCACCCGAAGGCCGTTTGGTGGTGTCACACCCGCTCACCCCGGCGTGAGGCCACGCCATTGGCATCCTGGCCGATATGACGGTTCGTGCGATCATTCCGCCGCCATCGCGCCCATGCGGCCCGTGCGCTTGGCCTTGATGCGGTCCTCGATCTCCTCGCGGAAATTGCGGATCAGGCCCTGGATCGGCCATGCCGCCGCATCGCCAAGCGCGCAGATCGTGTGGCCTTCCACCTGCTTGGTCACGTCGAACAGCATGTCGATCTCTTCGACCTCGGCCTCGCCGGTGACCAGGCGTTCCATGACGCGCATCATCCAGCCGGTACCTTCGCGGCAGGGCGTGCACTGGCCGCAGCTCTCGTGCTTGAAGAACTTGGACAGGCGCCAGACCGCCTTGATGACGTCGGTCTGCTGATCCATCACGATCATGCAGGCGGTGCCGAAGCTGGAGCGCAGGTCGCGCATCCCGTCGTAATCCATGATCGCGTCCTCGCACTGCTCGGCCGTCAGGATCGGGCAGGACGCGCCGCCGGGGATCACCGCCTTGAGGTTCTTCCAGCCACCACGGATGCCGCCGCCATGCTTCTCGATCAGCTCCTTCATGCTGATCGACATGCTTTCCTCGACCACGCAGGGGGTGTTCAGATGCCCGGTCAGGCCGAACAGCTTGACGCCCGCGTTGTTCGGACGCCCGAAGCCCGCGAACCATTCCGGACCGCGACGCAGGATCGTAGGCACCACCGCGATGGATTCGACGTTGTTCACCGTCGTCGGGCAGCCATACAGACCCGCCCCCGCCGGGAAGGGCGGCTTCATGCGCGGCATGCCCTTCTTGCCTTCCAGGCTTTCCAGCAGCGCCGTCTCCTCGCCGCAGATATAGGCCCCTGCCCCGTGATGCAGATAGAGGTCGAAATCCCAGCCCGAACCGGCGGCATTCGCGCCCAGCAGGCCCGAATCGTAGCATTCGTCGATGGCGGCCTGCAGGGCCTCCTTCTCGCGGATGTATTCGCCGCGGATATAGATGTAGCAGGCATGCGCATTCATCGCGAAGCTGGCGATCAGCGCACCCTCGATCAGGGTGTGCGGATCATGACGCATGATCTCGCGGTCCTTGCAGGTCGCGGGTTCGGATTCGTCGGCATTGATGACCAGATAGGCCGGGCGACCGTCCGATTCCTTCGGCATGAAGGACCATTTCAGACCCGTCGGAAAGCCTGCGCCGCCCCGCCCGCGAAGACCGGACGCCTTCATCTGCTCGACGATCTTGTCGCGGCCGCGGCCGATGATCTCGGCGGTGCCATCCCAATGGCCACGCTTCTTCGCGCCGTTCAGGCTGCGGTCACCCATCCCGTAAAGGTTGGTGAAAATGCGATCCTGGTCCTTCAGCATCTCGTTATCCGATCCTCTTATCCAAGCGTCACGCGTTGCGGCGACGCCAGACGCGCCAGGTCACGATCAGCGACCAGACAAATGCACCGATGGCGGCCAGATCCGCCAGGAAGGCCCAACGGGCCTGCCAGTCGTAGCGCGCGCCGAGCCACTGGACCAGCAGCCAGGACAGCATGGTCAGCGCGATCACCGCACCCACCAGCCGCATCTGGGCGGCGTCCTGTTCCTGCCTGGTCGTCATCCGTGGTCACTGCCTTCCTCGACGCGCTTCGAAAATTCCGTTTCCTCGCCCCGGGCCAGCACCTGCGCCTGGCCGACCCAGTCGTCGCTGCGGATCCGGCCGCCCATGCGGCCGATGATCTCGGCAAAGCGATCCATCTCGGCGTCATCCCATTCCGCGATCTGGGCGAAGCGGGTGACGCCATGTTCGTGCAGCATCTCTTCCAGCTTGGGGCCGACGCCGCGGATCAGCTTCAGATCGTCGGGCTGGGCCGCAGTGCCGGAATAGATGTCGTTCCGTTCCGCCCCGCGCGGCGCCTGGGACGTACCGGGCGCGACGGGTTCGGGTGCCACGGGATCCGCCGCGACCATCGCTTCGGGTTCCTTGGGCGCGGGACGCGACGGGGCGGGATGCCATTCCGAACCGTCCTGCGCGGGATGACCGCTGCAGATCAGCCAGACCAGGATCGCCCCCATCAGGGCCGCTGCAACGAGACCGAGGAAAAGCCCCTCGAACCAGCGCATCGAGCCGATGCCCGACACGCAGATCCAGACCAGAAGGCCGATGATGCCCCCGGTGATCCAGCATTTCCTGCTGCAATCCGTCGCGTTCATTCCCAGATCCCCTGCTCAGGCGAGTGTCGGCTCACTCCTCTTCGTCATACCGGCCATCCTTGCCCGCGCGGCTTGCGAATTCGGTCTCGCCGCCCGAGGCCAGGATCTTCGCCTGCGCGACCCATTCGTCGCGCGAGGCCCGGCCCTTGAACCCTTCCAGATTGGCATCGACCCAGGCAAGCTCTTCCTCGTCCCATGCGGCGATCTGGTCGAAATGCCAGAAGCCCATGCCGTTCAACATCTGCTCGAGCTTGGGCCCGATGCCGCGGATCATCTTGAGATCGTCCGAAGTGCCTTCCCTCGGGGCATCGAGCCCCTCGGGACGGCGGCCCGCGTCGGCGGTCGCGCCAGGGGCCACGTCGTCCCCGCGGGCCTCGGCATCGCGCGAGCCTTCGGGTTCACGGTCGGAACGCGGACGCGCGGCGCTGGCGGCTTCGGCCTCCTGCTCGGTCACGCCGGTTTCGTCGGCAGGCTTGCCGGCGGCGGGACGCGGTTCGTCATCCGGCGTCTCGTCCACGCCTTCCTGCTGGTCGATCGCGGGTTCGGGACGGTCGCGGCGCAGCCATTTCGTGAGGATCGGAACCTCGGTCCCGTCGATGCGCTTCAGCGTCTCGCCCAGGTCGGTCGCAAGCGACACGCTGGCATTGCTGGACGACCCGCCCGCCGTCTCGGTCAGGCTGGTCGCGCCCGATGCCGGCTCGGATGCGAAGCGGCCCTGTTGCGAACCGGGCACCGGAACCTCGCCCGCGGACATGCGGTCGATCAGGTTCTCGAGGATCTCGGGCGTGAGGTCCTCGTAGTAATCCTTGCCGATCTGGGCCATCGGCGCGTTCGCGCAGGCGCCGAGGCACTCGACCTCTTCCCAGCTGAACTTGCCATCGGCCGAAGGCGTGTGCGGGGTCGCGGCGATGCGGCGCTTGCAGACCTCGATCAGGTCCTCGGCCCCGCAGATCATGCAGCTGGTAGTGCCGCAGATCTGGATGTTCGCAACGGTTCCAACGGGTTGCAGCTGGAACATGAAGTAGAATGTCGCGACTTCCAGCGCCCGGATATAGGCCATGCCCAGAAGCTCGGCGCAGTATTCGATCGCCGGGCGCGACAGCCAGCCTTCCTGTTCGTGCGCACGCCACAGGACCGGGATGATCGCCGATTGCTGGCGACCCTCGGGGTACTTGGTCATCTGCGCGCGCGCCCATTCCAGGTTGGCGGGCGTGAATTCGAAACTGTCCGGCTGGACGGGGTGAAGGCGGCGCAGCATCAGCGGTCAACCTCTCCGAAAACGATGTCCTGCGTGGCGATCAGGGCGGGAACGTCGGCCAGCAGGTGGCCCCGCGACATCCAGTCCATCGCCTGCAGGTGAAGGAAGCCCGGCGCGCGCAGCTTCGCGCGATAGGGTTTGTTGGTCCCGTCGCTGACGAGATAGATGCCGAATTCGCCCTTGGGCGCCTCGACCGCGGCATAGACTTCGCCCGCCGGAACCTTGAAGCCCTCGGTATACAGCTTGAAGTGGTGGATCAGGCTTTCCATGTCGCGCTTCATGTCGCCGCGACGGGGCGGAGTCAGCTTGCCACGGGCCAGCACGTCGCCCGCAGGCTCGGCGCGCAGCTTCTCGATGGCCTGCTTCATGATGCCGGTCGACTCGCGCATCTCCTGCATCCGGCAGAGGAAGCGGTCATAGCAGTCGCCGCTGGTGCCGACCGGGATCTTGAAGTCGAATTCGTCATAGCATTCATAGGGCTGCGCGCGGCGCAGGTCCCAGGCCATGCCCGATCCACGCACCATGACGCCCGAGAAGCCCCAGTCCAGCGCGTCCTGTTCGCTGACGACGCCGATGCCGACAAGGCGCTGCTTGAAGATGCGGTTCTCGGTCAGCAGCGTGTCCAGATCGTCCAGCAGCTTCGGGAAACGCTCGCACCAGGCCTCGATATCGTCCAGCAGGTCGGGCGGCAGGTCCTGGTGGACGCCGCCGGGACGGAAATAGGCCGCGTGCAGACGCGCCCCGCAGGCGCGTTCATAGAAGATCATCAGCTCTTCGCGGGCCTCGAACCCCCAGAGCGGCGGCGTCAGCGCGCCGATGTCCAGCGCACCGGTCGTCAGGCCCAAGAGGTGGTTCAGGATGCGGCCGATCTCGCAATAGAGGACGCGGATCAGGCTGGCGCGGCGCGGAACCACGGTGCCGGTCAGACGCTCGATCGCCAGGCACCAGGCATGTTCCTGGTTCATGGGCGAGACATAGTCCAGCCGGTCGAAATAGGGCAGGTTCTGCAGGTAGGTCCGGCTCTCCATCAGCTTCTCGGTGCCGCGATGCAGCAGGCCGATATGCGGGTCGGCGCGTTCCACCACCTCGCCGTCCAGCTCCAGGACCATGCGCAGCACGCCATGCGCCGCCGGGTGCTGGGGACCGAAGTTGATGTTGAAGTTGCGGATGCGCTGCTCGCCGGTCAGGCGGTCCTGGCTGCCGTCATCGTACTGGTTGTTGCGGATATCGCCATCCATCATCTCTCAACCCTCCTGCCCGATGCGGGCCGCGTGCTTGGCCCCGGTCATTTCGCGCCTTCCTTCTCGTCGCCCGGCAGGACGTATTCGGCCCCTTCCCAGGGCGAGAGGAAGTCGAACTGACGGTATTCCTGCGTCAGCTTGACGGGCTCGTAGATCACCCGCTTCTCGGCCTCGTCATAGCGGACCTCGACATAGCCGGTGGTCGGGAAATCCTTGCGCAGCGGATGCCCGTCGAAGCCGTAATCCGTCAGCAGGCGGCGCAGGTCGGGATGCCCGGTGAACAGGATGCCGAACATGTCGAATATCTCGCGCTCGAACCAGTTGGCCGAGGGGAAGACGCCGCACAGGGTCGGCAGCATCTCGTCCTCGCGCATGGCGACCTTCACGCGGATGCGCTGGTTCTGGTACATCGACAGCAGGTGATAGACCACGTCGAAGCGCTGTGCGCGCTGTGGCCAGTCCACCGCCGTGATGTCCACCAGCGTCGAGAAGCGGCACGAGCTGTCCGAGCGCAGGAAGTCGATCAGGTCGATGATGCCCGCCGCCGTGGCGGTCACGGTCAGCTCGTCATGTTCGACCTGCGTGCTTGCCACGGCGTTGGGGCGGCGCAGCGCGATATGTTCGGCCAGCTGTTCCAGCGCGTCGATGTCGGGATAGACGGCCATCGTTACCTCACCAGCGTGCCGGTGCGCCGGATGCGGCGCTGAAGTTGCAGGATGCCATACAGAAGCGCCTCGGCGGTCGGCGGGCAGCCGGGGACATAGATGTCCACGGGCACCACGCGATCGCAGCCGCGCACCACGGAATAGCTGTAGTGATAGTAGCCGCCGCCATTCGCGCAGCTGCCCATGCTGATGACGTAACGCGGTTCCGGCATCTGGTCATAGACCTTGCGCAGCGCGGGGGCCATCTTGTTGGTCAGCGTGCCCGCGACGATCATCAGGTCGGACTGGCGCGGCGATGCGCGCGGCGCGGTCCCGAAGCGTTCGAGGTCATAGCGCGGCATCGAGGTCTGCATCATCTCGACGGCGCAGCAGGCCAGGCCGAAGGTCATCCAGTGCAGGCTGCCGTTGCGCGCCCAGTTGATGATGTCCTCGGTCGTGGTCAGCAGGAAGCCCTTGTCCTGCAGTTCCGAGTTCAGCGCGCGGGTCGCGTGTTCGCGATCGGCCCCGGCGGTGTTCGCTCCGGTCATCACGCCCATTCCAGCGCCCCCTTCTTCCATTCATAGGCAAAGCCCGCCGTCAGCACGCCCAGGAACACCATCATGGACCAGAATGCCGTGGTGCTGATCCACTGGAAGCTGACCGCCCAGGGGAACAGGAACGCGACCTCGAGGTCGAAGATGATGAACAGGATCGACACGAGATAGAATCGCACGTCGAACTTCATCCGCGCGTCGTCGAAGGCGTTGAAGCCGCATTCGTAGGCGCTGACCTTCTCGGGGTCGGGATTGCGCACCGCGATGACGATCGCGGACAGCAGCAGGATCAGGGCCAGCGCCGAGGCCATGCCCGCAAAGACGAGAATTGGAAGATAGTCCTGCAGAAGGTTATCCACGAGCTGATCCCCTTTCGGGTCGCGGAAACACCTGTGGCTGTCCCCGCGACGGGTTGGCTGGTTGCGATGTAGACCTACGGCGTCCGAGGGTCAACGCTCGGTTTCGGGCTTGGGCTGCGGCCTATCGAAGCATTTTTCCCGGTGGACGAAGGCTGCCTGCAGTTCGTGCAGGCGCACCCCGCGCGGGGTGCGCCCATCCGATCATTCGATTTCGACCAGCAGATCCTTGGCGTCGATCTGTGCGCCTGGCGTGACGTGGATGGCCTTGACGGTTCCGTCCTGGTCGGCGTGGATGCCGGTCTCCATCTTCATGGCCTCGATCGTCAGGATCAGGTCGCCCTGCGCGACGGTCTGACCTTGCGTCACGGCGACCGAGGCGACGACGCCCGGCATGGGCGCACCGACATGGCCGTCATTCGACGGATCCGCCTTGGGCCGCGCGGCGCTGCCGCCGCCCGCCTTGCGGTTCGGGATGCGGACCTGGCGCGGCTGGCCGTTCAGTTCGAAGAAGACCTTCACCTCGCCCTTGTCGTCCGTCTCGCCGATGGTCAGCAGGCGGACCTCCAGCGTCTTGCCGGGGTCGATCTCGACGCTGATCTCCTGCCCCGGCTCCATTCCATAGAAGAAGCTGCGCGTCGGCAGGGTGCGCACCGGGCCATAGGTCTCGTGGCGCTGCATGTAGTCGGTGAAGACCTTGGGATACATGAGGTAGCCGTTCAGATCCTCGTCGTCGATCTCGATGTCGCCCAGTTCGGCGGACAGCTTCGCGCGGACGGCCTCCAGGTCCACCGGCTCCAGGTGGGCGCCGGGGCGGTCGGTGATCGGGGTCTCGCCCTTGAGGATCTTCTTCTGCAGCGCCTCGGGCCAGCCGCCGGGGGGTTGGCCCAGGTTGCCGCGCATCATGTCCACGACGCTGTCGGGGAAGCTGACATCGACGGCAGGATCGACGACCTGTTCGGGCGTCATGCCCTGCGCCACCATCATCAGCGCCATGTCGCCCACCACCTTCGAGGACGGCGTGACCTTCACGATATCCCCGAACATCCGGTTCACATCGGCATAGGATTGCGCGACCTCGTGCCAGCGATCCTCCAGCCCCATCGAGCGCGCCTGCGCCTTGAGGTTGGTGAACTGCCCGCCCGGCATCTCGTGCAGATAGACCTCGGAGGCGGGCGATTGCAGGCCCGATTCGAAGGCGGCATAGCTTTCGCGGACGCGTTCCCAGTAGTTGCTGATGCCGCGGATGGCCTCGATGTCCAGGCCCGTGTCGCGGTCGGTCTGGGCCAGGGCCTCGACGACGGATCCCATGGTCGGCTGGCTGGTATTGCCCGACAGCGCGTCCATCGCGCAATCGACCGCATCCACGCCCGCATCGGCGGCGGCCAGGATCGTCGCGCCGCCCATTCCGCTGGTGTCATGGGTGTGGAAGTGGATCGGCAGGCCGACCTCTTCCTTCAGCGTCTTGATCAGGGTGCGTGCGGCGGCGGGCTTCAGCAGGCCCGCCATGTCCTTCAGGCCCAGCACATGCGCGCCGGCATCCTTCAGCTGCTGCGCCATCCCGACATAGTATTTCAGGTCGTATTTCGCCCGGTCGGGGTCCAGCATGTTGCCGGTATAGCAGACGGTGCCTTCGCAGATCTTGCCGCTGTCGATCACCGCATCCATCGCGACGCGCATGTTCTCGACCCAGTTCAGGCTGTCGAAGACGCGGAACACGTCCACGCCGGTCTCGGCGGCCTGCTTCACGAAGAACTGCACCACGTTGTCGGGATAGTTGGTATAGCCTACCCCGTTCGAGGCCCGCAGCAGCATCTGCGTCATCAGGTTCGGCATCTTCTCGCGGATGTCGCGCAGGCGCTGCCAGGGGCATTCCTGCAGGAAGCGATAGGCCACGTCGAAGGTCGCGCCGCCCCAGCATTCCACGCTGAACAGCTGCGGCAGGTTCGCGGCATAGCTGGGCGCCACGCGGATCATGTCGATCGACCGCATTCGGGTGGCCAGCAGCGACTGGTGCCCGTCGCGCATGGTGGTGTCGGTGATCAGCAGCTGCTTCTGCGCGGCCATCCAGTCGGCCACGGCCTGCGCGCCCTGGGCTTCAAGCATCTGGCGGGTGCCCTGCGCGGGGGCGGCCTTCGGCAGCGGCGGAACCGGCGGGCGGGCCTGGGCGGGCGGCAGCGCGCGGCCCGCGGTCTCGGGGTGACCGTTCACGCTGATATCGGCCAGATAGGTCAGGATCTTGGTCGCCCGGTCCTGGCGCTTCTTGAAGTCGAACAGGTCGTCCGTCGTGTCGATGAACTTCGTCGTATAGGTGTCGTCGAGGAAGGTCGGATGCTTCAGCAGGTTGATGACGAAATCGATGTTCGTGGAAACGCCGCGCACGCGGAATTCGCGCAGGGCGCGGTCCATGCGCTTGATCGCCTGATCGGGGGTCTGCGCCCAGGCCGTCACCTTGACCAGCAGCGAATCGTAGAAGCGCGTGATGACGCCGCCCGAATAGGCCGTCCCCCCGTCCAGGCGGATGCCCATGCCGGTCGCGCTGCGATAGGCGGTGATGCGGCCGTAATCGGGGATGAAGTTGTTCTGCGGATCCTCGGTCGTGACGCGGCATTGCAGCGCGTGCCCCGACAGGGTGATCTGGTCCTGGCTGGAATGACCCGTGGCCTGGGCCAGGGTCTCGCCCTCCATGATGCGGATCTGGGACTGCACGATGTCGATGCCGGTCACCTCTTCGGTGACGGTATGTTCGACCTGCACGCGCGGGTTCACCTCGATGAAGTAGAACTGGCCGCTGTCCATATCCATCAGGAACTCGACCGTGCCTGCGCATTCGTAGCCGACCGCCTGCCCGATCTTCAGCGCAAGGCCGCAGACCTCGGCCCGCTGTTCCTCGGTCAGATAGGGGGCGGGGGCGCGTTCGACGACCTTCTGGTTGCGGCGTTGGACCGTGCAGTCGCGTTCGAACAGGTGATACAGGCCCCCATGCGTGTCGCCCAGCAGCTGCACCTCGACGTGGCGGGCACGCAGGATCATTTTCTCCAGGTAACCCTCGCCGTTGCCGAAGGCGGCCTCGGCCTCGCGGCGGCCCTCGCGGACCTTCTCGACCAGCTCCTCGGGGCCGTTGATCGGGCGCATGCCGCGACCGCCGCCGCCCCAGCTGGCCTTCAGCATCAGCGGATAGCCGATCTCGGCGGCCTCGGCCTTGATGGCGTTGAAATCGTCGCCCAGAACCTCGGTCGCGGGGATGACGGGAACGCCCGCCTTGATGGCGACGCGCCGCGCGCTGGCCTTGTCGCCAAGCGCGCGCATCGTCTCGGCGCGGGGGCCGATGAAGGTGATGCCGGCAGCCGCGCAGGCATCGACGAATTCGGGGTTCTCGGACAGCAGGCCATAGCCCGGATGGATCGCGTCCGCGCCGCTTTCCTTGGCCACACGGATGATCTCGGGGATGGACAGGTATGCGGCGACCGGGCCCAGCCCCTCGCCGATCCGGTATGCCTCGTCGGCCTTGAAGCGATGGAGGCCCAGCTTGTCCTCCTCGGCATAGACCGCGACCGTTCGCTTGCCCAGCTCGTTCGCGGCGCGCATCACGCGGATCGCGATCTCGCCACGGTTGGCAACCAGAATCTTGTTGAACATACCAAGCCCCCTTCCTCGAATTTCCGCATCCTAGCGGTGGCCGCCAGTCGCGCAAGTGCGAGCGATAACATTTCACGCGCACCCTTCCTCGCGCACGACTATTGCGCCGCGATGCGGCAGACACAATGCCGCAGGTGCAGAATCCTTTTCGTTCGCTGAATGTTCCCGCTCGAACTTGCGTTTCGGAACGCTTTGCCTATCTCATGCGCTTGGGCCACCGGGGGTATCAATGGAACAGAAGTTCATATCGGTGCGCGGTGCGCGCGAACACAATCTCAAGGGCGTCGACCTGGACATCCCGCGCGACCAGCTGGTGGTGATCACCGGCCTGTCGGGATCGGGCAAGTCCTCGCTGGCCTTCGACACCATCTATGCCGAGGGGCAGCGACGTTACGTCGAAAGCCTGTCGGCCTATGCGCGGCAGTTCCTCGACATGATGGGCAAGCCCGACGTGGACCATATCAGCGGCCTGTCGCCCGCCATCAGCATCGAGCAGAAGACCACGTCGAAGAACCCGCGGTCGACCGTGGGCACCGTGACCGAGATTTACGATTACCTGCGCCTGCTGTTCGCGCGGTCGGGCACGCCCTACAGCCCCGCGACCGGCCTGCCGATCGAGGCGCAGCAGGTGCAGGACATGGTCGATCAGGTCATGGCCATGCCCGAGGGCACGCGCGCCTATCTGCTGGCGCCCATCGTGCGCGACCGCAAGGGCGAATACCGCAAGGAATTCCTGGAGCTGCGCAAGCAGGGCTTCCAGCGCGTCAAGGTCAACGGCGAGTTCCACGAGCTGGACGAGCCGCCCACCCTGGACAAGAAGTTCCGCCAGAACATCGACGTGGTCGTGGACCGCATCGTCGTCCGCGAGGGGCTCGAGACGCGCCTGGCCGACAGCTTCCGCACCGCGCTGGACCTTGCCGACGGCATCGCGGTTCTGGAAACCGCCACGGACGAGCCCGAGCGCATCACCTTCAGCGAGAACTTCGCCTGCCCCGTCAGCGGCTTCACCATCCCCGAGATCGAGCCGCGGCTGTTCTCGTTCAACGCGCCCTTCGGCGCCTGCCCGGTCTGCGACGGCCTTGGGGTCGAGCTGTTCTTCGACGAACGCCTGATCGTGCCGGACCCCACGCTGTCCATCGCCAAGGGGGCCATCGCGCCCTGGGCCAAGTCGAAATCGGCCTATCTGACGCAGACCGTGAACGCGCTGGCCAAGCATTACGGATTCGACAAGAAGACCGCATGGCGCGACCTGCCGCAGGACGTGCGCGACCTGTTCATGCGCGGTTCCGGCGGAGAGGAGATCAAGTTCCGCTTCGACGACGCGGGCCGCATCTACGAGATCAGCCGCGTCTTCGAGGGCGTGGTCCCGAACATGGAGCGCCGCCTGCGCGAATCCGACAGCGCCTGGGTCCGCGAGGAGTTCGAGCGTTACCAGAACAACCGCCCCTGCGGCGCCTGCAACGGCTATCGCCTGAAACCCGAGGCGCTGGCCGTCAAGATCGCGGGCAGCCATATCGGCCACGTGGTCGAGCTGTCGATCAAGGAGGCGCTGGCCTGGGTCGAGGATGCCCCGAACCACCTGTCGCGCCAGAAGAACGAGATCGCGACCGCCATCCTCAAGGAGATCCGCGAGAGGCTCGGCTTCCTCGTCAACGTGGGTCTGGATTACCTTACCCTCTCGCGCGCGGCGGGCACCCTTTCGGGCGGCGAGAGCCAGCGCATCCGCCTGGCCAGCCAGATCGGCAGCGGGCTGACGGGGGTTCTCTATGTCCTCGACGAACCGTCCATCGGGCTGCACCAGCGCGACAACGACCGCCTGCTGGGCACGCTGAAGGGGCTGCGCGACCAGGGCAACTCGGTCCTGGTGGTCGAACATGACGAGGACGCGATCCGGCATGCCGATTACGTCTTCGACATCGGTCCCGGCGCGGGTGTGCATGGCGGCACGGTCGTCAGCCAGGGCACGCCCGACCAGATCGCGGCGGATGCGGGCAGCCTGACGGGGCAGTACCTGTCGGGCCAACGCGAAATCGCCGTGCCGCAGACCCGCCGCAAGGGGAACGGCAAGAAGATCAGCGTGATCGGCGCGACGGGCAACAACCTCAAGAAGGTCAGCGCGGATTTCCCGCTTGGCAAGTTCGTCTGCGTGACCGGCGTGTCGGGCGGGGGCAAGTCCACCCTGACCATCGAGACGCTGTTCAAGACCGCCAGCCTGCGCCTGAACGGCGCGCGCCAGACCCCCGCCCCCTGCGAGCAGATCAAGGGGCTGGAGCATCTGGACAAGGTCATCGACATCGACCAGCGCCCGATCGGCCGCACGCCGCGATCGAATCCCGCGACCTATACCGGGGCCTTCACCCCCATCCGCGAATGGTTCGCGGGCCTGCCAGAGGCCAAGGCGCGCGGCTACAAGCCCGGCCGCTTCAGCTTCAACGTCAAGGGCGGCCGCTGCGAGGCGTGCCAGGGCGACGGCGTCATCAAGATCGAGATGCACTTCCTGCCCGACGTCTATGTCGAATGCGAGACCTGCAAGGGTGCCCGCTACAACCGCGAGACGCTGGAGGTGACCTTCAAGGGCAAGTCCATCGCGGATGTGCTGGACATGACGGTCGAGGATGCGCAGCAGTTCTTCGGCGCCGTCCCCTCGATCCGCGAGAAGATGGACGCGCTGATGCAGGTCGGCCTCGGCTATATCAAGGTGGGCCAGCAGGCGACGACCCTGTCGGGCGGCGAGGCGCAGCGCGTGAAGCTGTCCAAGGAGCTGGCGCGCAGATCGACGGGCAAGACGCTGTACATCCTGGACGAGCCGACGACCGGCCTGCATTTCGAGGATGTGCGCAAGCTTCTGGAGGTGCTGCACGAGCTGGTGGACCAGGGGAACACCGTCGTGGTGATCGAACACAACCTCGATGTGATCAAGACCGCCGACTGGCTTCTGGATATCGGCCCCGAGGGCGGGGATGGCGGCGGGACGATGGTCGCCATCGGCACCCCCGAGGACGTGTCCGAGGTCGAGGCCAGCCATACGGGCCGCTATCTGAAGCCCATGCTGGAGACCGCGCGCATCCGCGCCGCCGAATAGACCGCCATGATCGCCGCCCTTTGGGGCGGCGATTCTGTTCCGGCCCCACGGGAAGCTGTCGGGCACGCGAAAAGTCTCATTTTCCGATCAAGCAATTTCAATGACTTACAAGAAATTTCCGAAAAATCGACCCGAAGGTGCGTTTTTCCTCTTGCGGCCCCCGGCTCAGTTCCGTAAATCCCCACTCACCGAAGGCGAGACGGTCACCGGAAACGGAAACGGATCGCAGACGGAACGGAGCGGGCGTAGCTCAGGGGTAGAGCATAACCTTGCCAAGGTTAGGGTCGGGCGTTCGAATCGCCTCGCCCGCTCCAAAAAACAAAAAGGCCGGGCCATGTGCTCGGCCTTTTGTATTTGATCCAGACCTTTTCCAGACAAGCCGTTTACCACGAAGAGCCGCAGAAGCGGCCTTGGCAAGTACGAGGGAAAGCAGGACGAATGAAATCCAATACCAAGGCCGCATACGGGCCGCCCGCCAGGGGGTACCGGCATTCCGACGATCGTGAAGGGCCGATCGGAAGCTGCGGCAGCTGGCCACCCATGCCTAAAATGTCAGCACGCCTTGACAGTGTCAAGCTTCTGCGGTGCAGCATCGCATGACGGGCGAACTCTGCCGCGTGTCCCTGCGCGACCGCCTTGTCGCCGCGGGCCTCGAGATCCTGGACGAACACGGGATCGAGGAACTGACCCTGCGCCGCGTCGCCGCCCGTGCGGGTGTGTCCCATGCCGCACCGGCCCATCACTTCGGGTCGCTGGCCGGGCTGCAGGACGCCATCGCGATCCGGGGCTTCGTCCGCCTGCGCGACAACCTGCTGCTGATCGAGGAATCCCTGCCCGGCGACATCCCCCCCTATGAGAGGCTGTCACGGATCAACCAGGGCTATCTCGATTTCTCGACCGCGCAATCGGGGCTGTTCCGGATGATGTTCAGCCGCGCGCGCCATGTCGATCCCGCGCTGCAGCAGGCCGCGTCCGAGACATGGGCCGTGCTGGAACGCGCCACCGCGGCGTTCATTCCCCCCGACGCGCAGGAAACCGTCCGCACCGCGATCTGGGCGATGACGCATGGCTATGCCGTGCTGGGCCTGAACGAGCCGCGCCCGAACGCGCCGCAGACCGCCGCACCCTTCGACGATCTGCTGCGCCTTCTGCTGCGCCCCGAGGACGCCTAGCCGTCGATCCTGATCCGGGCGTTCTGCGGGTCGTAGGGGCTGTCCTCGGTCACCTCGGCGTCCCACAGCTCGCGGAACATCCGGACCTTCAGGCGCGTGCCGGGCTGGGCCAGGTCGGGGCGGACATAGCCCATCCCGATCTGCTTGCCGAAGGCCGCGGAATACCCGCCCGAGGTCAGGCGACCCACCTTCTGCCCGTCCAGGAACAGCGCCTCACGGCCCCAGGGGTCGGCATCGGCAGGCCCGTCGATCAGCAGCGTCACGCATCTGCTGCGGATGCCCTTGGCCTCCATCGCGGCCTTGCCCCGGAAATCCTTGGACAGGTCCACGAAGCGGTCCAGCCCGGCCTCGAGCGGGGTCGCATCGCGCCCCAGTTCGGTCCCGAAGGCGCGATAGGACTTCTCCTGCCGCAGCCAGTTCTGCGCGCGCGCACCCACCAGCTTCAGCCCAAGCGGTTCGCCGGCCTCCATCAGGCGGTCGAACAGGTGGTTCTGCATCTCGATCGGGTGGTGCAGCTCCCAGCCCAGCTCGCCCGTATAGGCGACGCGGATCGCGTTCACGGGGACCATGCCCAGCTCGATCCGGCGGGCCGACAGCCAGGGGAAGCGCTTGTTCGACAGGGCGGTTTCCGGCTGCGGGTCGCGGATCAGCTTGGACAGGATCGCCCGCGATTGCGGCCCCGCGATGGCGAAGACGCCCCATTGCGTCGTCACGTCCTGGATGCCGACGAAGCCGCCGCCTTCGGCCATGAAATCCTGCGCCGCCCGGATCAGGTTGTCTGCGTCGTAATCGGTCCAGGCGCCTGCCGACACCAGGTAATAGTCGTCCTCGGCGTGGCGGACGATGGTGTATTCGGTGCGCGTCGTTCCGGCCTCGGTCAGGGCATAGGTCAGGTTGATCCGCCCGACCTTCGGCAGCCTGTTCGTCGTCAGCCAGTCTAGGAAGGCCGTCGCCCCCGGCCCCGTCACGCGATGCTTGGCGAAGGCCGTCGCGTCGATCAGGCCCGCGGCATTGCGCACGGCCTCGGCCTCGGCTTTCGCATATTCCCACCAGCCGCCGCGACGGAAGCTGCGCGAGGCGTGATCGTCGAAGCCCATGGGCGCGTAATAGTTCGGACGCTCCCACCCGTTCACCTGCCCGAATTGCGCGCCGCGCGCGGCCTGCCGGTCATAGGCGGGCGAGGTGCGCAGCGGGCGGGCGGCCTCTCGTTCCTCGTCGGGATGGTGCAGGATGAAGACGTGCTCGTAGGCTTCCTCGTTCTTCTTCACGGCATATTCGGTGGTCATCCAGGACCCGAAGCGGCGCGGGTCGAGGGATGCCATGTCGATCTCGGCCTCGCCCTCGGTCATCATCTGCGTCAGGTAATGACCGACGCCGCCCGCCGCGGTGATGCCGAAGCTGAAGCCCTCGGCCAGCCACATGTTGCGCAGGCCGGGTGCGGGACCGACCAGCGGATTGCCGTCGGGGGTGTAACAGATCGGCCCGTTGAAATCGTCCTTGAGGCCCACCGTCTCGGATGTCGGCAGGCGGTGGATCATGGACATGTATTCCTCTTCGATGCGGTCCAGATCCAGCGGGAACAGGTCGGCGCGGAAGCTGTCGGGCACCTCGTAGGGGAAGCGCGCGGGCGCACCGCGTTCGTACGGCCCGAGGATCCAGCCGCCGCGTTCCTCGCGGACATACCACTTGGCATCGGCATCGCGCAGCACGGGATGTTCGGGATTGCCCTCGGCCCGCCATTTCAGCAGCGCGGGGTCGGGTTCGGTCACGATGAATTGGTGTTCGACCGGGATGGCCGGGATGCGGATGCCCAGAAGCCGCGCCGTGCGCTGCGAATGGTTGCCCGTCGCGGTCACGACATGCTCGGCCGTGATCTCGAACACCTCGCCCGAGGGAACCAGGTTGCCGCCCTTCTCGGCCATGCGTTCGCAGGTGACGACCCATTCCGATCCCGTCCAGCGATAGGCGTTCACCTGGATCTTGCGCTCGATCGTGGCGCCTGCCATCCGTGCGCCCTTGGCCATCGCCTGCGTCACGTCGGCGGGGTTGATATAGCCGTCGGTCGGGTGGAACAGCGCGCCCTTCAGATCGTCGGTGCGCAGCAGCGGCCAGCGCTCCTTCATCTGGGCGGGGGTCAGGAACTCGTGCTCGATCCCGATCGTCTCGGCGGTCGAGGAATAGAGCATGTATTCGTCCATCCGCGCATCGGTCTGGGCCATGCGCAGGTTGCCGCAGCGGGTGAAGCCCGCGTTCAGGCCCGTCTCGGCCTCGAGCCCGGCATAGAGCTTGACCGAGTAGTCGTGGATATGGCTGGTCGCGTATCCCATGTTGAACAGCGGCAGCAGGCCCGCCGCATGCCATGTCGATCCTGCCGTCAGCTCGTCGCGTTCGACCAGCATCGGCTGCCACCCCGCACGTGCCAGGTGATAGGCGATCCCGCATCCGACGGCGCCGCCACCGACGATCAGAACCTTCACATGAGATTTCATTGCCGCTGCTCCGTTTGCGTGGCCCGTTCGCCCATCGTTGCCCCATCCGTGGCACGCAACGTCAAATGGCCCCGACCATCGGCGGGCGAAAAACGACATGCCGCAAGACTTGCCGCGCCTCCGGGGGGCGGGTAATTTCCGGACCTGAGTTTTTCCGGCGAAGGGACCGCCCACATGCAGATCTGCCGCAGCACGGGCGAAATCCGCGACCTGTCGCGCGAATGGCGGCGTGCCGGACAGGCCGTGGCGCTGGTGCCCACCATGGGGGCGCTGCATGCGGGGCACATGTCGCTGGTCGCACGCGCCCGCGAATGGGTGGATGCGCAGGGCGGCGGGCGGGTCGTGACCTCGATCTTCGTGAACCCCACGCAATTCGGCCCGAACGAGGATCTGGACAGGTATCCCCGCGACGAGGAAGGCGACCGCCGGAAGCTGGCGCAGGCCGGCTGCGACGCGGTGTTCCTGCCACGGGTCGAGGATATCTATCGCCCCGGCGCGCAGACCCATGTCGAGGTCGAGGGTCTGGGCCGCATGCTGATGGGCCGCCTGCGCCCGGGCCATTTCCGCGGCGTGGCCACGGTCGTGACCAAGCTGTTCAACATCGTGCAGCCCGACGCGGCGGCCTTCGGGGAAAAGGACTATCAGCAGCTGACCCTGATCCGCCGCATGGTGGCCGACCTGGACATTCCCGTGCAGATCCTGCCCGTCCCCACGATGCGAGAGGATGACGGCCTTGCCATGTCATCGCGGAACCAGCGCCTGACCGAAGCGGATCGCGCCGCCGCCCCCGTCCTTCCGCGCGCGCTGGCTGCCGCGCAGGAAATGGCCGCGACAGGCGTCACGACCGCCGCGATGCGGGCGCGCATCCGCGGCATCATCGCGTCCGAGCCGCGCGCCACCATCCGTTCGATCGACATCCGCGACGCGGACGACCTGACCCGCGTCACGAAACTGGCCCGACCCGCCGTGATCCTGCTGGCCGTCGCCTTCGGCGATGTCCTGCTGATCGACCAGCGCGTCGTCCGGCCCTGAAGGGGGACCCCATGTCCGCACAAGCCCCGCAGAAGCGCATCACCGCCCCGCAGATCATGGCCATGAAGGGCGGCACGCCCATCGTGGCGCTGACCGCCTACAGCGCGCCGATGGCGCGGATGGTGGACGCGCATTCCGACGTGATCCTGGTGGGCGACAGCCTGGGCATGGTGGTGCACGGCCTGCCCTCGACCGTGGGCGTCACGATCGAGATGATGATCCTCCACGGGCAGGCCGTGATGCGCGGCAGTGCACGCGCGATGGTCGTGGTGGACATGCCCTTCGGCAGCTACGAGGAAAGCCCCGAGCAGGCCTTCCGCAACGCGACCCGCATCCTCATGAAAACCGGCTGCGGCGCCGTCAAGCTGGAGGGCGGCGCGCGCATGGCGCCCACGATCCGCTTCCTGACCGAACGCGGCGTGCCGGTCATGGGCCATGTCGGGCTGACCCCGCAATCCACGCTGACGATGGGGGGCTTCCGCACGCAGGGCCGCGACCAGGATACCTGGCCCGCCCATGTCGCCGACGCGCAGGCCGTGGCCGATGCGGGCGCGTTCTCGATCGTGGCCGAGGGCGTGATGGAGGGGCTGGCCGACCGCATCACCCAATCCGTGCCGGTGCCGGTGATCGGCATCGGCGCCTCGGCGCGGTGCGACGGGCAGATCCTGGTGGTCGACGACATGCTGGGCCTGACCGACCGCGTCCCGCGCTTCGTGCGCAAGTTCGGCGATCTGGGCCCGCGCGCCGACGCGGCGATCGCGGAATATGCCGCAGCCGTCCGCGACCGCAGCTTCCCCGAGGACGCGCAGGTCTATCGCTAGGGGGCCGTGTCGCTGCCGAAATCGGCGGCGGCGGCTAGGCGCGACATGGCCAGCGGCACCAGCAGCAGCAGCGCCAGCCCCAGGTAGATCGCGCCGAGACTGAAGCTCTCGGCCAGCCAGCCGATCGCGGCGGGCGCCAGAAGGATGCCGGAATAGCCCATCATCGTCACGACCGACAGCCCGACGCCCGCGGCCATGCCGGGCAGGTTTCCGGCCGCCGACAGCGCAATCGGCATCAGGTTCGCGATGCCGATCCCCGCCAGCGCGAAGCCCGCGATGGCCACCCCGGCCGAAGGCGCGAACCCCGCGACCGCAAGGCCCGACATCGCCGTCAGCGCGCTGATCCGCATGGTGCGGACCGCGCCGAAGCGGTTGCGCAGCCCGTCGCCCGCAAAGCGCAGGACCGCCATCGTCGCCGCGCAGCCCGCAAATCCCCAGCCCGCGACGGAGAGCGGCGCGCCCATCTCCTTCTGCAGATAGACCGCCGCCCAGTCGAGGATCGCCCCTTCGGGGATCATCGAGGCCAGCGCGACGATGCCCAGCAGGAACGGCAGCGGGCTGCGCGGCAGGCGCAGGGGCGCACGCGGCTGATCGGGCGCCGGAGGGTCGCGCAGCAGGCGCGGCCCGGCCCAGACCAGCCCCGCCGCAAAGACCGCCGTGACGGCCAAGCCCTGCCCCAGTTCGCCCGCAAGCTCCAGCACGATCCCGCCAAGCCCCGCGCCGATGACGCCGCCAAGGCTCCAGAACCCGTGGCAGGACGACATGATCGCCCGTGCGCGCGACCGCTCGACCGCGACGGCATTGGCGTTCATCGCCACATCCATGCCGCCCATCGTGCCGCCGAACAGGAAGACCGCCGCCGCGACCGACCAGAAGCCCGGCGCAAGCGATATCCACAGAAGCGAGGGCGCCGTCAGCCAGGCCGCAAGCCAGACCGCCGAGCGCGACCCCGCCCGTGCCGTCATCGCCCCGAACAGCGGCATCACCGTGATCGAGCCCAGCCCCAGGCACAGCACCAGAAGGCCCGCGCGGGATTCCGCGATCCCCAGCCGCTCCATCAGCGCCGGAATGCGCGGGGACCAGCCGCCGACCAGCAACCCGTTCAGCAGAAAGAGCGCCGAGACCGCGGCGCGTTCGGATGACATTCGCATGGAACCTACAGCATGGAGGGAACGACCAGGTCCGGCGGACGGTGCCCGTCGGCAAAGGTCTTGATGTTGATGAGGACCTTCTCGCCCATCTCGGCGCGGCCCTCGACGGTTGCGCTGCCCATATGGGGCAGCAGCACGACATTGGTCAGTTCGCGCAGGCGGGGGTTGATCTCGTGGCCGTGCTCGAACACGTCCAGCCCCGCGCCCGCGATCTCGTTCGCGCGCAGCATCCGGGTCAGCGCGTTCTCGTCGATGACCTCGCCGCGCGAGGTGTTCACCACCACGGCCGAGGGCTTCATCAGCTTCAGCCGACGCGCGTTCAGCAGGTGGAAGGTCGAGGGGGTGTGCGGCGCGTTCACGCTGACGATGTCCATCCGCGCCAGCATCTGGTCGAGGCTCTCCCACCAGGTGGCCTGCAGCTCGTCCTCGATCTCGGGGCGCAGGCGGCGGCGGTTGTGGTAATGGACCTGCATCCCGAAGGCGTTGGCCCGGCGCGCGACCGCCTGCCCGATCCGTCCCATCCCCAGGATCCCCAGCCGGCGCCCGCCAAGCCGCCCGCCCAGATGCGCCGTCGGCGACCAGCCCTGCCAGCGGCCCGCCTGCATCTCGGCCAGCCCCTCGGGGATGCGGCGCGTCACCGCAAGGATCAGCGCCATGGTCATGTCGGCCGTATCCTCGGTGACGACGCCGGGCGTGTTGCTGACCAGCACCCCGCGCTGCCGGGCCGAGGCGACATCCACGTGGTCGATCCCCGCCCCGTAATTCGCGATCAGCTTCAACCGCTCGCCCGCGCGCGCCAGCATGTTGGCCGTGATCTGGTCGGTGACGGTGGGCACCAGCACGTCGGCCCCCTGCATCAGGGCGACCAGCTCGTCCTCGGTCAGCTTGCGGTCATCTTCGCGCAGGATCACGTCGAACAGCTCGGACATGCGGGTCTCGACCGCCTCGGGCAGACGGCGCGTGACGGCCACGCGCAGCTTCTGACGGACCAAGGACGGGTTTGCGGGCATCGGCAGACCTCACTTTCTCGAACTCGTGTCGGGGGCGCACTTCCCTTGCAGGGTGGCTTTTGGCAAACTGCCCGCGATACGGGGCATGCACAAGACCCCAAGGCGAAGGCCATCGGGACAGGCAGGACGGGAACCATCCGCATGACGACAGTTCAACGCCAACAGGGCAAGGCGCGGCGGCTGATGCAGGCCGCGATGATCGGGGCCGCGATGATCGGGGTGGCGCTCATGGCGGCGCCCGCCGCGGCACAGGATCCCGCGCAGCAGGCGCAGGCCGAACAGATGCGCGGGCCGGTCACGAACCTGCCGCTGCCGCGCTATGTCAGCCTGAAGGGCAACGAGGGCAATGCAAGGCGCGGGCCCAGCCTGTCGCACCGGATCGACTGGGTATTCCGCCATGCCGGGATGCCCCTGCGCGTGGTGGCCGAATTCGGCCATTGGCGCCGGGTCGAGGACAAGGACGGCGCGGGCGGGTGGGTGCATTACGCGCTGCTGTCGGGGGTGCGCACCGCGCTGATCACGCAGGACATGACGGAACTGCGCACGCGCCCCCGGACCGATGCGGATGTCGTCGCGCGGGCCGAGATCGGGGCGATCCTGCGCCTGAACGAATGCGAGCCGCAATGGTGCCGCGTCTCGGGCGGCGGTCAGCGCGGTTGGGTGCCCAAGACCGCCATCTGGGGCGTGGACCCGGCCGAGGTCAGGGACTGACCGCGCGCCGCGACAGCGGCGCGCCCCCGGCCTGCCCGGCAGGGCGCCGACCGACGGTCGGCACCCCCTTGACGTCTCACGACAGCCCGCGCCCCTTCAACAGCGGCTCGACCCCCGGCATGCGGCCCCGGAAATCCATCCACAGTTGATCCGCAGGCGCCGATCCGCCCTTGGACAGGATCGTCTCTTCCAGCCGTTTCGCCGTGGCGGGGTCGAAGATGTCGCCCGTCTCCTCGAAGGCGGCAAAGGCGTCGGCGTCCATCACCTCGGACCACATGTAGCTGTAATACCCCGCGGCATAGCTGTCGCCCGCGAAGACATGCGCGAAATGCGGCGTCGCATGCCGCATCGGGATCGCCTCGGGGGCGCCCAGATCCGCCAGCACCCGCGCCTGCGCGGCCATCGCGTCATCGGGCGGGGTGCCGCGATGGAAGGCCAGGTCCACCAGCGCACTTTCGAGGTACTCTGTCGTCGAGAATCCCGCGTCCGCATTTCCCGCCGCGATCACGCGGTCGCGCAGGTCGGCGGGCAGCGCCTCGCCCGTCTGGTGGTGGCGGGCATGGGCATCCAGCACCTCGGGCTGTTCCAGCCAGTGCTCGTAAAGCTGGCTTGGCAGCTCGACGAAGTCCTGCGCCACCGACGTCCCCGAGATCGAGGGCCAGTCCACCTCGGACAGGATGTGGTGCGTCGCATGGCCGAATTCGTGGAACAGCGTATGCGCGTCGTCCCAGGACAGGAAACAGGGCGCGCCCGGCGCCTCGGGCGGAGTGAAGTTGCAGACATTGACCACGATGGCGCGCTGCCCTTCCCCGATCCGGTGCTGCGATTGCAGCGACGAACACCAGGCCCCCGAGCGCTTGCCCGGACGGGCATAGAAATCGCCCAGGAAGATCGCCATCAGCCGCCCATTGCGCGTCACGCGGAAGGCCCGCACGTCGGGCGACCACAAGGGCGCGTCGATCGGCGCGAATTCCAGCCCGAACAGCTTGTGGGCCACGTCGAACACCGCGCCCAGCATCGCATCCAGCGTCAGATAGGGCACGACACGGTCCGCATCGACGTCATGTTCCGCCTGCCGCAGCCGTTCGGCATAGAGCCGCCAGTCCCAGCCGCGCAGCCTGTCGTTCACGCCATCGGCGCGCAGCATCTCGGTCAGGCGGGCCTGATCCTGCGCCGCGCGGGCGCTGGCCGCCGTCCAGACCTGACCCAGCAGGTCCTGCACGCGGTCAGGCGTGCCCGCCATCTGGGTCTCCAGCTTCCACGAGGCGAAATCGGGATGGCCCAGCAGCTGCGCGCGTTCATGGCGCAGGGCAAGGATCTCGTGGATCAGCGGCAGGTTGTCGGTCGCCTGCCCGCCCGCACCCTGCCCCGACCCGCGGGCGGCCCATGCGCGGAAGGCATCCTCGCGCAGGGCGCGGTCGCCCGCATGTTCCAGGAAGGGCACGATCAACGAGCGGTTCAACGTCACCACCTGCCCCTGCAGCCCGCGTTCGCGCGCCGCGGCCCGCATCGCGCGCAGCAGCCAGTCGGGCAGCCCGTCCAGCCGGTCGTCGGCGACCGGCATCACGAAGTCGCGTTCATCCGCCAGCACGTTCTGCGTGAACTGCGTCGTCAGCGTGGCCAGCCGCCCCCGGATCGCAGCCATGCGGGCGCGGCCCTCGGGTGCCAGCCCCGCGCCCGCGCGCGTCAGGTCGCGCAGGGCCAGCCGGGTGATCCGCGCATCCTGCGGCGGCAGCGCATCGGCGCCCTCGGCCACCGCCTTGACGCGGTCGTACAGCCGCGGGATCCATGCTGATGCGGCTGCCGTAATCGGCAAGGCGCGGCGCGAAGTCGCGGCTCAGCGCCTCTCGCGCGGGGTTCGAATCGACGCCCGCCAGCGTATAGAAGATCGAGAGCATCCGCCCCAGCCCCTCGTCCGCCAATTCCATCGCGGCGATGGTGTTCTCGAAGCTCGGGGGTTGCGGGTTGGCGGCGATCGCCTCGTGCGCGGCTTCGGCGGCGGCAAGTTCGCGGTCGAAGGCCGGGGCGAAATCCGCATCCGCGATCAGGTCGAAGCGCGGCAGCCCCTCGGGGCCGGTCCAGCGGGTCAGTTCGGGGTTCATTCAGTGTTCCTTTTCGGTGCGGGCGGGGCCGCAGACGGTACAGGCCGGATCGGCCGAGGTGCGGATCACCCGCGTCTCGGAATAGAGCGCGTCGTGGATCATCAGGCGGCCACGCATCCCCTGCCCTGCGCCGGTCAGCTCCTTGACAGCCTCCAGCGCCATCATCGACCCGATCACGCCGGGCAGCGCGCCGACCACGCCGGCCTCGGCGCAGGGGGCGTCATGGACGGGGGCCTCGGGGAAGACGCAGTTCATGCAGGGACCGCCACGGGCCGGATCGAACAGGGTCAGCTGACCTTCCCACCGGCCGATGGCGCCCCAGACCAGCGGAACGCCCGCCGCGACGCAGGCGCGGTTGATCGCACTGCGGGTGGCGTGGCTGTCGGTCCCGTCGATGACCAGGTCGTGCTGGCCGATCAGGTCGATATCGTCCTCGGTGATGCGGCGCGTCAGGGGCGTCACGTCCAGATGCGGGTTCAGGCGCAGCATCGCCTCGGCGGCGGCATAGGCCTTGGGTTCGCCCTGCAGGTCGTCGCGGAAGATCACCTGCCGCTGCAGGTTCGACAGCGCGACGGTATCGTCATCGGCCAGCGTGATCCGCCCGACCCCCGCCGCCGCAAGATAGAGGCAGACCGGCGCGCCGAGCCCCCCCGCACCGACGATCAGGACGCGCGCGCCCTTCAGCCGCATCTGCCCCGGCCCGCCGATCTCGTGCAGGACCAGGTGGCGGGCATAGCGGTCGATCTCGGGGTCTGTAAGGCCGGCATCGGGACTACGTTCGGGTTCGGGGGGCGGTGCGGCGCGGGCGCGCAGGCGGCGAAGGCCCGCGCGATAGCCCCAGCCAAGCGCGATCGCCGCGCCCAGCACCAGCCAGCCCGCCGCCGACCCGCCGATCGCATCCGCGACCGCCGATCCGGGGACCGCCAGCTGGATCAGCACCATCGCCGCCAGCAGCGTGCCGATCATGGCCAGCACCACCCGCCCGGGCGCGCGCAGCACCCGGCCCAGGATCAGCAGCGCCACGATCAGCCACAGGCCCAGCATCACTCGCGCCCCGTTCCGGTCGAGCCGAACCCCCCCTGCCCGCGCTGCGTGTCGTCCAGTTCCTCGACCAGATCGAACGCGGCCTGCGGGGCGGGCGCGATCACCAGTTGCGCGATGCGGTCGCCATGCGCCACGTGGAAATCGGCATCGCCCAGGTTGATCAGGATGACGCCCAAGGGGCCGCGATAATCGCTGTCGATGGTGCCGGGGGCGTTCGGCAGCGCGATGCCGTGCTTCAGCGCAAGGCCGGAACGGGCGCGGACCTGCGCCTCCCACCCCGCGGGGACGGCAATGGCGAACCCCGTCGGGATCAGCGCGCGACCGCCAGGCGGCAGCACGATGCCCGCGTCGCGGATCGCGGCGGGCAGGTTGGCGCGCAGGTCGGCACCGGCAGCGCCCGCGCTTTCATAGCGCGGCGCGGGAAGGACGGGATCGGCATCGGGCAGGGCTTTCAGCCGGATGGCGGGGGGCGGCAGGATTCGCGGATCGTTCATCATGGGCGCATCCTGCAAAAGCAAAGGCCGCGCGGCAATGCCTGCGCGGCCCAAGTTCGGTCCAAGTTCGGTGCAATCTCGCGGCGATCAGCGCGGCGAGATCATCATGACCATCTGGCGGCCTTCAAGCTTCGGCATGGATTCGACCTTGCCGATCTCGTCCACGTCGGACTTGACGCGGTTCAGCAGTTCCAGGCCCAGGTCCTGGTGGGCCATCTCGCGGCCACGGAAGCGAAGGGTGACCTTCACCTTGTCGCCGGCCTCGAGGAACTTCAGCACGTTGCGCATCTTGACGTCATAGTCGTGGATGTCGGTTCCCGGACGGAACTTGATCTCCTTGACCTCGATGACCTTCTGCTTCTTGCGGGCCTCGGCCTCGCGCTTCTGCTGTTCGTACTTGTACTTGCCGAGGTCCATGACCTTGCAGACCGGAGGGGCCGCGTTCGGCGAAATCTCGACCAGGTCCAGCCCCGAGTCCTGCGCCATCTGCAATCCGACCGAGGGCGGCACCACGCCGACATTCTCTCCGTCAGGGCCGATCAGGCGGATTTCGGCCACGCGGATGCGTTCGTTCACGCGGGGGCCGGTGTCACGGGTGGGCGGTGCGTTATGCGGTCGACGAGCTATGGCGATACTCCTTATGCAGCCAAGTCGGAAGTGAAGGGAAATTAAGGCGAGCGGCCCGCGTTTTCAACCGGATTTGATGCGTTTCACGGTGCAAATTGCGCATTTGGGCGCATCTGCGCCCGTATCCGGGGGGCGCGCGGCTTTTCGGTCCCGAAGGGCTGTGCCATAGATGGCCCAAGGACAACTTGATGGCCGGGGGTGCCGGATGAAGAAACTTGGGCTGATCGTCGTGATTCTGCTGCTGGCGGCGGGGGGTGCATGGTTCTGGAACCAGTCGCAGGCACCGCAGGACACCCAATTGGCCGAGGCCCCCGCCCAGCCGGAGCCTGCGCTGCAAGCAGCGCCCGACCCGGCCGAGGAAGAGGCTGCCGAAGCCGCCGATGCGGCAGCCGACGCCGCAGCGGATGCCGCCGCCATCGCCGCCGATGCCGCAGCCGAGGCCGTTCGCGCCTCGGAGGATGCGGGCGTTCCCCCCGCCTCGGATGCCGCGGCCGAGGCCGAGGCCGCAGCCGAGGCCGCCATCGCCGCCGCCGACCGCGCAGCCGAGGCCGCCGCCACCGAACCCGAGGCCGCCACCGTCGAGGAGGCCGCCGACGCTGCCGAGACCGCCGCCGAACATGCCGAGGAAACGGCAAATGCCGCCGCCGTCGCCGCCCGGATCGAGACGCTTCTGACCCCCGAGGGCTTCGACGCCGCCCGGATCGAGGAGATGATCGAGGGCGCCGACATCCCCGACGCGCAGAAGGCCACGCTGAAGCGGCTGGTCCAGTCGGCCAGCGACAACCCGCAATTGCTGCGCGCCGCGCTGGACCAGGTGAAGGCGGTGATGCGCTGATGCCGGTCCTGCCCGTCACCGACCGGCAGGAATTCCTGTCCCGCCCCCGCGCGCAGCTGGCCAAGGGCCCGATCGCCATCCTCTTCGTCGAGGATGGCGTCGCCGTCACCGAGACCGTTGCCCATCACGTCGCGCGCGGCTTTCGCCACATCCTGATCATGTCCGAGCTGCAGATCTCGCTGCCGCCCGACCTGGCTGCGCGGGTGACGCAGCTGCGCCACGATTCGCGCCGTCCCGACGCCCATGTGGACGGGGTGAACGCCGTGATCGCCGCCGTGCCCGCGGGCACCTGGCTGTATTACTGCTTCAACGCCGAATTCCTGTTCCACCCCTTCGGAGAGAGCCGGAGCGTCGGAGAGATGCTGGCCTTCCACACCGAGGAACGCCGCGGCGCGATGCTGACCTATGTGATCGACCTCTATGCGGGCGACCTGGGGCGGTTCCCGGACGCGGTCGATCTGGACAACCCGATGTTCGACCGCACCGGGTATTACGCGCTTGGCCGCAAGGGTCCGGACGGGCATCCCCGCGACAGGCAGCTGGATTTCCACGGGGGCCTGCGCTGGCGATACGAGGAACTGCTGCCGCCCGACCGGCGGCGCATCGACCGCATCGCGCTGTTCCGGGCAGAGGCGGGGCTGCGGATCACCGCCGACCACCGCTTCAACCTCGAGGAATACAACACCTATTCCTGCCCCTGGCACCACAATCTGACCGCGACCATCGCGTCCTTCCGCGTGGCCAAGGCGCTGGCGACCAATCCGGGGTCGCGCGACCAGGTGGGCGACATGGTCTGGCGCAATTCGCACCCCTTCGGATGGAACAGCCAGCAGCTGATGGATCTGGGCCTGATGGAACCCGGACAGTGGTTCTGACCGCCTTACGTTGCGGCACCGCCTTTCGCTTGCGCCTTTCCGACCCCAGATGATAGACCGTGCGGCAACTTGAAAACGCCCGTCCCCCATCGGGGCGGGCCGGAATGGAAGGCACCACACGCATGGCGATGACCAAGACCAGCTTCGATCGCGACGACCTGCTTGCCTGCGCGCGCGGAGAGCTGTTCGGCCCCGGCAATGCCCAGCTGCCCGAACCGCCGATGCTGATGATGGACCGCATCACCGACATCTCGGAGAATCGCGGCGAACACGGCAAGGGCCACGTCGTGGCCGAGTTCGACATCGATCCCGACCTGTGGTTCTTCGGCTGCCACTTCCCCGGCAACCCGATCATGCCGGGCTGCCTGGGTCTTGACGGCCTGTGGCAGCTGACCGGCTTCAACCTGGGCTGGCGCGGCTGGGAAGGCCGCGGCTATGCCCTGGGCGTGGGCGAGGTCAAGCTGACCGGCATGGTCCGCCCCGACCGCAAGATGCTGCGCTATCACGTGGACTTCACGAAGGCCGTGCAGACCCGTCGCCTGACCATGGGCGTGGCCGACGGCCGCGTCGAGGCGGATGGCGAACTGATCTACCAGGTCAAGGACATGAAGGTCGCCCTGTCGACCAGCTGATGAAATTTACCCGAGGAGGCACCCCAATGCGGCGCGTCGTCATCACCGGCCTGGGCATCGTTTCGCCCATCGGTAACAATGCAGAAGAAGTCACCGAAAGCCTGCGCAACGGGCGTTCCGGGATCGTCTTCGCCCCCGAATATGCCGAACACGGCTTCCGCAGCCAGGTTCACGGCATGCCCCAGATCAAGCTGGAGGACCATATCGACAAGCGCAACCTGCGCTTCATGGGTCCGGGCGCGGCCTACAACTTCATCGCCATGGAACAGGCGATCAAGGATAGCGGCCTCGAGGATGGCGAGATCTCGAACCCGCGCACGGGCCTGATCATGGGCTCGGGCGGGCCGTCGACGTCGAACTTCTTCGACGCCCACCAGATCGTCATCGAGAAGGGCGCACCCAAGCGCATGGGCCCCTTCATGGTCACGCGCTGCATGTCGTCCACGAACTCGGCCTGCCTTGCGACGCCCTTCAAGATCAAGGGCGTGAACTACTCGATCACCTCGGCCTGCGCGACATCGGCGCATTGCATCGGCAACGGGGTCGAGCAGATCCAGATGGGCAAGCAGGACATCGTCTTCGCCGGCGGCGGCGAGGAACTGGACTGGACGCTGTCCTGCCTCTTCGACGCGATGGGCGCGATGTCGTCGAAATACAACGACACGCCCGAAACCGCCTCGCGCCCCTATGACGCGACCCGCGACGGCTTCGTCATCGCGGGCGGCGGCGGCGTCGTCGTGCTGGAGGAACTGTCCCACGCCCTGGCGCGCGGTGCCAAGATCTATGCCGAGGTCACCGGTTACGGCGCGACCAGCGACGGCTACGACATGGTCGCCCCCTCGGGCGAGGGTGGCGAGCGTGCGATGCGCGTCGCCATGGACACCCTGCCCGAAGGCCGCAAGGTCAGCTATGTGAACGCGCACGGCACCTCGACCCCGGTCGGCGACCTGGGCGAGATCCAGGCCATCCGCCGCATCTTCGGCGAGGGTTCGACCCCGCCCGTCAGCTCGACCAAGTCCCTGACCGGTCACAGCCTGGGCGCGACCGGCGTCCACGAGGCGATCTACAGCCTGCTGATGTTGCAGAATGACTTCATCGCGGCCTCGGCGAATGTCGAGACTCTGGACCCCGAGATCAAGCCGGGCGAGATTGCGACCGACCGCGTCGACAATGCAGGGCTGGATTCGATCCTGTCGAACAGCTTCGGCTTCGGGGGCACCAACGCCTCTCTGCTGATGTCGCGCTTCCGCGACTGATTACGAAAGAACGAGGACATCATGGGCGATCTTCTGAAGGGCAAGCGCGGGCTTGTGATGGGGGTCGCCAATGACCGCTCCATCGCGTGGGGGATCGCCAAGGCGGCCGCCGCCGAGGGGGCCGAACTGGCCTTTACCTATCAGGGCGAGGCCTTCGGCAAGCGGGTCGAACCGCTTGCCGCCTCGGTCGGGTCGGACACGCTTCTGGACGTGGACGTCACCGACGACGCATCGCTGGACGCGGCCTTCGCCTCGCTCCAGGACAAATGGGGCAAGCTGGACTTCCTGGTCCATGCCATCGCCTATTCCAACAAGGACGAGCTGACGGGCCGGTTCATCAATACCAGCCGCTCGAACTTCAAGCACAGCCTCGAGATCAGCTGCTATTCGCTGATCGAGGTTGCCCGCCGCGCGCATCCCATGATGTCCGAGGGCGGGTCGATCATCACGCTGACCTATGGCGGATCGAACCGCGTCACGCCCTTCTACAACGTCATGGGCGTTGCCAAGGCCGCGCTGGAAAGCAGCGTGCGCTATCTTGCCAACGACCTTGGCCCGGACGGCATCCGCGTGAACGCGGTCAGCCCCGGCCCGATGAAGACGCTGGCCGGTGCCGCCATCGGCGGCGCGCGCAAGACCTTCCGCCATACCGAGGCCAATGCCCCCATGCGCGCGAACGCGACGCTGGAGGCCATCGGCGGCACCGCCGTCTGGCTTCTGTCGGACTGGGGCGCCTACACCACCGGCGAGATCGTGACCGTCGATGGCGGCTATCACGTGCTGGGCATGCCCCAGAGCGAGAACCTGTAAGCAACCGCAAGGGGGGCAACCATGCAGCATTTCGTTGCGGATGATGGCGCGAGGATCGCGTTTCGCGACGAAGGCCGCGGGTTGCCCCTGCTGTGCCTTGCCGGGCTGACGCGCAACATGGCCGATTTCGACCATGTCGCCCCGCATCTGTCCGGCGTGCGGCTGATCCGCATGGATTACCGCGGCCGCGGCGCATCGGATTTCACCGGCGCCGCGACCTATACCGTTCCGCGCGAAAGCCGCGATGCGCTGAACCTGCTGGATCACCTTGGGCTGGACCGCGCGGCGATCCTTGGGACATCGCGCGGCGGGCTGAACGGGCTGTTCATGGCCGCGACCGCGCGGGACCGCATGATCGGGCTGTGCCTGAACGATGTCGGGCCGGTGATCGAACGCGACGGGCTGCACAAGATCTTCGACTATGTCGGGCGCAACCCCGCCGCGCGCAGCCATGCCGAACTGGCGGAACGCCTGCCCGCCATGATGGCCGGCTTCTCGGACGTGCCCCAGGGGCGCTGGCTGCAGGATGTGCGCGCCCATTACACGGAAACCGACCGCGGCCTGCGCATCAACTACGACCCCACCCTGCGCGAGGCGTTCCTTGCCGCGTTCGAGGGCGAGGCCCCCGACCTGTGGCCGCTGTGGACCGCGACCCAAGGCATGCCCGTCGCGCTGATCCGGGGCGCGAATTCGGACCTCCTGTCCAGCGCGACCGCGCAGCGGATGGCCCAGATGCGCCCCGACCTGATCATGGCCGACGTGCCGGGACGCGCGCATATCCCATGGCTGGACGAGCCGGAATCCCTGGCCGTCCTGAACGCCTGGATCGAGGCCTGCCGGGCATCATAACGCTTGGTTATCGCCCGGGCGGGAAAACAAAAGTTAGCTTGTGACGCTTGCGACGAAGGCATAGTCTCGGCCCAGACCGCCTGTTCGCCAGGCAGATGGGAGCTTCATGCACCGCGCCAAGTTTCACGACCCGCCCGAGGCCCTGACCGCCCAGTTCAGTCGGTCGCGGATCCCGCTTGCGCTGGCGCATGGCACGGGCGACATGCCGCTGTGCATGGTCAATGACGGGTTCCTGAAGCTGACCGGCTATGGCATCGACGATGTCGTCGGGCACAATTGCCGCTTTCTTCAGGGTCCGGACACGCCGCGCGAACAGGTGACCGCCATGTCCGTGTTTCTGGCGCATCAATCCTCGGAAGATGGGCGGTTTCCCGTGCTGAATTACCGCGCGGATGGATCCAGCTTCGCCAACCTGGTGTTCATGTCCAAGCTGCGCGACGGTGCCGGACAGCTTCGCTTCGTCATCGCCTCGCAGTTCGACATGGGACGACATGGCAGCAAGGACGAATTGCTGACCAACGACGTGGAGTTGAAGACCAGGATGGAGGATGTGCGCAAGGCGGCAAGCCAGTTCGGGCTGATCATGTCCGACAGTTCGGCCATCATCGCGCGGTCCATCTCGACCTTGGCGAGGCTTGCGATCCGCGATGAATGACGCCAGCCCCCAGAAGGACGAGATGTCGCCCACCGGCGCGCGGCGCGATTTCGCGGTCGTGGCGATCGGCGCCTCGGCCGGTGGCCTCGAGGCGCTGCAGGACCTGCTGCGCGATGCCAGCCGCGACGATCCGGCGGCCTATGTCATCATCCAGCACCTGGATCCCACGCATGACAGCGTCCTGGCCGAGCTTCTGGACCGCCGCACCGCGCTGAGCGTCCGGCAGGCCGAACACGGGACCGAACTCAGCCCCGGACACGTCTATACCATCCCCCCCGGCGCACGGATGCTGATCGAGGGGCGCAAGCTGGTCCTGACAGAATTCGACCAGCCGCGCGGCCTGCGCCGCCCCATCGACGATTTCTTCGAAAGCCTCGCCCAGCAGCAGGGCTCGGCCGCGGCCTGCGTGATCCTGTCGGGCACCGGCGCGGACGGCACCCTGGGGCTGCGGGCGATCAAGGAGCATGGCGGGGTCTGCGTCGTGCAGGAACCGCGCACCGCCCGCTATGACGGGATGCCGCTGTCGGCGGAATCGACGGGGCTCGTGGATTTCGTGCTGCCGCCCGACCGCATCGTCCCCGCGATCCTGCAATTCTTCGAAAGCCGCGACGACGAGGTGGCCGAGGAATCCATGATGGCCGACGCCCGCAGGATCTGCGAGGTGCTGCACGAACAATGCGGCCATGATTTCGGCGGCTACAAGATGTCCACGCTGGTGCGCCGGATCCGCCGCCGGATGCAGGTCCTGGGCATCCAGACCGCGCGCGCCTACCTGGCGCATCTGGAACGCGACTGCGACGAATGCGACGCCCTGCAGAACGAGTTCCTGATCAACGTCACGCGCTTCTTCCGCGACCCCGAACTGTTCCGCACGCTGCGCGACCGCGCCATCCGCCCCATGGTCCGCGACAGCGACGGAGAGGAGCTGCGCATCTGGGTTCCCGGCTGCTCGTCGGGCGAGGAAGCCTACAGCATCGCCATGCTGATCGACGCCGAGATGCGCGCGGCGGGCATGCGCCCGCGCTTCACCGTCTTCGCCTCGGATATCGACAAGAAGATGATCGAGGTCGCGCGGACCGGCAGCTATCCCATCAGCGCGCTGGCCGACATCCCCGAGGAGCTGCGCGGCGAATACACCACCCATCGCGACGCGCTGATGCAGATCACGCCGCAGCTGCGCGACCGGGTGCGCTTCTCGATCCACAGCGTGCTGCGCGATCCGCCCTTCGCGCGGGTGGACCTGATTTCCTGCCGCAACCTGCTGATCTATCTGGACGAGGAACTGCAGTCCCGCGTGCTGCCGCTGTTCCATTACGCGCTGCGGCCCGGCGGCTTCCTGTTCCTCGGGCCGTCCGAGGGGGTGCGCCGGGAATCGGTGCATTTCAACGAACTGGACCGCCCTGCCCGCCTGTTCCAGCGCGACGAGACGACCGCCCGCCTGCCGCTGGACCTGCCCTTCCGCAGGCCCGCCGCGACCGATCGCAGCGATCAGCGATCCGAGGCGACCGGCAGCCGTCACGCCGTCGCCGCCGCGCAGCGCCGCGTGCTGGACCGTTTCGCGCCCGCCTCGCTGCAGGTGTCCCGCGCGGGCGAGGTGCTGTGGTCCGCGGGCCGCCTGTCGCGGTTCCTGTCGGTCGAACCGACCGCCCGCAAGCCCGTGCTGGCCCAGCAGATCGTGCATCCCGGCCTGAAAGAGGCCGTGACCGCCGCGCTGGACCAGGTCGGCAACAGCGGCCGCGCCGTCATCGTGCGCGATCTCGTCGCTCGATCCGATATCGGCTCTCAGGCCGTGTCGCTGTTCGCCGAACCCCTGCCCGACCGCAGCATCCTCCTGGTCTTCCAGGAGGCCGCGCAGCAGCAGGCCGATACCGATGCCGATACCGACGAGCTGAGCATCACCGAATCCCGCGCCGACCTGCTGGAGGAGGAGCTGCGCCTGACCCAGATCGAGCTGCATGGCGCGGTCGAGGAACTGGAGACGGCGAACGAGGAGCTGAAAAGCTCGAACGAAGAAATGATGTCGATGAACGAGGAGCTTCAGTCCACCAACGAGGAACTGAGCACCGTCAACGACGAGCTGAAGTCCAAGATCGACGATCTGACCGCCGCCAACAGCGACCTGCAGAACTTCTTCTCGGCCACCAAGATCCCGTTGCTGGTCGTCGATCGCGAGGTGAAGGTCCGCAACTTCACCAATGCCGCCCTGCAGATATTCCCGCTGCGGCGGTCCGATTACGGACGCCCGCTGGCCGACGTGTCGAACGCCTTCAACAGCCCTGCGCTGGAGGACATGGCCCGAGAGGTCATCCGCCAGGGCGAGGCGCAGGGAACCGAGCTGACCGAGGCCGGTTCGGACCGCGTCTGGCGGATCGACGCCAAAGCCTATCGCGGCCCCGAGGGGAACCTCGAAGGGGCCATGCTGGTCTTCGAGGATGTGACCGCCCTGCGCGACCTGCGCATCCAGATCGAGCGGCAGGAGGATCGCCTGAACTCTGTCCGCCACCTGGCGCGGATCGCGGTCTGGCAGTTCGACGCGGACACGCGCAGCCTGACCATCGACGACAGCTCGGACCTTCTGGGCGTGGGCCAGACCGCGCAGCTGCCGATGCAGGCATTCGCCGCGCTGATCGCGCCCGACGACCGCGAGGATCTGCTGACGGACCTGCGGGCCTGCGCCGACGGACAGGGCTTCCGCCGGGTGCTGCGCCCGTCAGCCAGGGAACGCGCGGGCACCTGGCTCGAGGCATCGGGCGAACGGGTCGGCACGGGTGCGAATGCCCGCGTGCTGGGCGTCATGGTGGACGTGACCGCCGCGCAATCGGCGGCCGAGCTGCGCGAAGCCGTCATCCGCGAGATGGATCACCGGGTGAAGAACCTCTTCACCCAGATCTCGGCCATGCTGCGGATGGCCGCGCGCGAGACCGACGACGCGCGCGAGGTCGTGGACGAGGTCTCCTCGCGCATCTCGGCGCTGGCCAGCTCGCACAGCCTGACCACGGCCAAGGGCAAGTCCGAGGAACTGCCCCTGCGCCAGCTGATCGAGACCTCGCTGGCCCCCTATCGCGGGGCGCGCATCACGCTGGAGGGCGACGAGACGCAGATCCGCCCCGTGAACGTGGTGCCGCTGTCGCTGATCCTGCACGAACTGGCCACCAACGCCTTCAAATACGGCGTGCTGGGTCCGGTGCAGGGCGCGCTGCGCATCGGCTGGCAGACCGAAGACCGCGACCTGATCCTGAACTGGACCGAGGATTACGACGTGGCGCGCGCCGACATCCAGCCCGATCGCGGCTTCGGCTCGGTCCTGCTGGAGGGTGCCGCCGCGCAGATCGGCGCCGAGCTGGAGGTGGATCAGTCCGAGACCCGGCGCCACACGCGGCTGGAATGGCAGGGCGGCGCCGGCTGACGGCTCATCGCGCCGAGAGCGTCTCGCAGACCGCCAGAAGCTGTTCGCGCACCATCGCGGGGATGCGGTCCTCGGGCATGTCCTCGGTCGAGGCCCATTGCCGGACCGCGTTGCCAAGCGCATGCATCGTCATATGCGCCATCATGTCCGCCTGCCATTGCGACCCCGGCCCCAGCCGCGCCTGCAGGTGACCGCTGATCGACATGGCGATGGTGTCCAGCGTGTCGCGGAAGGTGCAGGTGACCTCGGGCAGCTGGTCCAGCATCGTCTCGAGCATCAGCAGCGTCGGGCGATCGGGCGGGCTGGTTTCCAGAAGCGCCGTCACCGCGCGGGTCAGATCCTCGAGCACCGGTTCTTGCGAAGTCGCGATGAAGGCGCAATCCTCGGGCTCGAGCACAGGCAGCGGGCCGACCAGCGCGGCCTGCTTGTTCGGGAAATAGTTGAAGAAGGTCCGGGTGCTGATCCCTGCCTTATGCGCGATGGCATCCGTCGTCACGGCGTGCAGCCCCTGTTCCATCACCAGTTTCAGCGCGGTGGTCTGGATCTCTCGGGCGGTCTGGCGGCGGCGCCGATCACGAAGGCTTGTGTTCATTCTTGCAGCAGTTCCGAATTTGCGTTTCCGGCAAATATTGCATAGTCGGCAATTCCGTGCAATGAGCCGCGCAAGGGCCGACGCAGCGTCCGGCCGCAATCGGAGACACAGATGCGCGACTTCTTGCGAATGACGGGCGCGGCGCTTGGCGCATCGCTCATGCTTGCTTCCAGCGTGGCGGCCCAAGGGATGCCCCCCAAGACCGTCGGCGTGATGCAGATCGAGGAACAGGACGTTCCCCGGATCTTCACCCTGCCCGGCCGCGCCGTGGCCGCCAATGCAGCCGAGATCCGCCCCCGCGTCAGCGGCATCGTGACCGAGCTGCTGTACGAACCCGGGCAGGAGATCGCGCGCGGCACGCCGATGTTCCGTATCGACGACACCACCTATCAGGCCAGCGTCGCCGCCGCCGAGGCCGACCTGGCATCGGCCCGCGCCCAGCTGACCGAGGCCGAATCCTCGTTGCGGCGCAACCAGGCGCTGCTGGGATCGGGGACGACCCAGGCCCAGGTCGAAAGCGCGCAGGCGACCCGCGATCAGGCGCAGGCGCAGGTCAGCGCCGCCGAGGCCGCGCTGGTGCAGGCGCAGGCCGAGCTGGACTGGACCACCGTCACCAGCCCGCTGGACGGCATCGCCAGCGTGGCCGAGGCCTCGATCGGGGATCTGGTCACGGCGAACCAGTCGGATGCGATGGCCACGATCACCCAGCTGGACCCGATCGAGGTGGACATGTACGAACCCTCGTCGCGCTTCCTGTCGGTGCTGGACGACATCAATGACGGGCGCCTGCGCCTGAACGACGAATTGCGCGCGACCCTGACGCTGGAGAATGGCCGCACCTACCAGGCGGTGGGCGAGCTGATCGCGCCGGGGGTCACGGTCTCGACCTCGACCGGGTCCATCGACACGCGCTTCCGTTTCGACAATCCCGACAAGCTGATCCTGCCCGGCATGTTCCTGCGCGGGCAGGTCGAACTGGGCGTGACCCGCGCGATCCTGGTGCCTCAGACCGCCGCCAGCCGCGACAAGATCGGCCAGCTTTCAGCATGGGTGGTCGAGGACGGCAAGACCTCGAAGCGCGACCTGACCGCCGATGGCAGCTATCGCAACCAGTGGATCGTGACCGAGGGGCTGGCGAACGGCGAGACGCTGGTCGTGGACGGCATGTCCGGCCTGTCCGAGGGCGCCGAGGTCCAGACCGCACCCGTCACCGTCGACGAGGCCGGGGTCGTCCGCGACGTCGCGCAGCCCGAAGCGGAGTAAGGCCAGATGGCACGTTTCTTCATCCACCGCCCCGTCTTCGCATGGGTGCTGGCGCTGGTCACGATGCTGGTGGGGGTCATGGGCCTCAACAGCCTCGCGATCGAGCAGTACCCGCAGATCGCGCCCACCACGGTGCGTGTCAGCGCGACCTATACCGGCGCGTCGGCTGAAATCGTCGAAAGCTCGGTCACCACGGTGATCGAGGACGCGATGACCGGCATCGACGGGCTGACCTACATGACCTCGAACTCGACGCCGGGTTCGACCTCGATCTCGTTGACCTTCGACGACAGCGTGGACCCCGACATCGCGCAGGTGCAGGTCCAGAACAAGCTGCAGCTGGTGACCTCGCAGCTGCCGGACGTGGTGCAGCAGCAGGGCGTGCAGGTCGAACGCTCGACCAGCTCGATCCTGCTGGTGGGCGCGCTGACCGCGCCCGATGGCGGCTACGATTCCGTCGAACTGGGCGATCTGGTCGCGCAGCTGATCGAGGATCCGGTCAAGCGGACCGAGGGCGTGGGCTCCATCAACACCTTCGGTTCGGGCTATGCCATGCGCATCTGGCTGGACCCGATGAAGATGGTCCAGTACCAGGTCACGCCCTCGGACGTGACCGCCGCGGTCGCGGAACAGAACACCAACGTCACGGTGGGCGATCTGGGTGCGCAGCCCAGTGCGCAGGGTCAGCAGATCACGGTGCCGGTCTCGGCGCAGTCGCAGCTGTCCACCGCCGAGGAGTTCGAGCGCATCCTGCTGCGCGTGGCCACCGACGGCTCGACCGTGTTCCTGGGCGATGTCGCCCGGATCGAGATCGGTCAGGAAAGCTATGGCGGGGCATCGCGCCACAACGGCAACCCCGCCGCGGGCTTTGCCGTGAACCTTGCCACCGGCGCGAACGCGGTCGACACCGCCGAACGCGTGCGCCACGTCATCGACGGCATGGAGGGATCGCTGCCCGAGGGCGTCGAGATCGTCTATCCCTACGACACCTCGCCCTTTGTCGAGAAATCCATCGAGCAGGTCTATCACACCCTGGCCGAGGCCGTGGTGCTGGTCTTCCTGGTGATCCTGGTCTTCCTGCAAAGCTGGCGCGCGACGCTGATCCCGGTCATCGCGATCCCGGTCGTGCTGCTGGGCACCTTCGCGATGCTGGCCTTCGCGGGCTTTTCCATCAACACGCTGACGATGTTCGCCATGGTGCTCGCCATCGGCCTTCTGGTGGACGACGCCATCGTGGTCGTCGAGAACGTCGAACGCGTCATGGAAGAGGACGGCCTGAGCGCCGTCGAGGCCACCGAGAAGAGCATGGACGAGATCACCTCGGCGCTGGTCGGCATCGTGCTGGTCCTGTCGGCGGTGTTCCTGCCGATGGCCTTCATGACCGGGGCCACGGGCGTGATCTATCGCCAGTTCTCGGTCACGATCATCACGGCGATGGTGCTGTCCCTTGGCGTGGCTGTCATCCTGACCCCCGCCATGTGCGCCAGCCTGCTGAAGCCGCGCGACCACAAGGGCGGCATCGCGCCCGCGCGCTGGTTCAACCGCAACATGGACCGCGCCACCGACGGCTATGTCGGGACGGTGACGCGCCTGATCCGGCGCCCGCTGCGGTCGCTGATCGTGCTGGTCATCATCGGCTTCGGGATCGCGGCGCTGTTCGACCGGCTGCCGGGCTCGTTCCTGCCCGACGAGGATCAGGGCGTGGCAATCGTGATGATCCAGGGGCCGGACGGCTCGACCACGGAACAGACCAGGGCGCTGGTCGAGAAGGTCGAGAACTACATGCTGACCCAAGAGACCGAGACGGTGGAATCCGTCTTCGCGGCTCTGGGCTTCAGCTTCCAGGGCACCGGCCAGAACAACGCCATCGTCTTCGTCAAGCTGCGCGACTATGACGCGCGCGGCGACGGGGTGGCGGACCTTGTGAACCGCGCCAACGGGTTCTTCTTCACGACGAACCGGCAGGGGCAGATCTTCACGCTGCAACCGCCCGCGATCCAGGGTCTGGGCACCTCGTCGGGGTTCACCATGTACTTGGTGGACCAGACCGGTCAGGGCCAAGACGCGCTGTCGGCGGCCGCCGACCAGCTGGTCGCCACCGCGCAGGAGGACGGCCGCGTCACCAGCCTTCGCGGCAACGACGCCGCCACCCAGACGGCGCTGCAGCTGGACATCGACCAGCAGAAGGCCGCGGCCTTCGGCCTGTCCATCAGCGAGGTGAACGCCATGCTGTCCGTGATCTTCGCGGGCCGCGAGGTGAACGACTTCGCGCTTGGCAACGACCTGCGCCCCGTGATCGTGCAGGGCGAGGCCGACACCCGCAGCCAGCCCGACGACATCGACCGCTGGTATGCCCGCAACTCGGACGGAGAGATGGTGTCCTTCGGCGCGTTCTCGACCCGGTCCTGGGAACAGGAACCGCAGGCGCTGGCCCGCTTCGGCGGCACCCGTGCGCTGGAACTGAGCGGCGCCGCCGTGCAGGGCCTGTCCTCGGGCGAGGCGATGAGCGCGATGGAGGAGCTGGTCGCGGAGATGGACGGCGGATACGGCGCGGCCTGGACGGGGCTGTCCTACCAGGAACGGCTGTCGGGCAACCAGGCGCCGATCCTGTTCGCGCTGTCGGCGCTGGTCGTGTTCCTGGCGCTTGCCGCGCTGTACGAAAGCTGGTCGGTGCCGCTGGCGGTCATGCTGACCGTTCCGGTGGGCATCCTGGGCGCGCTGGCGGCGGCGCTGGTCTTCGGGCAGTCGAACGACGTCTACTTCAAGGTCGGCCTGCTGACGACCATCGGCCTTGCGGCCAGGAACGCCATCCTGATCGTCGAATTCGCCGAGGCACAGATCGCCGAGGGCAAGAACATGCTGGAGGCCGCCGCCATCGCGTCGCGCCAGCGTCTTCGCCCGATCCTGATGACCACCTTCGCCTTCATGCTGGGCGTGCTTCCCCTGGCCATCGCATCCGGCGCGGGTGCGGGGGCGCAGAACTCGATCGGTATCGGGGTTCTGGGCGGCATGGCCTCGTCCGCCGTCATCGGGATCTTCCTGGTGCCGGTCTTCTATGTCGCCGTGCTGACCGTGCGGCGGATCTTCACCCGAAAGGAAAAGACGACGTGACTGTTCGGGCAATTCCCAAGCGCGCGGCCCTGTCGCTGACGGCGCTGCTTCTGATCTCGGCCTGCGCGGCGGTCGGCCCCGAGCCGACGGCCATCCCCGACCCCAAGGTCCAGCCCGCCTTCGAAGAGGGCGACAACACCCCCGTCGGGCAGGTGGGCGCGCGGGCCTTCTGGTCGGACTATCGCGATCCGGTCCTGTCCGACCTGATCGCGCAGGGGCTGACGAACAGCCTGGACATCCTGACCGCGTACGAACGCATCCGCGCGGCGCAGGCCGATGCGCAGGCGACGCGGCCCTGGGCCTCGCAGGTATCGGGCAGCGACGCGACCGTCACCCGCAGCAAGTCGGGCGGCGATGCGACGACCACGAGCTACAGCACCAATTCCAGCCTGTCGGCCAGCTTCGTCTTCGACCTGTTCGGGGGCGCGCGCCGTGAACGCGAGGCGGCGCAATCCGCGCTGGACGCCGCCGAGGCCGAGGCCGAGGTCGTGCGCCTCGCCTGGCTCGCCGAGGTGATCGCCGCCTATGCCGACGCCCGCTATCAGCAGCAGGCGCTGGCCCTGACGCGCGACACGATCAGCGCGCGCGAACGCACGCTGTCGGTCACCCGCGAAATGCAGTCCCTCGGTCTTGCGACCGATTACGACATCGCCCAGACCGAGGCCCTGCTGCAGACCGCCCGCGCGGACCTGCCGTCCTACGAGGCGCAGTTCAACGCTCAGGTCTTCCGGCTGTCCACGCTGCTGAACGTTCAGGCGCGGCCGCTGATGGCGCGCATGTCCTCGGGCTCGGGGGCGCTGCGCATCCCGGCGGGTCCCGGCACCGGCGTTCCGGCGGAACTGCTGCAGAACCGTCCCGACATCCGCCAGTCCCGCGCCGAACTGGGCCAGGCCCTGGCGCAGGTCGGGGTGGCGACGGCGGACATGCTGCCCTCGATCTCGTTGACGGGGTCGGTTTCGGACAGCGACGGCACCGACGGCTGGAGCTTCGGCCCCCGCGTGTCACTGCCGATCACCAACCAGGGCGTGCTGAACGCGACGCGCAACCGCCGCATCTCCGAGGCCCGGCAGGCCGATCTGGAATGGCGCTCCGATGTCGCCGCCGCGGTCGAGGACGTGCAGACCAGCCAGTCGAACCTGCGCCGCTATCGCCAGCGGGTCTCGACCCTGGAGGGGGCGGCGTCCTCGTATGATCGCGCCTACGACCTGGCACGCCAGAACTTCGAGGCGGGCGCCCTGCCCCTGGTGGACCTGCTGGATGCGGACCGCCAGCGTGCCTCGGCGCGGCTGTCGGCGGCAAGCGCGCGAAACGATGCGGCCCAGGAATGGGCCGTGCTGCAGATCGCGACCGGCGCGGGCGCCGCAGTGACGCGCATCGCCGAATGACGAACAGGGGCCGGGCCGCAAAGGCCCGGTTCCCCGACAGTTCGTTCCGATTTTTCAGGAAGATGTTGGTGCGGTCGAGAAGACTCGAACTTCCACTCCGGTTAAGGAACAGCGACCTCAACGCTGCGCGTCTACCAATTCCGCCACGACCGCATCCGGGCAGTGCGGGCGTCTTAGCCGAGCCTTCGTGCCTTGAAAAGAGGTATAATGCAAAAAAGCGCATCCCGTCATGCAAGCTTGGCGATTGACGAAAGCGCCGCCACGCGCCACATCGCCCCCATGGTGGAATGGATCGAAAGCACCGGCCTGACCGGATACGAGGATGCGGTGGCATTCATGGAGGCGCGCGTCGCCGCCATTCATCGCGGCGAGGCCGACGAGGCCGTCTGGCTGGTCGAGCATCCCCCGCTCTATACGGCGGGAACCAGCGCGCGGGCGCAGGACCTGCTGGATGCGCGATTCCCCGTCCACGAGACCGGGCGCGGCGGGCAGTTCACCTATCACGGGCCGGGACAGCGCATCGTCTATGTCATGCTGGACCTGAACCGTCGCGGGCGCGACGTGCGCGCCTTCGTCGCCAATCTCGAGGCATGGGTCATCGCCGCCCTGGCCGAGTTCGGCATCCGAGGAGAGATCCGCGAGGGGCGCGTGGGCGTCTGGGTGCCGCGCCCCGACCGCCCGCCCCTGTTCGACGGCACAGCGCGAGAGGACAAGATCGCCGCGATCGGCGTGAAGCTGCGCCGTTGGGTCAGCTTCCACGGCATCTCGATCAACCAGGATCCGGACCTGTCGCATTACGGCGGGATCGTGCCCTGCGGGATCAGCGGGCACGGCGTCACCAGCCTTGTCGATCTGGGCCTGCCCGTCGAGATGGGCGACCTGGATGTCGCGCTGCGCAAGGGGTTCGAGCAGGTCTTCGGCTGACCTGCGACCAAGGGACCGCTGGACGCCGCCCGCATGGGCGCTAGGCTGCCGCCGAACCATCCGGAGATTTCAGATGCCAAAGGCAGCCACCGCCATCCTTCTTGCATCCGCAGCCATGGCCCACGCGCAGGCGGGCGACCCCGAGGCCGGCGAATCCGAGTTTCGCAAGTGCCGGTCCTGCCACATGATCCAGGACGATCAGGGCAACGACATCGTGCGCGGCGGGCGCATCGCGCCGAATCTGTGGAACATCATCGGCAGCCCGGCCGCGCATCAGGAGGACTATCGCTATGGCGACGGCCTGCTGGCGGTCCGCGAGGCCAATCCCGACTTCGTCTGGACCGAGGAGGAGATGATCGCCTATGTCACCGACCCGACCGCCTGGGTCCGCGAGAAATCGGGCGACGATCGCGCGCGCAGCAAGATGACCTTCAAGCTGAACGCGAACCAGGCCGATCTTGCCGCGTTCCTTGCCCAGAACAGCCCCGACGCCCCCTAGGTCCACGTCGCGCGGTCGTGAGCGAACGTGACCTCGCGCCTTCGTGACGCATTGCCCGAAGCGCGAGGCTGGTCTAAAGAATGCGTGATACGCCGGCTGCCGGGCCGGACTGACGACATCTTGAGGGAGTTCGGGTATGGCAGACGCAGCCTCGCACGGCCACGAAGACCATCATGACACCCGCGGATTCTTCACCCGCTGGTTCATGTCCACCAATCACAAGGATATCGGTATCCTGTACCTGTTCACCGCGGGCCTTGCCGGCCTGATCTCGGTGGCCTTCACCGTGTACATGCGGATGGAGCTTCAGGAACCGGGCGTGCAGTACATGTGCACCGAGGGCGCGCGCTTCTTCGCGGATGCCGCCGCCGAATGCACCCCGAACGGTCACCTGTGGAACGTCATGATCACCTATCACGGTGTGCTGATGATGTTCTTCGTCGTGATCCCGGCCCTGTTCGGCGGCTTCGGCAACTACTTCATGCCGCTGCAGCTGGGCGCGCCGGACATGAGCTTCCCGCGCATGAACAACCTCAGCTACTGGCTGTATGTCGCGGGCCTGCTGCTGGGCATCGCCTCGCTTCTGGCGCCGGGCGGCAGCCAGCAGTCCGGCTCGGGCGTGGGCTGGGTGCTGTATCCGCCGCTGTCGACCAACGAACAGGGCTACTCGATGGACCTGGCGATCTTCGCCGTCCACGTCTCGGGTGCGTCCTCGATCGTCGGCGCGATCAACATCATCACGACCTTCCTGAACATGCGCGCCCCCGGCATGACGCTGTTCAAGGTGCCGCTGTTCGCATGGTCGGTCTTCATCACCGCCTGGCTGATCCTTCTGGCCCTGCCCGTGCTGGCCGGCGCGATCACCATGCTGCTGATGGACCGCAACTTCGGCACCAACTTCTTCAACCCGGCGGGCGGCGGCGACCCGGTGCTGTACCAGCACATCCTGTGGTTCTTCGGCCACCCCGAGGTGTACATCATCATCCTGCCCGGCTTCGGCATCATCAGCCACGTCATCGCGACCTTCGCGCGCAAGCCGATCTTCGGCTACCTGCCGATGGTCCTGGCGATGGCGGCGATCGGGATCCTGGGCTTCGTCGTCTGGGCGCACCATATGTACACCGTCGGCATGTCGCTGACCCAGCAGAGCTACTTCATGCTGGCGACCATGACGATCGCGGTGCCCACGGGCATCAAGGTCTTCAGCTGGATCGCGACGATGTGGGGCGGCAGTGTCGAGTTCAAGACCCCGATGCTGTGGGCCTTCGGCTTCCTGTTCCTGTTCACCGTGGGCGGCGTCACCGGCGTGGTCCTGAGCCAGGCACCGCTGGACCGCGTCTATCACGACACCTACTATGTCGTGGCGCATTTCCACTACGTGATGTCGCTCGGCGCGGTCTTCGCGATCTTCGCGGGCGTGTATTACTGGATCGGCAAGATGTCGGGCCGCCAGTACCCGGAATGGGCGGGCAAGCTGCACTTCTGGGCGATGTTCATCGGCGCGAACCTGACCTTCTTCCCGCAGCACTTCCTGGGTCGCCAGGGCATGCCGCGCCGCTATATCGACTATCCGGTCGAATACGCGTTCTGGAACAACATCAGCTCGATCGGTGCATATATCTCGTTCGCGTCGTTCCTGTTCTTCATCGGGGTCGTCTTCTACACCCTGTTCGCGGGCAAGCGCGTGACGCAGAACAACTACTGGAACGAATATGCCGACACGCTGGAGTGGACGCTGACCTGCCCCCCGCCCGAGCACACCTTCGAGCAGCTGCCGAAGCGCGAGGAGTGGGACCGCACCCCGGCCCACTGAGCGGACGGCACATGCCATATCGCTGGACAGAAGATACGGCCCCGGATGATTCCGGGGCCGTATCTCATCGGCTTGTCCTGTGGCCGCACCGGTCGCTGCCGCGTCGCGGCTTCGTCTGGTTCATCGGGGCAACCATGGCGCTGGTCAGCCTGCCCCTGATCGCGGTGATCGGGACGGCGGCGCTGTGGCCGCTGCTGGTCTTCGTGGCGATCGCGGTGGCGGGGGTGTGGTTCGCGCTGCACCTGACCTATCGCAGCGGCCACGTCCACGAGGTGTTGCGCTTCGACGCGCGCAGCCTGTCGCTGGTTCGCCGCGACCCGGGCCGTGCCGCGCGCGACTGGACGGCCAACAGCTTCTGGGTGCGCGCCCTGATCCGCCCCGGCCCGGTCGAAAGCTATCTGGTGCTGACGGACGGGCGCCGCGAACTGGAGCTGGGCGCGTTCCTGACCCCTGAGGAACGCCGCGCCCTGTCGGATCAGATCACGCGACGGCTTGCCGCCCTGCGCTGATCAGTCGTCATCCACCTTGTCGGGAAGGTCGTCATGGTCGGTCGAGGCGAAATCCTCGAGCTCGTCCTCGGACATGCTGTCATACATGTCCTTCGAGGCGCCTTGAAGGTCCTTGACCTTCGTCTCGCCTCGTTTCGCCGAAAGCGCCGCTCCGGCGGCGCGTTGCTGGGCCTTGGATCTGGCGGGCATGATGTCACCTCCTGCCCGCCCGAACGCGCAAGGAGGCGCGTCAGTTCATCAGCCGCGCCTTGACCATGCCGCCGGCGGCACCGAAATCCATCTGGCCCGCGTGGCGTTCCTTCAGCACGGCCATGACGCGACCCATGTCGCGCAGGCCCTCGGCGCCGGTCTCGGACACGGCAGCGTCGATGGCGGCGCGCGTCTCCTCCTCGGTCATCTGGCGGGGCAGGAACTCCTGGATGATCGTGATCTCCTGCTCCTCCTTGGCGGCCAGTTCCAGGCGGCCGCCCTCTTCGTAGGCGCGGGCCGATTCCTGGCGTTGCTTGACCATCTTGGACAGGATCTGGATCAGATCGGCCTCGGTCAGGGTGCCGTCGCCGTCGCCGGTGCGGGCCGCGATCTCGCGGTCCTTCACGGCGGCACCGATCAGGCGAAGGGTGGACAGGCGGTCGCTGTCCTTTGCTTTCATGGCATCTTTGGTCGCGGCTTGCAGCTTGGCTCGCAGATCCATCTGGCTCTCCATCGGGGCGGGCGACGGAAGGGTCGCACCGGAAAGCTGATCTTCTAGGGCGTGGTTCGATGAATAACAAGCGCGCCAACCCGCTTGACCTTGCGGCCCATGACCCGTAATTGTCGACCGATTTCAGACCAGAGGTGCCAAGATGGCCAAGAAACCGACCGCCTGCCTGGCGCTTGCCGACGGAACGATCTTCTATGGCCAGGGCTTCGGCGCCCCGGGCGAGGTGGTGTCCGAGCTGGTCTTCAACACCGCCATGACCGGCTATCAGGAGATCATGACCGATCCCTCCTATGCCAGCCAGATCGTCACCTTCACCTTCCCCCATATCGGCAATACCGGCGTCACCACCGAGGATGACGAGGCACAGGACCCCGTCGCCAGCGGCATCGTCGTGCGGTGGGACCCGACCGATCCGTCGAACTGGCGCGCCACCGACGAGCTGTCGGACTGGATGGCCCGCCGCGGCCGCATCGGGATCGGCGGCGTCGATACCCGCCGCCTGACCCGCGCCATCCGCCAGCTGGGTGCCCCGCATGTCGTGCTGGCCCATGATCCGGACGGCAATTTCGACATCGAGGCGCTGGTCGCCAAGGCCCGCGAATGGACCGGCCTTGTCGGGCTGGATCTGGCCAAGACCGTCAGCTGCGCCCAAAGCTATCGTTGGGAAGAAGGCGCGTGGGAATGGGGCCAGGGCTTCGGCACCACCCCCGAGCCCAAGCCCTTCAAGGTCGTCGCGCTGGATTACGGCGCAAAGCGCAACATCCTGCGTTCGCTGGTGGCCTTCGGCGCGGATGTCACCGTCCTGCCCGCCACCGCCACCGCGGAAGAAGTCATGGCCCACGAGCCCGAGGGCGTGTTCCTGTCGAACGGCCCCGGCGATCCGGCGGCGACCGGTGAATATGCCGTGCCGATGATCAAGGAACTGCTGAACCGCGACATGCCGATCTTCGGCATCTGCCTTGGTCACCAGATGCTGGCGCTGGCGCTTGGCGCCAAGACCGTCAAGATGGGCCACGGCCATCACGGCGCGAACCATCCCGTCCGCGACAACGAGACCGGCAAGGTCGAGATCACCTCGATGAACCACGGTTTCGCGGTGGACAGCCAGTCGCTGCCCGAAGGCGTCATGGAAACCCATATCAGCCTGTTCGACGGCAGCAATTGCGGCATCCGCATGAACGACCGTCCGGTCTTCTCGGTGCAGCACCACCCCGAGGCCGCGCCGGGTCCGCAGGACAGCCTGTACCTGTTCAAGCGCTTTGCCGATTCGATGCGCGACCGTCGCGCCAAGGGCTGATCCCGGATCGGGGTTAACCCGCCGTTAACCAGGGCGTGTCAGGAAAGGGCGTTCCAGAAGGGATTCGCCCATGGCCCTGACCGCCCTGCTGCCCAAGCCCGCAAATCTTCCCGCCCCCGATATGGGCGTCGTCCTGCGTGGCCCGACCGCCGCGCCGCAGGACCGCCGCACGCTCGGGCAGATCCTGCTCGAGGATGGGGCACTGGACCCGGCGGACCTTCTGCGCGCCACGGTCCTGCAGAAGCAGCGCTCGGCCGACCTGCCGCAGGTGCTTCTGTCCGAGAACCTCGTCGCCCCCGAGGCGCTTGCGCGCGCGCTGTCGCGCAGGTGGCGCACCTCATCCATCGACCCGCAGCTGACACCGCCCGATCCGCGCCTGATCGACGCGGTGGGCGCCGGTTTCTGCCTGACGCATTCGGTGCTGCCCTGGCGGCGCATCGGCGGCGTCACCTGGATCGCAACGGCCCATCCCGAACGCTTCGACGCGATCCTGCCGCTGCTGCCGCAGGGTTTCGGCCATGTCCGCATGCTTCTGTGCAGCGAGGATCAGATCCACCGCAGCGTGCTGGCGCTGCGCGGCACCCGCCTTGTCCGCCAGGCCGAGGCGACGGTCCCCGCCGCCGAAAGCTGCCGGACGCAGGACCAGGCGCGAACCAGCCGCCTTGCGATCGGGGCGATCGCGGTGCTGGCTGCGGGCCTGCTGCTGCAACCCGTGGCCGTCGCGGTGCTGCTGACGATCTGGGCCACGCTGACGCTGGTCACCCAAAGCGGGCTGAAGCTGCTGGCCTTCCTCGCGGCTCGGCGGCACGTTCCGGGCGCCATGTCGCAGGACGCGCCCCTGCCGGTCATTTCGGTCATGGTGCCGCTGTTCAAGGAGAGCGACGTCGCGGGCAAGCTGGTCGCGCGGCTGGCGCGGCTGGATTACCCGCGCCACCTGACCGACCTGCTGCTGGTGATCGAGGCCAGCGACGACGTGACCGAGGCCGCGCTGAAGGGCGCGACCCTGCCCCACTGGATCCGCGTGGTCCGCGTGCCGGACGGCCCGATCAAGACCAAGCCCCGCGCGCTGAACTATGCGCTGAACTTCTGTCGCGGCCGGATCGTGGGCATCTGGGATGCCGAGGATCGCCCCGACCCCGACCAGCTTCACAAGGTCGCCCGCCGCTTTCACGAGGCCCCCGCGGACGTGGCCTGCCTTCAGGGCGCGCTGGATTTCTACAACCCGCGCACCAACTGGCTCGCGCGCTGCTTCACCATCGAATACGCCGCCTGGTTCCGCGTGCTGCTTCCGGGCGTCGCGCAGCTGGGGCTGGTCGTGCCGCTTGGCGGGACCACGCTGTTCTTCCGGCGCGACGTGCTGGAAAAGGTGGGCGCCTGGGACGCCTGGAACGTGACCGAGGATGCCGATCTGAGCGTCCGCCTTGCGCGTCGCGGCTACCGGACCGAGATCATCGAGACGACCACCGATGAAGAGGCGAACTGCCGCGCCCTGCCATGGGTCAAGCAGCGGTCGCGCTGGCTCAAGGGGTATGCGATGACATGGGGGGTCCATATGCGCGATCCCGTCGCGCTGTGGCGCGACCTTGGACCGCGCCGCTTCTGGGGGTTCCAGGTCCAGTTCTTCGGCTCGTTGTCGCAATACCTGCTCGCGCCCGTGCTCTGGAGCTTCTGGCTGCTGACGGCGGGGCTGCCCCACCCGATGCGCGGCCCGCTGGAGGGGTTCCTGGGCGGATGGGTCATGCCCGCGCTGTTCGGCCTGTTCGTCGCGTCGGAACTGCTGTCGATCTTCGTGGGCATGCGCGCCGTTCGCGGCCCCAAGCACCGCCACCTGCTGGCATGGGTGCCGACGCTGCACATCTACTTTCCGCTCGGCTGTCTTGCCGGCTGGAAGGCCATCTACGAGGTGGTGACCAAGCCCTTCTACTGGGACAAGACCGCCCATGGCCTGTTCGTCGAGACGCAGGAACCCGAAGCCCCCGCCCTGCCCGAGGGGCTGGTCCAGATCCCCGTCCTGGGCAAGATCGGCGGGCGGTCCCTGTCCGAAGTCGCCGCCGAGATGCAGGATCAGGCCCAACGCGCGAACCGGGACCGGGTCGCAAGCTAGGGCAGCCGACCTTCGATCAGGGCGGCAATCGCGGCGGCGCGGGTGGCCATGTCGCCTGCCAGTGCCTCCAGCGTCTCGGCGCCGGTCTCTCTCAGCAGGAACTCCTGTCCGCCCTTGCCGATCGTGGCGGCGGCCAGCGGCGCATCGGTCAGAAGCCGCCCCGAGGCGTGGAGCCGCCACAGCCTTCGCCAGCCCGAGGACAGCGCCTCGGCGGTGTCGGCGTCGATCAGCCCGGCGCGGCGGCCCGCCCGCAATTGCGCCAACGTGGCCCGCGCGGGGTCGCCCGCGCGCAGCGCGCAGGACTGGGCGAACAGGTCGATATCCTGCAACCGCCCCTCACCGCGCTTGGCATCGAAATCGCCGGTCGGCGCCTTGGCCGCGAACAGCCGCCTGCGCATGTCGGCCAGATCGCCCATGACCCGCTCGGCCCCGCCGCATTCGCGCAGCACCTGCATCCGCAGCGTTTCCACCTGGTCCGCCAGGCCGGGATCGGCGCCGCCCTGCGCCACGACGCGGGCACGGGTCAGGGCCAGATGCTCCCAGGTCCAGGCCTCGGACAGCTGATAGCTCTCGAAGCTCTGGACCGAGGTCGCGACAGGCCCCTGCCGCCCCGAGGGACGCAGCCGCATGTCCACCTCATACAGCCGCCCCTCGGCGGTGGGCGCGGTCAGGGCCGTGATCATCGCCTGCGTCAGCCGCGCGTAATAGGGCCGCGACGACAGCGGGCGCGGCCCGTCCGAGGCTTCGACCCCGTCCGCGTCATAGATCACGATCAGATCCAGGTCCGAGCCCGCGTTCAACGCCCTTGCGCCAAGCGACCCCATCCCCACCACGACCGCCCCGCGCCCCGGCGGTGGCCCGTGACGCCGCGAGAAGTCCTGCACCGTCACCGGGAACAGCGCCGCGACGCAGGCCCCCGCCAGATCGGCATACTGGACGGCGGCCTCGTCTGCGTCGATCAGGCCGCGCAGGTGGTGGACACCGATGCGGAATTCCCACTCGTGCGCCCAACGGCGCGCGGCATCCAGCGCGCGCTCATATCCGCCACCGGGGGCGTCGGCGGCGCGGGCCAGCACGCGCGACAGCTCGTCGCGCAGCGCCCCCTCGCCCGGCCAGGCCGAGAAGAAGCTGCCCCCCAGCACCGCATCCAGAACCGCGGGATGCCGCGCCAGATAGGTCGCAAGCCCCGGCGCGGTCCCGCAGATATCAACGATCAGGTCGATCAGCTGGGGATTTGCCTCGAACAACGAGAACAGCTGCACCCCCGCCGGCAGCACGGACAGGAAGCTGTCGAAGCGCGACAACGCCTCGGTCGGGTGGCCCGAACGCGCCATCCGGTCCAGCAACGGCGCCTCGATCCGGCGGAAGATCTGCTGGGCGCGGTCCGATCGCAGCGCGGCATAGCCCTGCCAGCGGTCGATGATCGCGCGGGCCTCGTCCGACAGTTCGGGCGCGGGGGCGGCAGGTTCCGACGGGGCGAAGAACTCCTCGGTCAGTTCGTGGACGCGGGCCAGCCGGTCGCGCAGCCCGTCGCGGAACGCCTGCGGATCGGGTTGCGCGCACAGGGCCGCGATGATGCGCAGCCCCTGGTCGTCCTTGGGCAGCGAATGGGTCTGCGCGTCGTTCACCATCTGGATGCGATGCTCGATGTCGCGATGCTGGCGGTAATGGTCGATCAGTTCCTCGGCCACCTCCGGGGGGACCCAGCCCTTGGCGGCCAGCGCGCGCAGCCCGCCCACCGTGTCGCGCTGGCGCAGGTCGCGGTCGCGCCCGCCCGCGATCAGCTGGCGGGTCTGGGTGAAGAACTCGATTTCCCGGATCCCGCCGCGACCCAACTTCAGGTTGTGGCCCGCGACCTCCAGCTTGCCGCCCAGGCCCTTGTGGTCGCGGATGCGCAGCCGCATGTCGTGGGCGTCCTGGATGGCCGCGAAATCCAGGTGCTTGCGCCAGACGAAGGGACGCAACTCGCGTAGGAACCGCTGGCCGGCCGCGATATCGCCCGCAGCGGCGCGGGCCTTGATGAAGGCCGCGCGTTCCCATGTCCGGCCTTCGGCCTCGTAATAGGCCAGCGCGGCGGCGGTCGAGATGCAGACCGGCGTCACCGAGGCATCGGGCCGCAGCCGCAGGTCCGAGCGGAAGACATAGCCGTGTTCGGTCACGTCCGACAGCGTCGCGGCCATGCGCCGGGTCGCCCGGATCAGCGCGGCGCGCGCCTCCATCTGGTCGGCTTCGGCATAGGCGGTCTCGTCGAACAGCACGATCAGGTCGATGTCCGAGCTGTAGTTCAGTTCGCGCGCGCCGCCCTTGCCCATCGCCAGCGCGAAGATGCCGCCCGCATCGGCTTCGGTCGCGGGCAGCTTGCCGCGACGCCGCTCGGTCGCGACATGGGCGCGCAGGGCCAGGTCCACCGCGCGATCGGCAAGATCGGACAGCGCGCCGGTGACATCCTCGAGCGGCCAGATGCCGCCCAGATCGGCCAGCGCGACCAGCAGCGCGACCCGCCGCTTGGCCCGCCGCAGCCCCACCCCGAGCGCGTCGGGGTCCAGGTCCTCGAAGCCCTCGGTCTCGGCGGCGACGATGCCTTCGGGGCGCGGGCCCGCGGCCAGCCAGTCGGCCTCGGACCGGATCAGCCCGGCCAGATAGGGGCTGGACCCCGCCGCGCCCGCGATCAGGTCGCGCAGCGGCGGGTCCGCGTCGGGAAACAGCGCCGCAGCGTCCTGCGCGCGCGTGGTGTCGACGGGGATCGGAATGCGGGTGATGCGGCTGGCCATTGTCATGGGCGGCATGTTCGCGACAGCCGCCGGAACAGTCAACGCGGCCCGTGCGTCGACGCGCAAGGGGATAAGTCGACCTATCCCTTTTCGATGCTTGGCCTGCCATCCAAAGGTTGCTAGGCTTTGCCGGACTTTCGACGTCGCTCGTCCGGATCGCACCGCGCTGCCGAACGACCCGACCCCCGTTCAACCGCCCAACAGCCGAGGTGGCAGGATGCGCCACACCGTTCCGCACGCGCCGCAGTTCTATGTCACCGCGCCCCAGCCATGCCCCTATCTGCATGGCCGCGCGGAACGCAAGCTGTTCACCGCGCTTCAGGGCGACAACGCGGCGATGCTGAACAACGCGCTGTCGCGGCAGGGCTTCCGGCGGTCGCAGAACGTGCTCTATCGTCCCAGCTGCGAAAGCTGCGTGGCCTGCATGTCGGCACGCATCCGGGTGGCGGATTTCGCGCCGTCGCGCACACAGCGCCGGGTCGCGCGCAAGGATGGCGGGCTGCGCCGCGTCGCCACCAGCGCCTGGGCGACCGAGGAGCAGTTCGAGCTGTTCCGCCGCTATCTCGACAGCCGGCACGCCGATGGCGGCATGGCCGACATGGACATCTTCGAATTCGCCGCCATGATCGAGGAAACGCCGATCAAGACCCGCGTGATCGAATATCGCGGCCACCTGTCGGACCTGTCCACGCCCGGCGACGCCGATGACGACCTGATCGCGGTCTGCCTGACCGACGTGCTGGATGACGGGCTCAGCCTTGTCTACAGCTTCTACGAACCGACGCTGCATCACGCCAGCCTCGGGACCTATATGATCCTCGACCATATCGAGATCGCGCGCGCGGCGGGGCTTCCCTATGTCTATCTGGGATACTGGGTGCCGGGCAGCCGCAAGATGGACTACAAGGCCCGCTTCTCGGCGCTGGAGATCTACAAGGGCGGCGCGTGGCAGGATATCGGCGACCCCGCCGACCACGAGGAAGAGGCCCATCCCCTGTCCGTCGATCCCATCGTCGAACAGGTCGCCCGCATCGCCCTGCCGCAATCGAACCGATAGCGCCCGTCGCATCGCGAAACAAAGTTTCAATCCGCGCGTCGATTGCGTCATTTTAACCGCGCGACCCCATTGACCCCGTTCTGAAGCCCCCCTAGTTTGCGCCGACGCCGTGGCGGAATTTTCCAGCCTGCGGCGGGATCTGGACGAAAGTGGAGCAAGAACATGTCCCGAATGATGACGGGTGCAAGAATGGTTGTCGAAGCGCTGCGCGATCAGGGCGTCGATACCGTATTCGGCTATCCGGGCGGGGCTGTGCTACCGATCTATGACGAGATCTTCCAGCAGAACGACATCACCCATGTGCTGGTCCGCCACGAACAGGGCGCGGTCCACATGGCCGAAGGCTATGCCCGGGCGACGGGCAAGCCGGGCGTCGTGCTCGTCACCTCGGGGCCGGGCGCGACGAATGCCGTCACCGGCCTGACCGATGCGCTGCTGGACAGCATTCCGCTGGTGGTCCTGTCGGGCCAGGTCCCGACCTTCATGATCGGCACGGATGGCTTCCAGGAGGCCGATACCGTCGGCATCACCCGCCCCTGCACCAAGCACAACTGGCTGGTCAAGGACACCGACAAGCTGGCCGAGACGATCCACAAGGGCTTCCATGTGGCGACCTCGGGGCGGCCCGGTCCGGTCCTGATCGACATTCCCAAGGACGTGCAGTTCGCCACCGGCAGCTATGCCGGGCCGAAGCAGACCGATACCGGGTCCTATCAGCCGGTGCGCAAGGGCGATCTGGCCCAGATCACCCGCCTGGTCGAGCTGATCGAACAGGCCGAGCGCCCGATCTTCTATACCGGCGGCGGCGTGATCAATTCCGGCCCCGCCGCCAGCCAGCTGCTGCGCGAACTGGCCGACGCGACCGGCTTCCCCGTCACCTCGACGCTGATGGGCCTCGGCGCCTATCCGGCATCGGGCAAGGGCTGGCTGGGGATGCTGGGGATGCACGGCCTGTACGAGGCGAACCTGGCGATGCATGGCTGCGATCTGATGATCAATGTCGGCGCCCGCTTCGACGACCGCATCACGGGCCGCGTGGCCGATTTCAGCCCCGGCTCGATCAAGGCGCATATCGACATCGACCCCAGCAGCATCAACAAGGTGATCCGGGCCGACGTGCCGATCATCGGCGATGTGGGCCATGTCCTGGAAGACGTGCTGAAGGTCTGGAAATCGCGGGGCCGCAAGGTCAACACCGCGGGGCTGAAGCAGTGGTGGGCGCAGATCGAGGGCTGGAAGGCCAAGAACTGCCTGTTCTATCGCCCGAGCGACACGATCATCAAGCCGCAGCACGCGCTGCAGCGCCTGGAGGCACTGACCAAGGGGCGCGACCGCTATGTCACGACCGAGGTGGGCCAGCACCAGATGTGGGCCGCGCAATATCTCGACTTCGACGAGCCCAACCGCTGGATGACCTCGGGCGGCTTGGGCACGATGGGCTATGGCCTGCCCGCCAGCATCGGCGTGCAGATGGCCCATCCCGACGCGCTGGTCGTGAACGTCGCGGGCGATGCGAGCTGGCTGATGAACATGCAGGAGATGGGCACGGCGGTCCAGTTCCGCCTGCCGGTCAAGCAGTTCATCCTGAACAACGAACGTCTGGGCATGGTCCGCCAATGGCAGCAGCTGCTGCACGGCGAACGCTACAGCCAATCGTGGTCCGACAGCCTGCCCGATTTCGTCAAGCTGGCCGAGGCCTTCGGCTGCAAGGGCGCGCAGGTCCGCGACCCCGCCGACCTGGACGACGCGATCCAGCAGATGATCGACTATGACGGTCCGTTCATCCTGGACGTGCTGGTCGAGAAGCACGAGAACTGCTTCCCCATGATCCCGTCGGGCAAGCCGCATAACGAGATGCTTCTGGGCGAGGCCGAGACGCAGGGCGTCATCGAATCCGAGGGTGCGGTGCTGGTCTGACCGGCCCCGCCCCCCTTCCAGACATCTCCAACAGGGCAATGATATGAACGCACTGAACATCCAAAAGGGCATGTCGAGCCATTCGGCCTATGACCTGCGCGACCCGCATGCCCAGACCGAGGAAAGCCACACCCTGGCCATCATGGTCGAGAACGAGCCCGGCGTGCTGGCGCGCGTGATCGGCCTGTTCTCGGGGCGCGGCTACAACATCGACAGCCTGACCGTGGCCGAGGTGGACCATGCGGGCCACCGTTCGCGGATCACGGTGGTGACGCGCGGAACTCCTTCGGTCATCGAACAGATCAAGGCTCAGCTGGGCCGTATCGTGGTCGTACACGACGTTCACGACCTGACGGTCGAGGGGCCTTCGGTCGAACGAGAGCTGGGCCTGTTCAAGGTGCAGGGCCAGGGCGACAAGCGCGTCGAGGCGCTGCGCATCGCCGAGATCTTCCGGGCGAACGTGGTGGATTCGACGCTGGAAAGCTTCGTCTTCGAGCTGTCGGGCGCGCCCAGCAAGCTGGATGCATTCGCCGACCTGATGCGCCCCCTGGGCCTGATCGACATGGCCCGCACGGGCGTGGCCGCATTGGCCCGCGGCGCCTGAACGCCGTTCGGCGCTGCCCTTAGCAGGCGGCGCCGCTACGCGGCCATGCGAAGGCCGGTTTCTGTTTCTTGGCACGATTTTCCGGTGTTTCGCGCGATCCCGGCTGCGACGAGACCACGCGAAGGTGCTGGGGGCGTGACGGTGCTCCGTCGGCGGCGGCCAGCAGCTCGGGCAGTTCCGGGCAGCTCTTCTCGGACAGCATGCGCAGGTCGAAGGCGTGGCGCAGTTCACCCTTGGTGCGCGTCTCCAGCTCGACCAGGTCGCCGGCTTCGGGCCAGCGCATCGCCTCGGCAAGCCCCGCGGTGCCTTCCAGATAGGCGAGGTTTGCCTGATCCTCGCACCAGATGATCGCCTTTTCCCGAGAGGCGCAGCTCCATACGACAACCCCGATCATGGTCGTCCTTTCTTCTTATCGCCTGCCCCGGTTACCTGATTTCGATCAGCGGGCGGTGATTTTGTGCAAATCTTTGCCGACTAAAGCAGGTTTCCGCCGATTAGCTAGAGTTTTCTCAAGTTATCGGGAGATTTTTTCACTCGCTGGTTGCGCTGTCACCCAGTAACCACAACCAAATCCAAATCGTGCATCATTTGATCGCTCAGCGCCCTGATGCGGGCCTTTTCGCTGTCCAGCGCGACATGCGCATCGGCCAGAAGAAGCGATTCGGCGGCAAGGTCACGCACGGGTCCGGCAAAGACCTCGGGGTTCTGCAGCAGCAGCATGTGAAGCATCCGCTGGATCGCAAGATGGACCTGCGCCACCCCTGCACCGTCGCGCATGATCGGGCGCAGGCTGTCGCCCAGCAGCGCCGCAGGGTCCAGCCCGGGTGAATAGAGCCGCGGGAAACTGACATCGGGCCTGACCTGTCCGGTCCAGGGCGACAGGATGCGCAGCATCCGCGTCAGCACGACCTCGGCCGTGCCCGGATCGTTGACGGCAGGCGACAGCGCGCGCTGCGCGACCTCGGACAGGACGCGGAAGCCGAAGCCCGGATCCTGGTCGAAGCTGCGCTCGGCCGCCAGCGTGAAGCAGTCGCGCAGATCGCCCGCGACGGCGTCGTCGATGCGCCCGACCACATGGCAGACCGGCTGCGCGGGATGCGCCAGATCGCCCGGTATCGCGGCAAGATAGATGCGGAGATCATGTTCGCCCGCCAGGTCCGACAGCGCCTGCATGTCGCAGTTCTGGACATGCCCCACACGGTCGGGATGCAGGGCCGCCGCCTCGGGCGGGGGGGCGCCGCGCAGGGGGTTCGCCCCCATCCAGGGCGATTTCAGACGCCGTTCCAGCGCGTTGGCCGTCGCCTCCTCGACTCGGGTGACGGTATCGCCGACCAGGCCCAGTGTCGCCAGGCGGTCGATCCAGCGCAGCAGCGACACGATGACGACCAGAATCACGATCAGCGTCACGAGGAACAGGATGACGCGCCCGCCTTCGCCATACAGCTTGGTCTGCAGCATGATCAGCCCGACAAGGCTGAAGACGAAGGCCCCGATGAAGGTCGCCAGCACCGTCTGGCTGACCCCGTCCTGCGCGATCAGGCGCACGGATCGCGGGGTGGTGCCGCTGCTGGCCGTGGCATAGGCCGCCGTCAGGATCGACAGCGAGAAGGTCGTGACCGTCAGCATGGACGAGGCGATGATCTGCAGGATCGTCCCGATGGCATCCGCGCCGATCCAGCCCGCAAGGTCGTCGGGAATGGCCCCGCGCAGCGCCCAGCCCGCGATCGCCGTTCCCAAACCGAGTGCGGCAAAGCAGCTGACCCTGACCCACAGCTTGCGCAGCAGCTGCCGCAGCTGGAACCTTATCCTGCCGACGCTGCCATGTTCAGCCATCCGTCAGCGCGCGCGTCCGGCCTGCACGTCCGCGACCGCGCGCTGGACCTGCGTGATGCGCTGCGCCCGCGACGGGTGCGTCCCAAGGACGTGGTTCCCCGGATCGGGGATGCGCGTGAACAGCCCCGCCCCCGTCAGCGGGTTATAGCCCGCGTTCATCGTGATGATCGCGCCCAGGTAATCGGCCTCCAGCTCCCACTCCTTGCTGTAGTAGCGGGCCCCGACCGATGCGCCGATGGACTGCGCGCGCTCGATCGCGGCGGTGTCGCCGCCATAGGCCGAGGCGAGCGAGCCCAGTACCACCGCCGCCGCCGTCGCGGCCCCGCTCTTGCGGTCCAGGTGGTCGAGGATGTGGTGCGCGGCCTCGTGGCCGACGACGAAGGCGATCTCGTCGGGGTTCTGCGTCTGCGCGATCAGCGACAGGGTGAAGCCCACGACCGGACGACCCGTGCGGTCGACGGTCTGGTATGCGTTGGGCTCCAGCCCGGCGCGGTCGTCCACGACGAAGGCAAAATCGCAGTTGATCGCGCGGCTGCGACGCTCGACGCATTCGCGTTCGACCGCGGGCTCCATCCGCGACATGACCTGCATGAAGCTGCGGGCCGCGCCCTGCGGGGTGCCGTCATGGCGGCTGCTGGGCGCGGGCAGGACCACCGGCGCGGGCGGCGTCTGCGCGGCGGGCGACTGGGTGATGGCGGGCGTCACCGGCCCTTGGGCGCAGCCCGCGACCGCCAGCGCGGCCAGCGCCATCGCGGCCCGCATCCATCCCCTTGCCCACGTCTTGCCCATCGCCGCCCTGTCCTTCGCTGTCCGAACGCGCCTGTTGCGCCCAACCTACCTTGCCGCGCCTCAGGTCAGCAAGACCGCGCGCTTGCCGCCGCGACCCCGACGCGCAATTGTCGCAGTCAGGCCAAAGGAGAATCGGATGTTCACCATCGAGCATGACTTCGACGCGACCGTCATCACCCTGATCGACGAGGCCGAGCCGAATACCCGCCCCCTGAACGAGGATGTCGTCATCCTGAATTTCGACGACCGCGTGGTGGTCGAACAGATGAGCCATGACGGCTCGGAGGTGGTGCGCGTCACCTTCACCATGCAGCAACTGTCCGAATTGCGGCTGGCGCTGAACCTGCCCGAGGGGAATTACCGGCTGGAGCGGGAATAGCGCCCTTGCGGCCCAAACCGCGATCGGCGACAGATCCCGCGAAGGAGAATGCCATGCCCGAACGCAACGAGGCCGCGCTGGAATTCCTGGCGACGCGCCGTTCCCACCCCCCCAAGCTGCTGACCGCCCCCGGCCCCGACCGGGCGGCCCTGCAGGACCTGCTGACCCTTGCCGCCCGCGTGCCCGATCACGGCAAGCTGGAACCCTGGCGCTTCGTCGTCTTGGGTCGCGAGCGTCTGGACATGCTGGCGCCCCTGCTGCGCGACGCGGTGCTGGCGGATGGCCAGGATCCGGCGCAGGCCGACAAGGCGGCCTCGGCCTTGGCATCGCCCGTCGTGGTCGCGGTCGTCTTCAGCCCCAAGGACAGCCCCAAGGTGCCCGCCTGGGAACAGGAGCTGTCGGCGGGCGCGCTGTGCCTCGGGCTGGTCAACGCGGCGCTGGCCTCGGGTTGGGGGGCGTGCTGGCTGACGGGCTTCGCGGCGCTGAACCACGATTTCGGGCGCACGCATCTGGGCGTCGGGCCGCAGGAACGGATCGCGGGGCTGATCCATATCGGCACGCGCGGCAGCACGCCGCCCGAACGACCCCGCCCCGACATCGACGCGATCACCACATGGCTGTGACCCTGCCCGTCCGGGCCATGCTGAGGGGGTGGGCCGACCTGCTGCGCCCCTCGGTCCTGAAGCTGGTGATCCTGGGCATCGCGCTGACCCTGCTGCTGTTCGTCGCGCTGCAGGCCGCGATCTTCTGGGCGATCCGGATCTGGCTGCCGGGCGGGCTGACGCTGCCCTGGATCGGGACGCTGGACCTGGGGCAGGCGCTGTCCTGGACCTCGCTTGCGCTGCTGCCGGTCATGGGGATCTTCCTGATGGCACCGGTCGCGGCGGGCTTCTCGGGGCTGTTCGCCGAAAACGTCGCCGCCGCGGTCGAGAGGATGCACTATCCCCGCAGGCAGGGGGCCTCGCCCGATTTCCTGGACGGGCTGCTGGAATCGCTGGCCGTGATGGCGGCGGTGCTTGGCGTCGCGGTGCTGTCGCTGATCCTGACGCCGTTCCTTGGGCCTCTGGCGCCGGTGCTGTTCTTCGGTGCGAATGGCTGGCTTCTGGGACGAGAGTTCTTCCAGATGGCCGCGCGCCGTCACCTGTCCGACCAGGACGCCCACGCGCTGCGCCGCAGCCGCGGGGTCGCGGTCACCGTGACGGGCGTGCTGACGGCGATCGCGCTGTCGATCCCGGTCGTGAACATCGCCGTCCCGCTGCTGGCGGCGGCGTCGTTCACGCATCTGTTCCACATGGTCAGCGGATCAGCGCGTCCAGGTTCGAGATATCCGCGCGGGTGACGAACCCGCCCAGGATCACCCCCGCGATGACGGCCCAGATCGCGCCCGCGATCAGGGTCGTCACGATCAGCTTGCGCCGCCAGGGGGTGCCCGAGGGGGCGCCTGCATGGGTGCCGGGAACGATCTCTCCGTCATCGGCCTGGCTGCGCTGCCCGATGGGCATGACGACGAACAGGGTCAGGAACCACAGGACGGTGAACAGGACGATGCCGCCGGTCAGGTTCATCAGACCTGCTCCAGTTCGATCAGGCAGCCGTTGAAATCCTTGGGGTGCAGGAACAGCACCGGCTTGCCATGGGCGCCGATCTTCGGCTCTCCGGTGCCGAGGACGCGGGCGCCTTCGGATTTCAGGCGGTCGCGGGCCTCGATGATGTCCTCGACCTCGAAGCACATGTGATGGATCCCCCCCGAGGGGTTCTTGTCCAGAAAGCCTTGGATGGGGCTGTCCTGCCCAAGCGGATGCAGCAGCTCGACCTTGGTGTTGGGCAGTTCGATGAAGATCACGGTGACGCCGTGATCGGGTTCGTCCTGCGGGGCGCCGACCTTGGCACCAAGGGTGTTGCGGTATTGCGCGGCGGCAGCGTCGAGGTCCGGCACCGCGATGGCGACATGGTTCAGGCGACCGATCATCTCATCCTCCGTTTGCACCGATTACTAGGGCGAACGGCGGATGGGTGAAAGGAAAAGCTGCGCGATTAACCGATCCTTAGCGATTCCCTTGCTAGTCCGGACGAAGAAGCCCAAGGGGGATTGCGACATGCTGACGGAACAGAAGGCCGACACCGCCCAGCCCTTGCCGAAATGGCGGCTGATGCAGCCCGACCGCCCGCTGACGGGCCTGACCGTGCTGGTGATCGAGGATTCGAGATTCGCGAGCGAGGCCGTGCGCCTTCTGTGCCTGCGATCAGGCGCGCGGATCAGGCGCGCGGATTGCCTGCGATCGGCCGCGCGCCATCTGCGCAGCTACAGCCCGATGGTGGCCATCGTCGACCTGGGGCTGCCCGACGGGAACGGCGCCGACCTGATCGCCACGCTGACCGCGGCCGAGCCGCGCATTCCGGTCATCCTCGGCATGTCGGGCGATCCCGACGGGCGCGATACCGCCATCGGCGCGGGGGCCGACGGGTTCCTTGCCAAGCCGGTCGAAAGCCTTGCGGTTTTCCAGCAGACGATCCTTCGGGCAATGCCGCCGGAAATGTCGCGCATGGCCCCCCGCGCCCTGCCGACCGAGGTGGTGCAGCCTGACGAATCGGGCCTGCGCGACGACCTGAACCACGTGGCCGAAGTGCTGTCCTCGGCGCGGGACACCGGCTCGATCGACTATATCGCGCGCTTCCTTGCCAGCGTCGCGCGTTCGGCACGCGACGGTGCGCTGGAACAGGCCGCGTCCGAACTTGCGCGCGACCACATGGCGGGGAACGCGGTGGCAAGCGACCTCGTGCGGATCAGCGGCATGGTGCAGGACCGGCTGGACCGCGTGGCGGGCTTCTAGGCCAGCAGACGCGGGTCGCCGCCCATGTCCAGCCCGGGGAAGATCGCGCCCTCCAACGTGGATTTCGCGATGCCGAACTTCTGGTGCATGGCCCAGGCGGCATACGCGCGGATGTCGCGGACGGGCATCAGGTCCCGCCCGGCATAGAGGTCCCCCTCGGCGAGGCCCGGCCATTCGCCAAGCACGCGACCGCCACAGACGGCGCCGCCCGCCACCAGCATCGCCCCACCCGTGCCGTGATCGGTGCCGGCGGACCCGTTCTCGCGCGCGGTGCGACCGAACTCGGTCATCGCCATCACGGTCGTCGTGTCCCAGTTGCGGCCCAGCTCGTCGCGCAGGGTCAGGATGGCCTCGGACAGCTGGGTCAGCGCCCGTTTCAGCGTGTTGGCCTGCGCCGCATGCGTGTCCCACCCCGAGATCGAGAAGGTCGCGATCCGCGTCTCGCGGTTGAGGCGGTCGGCGGTGAACCGGGCCAGCTCCAGATGCTCGGACATGCGCCCCTCGGACAGGATGTCGGGCGACAACCCTTCGGCGATGGCGATGGCCTGTTCGCTGGAATGTCGCAGCAACGGATCGTCGTGATAGACATGGGCCAGCAGCCGCTCGGCCTGCGGCGACAGGTTCAGCGTCGAACGCGGCGACCAGCTCATGCTGTCGGCGGCCCCGTCGAGGATGCGCATCCGCTCTCCTCCGACGGCATAGGCGGTCTGCGACGACTGGTCGGGCATCTGCTGCAGCAGGCGGTTCAGCCAGCCGTCGGTCTGGTTGCGGATCGGGGCATCGGTGCCCGTCCCCGCCTCGAGCATGTCCTGTCCGTCGAAATGGCTGCGCTTGTCACGATAGGGCGTCGAGACGGCGGGCGCGAAGGCCAGCTGCCCCGCCTGCCACAGCGGCATCAGCCCCGACAGCGCCGGGTGCAGCGCGAAGAAACCGTCCAGATCCAGGGCCCCGTGATCCGGCCCCAAGGAAATCGTCCTGCGCAGCCCAGCAAGGTCGGGATCGCCATAGGGCTGGAACGCGTCCAGCCCGTCCATCGCACCGCGAAGCACGATGACGACCAGCCGGTTGTCACCGGGGGCCGAGGCGAAGGCCATCGGCGTGATCAGCGGGCTGGCGGCGGCGGAACAGCCGATCAGCGCGGCATGCCTGAGGAAAAGGCGGCGATCCATCGGTCTCATCTCCGGTTGAAATCGGCCGAGGCGAGCACGATGCCCACGCCCTCAACCCGGCTTTCGGCCTTGGGAACCGCCCATGCCAGCGGCTCGGACGCGGTGTCGCCAAGCGCGGTCGCCGCGAAGTCGCGGGGGTCCGGCAAGCGGTCCAGCAGGCGGCGGGGCGTGGCCATCGACCAGTTGATGCGCGCGGCCAACCCCTGAGGCGTGGCCCAGGCGGCAGCGTCCTCGGGCCAGCCGTCCGGCCCGCCCGGCACGCCCCAGGGCTGGCCCATCAGCTTCAGCGGCTCGATCAGGTTCACCCGCGTCTGGCGGTCGTCCAGCGCGCGGATATCGTCGCCCGTCAGCCCCAGGGCCCGCAGCCCCGCCACGATATAATCGGAGGGCTGGCGCATCTTCGCGCGGAAACCGTCCCGCAGTTCCGGCGCGCGCACCAGCACGCGGTTCATGGCCGCAAGCGCACCATCGCTTTCAAGATAGGCTGCGGCCAGCCTGTCGGTCAGCCCCGTGGGCGGATCGTCCGACACGAAATGCACCGCCATCTTGCGCGCAAGATGCGCCGCCGTCGCGGGATGGACCGCCAGGTCGTCGATCACCGCGCGGATGTCCTGCAGGCGACCGCGACCCTCGGTGCCGTATTCGACGCCCAGGACCGTCTCGGGGCCGGGTTCCGAACGGGCGGGCAGGAACAGCTTTTCCTGCTTGGGGCCATAGAACAGGCCCGCCAGCAACTCGGCCAGTTGCTCGATGTCGCGCTGGCTGTAATCGGCGCCGACGCCCAGGCTGTGCAGCTCCAGCATCTCGCGGGCAAGGTTCTCGTTCAGGCCGAAGCCCTTGGCCGGACGCCTACGGGCCAGCGCGCTGCCCGGCCCGACCGAGCGCACCTGGTCCAGGTATCGCAGCATCGCGGGATGGGTCTCGGCCTTGAACATCATCTGGGCGAAGCGACCGTTCACATGCGGGCGGATCGCCTCGTCCACGAAGGTCTCGCACAGAAGATCCTGGTAGATGTCGGCCCCTTCGACGGTGAAATGGTCGGCCCAGAACCAGACCAGCCGCTCTCCCAGCCCCGAGGGCGCGTCGACGGCGCGCGCGACGCGTTCGCGGAATGCGGCGTGGAAACGCTGCCGCGCCTGCCTGCGATGGACGCGAAGAGGCTCCTTGGCCGCCGCATCGCCATTGCGGAACGCGCGGCGCAGATCACGGCCCTCGGCGATGATCGTGCTGACATGATCGGTGGTCAGTTCGCCCGCGCGGGTCGAGGCCGCAAGCTCGGCCATCAGCGCCTGTGGCGTGTCGGGCAGAGCCTGCCGCGGCGACAGGCCGAAGCCCAGCCGGATGGCGGCAAGCTGGTCGAAAGGTATCATGCGGCGGGCCCCGTCGTGAATGCTGCCTTGCGGCAACATCGCACGAAGGGGGCCCGCCTGTCAGATCACTCTTTCGGCAGGGCGCGCAGGCGAAGCTCGCGCATCTGCTCGTTGGTGGGTTCGGACGGGGCACCCATCATCAGGTCCTCGGCGCGCTGGTTCATCGGGAACATGATGACCTCGCGGATGTTCTGTTCATCCGCCAGCAGCATCACGATCCGGTCGATACCGGCCGCGCAGCCGCCGTGCGGGGGCGCGCCATAGCGGAACGCCTTGACCATGCCGCCAAAGCGCTTCTCGACCTCGTCAGCGCCGTAACCGGCCAGTTCGAACGCCTTGAACATGATCTCGGGCTTGTGGTTCCGGATCGCGCCCGAGATCAGCTCGTAGCCGTTGCAGGCCAAGTCGTACTGATAGCCCTTGACCGCCAGCGGATCGCCGTTCAGCGCGTCCAGACCGCCCTGCGGCATGCTGAACGGGTTGTGGCTGAAGTCGATCTTGCCCTCGTCGTCCTTCTCGTACATCGGGAAATCGACGATCCAGGCGAACTTGAACTGGTTCTCGTCGGTCAGGCCCAGCTCGCGGCCGATCTCGTTGCGGGCGCGGCCCGCGACACCCTCGAACGCCTCGGGCTTGCCGCCAAGGAAGAACGCGGCGTCGCCGATGCCCAGACCCAGCTGCTGACGGATCGCCTCGGTCCGCTCGGGGCCGATATTCTTGGCGACGGGGCCTGCGGCCTCGATCTGGCCGTTATCGTCCTTGCGCCACAGGATATAGCCCATGCCGGGCAGGCCCTGCGATTGCGCGAAGGCGTTCATGCGGTCGGCGAACTTGCGGCTGCCGCCGGTCGGCGCGGGAATGGCGCGGACCTCGGTGCCGTCCTGTTCCAGCAGCTTGGCGAAGATCGCGAAGCCCGAACCGCGGAAATGCTCGCTGACGATCTGCATCTCGATCGGGTTGCGCAGGTCGGGCTTGTCGCTGCCGTATTTCAGCATGGCCTCGGCATAGGGGATGCGCGGCCATTCGGTATCGACCTTGCGGCCCTTGCCGAATTCCTCGAACAGGCCCTGCACGACCGGCTGGATCGAGGCGAAGACGTCCTCCTGGTCCACGAAGGACATTTCCAGGTCCAGCTGGTAGAAGTCGGTCGGGCTGCGGTCGGCGCGCGGATCCTCGTCCCGGAAGCAGGGCGCGATCTGGAAATACTTGTCGAAGCCCGCGACCATGATCAGCTGCTTGAACTGCTGCGGGGCCTGCGGCAGGGCATAGAACTTGCCCGGATGCAGACGCGAGGGCACCAGGAAGTCGCGCGCGCCCTCGGGGCTGCTGGCCGTGATGATCGGCGTCTGGAATTCGGTGAAGCCCTGATCCCACATGCGGTTGCGGATCGAGCGGATCACCTGGCTGCGCAGCATGATGTTGTTGTGCAGGCTCTCGCGGCGCAGGTCGAGGAAGCGGTACGCAAGGCGCGTTTCCTCCGGGTAATCCTGATCGCCGAAGACCGGCAGCGGCAGCTCGTCCGCGGCGCCCAGCACCTCCAGATCGGTCGCATAGACCTCGATCTCGCCGGTGGGCAGCTTGGGGTTCACGAGGCTGGCGTCGCGCAGCTTCACGCGGCCGTCGATGCGGATGACGGTTTCGGCGCGCAGCTTTTCCATCGCGGCGAAGGCGGGGCTGTCGCTGTCGGCCAGAACCTGCGTCATGCCGTAATGGTCGCGAAGATCGACGAACAGGACGCCGCCATGGTCGCGCACACGATGCACCCAGCCCGAAAGGCGGATGGTTTCACCGGCGTTGGCGGCAGTCAGATCGCCGCAGGTATGGCTGCGATAGGCGTGCATGGTCGGTCCTTCGGGTTTGTTCAGCCCCCGCATGAACAGCGCCAAAGGCTGGAAGTCAACCGCTCAGAAGGGCCGCACCACGTTGCCGGTATAGAAATAGGCCCCCATCCCCACCGCGAACAGCACGTTCCCCGCCACCGCATGCAGCACCCAGGCCGAAGGGAAGCCATGACGCAGATAGGCGCGCCCGAAGATCCAGCCCCCGACGAAGGTCATCACGGCCACGATCAGCGACCAGTACATCAGGTGGGCAAAGGCAAAGACCGCCGCGTTCAGCGCGATCGCGGCCTGCCCCTCGGGCAGGATCGCGCCATAGCGATGGAAGAACAGGGGGCGGAAGATCAGCTCCTGCGGCAGGGCCGACAGAAGCGGATAGAAGACCCAGATGAAGGGCAGGAATTCGGGGCGCTGGCGGATCAGCGAGAACAGCGCGTCGGGCTGCAGCGTCGCAAGGATCGCCCAGCCCGCCAGCAGCGTCGCCAGCGATATGCCCCCGATCTCCAGCCAGGGAAGGCGGCGCCAGCCGCGGATCAGGGTCCGCCACTGGAAGCCGCCGGTCACGTACAGAAGGGCGATGCCCGCAAGGCTGAACAGCGCAAGCGCCTGGAACAGGCGCCCGGGCGGCAGGAAGACCGCCATGGTCAGCGGCGCCCCGAAATAGAGCGCCGTGAACTCCATCCTCAGCCAGCGATGCGTGACTACCGCACCATTCGTGTCTGCAACCATCTTGCCCAATCCGTTGCGGAACCGGCAAAGGCGTTCAGATCGACATCGCCCTTGATGCCCGGGACGATCCCGGTGCCGGTATATTGCCAGAAGCCCCAACGCTGACCCGGATAGATCCGGCTGGGGTGATTGGCGACAGAGCGCAGCCAGAACTCGGCACGCATGTCGCCCATCCGGTTGTCACGGTAGAAATCCACCGTGGTATAGATGATGGGCCGTTGCCCGTAGTGACGTCCCACGATCTGCAGGAACACCTCGGCCTCGCGCTTGATCTCGGATGCCGAGGGACGGCGCGGGCAGGTCTTCGAATGCGACCATTCCATGTCCAGCACGGGCGGAAGCGAACCGGCCTCGCGCGGGACGTTGCGGATGAACCACGCCGCGTTTTCCGCGCCCGAGCGGCAGAAATAGTAGAAGTGATAGGCCCCGCGCGGGATGCGCGCCTGCCCCGCCTCGCGCCAGTAGCGGTGGAAGTTCGGGTCCAGATGGTCCCCGCCCTCGGTCGCCTTGATGAAGGCGAAGCTGATCCCCGCCCCGCGCACGCGGTTCCAGTCGATATCGCCCTGCCAGCGGGAAATGTCGATCCCGTGGACTTGGTGCCCATAGGGTGCGGCATAGTCCCAGTCGTGCGGCGCGCGGTCGCCCAGCTGCGAATTCGCGCCCGGTCCCGGTGCGTTGCGATACCCGCCGCCGCTTGGCGGCGTTCGCGCGCATGACACCGCCAGCGACAGCGCCAGACATGCGATCAACAGTTTTCCGAAGGTTTTCATCCCTGCCCCGACCTCTTTCCCGATCCAGAGTTTGTCCGGCGCATGACGCGCCGGTTCGGTCGGTTATCTCAAATGCGTGAGGACTTGTCATGGCAGGGCGGGGATCACGAACTCGTCAGTTGAGGCAGGCCCGCGGGGGCCCGCCGATGGTCAGTTCGAAGGCTCGGGCGCGGCATCGCCCGCATCGGGATCGCCGTCCTCGGGGACGGCGGTGGGCGTCGGCGCGTCGCCGTTCCCCTCGGCATCCTCGACCGGGGTCTCGGCGGGGGGCGCGGTGGTCGCGATGCCGGTATCCTCGGACTCCTCGGTGCCGGGACGCATGATCAGCGTCAGGATCAGGACGACCGCCAGCATCGCCACGATGGCGATGACCGCGGGCTTGTGACGCCGCGCGGCCTGCGGCGGTTCTTCGTTGTTGTAGGACATCGGGAACACCCTTCGATTGCTTGGCAAGCCAACGCCGCCTGAACCGGGCGGTTCCCGCGCCCCGCCTGCGACGGAACGTATCGGGGCTTGGCCGCGGGCGCGCATGCTGTCACATCTTGGCGCGACCCGAACCATGCCCGCAGCGATGCAAGGACAACGGATGACCCCAACGCCCCTGCCCGATGGACTGATCCCCGACGGCCCCGCCCGCAGCGATCGCGCCTATGTCACGCTGGTCAGCAACGAGGCCTATCTGCCGGGGGCGCTGGCGCTGCTGCGATCCCTGCGGCTGCTCGGATCGCAGGCCGACATGGTCGTGCTGCACCGCGACCTGCCCGTGGACGCGCTGGCATCACTGCGCGCGCTTGGCGCAAGGACGGTCCGGGCGCAGCTGCTGCCCACCTCGCAGGAATTCGACCGGACGCATGCCCGCGATGCGCTGCATGCCCGCGCGGCCTTCACCAAGGGCGGCAAGCCCGATTTCCACACGCCGCTGGACAATTTCATCAAGCTGCGGCTGTGGCAGCTGGACTATTGCCGCGTCGTCTTCGTCGATGCGGACGCGATCGTGCTGCGCAATATCGACAAGCTGTTCGGGATGCCGGAATTCTGCGCCGCGCCCAATGTCTATGACGGGCTGGACGGGTTCCACCGCATGAACTCGGGCATCTTCACGGCGCGACCCGATCCCGCGACATTCGCCGCAATGATGGCGCATCTGGACCGGCCCGGCATCTTCTGGCGGCGCACGGACCAGACCTTCCTGCAGGACTTCTTTCCCGACTGGCACGGGCTGTCGGTGCATCACAACATGCTGCAATACGCCTGGTTCGCCATGCCCGAGCTGTGGAGCTGGGACCATATCCGCGTCCTGCATTTCCAGTACGAGAAACCGTGGCAGGATCACGACAAGGCCGACCGGCTGCGCCCGCTGATCGACCTGTGGCGCCAGATCGCGGATGGCGGCCCGATGCCCGACCTGTCAGGGATGCCCGCGCCGGGGGCCCGATGCGGGTCGCGCTGACCGGGGCCCGCGGCATCGTCGGAAGCTTTGCCCACCGTGCGCTGCTGGCGGCGGGTCACGCGGTGACGGTGCTGGACCGCGACAGCGGCTGGCGGCTGGGCCTGCCCGCGTTGCTGAGGGGGCAGGACGCGCTGGTCCATTGCGCCTTCGCCCATGCGCCCGGCCGATATCGCGGCGGCGAGGGCGACGATCCGCAGGGCTTCGTCGCGGCCAATCTGGACGGCAGCAGGCGTCTGTTCGACGATGCCGCACGGGCGGGCGTCGGGCGCGTGCTGTTCCTGTCGTCGCGGGCGGTCCATGACGGCCATCCGGCGGGGCTGCTGCCCGACGACCTGCCTGCCCGCCCGACCAGCCTCTATGGCGAGGTGAAGGCCCGCGCCGAGGAGCATCTGACCGGCCTGCCGCTGACGGGCTGCGCGATCCGCGCGACGGGCATCTACGGGCCGGGTCCCGCGATGAAATGGACCGCGCTGTTTCGCGACCACCTTGCGCAGCGCCCCGTCGCGCCCCGCATCGGAACCGAGCTTCACGCCGAGGATCTTGCCGCCGCCCTGATCCTGCTGCTGGATCACCCCCGCCCGCCCGCCACCGTCAATGCCAGCGACATCGCGCTGGACCGCCGCGTCCTGCTGGGCATGGTGAACGAGGTGCTGGACCGCGACCTGCCGCTGCCCGATGCCGCCGATGCGGAGGCGCTGAGGGTTCTCGACTGCGCATTCCTGCGCCATGCGGGCTGGCGGCCACGCGGACTGGACGGGTTGCGCCGCGAAATCCCGCGCCTTCTGGACGCTGCCACGAATCTGTGATCGGCTTGGGCGACGGAAGGCCCCACCATGCCAGACAGGACACGACCGACCATGCCCGCCCGCCTGCTTCGCCCGCTGCGCCGCAGGATGCGACGCGCCATGCACATCATGCGCGATCGCGGCCCCAGCCAGCTGCAGTTCTGGGTGCTGGCCCTGCTGATCGGGATCGGCGCGGGCGTCGCGGCATTGGGCTTCCGGCTGGGCATCTCGGCGCTGCAACGCGCGATCTATGGTGCGGACGACCTGACGCTGGCCAGCACGGCGGGCAGCCTGCCCTGGTACTGGGTGCTGGTCGTGCCCTGCCTCGGCGGCCTTGCCGTCGGGCTGATCCTCAACCGGTTCACGCCGGACGGGCGCGTCAGGTCGGTCTCGGACGTGATCGAGGGGGCCGCGCTGGATGGCGGCCGCGTCGAGAAGCGCGAGGGGCTGGCCTCGGCGCTGGCATCGCTGATCACGCTTGGCACCGGGGGCAGTTCTGGCCGCGAGGGGCCGGTCGTCCACCTGGCGGGCGTCATCTCGACCAGCGTGGCGGACCGCATCAAGGCCAGCCCGATCACGGGCCGCGAGCTGCTGGGCTGCGCCGTGGCGGGCGCGGTCGCCGCCAGCTTCAACGCGCCCATCGCGGGGGCGCTGTTCGCCCACGAGATCGTGCTGCGCCATTTCGCCGTCCACGCCTTCGCGCCCATCGCGATTTCCGCCGTGGCGGGCACCGTCATCAACCGCCTGCAATTCGGCGGCCTGACCGAGTTTCGCCTGAACGAGGCCGTGGACCTGGCCTTCTATGTCGAGCTGCCGGCCTTCATGGCGCTTGGGCTGATCGCGGGGCTGGTCGCGGCGGCGATGATGCGCGGGATCTTCGGGGCGGACCGGCTGGCCGCGCGGGCGATGGCGCGGCTGGGCTGGCCGCGTTGGGCACGCCCGGCCTTGGCGGGGCTGGCGCTCGGGCTGATCGCGATCCCCTTTCCGCATATCATCGGCGTCGGATACGAGACCACCGCCGCCGCCCTGTCGGGCCGCATCGGCCTGACCGAGGCGCTGGTCTTCGCGGTCGTCAAGGCCGTCGCCGTCGCGATCACGCTTGGCGGGCGCATGGGCGGGGGCGTCTTCTCGCCCGCGCTGGTGATGGGGTCGCTGACGGGGCTGGCCTTCGGGATCATCGCCACCTCGATCGCGCCCGAGTATTCGGGCGAGGTGAACATCTATGCCTTCGCGGGCATGGGCGCGGTGGGCGCCGCCGTGCTGGGCGCCCCCATATCGACCGCGCTGATCGTGTTCGAACTGACGGGCGACTGGCAGACGGGGCTGGCGGTGATGACCTCGGTCTCGCTCAGCTCGGCGCTGGCATCGCGGCTGGTCAAGCGGTCGTTCTTCCTGACGCAGCTGGAACGGCGCGGCATCCGCCTGGCCGAGGGGCCGCAGGACTGGCTGCCCCGCCAGCTGCGGATCACCCCCGTGATGCGGGCCCCGGACGGCGCGGGCGCACCTTCGCCCGACCTGCTGCGCAATCTTGCCGAACAGGGCCTGTCTTTGCCCGAAGGCAGCCGCCTGGACGTGGCGCTGGCCCGGTTCGAGCGCGAGGGTTCGGCCTTCCTGCCGGTCGTCGCGGACCCCGCGCCGGGGGATGAGGACGGCCCGCTGCGGATCGTGGGCGTCGTCCATCACGTCGATGCGCTGCGGGCCTTCAACCAGGCCCTGTGCGACACCGCCGCCGAGGAACACGGCTGACCCCTCAGCGCCGCTGCGAGGCCATGCCCATCACCCGCGCCCGCTTGCGCGGATCGGCGTCGAACAGCGAGGCCAGCTGTTCCGTGATCGCGCCCGCCAGCTGCTCGGCATCGGTGATCGTGACCGCGCGTTCGTAATAGCGCGTCACGTCATGGCCGATGCCGATGGCCAGCAGCTCGACCGCGCGGCGACGTTCGATCATGGCGATCACGTCGCGCAGGTGGCGTTCGAGGTAATTGGCCGCGTTCACCGACAGCGTGCTGTCATCGACCGGCGCCCCGTCGGAAATGACCATCAGGATCTTGCGTGCCTCGGACCGCTTGGCCATGCGGCGATGCGCCCATTCCAGCGCCTCGCCGTCGATATTCTCCTTCAGCAGGCCCTCCTTCATCATCAGGCCCAGATTGGGCCGCACGCGACGCCAGGGCGCGTCGGCGGACTTGTAGATGATGTGGCGCAGGTCGTTCAGGCGACCCGGCGTGGCAGGCCGCCCCGAGGCCAGCCACGCCTCGCGCGATTGGCCGCCCTTCCAGGCGCGGGTGGTGAAGCCCAGGATCTCGACCTTGACGTTGCAACGTTCCAGCGTCCGCGCCAGCACGTCGGCGCAGATGGCCGCGATGCTGATGGGGCGTCCCCGCATCGACCCCGAATTGTCGATCAGCAGCGTGACGACCGTGTCGCGGAACTCGGTGTCCTTCTCGATCTTGAAGGACAGCGGCATGGTCGGGTTCGCGACGACGCGCGCAAGGCGGCCCGCATCCAGCACGCCCTCCTCGCGGTCGAATTCCCAGCTGCGGTTCTGCTGGGCCTGAAGCCTGCGCTGCAGCTTGTTGGCAAGGCGGCTGACGGCACCGCGCAGCGGGTCCAGCTGCTTGTCCAGATAGGCGCGCAGCCGTTCCAGTTCGGCGGGATCGGCCAGATCCTCGGCGCGGATCTCCTCGTCCCAGTTCTGGGCAAAGACCTTGTAGCCGGGATCGGCGTCGCTGACGGGGGGCGGCTGGTCGGGCGGGGTGTCGGCATCGGGCATCTCGGCCTCGTCGGACATCTCGTCCTCCGAGGATTCGTCCATGCTGACCTGCGCCTGGCGTTCGTCCTGCTGCTGTTCCTGGCTGCGCTCGGGGCTGGCATCGGCCTCGTCGCTGTCGTCCTCGTCGCGGGACTGGTTGTCGCCGGCCTCCTCGTCCTGCTCGGCGTTCTCCTCGGATTCGTCGTCCTCGGGCTGGTCGGGATCTTCGCCCAGCTGGTCGCCATAACCCAGATCGTGGATGATCCGGCGCGCCAGCCGCGCGAACTCGGCCTGGTCCGACAGGGCCTCGTCCACATCGGCAAGGGCCGCGCCCGCCTGGCTCTCGATGAAGGGGCGCCACAGGTCGGCCACGTTCTGCGCACCGGGCGGCAGGGGGCGGCGCGTGGCGGCCTGGCGCAGCAGGTACCCGGCCGCGACCGACAGCGGCGCATCGGCAGGCTGCGAGATCTGGGAATAGCCCTTCTTGTCGGCCTCGGCGCCGATCTTGACGTCGATATTCGACAGCGCGCCCGGCATGTCGCGCGCGCCCAACGCCTCGCAGCGGGCGGTTTCCAGCGCCTCGTACAATTCGCGGGCCATGGGGCCGTCGGGGGCGAACCTGGCATGGGTCGCCGCGTCGTGATGGCGCATCCGCATGGCCAGCGCGTCGGCCGTGCCACGGGCGATCAGGATCTCCTCTCGGCTGAGGCGGCGGCTGATCTGCGGCAGGCGCATCGTGTCGCCCGCCACCCCCGAGGGATCGGCGCTGAAGGTGATGTTCAGCTCTCGGTCGTCGGCCAGCGTCCGGGTCGCCTCGGACAGGGCCTTCTTGAACGGATCGGCGGGGTTGTCGGACTTTTTCATGGCTGGGAATAGACCACCGCCGCGCGCGGGTCGCAAGAGGTCTGCGCAAGGATGCGACCCCCTGCCCTGCAACCCCCGACATTCCCCGCGCATTGGTCCCGGAATGGACAACACCCCAGGAGGAGACCATGCAGAAACCACGCATCGCCGTCATCATCGGCTCGACCCGCGACACCCGCTTTGCCGACAAGCCCGCCGCATGGCTGATGGACAAGGTGAAGGGCCATGCCGATCTGGACTTCGAACTGGTGGACCTGCGTGATCAGGACCTGCCCTTCTTCAACGAGAAGGCATCGAACCGCTTCGCCCCGTCCGAGGATCCGAGGGTCGTCGCATGGCAGCAGAAGCTGGAAGGCTTCGACGGGTTCGTGTTCCTGGTCGCGGAATACAACCACTCGATCACCGGGGCGCTGAAGAACGCGCTGGACCAGGCCTATGTCGAATGGAACCGCAAGCCGATGGCCGCCGTCGGATATGGCGGCGTGGGCGCCGCGCGCGCGGTCGAGCATCTGCGCCAGATCGCGGTCGAGCTGCAGATGGTGCCGCTGAACAGCGCCGTCCATATCGGCGGCGGCGACTTCATGAAGGTGTCGCCCATGGGCGACGACGCCCCGATGAGCGCGATCGAGGATCACCTGCAGGGGTCGCTGGATGCGCTGCTGGAGGATCTGACGTGGTGGGCGAAGGCCACCAAGACGGCACGGGCTTCCTGATCAGCCCTCGTTCAGCGGCCTGCCGTTCCTTGCATGCCGCCTGACCAGCCCGCGCTGCCTGCCCCCCGGAGGGATCGGGCGCGCGGGACGCATGCCGCCGAAATCGGGAAAGACGGCCTCGAACTCGGCCCGGGCTTCGGGCGACAATGCCGCAAGGCCCATCGGGCCGGGGTAGAAACTCTCGGTCGGGGCGCCGTTCGCGAAGACCACCTGGTGATCGTCGAAGACGAGGTGGAAATACTCGACCTCGGTCGCCCGCTCGTCACTGTCGATGCCCGGCAGTTCGGTCAGCTTGCGTGCGGCGACCAGCACCTCGGGCCCGCCGAACATCCGCGCGGCGACGCGCGAGCGCACGAGCATCCTGTGCTGGGGCGAGACGTGCAGATCGGCGGCGGGCTGCCCCGGCGCCATCGCATCGGCGGCGATGCGCACGGGGCGCAGATCGTCGTGGCGCGCAAGCTCGACCGGCCCGATCCGGCGCGACAGCATCAGGCGCAGGGGCTGCGGGCCGTCATCCAGCGTCTCGACCAGATCGCCCGGGCGCAGCGTCTCGACGGCAACCTCGCCCGCAGGGGTGCGCAGCATGGTGCCGCGCGTCAGGCAGGCGGTATATGCGAAATAATCGTTCGTGGGCTGAAGATGCGACGTCCGCTCGAAATCGAACGTATAGGTGACGCCGGGTTCCAGCGGGATCGTCGAGATCAGGCCCTGGACCGCGCCCTGCTGGTACCCGTCACTGCCGAAATGCACCGAGGTCACCTGATGACCCGATGACGTGTTGATCAGGTCATACGCCGAATGGAACGTGGTTCCCGACGGATAGGTGGTCGTGCCGATGGTCGTGTCACCGACCAAGGTCTGCGTGGTCCCGACCTCGTCCACCAGATCATCGTCATCGTCGATCTCGATCGTGTACCCGACGGCACCCGCTTTCAGCGTGATGCTGAACGGAGCGGACCCCGCCGCAGCGCCGCCGCTTTCGGCCGGCAGGGTGGTGACGAAATCCTCGGGCGCATAGATCGTCAGAAAGGGCATCGAAACCTCGGGCAATCGTTGAAAGACCCGACAATCGCCGGGGGCACACTTGCCCTAATCAAACAAATGATGCCCGGCACGGCAATAGATGGCGCGATAACTTTCGGTGTGACGACGCGTCGCGGGCAGTGCCCCGACGCGTCGTGACGCAGTCCTCAGACCGCCTTCGAGGCGACACTCTCGGGCAGTTCCTCGTCGAACAGGCGCTGATAGAACTCGGCCACGGTCTGGCGCTCCAGCTCGTCGCACTTGTTCAGGAAGGTCAACCGGAAGGCATAGCCGATATTGTCGAAGATCCGCGCGTTCTGCGCCCAAGCGATCACGGTGCGCGGAGACATGACGGTCGACAGGTCGCCCTGCATGAAGGCCGTGCGCGTCAGGTCGGCCAGGCTGACCATCTGGCCGATGGTCTTGCGGCCCTTCTCGGTGTTCCAGGTCGGGTTCTTGGACAGCACGATGGCCGTTTCCGCGTCGTGGGACAGGTAGTTCAGCGTCGAGACCAGCGACCAGCGGTCCATCTGGCCCTGGTTGATCTGCTGCGTCCCGTGATAGAGGCCGGTCGTATCGCCCAGCCCCACCGTGTTCGAGGTCGCGAACAGGCGGAAATACGGGTTGGGCGAGATGACCTCGTTCTGGTCCAGCAGCGTCAGCTTGCCCTCGGCTTCCAGCACGCGCTGGATGACGAACATCACGTCCGCGCGGCCCGCATCGTATTCGTCGAAGACGATGGCGGTCGGGTTGCGCAGCGCCCAGGGCAGGATGCCTTCGTGGAACACGGTCACCTGCTTGCCGTCCACCAGCTTGATCGCGTCCTTGCCGATCAGGTCGATCCGGCTGACATGGCTGTCGAGGTTCACGCGCACGCAGGGCCAGTTCAGGCGCGCGGCGACCTGTTCGATATGGGTCGACTTGCCCGTCCCGTGATACCCCTGGATCATCACGCGGCGGTTATAGGCGAAGCCCGCGAGGATCGCCATCGTGGTGTCGGGATCGAACTTGTAGGTGCTGTCGATCTCGGGGACGCGGTCGCTGCGCTCGGCAAAGCCCTTGACCTTCATGTCGCTGTCCAGACCGAACGTCTCGCGCAGGTCGATCTCTTCGGTGGGTTTCGCGTTCATGTCCAGCATCGTCAGCCCTTTCCATCGGTCCGCGCATTGATCGCGCAAAGTTCCGCCATGCGCAAGCGGGGCCTCGTTGACGCGGGTTTGCGCCATCCATAAGGTCGCCCCAACGTGCAGGCACGGGAATTCGACGCATTGACTGACACACGCCGGACCGAACTGGAACAGCTGATTTCCCGCACCGCGCTTGGGGATCGCGAGGCTTTCGATGCGCTCTATGCGGCGACATCGGCCAAGCTGCACGCGGTCGTCCTGTCGATCCTGAAGGACCGCCCCGAGGCCGAGGAGGCGCTGCAGGACGTCTATGTCCGCATCTGGAAGGGCGCGTCGCGCTATGCCTCGAACGGCCTGTCGCCGATGACCTGGCTGATCACGATCGCGCGCAACCGCGCCATCGACCGGCTGCGCGCGCGGGCATCGCGCCCCGCCACCGCCCCGGCCGAGGCCGCGTCGACCATCGCCGCGACCGCCCCTACACCCGAGGCCGCGACCATCCACGCGCAGGAACGCCGCCTGCTGGACGAATGCCTGGCGCAGCTGGCCGACACGCAGGCCGGCGCGGTGCGGGCCGTCTACCTGGAGGGGGCCAGCTATGCCGATCTTGCCCAGCAGGAGGGCAAGCCGATCAATACCGTCCGCAGCTGGCTGCGCCGCAGTCTTCTGCGGCTGAAGGATTGCGTCAGCCAATGACCGACGACACCCCCCTGACCGCCCAGCAGGAAGACGAGGCACTGGCGGCCGAGCTTGCGCTCGGGCTGCTGGACGGCCCCGAGGCAGAGGCCGCCGTCGCGCGCCTGTCCACCGATCCCGAATTCGCCGCCGCGGTCCGCGAATGGCAGGAACGCCTGGCAGGCCTGGCCGAGGGGCTGACCCCGGTGATGGCCCCTGCCCGCGCGCGGCAATACATCCGCGAACGCCTGGGCCATGCCGACGCGCCCTTGGCGACGGACCCGACCGAAGGCGCGTCCTGGTGGCGCGGCCCGATTGGCGTCATCGCGGGCTTCTTCGCAGCCGCGGCCATTGCCTTCGTTCTGTTCAGCCCGGACGCTCCGCTCCCGCAGCAGGGCTATCGCGCCGAGCTTGCGTCGGATGCGGGCGACATGGCGGTCGAGGCCATCCTGCGCGGCCGCGAGATGCGCATCGCCATGCAGTCCGGCAGCCCCGCCGAGGGCCGCGACTGGGAGGTCTGGTGGCTGGCCGAGGGCAGCGATCCCGTGTCGCTTGGCGTGCTCCCGCGCGAGGGGGACATGACGATGATGCTGCCCGAGGGGCTGGAGCCTTCGCAAGGCGCGCGCATCGCGCTGTCGGACGAACCCGAAGGCGGGTCCCCGACCGGGCAGGCGACGGGACCCGTCATCGCGGTCGCGAACCTCACGGATATGTGATCAGACAATTCGAAGGCTCGGGCGCAACTTTTCCGCGCCCCTTCCGTGTTTGGTGGTGATGGCGCGGGGCACCGCGCCGCAACCAACCCGGAGGAACCATCATGAACGGCATCACCAAGTTCGGCGCACCTGTCCTGGCAGCCACCATCGCGATGGGCGCACCCGCCCTTGCGCAGAACACCATGGTCGGCGGCGCCGAGATGCTGCCCAGCAAGACCATCGTCGAGAACGCATCCGCCTCGGCTGACCACACCACGCTGGTCGCGGCCGTGCAGGCGGCGGGCCTGGTCGAGACGCTGTCCGGCCCCGGACCCTTCACCGTCTTCGCCCCGACCGACGCCGCCTTCGAGAAGCTGCCCGCCGGCACCGTCGAGGACCTGCTGAAGCCCGAGAACAAGGACAAGCTGGTCCAGATCCTCAGCTGCCATGTCGTGTCCGCCGACGCGATGTCGCCCGCGATCGGCAAGATGATCGCCGATGACGGTGGCGCGCACCCCGTCGAGACGCTTGGCGGCTGCATGCTGACCGCAACGATCCGCGACAGCGACAACGCGCTGCAGCTGACCGACGAGAACGGTTCGGTCGCGACGGTGAACATTCCCGACGTCGACCAGTCGAACGGCGTCGTGCACGTGATCGACACCGTGATGCTGCCCGCGATGTGATCCCCCATTCACGTCGCAAGGCGGACGCCCGCGCAGGATCTGCGCGGGCGTTTTTTCATGCGCGGATGGCGGTTTGTCGCGAACCCGCCTTGCCTTGCGCGCGTTGCCACGCTTTGCTGAACTGCGACCCGATGTCGCCACTGGTTTACGAAGGATGGTAAGAACATGAGCGGTCTGATCGCGTTGCTGGACGATGTCGCGTCGATTTCCAAGGTGGCCGCGGCCTCCATCGACGACGTGGCGGGACAGGCGGCCAAGGCGGGTGCCAAGGCCGCGGGTGCGGTGATCGACGATGCGGCGGTGACGCCGAAATACGTCCACGGCTTCAAGGCGGATCGCGAACTGCCCATCGTCTGGAAGATCGCCAAGGGCTCGATCTTCAACAAGCTGGTGATCCTGCTGCCCGTCGCGCTGCTGCTGTCGGTCTTCGCCCCTTGGGCCATTCCGCCCCTGCTGATGCTGGGCGGCGCCTATCTGTGCTACGAGGGCGCGCACAAGGTCGCCAGCCTGTTCCACGCCAGCGACGCACATGACAGCAAGACCCATACCCACCCCGAAACCGAAGGCGCCGCGCTGGAGGAGCAGCGCGTCGCGGGCGCGATCAAGACCGACTTCATCCTCTCGGCCGAGATCATGACCATCGCGCTGTCCACGATCCCCGCCGCCGACAGCGTGCTGACCAAGGCGCTGATCCTGGCCATCGTCGCCATCGGCATCACCGTCGCGGTCTATGGCTTCGTGGCGATCATCGTGAAGGCCGACGACGTGGGCGTGCATCTGGCGACCGAGCGCGGCGGCGTGCTGGCGGCCATCGGGCGCGGGATCGTCAAGGTGATGCCGGGCTTCATGACCACGCTGACGGTCGTGGGCACCGCCGCCATGATCTGGGTCGGCGGGCAGATCATCGTCCATGGCCTGCACGAGATGGGCTGGCACGCGCCCTATGACACGGTCCACCATCTGGCCGAAGGCGCGGCCCATGCCCTGCCCCAGGCGCCGGGCCTGGCCGCGTGGTTCGTCACCGCCTTCTGCGATGGCGTTCTGGGCCTCATCCTGGGGTTGATCCTGCTGCCGGTGGTGCACCACGTGGTCAATCCCGTGATTTCGAACGTCGTCAAACCGGCGATCGCAAAGTTCCGCCCCGATACGAACTGAAACGAAATTTATTGACCGAAAGGTCACATCGTCACATTACTGTCACCCAAGGTTTGCCTGCCTGTCGCACACGCCCGCTAGGCGGAGCGCAGTCCAAGGCAACCCCAATGGGAGGGTAGACAGATGATCCGTTACAGCACCGTATCCGCGGTCGCGCTGGCCGCGTCCGCTTGCGCCGCTTCGGCCGAGACCACCATCAACTGGTGGCACGCCATGGGTGGCGAACTTGGCGCCAAGCTCGAGGAAATCGTCCAGGGCTTCAACGACAGCCAGGACGACTACACCGTGGTTCCGTCCTACAAGGGCACCTATCCGGAAACGATGACCGCTGCCATCGCCGCCTTCCGTGCGGGCGAACAGCCGACCATCGTGCAGGTCTTCGAGGTCGGCACCGGCACCATGATGGCAGCCGAAGGCGCCATCGTCCCCGTGTACCAGCTGATGGAAGAGCACGGCCAGGACTTCGATCCGGCGGCCTTCCTGCCGCAGGTCGTGGGCTACTATACCGATACCGACGGCAACATGCTGTCGATGCCGTTCAACAGCTCGACCCCGATCCTGTATTACAACAAGAACGTGTTCGAGGCGGCCGGCCTCGACCCGAACACCCCGCCCAAGACCTGGGCCGAGATGGAAGAGTTCTCGAAGAAGATCATCGACAGCGGCGCGGCCACCTGCGGCTTCACAACCGGCTGGATCAGCTGGATCCAGACCGAGAACTTCAGCGCCTGGCACAACCAGCCCATCGGCTCGATGGAGAACGGCTTCGGCGGCCTGGACGCCGAGCTGACCGTGAACGGTCCCGCGCAGGTCAAGCACTGGGGCAACCTCAAGCGTCTCGCGGACGAGGGCGTGTTCAAGTATGGCGGCCCGGTCGGCGGCGACAACGCACCGCCGATGTTCTATGGCCAGGAATGCGCCATGATCATGAACAGCTCGGCCAGCCGTGCGGGCGTGATCGCCAATGCCACCGATTTCGAGGTCGGCTACGGCATGCTGCCCTACTATGACGACGTGGACGGCGCGCCGCAGAACTCGATCATCGGGGGCGCCACGCTTTGGACGCTGTCGGGCAAGTCGGACGACGAATACGCCGCCGCCGCCGCCTTCTACAGCTACCTCTCCTCGGCCGAGGTCCAGGCCGACTGGCACCAGTTCTCGGGCTATCTGCCGATCACGCAGGCCGCCTACGACCTGACGCGCGAGCAGGGGTATTATGACGAGAACCCGGGCGCCGAGACCGGCCTGCAGCAGATCACGCTGAACGAGCCGACCGAGAACTCGAAGGGTCTGCGCTTCGGCAACTATGTCCAGATCCGCGGCGTCATCGACGAGGAATTCGAGCAACTCCTGTCGGGCGACAAGGACGCACAGGGCGCGCTGGACGGCGTGGTCGAGCGTGGTAATGCCCTGCTGCAGGAATTCCGCGAACAGAACCAGTAATCCGGTCACATGACCGATCGGGGCCGCGCGGATGACGCGCGGCCCCTGACCGTTTCCAGACGGGGACCGCAATGAAGCGCACCATCTTCCGCAACCAGCTGCTGCCATGGCTTCTTCTGGCGCCGCAGCTTGTCATCACATTCGTCTTCTTCCTGTGGCCCGCGGCACAGGCCGTCAAGCAGAGCTTCCTGCGCGAGGATGCCTTCGGCACGCGCACCAGCTTCGTGGGCCTTGCCAATTTCGAGAAGCTGTGGGGCAACGCGGAATACCTGAACTCGCTGCAGGTGACGGCGGTCTTCGCCATCTCGGTGACGATCCTGTCGATGGGCCTGTCGCTGATCCTGGCGGTGGCCGTCGACCGGATGATCCGGTCCTCGCGCGTCTATACCACGCTGCTGGTCTGGCCCTATGCCGTGGCACCCGCCGTCGCGGGCATCCTGTGGTGGTTCATCTTCAACCCCACCATCGGGATCATGCCCTATGTGCTGGCGCAGGTCGGCTATGACTGGAACCACATCAGTTCCAAATCCGACGCGATGACGCTGGTGGTGATCGCCAGCGCATGGAAGCAGATCAGCTACAACTTCCTGTTCTTCGTGGCGGGCCTGCAGGCGATCCCCGCATCCCTGCGCGAGGCCGCGGCCATCGACGGGGCTGGCCCGGTGCGCCGCTTCTTCGACATCACCTTCCCGCTGCTGTCGCCCACGACCTTCTTCCTGCTTGTCGTGAACATCGTCTATGCGATGTTCGACACCTTCGGCGTCATCGACGCCACGACCGAGGGCGGCCCCGCGCAGGCCACCAACATCATGGTCTACAAGGTCTATTTCGACGGCTTCGTGGGACAGAACATGGGCAGCTCGGCCGCGCAGTCGGTGGTGCTGATGATGCTGGTGCTGGTGCTGACCGTCGTCCAGTTCCGTTACGTCGAGAAGAAGGTCGAATACTGATGATCGAGAACCGTCCCGGCCTGAACCTGCTGGCGCATCTGACACTGATCTTCGGCGTCTGCGTCGTGGCCCTGCCCGTCTGGGTGGCCTTCGTCGCATCGACCCATGGCGCGACCGACTTCATGTCGGGCACCATCCCGATGTGGCCCGGTCCCCACCTGGTCGAGAATTACAGCCAGATGCTGGGCGCGGGCGTGTCCACCAGCGGCACGCCCCCCGTCGCCACGATGATGCTGAACAGCCTGATCATGGCGCTGGCCATCGCCATCGGCAAGATCGCCATCTCGATCCTGTCGGCCTTCGCCATCGTCTATTTCCGCTTCCCGCTGCGCGGGCTGGCCTTCTGGTGCATCTTCATCACGCTGATGCTGCCGGTCGAGGTGCGGATCGTGCCGACCTTCCAAGTCGTCGCGGATCTGGGCCTGCTGAACAGCTATGCGGGTCTGTCGATCCCGCTGATCGCCTCGGCCACGGCGACCTTCCTGTTCCGGCAGGTCTTCCTGACCATCCCGGACGAGCTGACCGAGGCCGCGCGCATCGACGGCGCAGGCCCCATGAAGTTCTTCCGCGACATCCTGCTGCCCTTGTCGCGGAGCAATATCGCGGCGCTGTTCGTGATCCTCTTCATCTATGGCTGGAACCAGTATCTCTGGCCTTTGCTGGTCACGACCAGCAGCGATTATTACACCATCGTCGCCGGCATCAAGCGGATGGCCGACGCGGTCGATGGACTTCCCCAATGGCACCTTGTCATGGCGACGGCGATGCTGGCCATGATCCCCCCCGTCGCGGTGGTGATCGGCATGCAGCGGCTGTTCGTGAAGGGCCTTGTCGAGACGGAGAAATAAGATGGCATCCATCACCCTGGACAACCTCGGCAAGATCTATGCCGGTGGCACCCGCGCCGTGGGCGACGTGAATATCGACATCGCGGATGGCGAATTCATCGTGCTGGTCGGCCCTTCGGGCTGCGGCAAATCCACCCTGCTGCGCATGGTCGCGGGCCTCGAATCCATCTCCGAGGGCGAAGTCCGCATCGGCGACCGCGTCGTCAACGAGGTCGAGCCCGCGGATCGCGACATCGCGATGGTCTTCCAGAACTACGCGCTCTATCCGCACATGTCCGTGCGCGAGAACCTGGCCTATGGCCTGAAGAACCGCCGCACCCCCAAGGCCGAGATCGACCGCCGCGTCGACGAGGCCGCCGAGATCCTGCAGATCGGCAAGTTCCTCGACCGCAAGCCCAAGGCCCTGTCGGGCGGCCAGCGCCAGCGCGTGGCGATGGGCCGTGCGATCGTGCGCGAGCCCGCGGCCTTCCTGTTCGACGAACCGCTGTCGAACCTGGACGCCAAGCTGCGCGTCGCCATGCGGCTGGAGATCAAGGAGCTGCAGAAGCGCCTGCGGACGACCTCGCTCTATGTCACGCATGACCAGCTCGAGGCGATGACCCTGGCCGACCGGCTGGTCGTGCTGAACGGCGGGCGCGTCGAACAGATCGGCACCCCGCTCGAGGTGTATCGCCGTCCGGCCTCGGCCTTCGTGGCGGGCTTCATCGGCAGCCCCGCGATGAACCTGCTCGACGCGGGCGCGGTGCCCTTCCTGCCGGGCAGCGCCCATGCGGGTCAGGTCGGCATCCGCCCCGAGGACCTGGACGTCACCGCCGACGGCCCGATCGAACTGCAGGTCACCGCGGTCGAGGAACTGGGCGCGCAGCGGCTGGTCCACGGCCACACGGCGGGCGAGCGCATGACCATCACCCTGCCCTCGGACGCGGCGCTGTCGGACGTCCTGCGCCTGACGCCCCGCCCCGGGGCGCTGCACCTGTTCGACCGCCAGACCGGCGCGCGCATGGACTGATCTTGCCGGATGGCGGGCGGGGGCATAGGCTGGACCGGTAACATTACCTAGGGTCAAGTTTCATGTGCCTCTCGCTGTCCTGCGACCACGGGGATCGGCATCCCCTTCATTGCATCGTGCCACCCTACATGCTGCGCGTGCTGGCGATGCGGGGGGATGCCGAAACCGCCCGGATGGCGCGCAGCCTTCTGGACCACGACCAGGCGCTGCGCGACATCCGCGCCGCGCAATCCAGCCCGCCCCTGCCGCACGAGGGGCTGCTGCCCATCCCCGATCCCGACCTGTGCTGCCCCGACCGCCGCATCCATGACGGCGAATTCCGCGCGGCCCTTCCCGGCACGCTGATCCGCGCCGAGGGCGACGCCCCCTCGGGGGTGACCGATGCCGATTTCGCCTATGACGCGGCGGGACAGGTCTTCTCTCTCTTTGCCGAGGAATATGGCCGCAATTCGCTGGACGGGCGGGGGATGCCGCTGATCGCCACGGTCCGGCACCGCCGCGACTACAACAACGCCTTCTGGAACGGCGAGCAGATGGCCTATGGGACGGGCGATGGAAAGATTTTCCAGACCTTCCTGGAACTGTCTGTCGTCGCCCACGAGATGACGCATGGCGTGATCCAGCATTCCGGCGGCCTGATCTATGAGAACCAGTCCGGCGCGCTGAACGAAAGCATCGCGGACGTGTTCGGCACCCTTGCCCTGCAGCGTGCGCGCGGGCAGATGGCCCATGATGCCGACTGGCTGATCGGGCGGGGCATCCTCGGCCCCGATATCGCAGGCGCGGCGCTGCGCAGCATGAAGGCGCCCGGCACGGCCTATGCCGACGATCTGCTGGGACAGGATCCGCAGCCCTGGCACATGGACGGCTTCATCAGCACCACCGACGACAATGGCGGCGTGCATGTGAATTCCGGCATCCCCAACCACGCCTTCTACCTGTTCGCATCCTATATGGGCGGCGCGGCATGGGAGCTGCCGGGTCGGATCTGGTATCACGCGCTGCAGAACCTCAACAATCCGATGGCCAGCTTCGCGCAATGGGCCGAACGCACCCTGCGCAGCGCGGACGAGCTGACGGGCACGGGATCCTATCAGGGGCAGATGTTGCGCCGCGCGTGGAAGCTGGTGGGGATACAGGTCTGATGATCATCCGGATCGAAACCTCGGGCGGTTTCGCGGGCATCGCCGCCGCCCGCCCCAGGCAGGTCGAGACCCCCGAGGGGTCGAAGCTGGCCCATGCCTTCGACCCCGACGCGTTGGCGCGGATCGCGGATGCGCCCTGCCGCGACTGCCCCGACGGGCTGCGCTATCGCATCACCATCGTCGCGGGCGGCGCGCAGCGCTGCTTCGAGATGCCGGAATCGCAGATCCCCCCCGAGCTTCTGGACCTGATCGACCGGATCTAGAGCCAGTTCTTCCAGCGCATGAACAGATAGGTCCCGCCCGTCGTCAGCGCCATCAGCAGCAGCGCCCAGGCATAACCCCAGGGCTGGTTCAGTTCGGGCATGTTGGCAAAGTTCATCCCGTAGATGCTGGCGATCAGCGTCGGCGGCAGGAACAGCGCCGCGATGACCGACAGGATGCGCGCGGTGTTGTTCTGTTGCAGGTTGATCATCCCCAGGGTCGTGTCCACCGCCAGGCTGACGCGATTGCCCAGGAAGTCGGCATGCACCTCCAGCGCCTGCACGTCGCGCATCTGGGCCCGGATCACGGGGCGCAGGCGCTTGGATTCGGGGCGATCCTCGATCACGGCGGTGTGGAAGGCCAGGATGCGCTCGACCGTCAGCAGGCTCAGGCGGACGCGGGCCATGGTCTCGGCCTCTCGGCCGACATCGCGCAGGGCGGTCTGCAGCATGTCCGACGCAGCCCCCGTCGTCCGCCTCTCGAAGACCGAAGCGGTCGTCTTGTCCAGCACCCTGCCCGCGCCTTCCAGGATGTCGGCAAGCCGGGCGATGATCTCTTCGAGCAGGCCCGAGAACAGCCTCTCGGGGGTGCCGCAGCCAAGGGTCGAGCGTTCGGCCCGGGTCGGAAATGTCAGGAAGGGGCGCGGGGAATGGTGGCGCACGGTGACAAGCCGCCGGTCCGACAGGATGAAGGTCACGGGCATCGCGCCGTGTTCGCCGCTGCCGCGTTCGCCGGGCAGCACGGCGGTCATGTAATCCATCCCGTTCTCGCGATAGAGGCGGTTCGACAGCTCGATCTCCTCCATCTCGGACAGGGTAGGGACGGCGACGCCCATGTCGCGCAGCAGCGCCATCTCGGCATCGGTGGGCTGCACGAGGTCGATCCAGTCGGCCTGCGCCAGGTCGGCATCGCGATCCAGCCGCGCCAGGCGATCGTTGCGGGTGACATAGGCATAGTGCATCGCGGCTCTCCTGTCCGGCCTGCCCCGTAACTGGCCGATGCGGACCCTGCGGGCAATGAAAAAGGGGACGCTTTAAGCGCCCCCTTGCCGTCGCCCCCTGACGGATTCACTTGTCCTGGAAATAGTCGTCGATCTCGCGATCGGCCTCGGCCTTGGTCCAGCCGTACTTCTCCTGCAGCTTGCCCGAAAGCTGATCCTTGTTCCCGTCGAGACGGTCCAGATCGTCATTCGTCAGTTCGCCCCATTTTTCCTGGATCGAACCCTTCAGCTGCGTCCACTTGCCTTGGATGATATCCCAGTTCATCTGTCGAACCTTTCCATCGCTGCGTTCAGGGGTGAAACACCTCACCCCCGTTGCAGGTTCCGCAAATTTCAGGCGACGCGATCCGGCGGTGTCTGCCCCTCGGCCACGGCCAGAAGGTTGTCGAGCGCGCGCAGCCCCATGCGGCTGCGCGTATCCTCGGTCGCGGTGCCCAGATGCGGCAGCAGGGTCGCGTTCGGTGCATCCAGCAGGCGCTGCGGGACATGCGGTTCGCGGGCATAGACGTCCAGCCCCGCACCCGCGATGGTGCCGCCATGCAGCGCCTCGATCAACGCGTCCTCGTCCACCACGTCGCCGCGGGCGATGTTGACCAGGAAGCCCTCGGGGCCGATTGCGGCCAGCTCGTCCGGGCCGATCAGGTGGCGCGTGGCCGCACCGCCTGGCACGGCCAGCACGACGATGTCGCACATGCGCAGCATCTCGTGCAGGTCGGGAACCTGGCGCGCGGGGATGTCCAGCGACGACACGGTCGAGCGATTGAAGAACTGCACCTGCATCCCGAAGCCCAGGTGGCAGCGGCGGGCGATGGCCTTGCCGATGCGGCCCATGCCGACGATGCCGACGCGGCGGCCCGACATCTCGTGGCCCAGCAGCTGGGTCGGACGCCAGCCGACCCATTCGCCTTCGCGCAGGATGCGTTCGCCTTCGGAGGCGCGGCGCAGCGTCATCAACATCAGCATCAGCGCGATGTCGGCGGTGGCATCGGTCACCACGTCGGGGGTGTTGGTGACCACGATCCCGGCCGCGCGCGCGGCCTGAAGGTCGATATGGTTCGTGCCCGCGCCGAAATTCGCGATGACCCGGCAGCGCAGGTCGCCCTGGAACGCATCCGTGCCCAGATCGTCCCCCAGCGTCGGCAGGATCGCGTCATAGCGTTGAAGCGCGCTGCGGGCCTCGGCCAGGTCCATCGGCGTGTCGTCGCGGAAATCGACATCGAAGCGCGCCTTCAGCGATGCGGTGGCGCGGTCGGTCATGGGGCGTGTGACAAGCAGCTTCAAAACAGTCTCCCTCCGTTCGGGACCGGCAGGTCGGGGCGGATCAGCACGACCTCGCCATCGTCATCGGGCAGGCCCAGCACCAGCACCTCGGACCGGAAGGGACCGATCTGGCGGGGCGCGAAGTTCACGACGCACAGCGCCTGCCGTCCGACCAGCGTCTCGGGGTCGTAATGCCGCGTGATCTGCGCCGAGGACTTGCGCTCGCCCAGATCGCCCAGGTCCAGCCACAGCTTGATCGCGGGCTTGCGGGCCTCGGGAAAGGGTTCGGCGCGGATGATCGTCCCGACGCGGATGTCGATCTTCTGGAAATCCTCGAAACTGGCGGTCACTTGGCGCCCTTTCCCAGTTCCCGACCGCGATCCGCGGCGGCGGCGACGGTGCGCACCATCAGGGGCGGCAGGCCGTGATCGGCATCCATCAGCACGCCCAGACCGGCGGCAGTCGTCCCCCCAGGCGAGGTGACGTTCTGGCGCAGCACGGCCGGATCCTCGTCGGCGTCGATGGCAAGGGCGCCCGCGCCCGCAACGGTCATGCGGGCCAGCTCCATCGCCAGATCGTCGGGCAGGCCCTGTGCGCGGCCCGCGGCGGCCATCGTCTCGATCATGTGGAAGACATAGGCGGGGCCGCTGCCCGACAGCGCCGTGACGGCGTCCATCTGATCCTCGTCCGTCAGGCGCACGACGCGGCCCACGGCGCGCATCAGCGTCTCTGCCAAGGCCAGGTCCGCTTCGGTCGCGCGGGCATTGCCGACCAGCGCCGAGATCCCCTGCCCGATGGCGGCGGGCGTGTTCGGCATGACGCGCACGATGGGCGCATCGGCAAAGGTTTCCTCGAAGGTGGCGATGGTGGTGCCCGCCGCGACCGAGATGACCAGCGTGCGGGGCAGATGCGGGACATGGCCAAGCGCCTCGGCCATCATCTGCGGCTTGACGGCCAGCACCATGACGGCGGGATCCTCGGGCAGGGTCTCGTTGACGCGCAGGCCGCGATCCTGCCATTCCGGCGCCAGCTTGGGGTCGATGACGGTCACGGCGCCCGGTTCCAGGCCGCGCGCCAGCCACCCCTTCAGCATGGCACCGCCCATGCGGCCGCAGCCGACCAGAACCAGCCCGCGTTCGTTGATGTCGTCGAAATCGCTCATCCGTTCCCCTCCGTGGCGGTCGGGGGTCGGTGCCCCCTCAGGCTCGTCCGTAGGTTTCCCCAAGCGCAATGTCCAGCGCCTGGCGCGGATCGGCATTGGCCCAGCCCACCAGCTGGAAGCTGGGATAGAACCGTTCGCACGCCTTCACGGCATTGGCGACCATCTGGTCCACCTGGTCGGGCATGGGCATCTGGTCCGGCCCCAGCACCAGGCCATAGCGCCAGACCATCTGCCGCTGCCCGGCCCAATAGCTGAAGCTGCCTTCCCAGACCGCATCGTTGACCAGGTTCAGCACCTCGAACAGGGCGGGCCTGCGGTCGCGCGGCGGCTCCAGATCGAAGCTGCAGACAAGGCGCAGCACCTCGTCGCGGGCCGACCACGCCAGCGTCAGCGAGTAGCTGCGCCACTGCCCCTCGATCGCCATGACCATCTGGTCCTCGGCCAGGCGGTCGAAATCCCAGTCGCGCAGATGGGCCACCTCTTCGGCGATGTCGATCGGGTGGATTCCGTCGCTGTCGATGTAAAGCTCGGTCTGCGCCATGGCGTGGTTCCTTGCGGGTGGAGGGCGGCCCCCTGTGACTGGGATGAAACACAAGAAAGGGCGTAGCCGCCCCTTCGTTCATACCAGATATCGTGTTCCTCGGGCGACCCCGTGTAAAGCTGAAAGCTGTGGATGGATTGCGCAGCCCGTCCGCCCGCCCTAGGACATGATGCGGGACAAGTTGGGGACAGGTGCGGAATGCAGCGCGATCACGGGGGGAATCTGGACTGGGCGCGGGCGCATTGGGGCGGGGATGACTGGATCGACCTGTCCACGGGGATCAACCGTCATCCATGGGTTCCCGGCCCCTTATCCACAGAGGCCCTGCGCGCATTGCCCCAGAAATCAGCCGAATCGCGCCTGATCGCGGTGGCCGCGCGGCACTTCGGATGCCCCCCCGAATCCGTGCTGCCGATGGCGGGCGCGACCGCCCCGATCCAGGCCCTGCCGCGCATTCTGCCCCCCGGTCGCGCGGCAGTGCTGACGCCCAGCTACAACGAACATGCGGCCAGCCTGCGGGCCGCGGGCTGGCAGGTCGCGGACGCCCCGGACCTGTCGGCCATGGCGGGGGCCGACCTGGCCGTGGTCGTGAACCCCAACAACCCCGACGGGCGCGAATTCGCCCCCGCCGATCTGCGGCAGCTGGCCGCGCGCGTGGGGCTGCTGGTCGTGGACGAAAGCTTTGCCGACCCGCGCCCCGACCTGTCGATCGCGCCGGATCTTCCGGCGAACGCGGTCGTGCTGCGCAGCTTCGGCAAGTTCTGGGGCCTTGCGGGCCTGCGGCTGGGCTTCGCGGTCGCGCAGCCCCGGATGCTGGCGCGGCTGCGCGACTTCTCGGGGCCGTGGTCGGTCAGCGGACCCGCGCTGGAGATCGCGTCCGAGGCCATGGCCGACCGCCACTGGGCCGAGGATACCATCACCTATCACGCCGAAGGGGCCATGCGGCTTGACATGCTGGCCCTGCGCGCGGGCTGGGAGGTCGCGGGGGGCACGCATCTGTTCCGGCTGTTCGACACGCCCGATGCGGGCGCCGCGCAGGCGCATCTGGCGCGGCACCGGATCTGGTCGCGGCGCTTTCCCTATTCCGATCGCTGGCTGCGGCTGGGCATTCCGGGCAATCGCGCGGAATGGGACCGTGTCGGCGCGGCCCTTGCAGCCGCAGCGCCCCCCGCCCCATGATGGGCCGTGCCACGAAGGAGCGCCCATGCGCCTGATCCTTGCCCTGACCTGCCTGATGGCCGCGCCCGCGCTGGCCGATGCGCCGCTGATCGTGCTGGACCGCACGCAACTGCCCTTCGATCTGGGCCCGGGGCACCCGGCGAACCGCCCCTCGAACCCGGCCAATTCGCCGAACGCGCCCTGGAACTCGGCCGGGAACACGGCGAATTCGGCATCGGCGTGGCAGAACCGCCCCGCGAACCCCGAAAACGAGAAGCGCCTGATCTTCACCCAGGACGGCAGCGTGCTGGGATATTACGCGCAGAACGCGGGCGGCGTGCTGAACATCTTCGACACGCGCGGGCGCAGGCTGGCCTATCGCCCGGCGCGGGGGACGCGCAGCATCTTCTCGGTCGCGGGGGAATGGTGCGGCACGGTCGACAGCCCGCGCGGCGGGGGGATGGTGCTGGCCGTGACGCCCGAATGTGCGCGCCGCTTCGGGCGCTGACGCGGAACTGTCATCGAAAGCGCCTAGACCGCGCGAGGAAACACCTTCGGAGAAGACCCATGGACGAGACCGCCCGCGACTGGCTGGAAGCCGAACTTCAGGAAACGCTGGACGAGGACATGGAAATCGAGCTGGAGGACGCGATCCTTTCGGAGGAGATCCGCCGCATCTATCGCAGCCACCATCCCGACCAGATGGACCGCAAGCTGTATTTCAAGGAGCTGCTGCGCCTGCAATCCGAACTGATCCGGCTGCAGGATTGGGTCAGCTATCACAAGGAACGCGTCGTCGTCATCTTCGAGGGGCGCGACAGCGCGGGCAAGGGCGGCGCGATCAAGCGCATCACGCAGCGCCTGAACCCGCGCGTGGCCCGCGTCGTGGCCCTGCCCGCGCCGTCCGACCGCGAGAAGACGCAGTGGTACTTCCAGCGCTTCGTCCCCCACCTGCCCGCCGGAGGAGAGATCGTGCTGTTCGACCGCAGCTGGTACAACCGCGCCGGCGTCGAACGCGTCATGGGCTTTGCCGACGAGGACCAGGTCGAACAGTTCTTCCAGGACGTTCCGGAATTCGAACGCATGCTGGTCCGTTCGGGCATCCGGGTCATCAAGTACTGGTTCTCGATCACGGACGAGGAACAGCAGATGCGCTTCCTCATCCGCATCCACGACCCGCTGAAGCAGTGGAAGCTGTCGCCCATGGACTTGCAGTCGCGCATCCGGTGGGAGGCATATACCAAGGCCAAGGAGGACATGTTCGAGCGCACGAACATCCCCGAAGCGCCCTGGTACATCGTTCCCGGCAACGACAAGAAACGCGCGCGCCTGAACTGCATGAGCCACCTTCTCAGCATGATCCCCTACGAGGACGTCCCCCACGAGGAGGTCCGCCTGCCCGAGCGGGTCTTCAACCCCGATTACGAACGCGAGGTCCTGCCCCGCGACCTGTACGTCCCGCAAAGATACTGAAGGCGGTCCGCATGCTGAGCTATCACGTCCGCGACGTCTTCACCGACCGCGCCTTTGCCGGAAACCCGCTGGCCATCGTGCTGGATGCCGACGGGCTGACGGACGCGCAGATGCAGACCATCGCGGCCGAGTTCAACCTGTCCGAGACGATCTTCGTCATGGCCCCGGCGAACCCCGATCACGACGCCGCCGTGCGCATCTTCCTGCCGCGCGCCGAGATCCCCTTTGCGGGACACCCCGTGATCGGCTGCGCGCTGCACCTGTCGGGCGGGCGCGACGGGCTGATCGCGCTGGAATGCCAGGCGGGCCTCGTCGAGGTGCGGATCGTTGACGGCACCGCCGAACTGACCGCCCCCGTCTTGCCGCGCATGGTTGCGGGCGATGTGACGACGGGCGATGCCGCGGCAGCGCTCGGGCTTGGCGCATCCGATATCGGATTCGGCGGCCACGCCCCCTGCCGGGCCGAGGCCGGGCCGGGCTTCGTCTTCGTGCCGCTGCGCGACATCGCGGCCCTGGAACGCGCGCGGCCTTCGGGCGACGCGTTCGCGGCGCTTACGGCGGGTCTGGGCAAGCTCTATGCATTCGCGCCCGATGGCGGCGGTTTCCGCGCCCGCATGTTCGCCCCGGAGATGGGCATCCCCGAGGATCCCGCCACCGGTTCCGCGACCGTCACACTGGCTGCGCCCCTGCTGGCCGCAGGCGCCCTGCACGAGGGCGAGAACGCCTTCGCCCTGCGCCAGGGTGTCGAGATGGGCCGCCCGTCCGATCTGGGCTTGCGCATTGACGTGGCGGATGGCGCGCTGACCCGCGTGCGCGTGTCGGGACGCAGCGCACCGGTCGCCTCGGGCCGGATCGCGATCCCGTCGATGTGACGCGCAACCGCCTTGCCCGCATCGCGCGGGCGGGGCATCCTGCGCCCATGTTCAAGGATATCCTCAACCGCCTTCTGGGCGAAGAGCCGCATCCCCAGCCGCTGGCCTCGTCCGAGGCCGAGCTGGCGATCGCCGCGCTGCTGGTCCGGGTCGCCCGGTCCGACGACAGCTATGACGAGACCGAGCGCCAGCGCATCGACCGCGTGCTGGCCCGCCGCCGCGGCCTGTCCCACGACGAGGCCGCGCATCTGCGGCATGAGGCCGAGGCGATGGAGGCCGAGGCCAGCGACACCGTCCGCTTTACCCGCCAGATCAAGGACATGATCGCGCTGGACGACCGCGCGGGCGTGATCGAGGCGATGTGGGAGGTGGCCTATGCCGACGAGGACCGCGCCGCCGACGAGGAATCGCTGATCCGGCTGGTCGCGGGGCTGCTGGGCATCCCCGACCGCGAAAGCGGCCAGATCCGCCAGCGCGTGCTGGACCGCATGGGCCTGCCGCGCAGCTAGAACCCCAGCCGGTCGCGCAGCCCGTACCAGGCCATGCCCGCCACCAGCAGCGGCCCCCGCAGCAGCGCACCGCCGGGAAAGGCGCGCGTGGGCACCGCCGCCATCGCGTCGAAGCGCCCCGCCTGCCCCGCGACAGCCTCGGCCATCAGCCGCCCCGCCAGCGTCGCCATCGCCACCCCGTGCCCCGAGAACCCGCTGGCCGACAGGCAGTTCGCCGCCGGTCGCGCGAAGCAGGGCATCCGGTTCATGGTGATCGCCAGCGTGCCGCCCCAAGCATGGGTCAGCTCGACCCCCTCCAGCTGCGGATAGACCGACAGCAGATGCGGACGCACGGTCGCGAAGATGTCCTTGGGGAAACGGTAGGTCACCGTCTCTCCCCCGCCGAAGACGAGGCGGCGTTCATGGTCCAGCCGCCAGTAGTTCACGACGAACTTGGTGTCGGCCACCGCGAAACGGTCGGGCAGGATCTCGGGGAAATCGTCGCCAAGCGGGCGGGTCGCCACGATATAGTTGTTGATCGGCATGACCCGCGCCGCGACATGCCCGTCCAGCCCGCCCAGATACCCGTTGGCCGCAAGGATCACGTGCCGCGCGCGCAGGCTGCCCTGCGCGGTGCGGACCGTGCTGTCCTGCCCGGCATGGGGCGCATGGTCGATGCCCGTCACCTCGGAGCGTTCATGGATCACCGCGCCCGCGTCACGCGCCAGCCGCGACATGCCCAAGCCCAGTTCCAGCGGCTGCACATGCCCCGCGCCCATGTCCACATCGCCCCCGGCATAGGCGCTGCTGCCGATGGCCTGCGCCAACCCCTCGCGGTCCAGCGGGCGCACCTTGTCGTAACCGTAGTTGCGCGCAAGGTGATCGGCCATGTGGCGGGCATGGGCGATCTCGGGGTCCGTCCGGCAGGCATGGGCGATGCCGAAGCGCACGGGGACGCCAGACTCGGCGGCCAGCGCGCGGGTCAGGGACTTCGCCTCCTCGGCCAGGTCCCACAGCCTGCGCGCCATGTCGCGGCCCAGCTGCGCCTCGAGCCAGTCGACCTCTTGGCGCTGGCCCGACCCGATCTGGCCGCCATTGCGCCCCGATGCGCCGAAGCCCACGCGCTGCGCCTCGAGCACGGTGACCGACAGGCCCTGCCGCGCCAGGTGCAGCGCCGCCGACAGGCCGGTATACCCCGCCCCGATCACCGCGACATCCGTGCGCTGATCCCCCTGCAGCGGCGGCAGGTCGGGCTGCGGCCCCGCCTGCGCCGCATAGAGGCTGGGCGGATAGGCCCCCGGCGCGTCGTTCAGATGCAGCAGGTTCATACGTTCAGCAGCAGGTGTTCGCGTTCCCACGGGCTGATGACCTGCAGGAACTCCTTGTATTCGTTCCGCTTCACGGCCTCGTAGACGGCGCAGAAATCCTCGCCCAGGACGCTGCGCATGGGGGCGCTGTCGGCCATGATGTCCAGCGCGTCGCCCAGGTTGTAGGGCAGCTCGTCCCGCGACATGTAGGCGTCGCCCAGGCATTCGGCGCGCGGGTTCTCGGCCTCGATCAGGCCCAGGTAACCGCAGGCAAGGCTGGCCGCGATCCCCAGATAGGGGTTGCAGTCCATCCCGGCCAGCCGGTTCTCGATCCGCCGCGCATCCGGCCCCGAGATCGGCACCCGAAGCCCCGTCGTGCGATTGTCGCGACCCCATTCCAGGTTGATCGGCGCCGCGAAGTCCGGGACATAGCGGCGATAGCTGTTCACATAGGGCGCCAGCAGCGCGACCGCCGCCGGCAGGTGCCGCTGCATGCCGCCGATGAAATGCAGGAAGGCCGCGGTTTCCTGCCCCCGATCGTCCGAGAAGATGTTGCGCCCCGTCGCCATGTCGGTGACGGAATGGTGAATGTGCATGGCGCTGCCCGGCTCTCCCTCGATGGGCTTGGCCATGAAGGTCGCGAAGCAGTCGTGACGCAGCGCCGCCTCGCGGATGAGGCGCTTGAAGTAGAAGATCTCGTCGGCCAGCGCCACCGGATCGCCGTGGTTGAGGTTGATCTCGACCTGGCCCGCGCCGCCTTCCTGCAGGATGCCGTCGATCTCGAAGCCCTGCGCCTCGGCGAAGTCGTAGATGTCGTCGATGACCTTGCCGTATTCGTCCACCGCCGACATGGAATAGGCCTGCTTCGCCGCAGCCCGCCTGCCGGTCCTACCCATGGGCGGGATGATCGGCTGGTTCGGGTCGATGTTGCGCGCGACCAGGAAGAACTCCATCTCGGGGGCGACGACCGGGTTCCACCCCTTGTCGCGATAGAGCTGGACCACGCGTTTCAGCACGTTGCGCGGCGCGGTCGGGACCGGGTTGCCCTGCTGGTCCACGGCGTCGTGGATCACCTGCAGCGTCCAGTCCGCCGTCCAGGGCGCGGCGGTCGCGGTGCTGAAATCGGGGGTCATCACCATGTCGGGTTCCGTGAAGGCCCCCGCGGGATTGTCCGCCCATTCGCCCGTGATCGATTGCAGGAAGATCGAGTTCGGAAGATAGAACTTCTCTTGCCGGGCGAATTTCGACGCGGGCATCGCCTTGCCGCGCGCGACGCCCGCGATGTCGGCCACGATGCACTCGACCTCGTCCAGGCGACGGCCGGCCATGTAGTCCCGCGCCGCCTGGGGCACCTTGTCGGTCCAATGGGTCATGCGGCACCCCTTCCCGTCTGTGCGGCCCTCGGGGCCTTGAAGAACGCCTCGATCCGGTCGGCCAGAAGGCCGGTATCCTTCGCCTCGCCCATGCGGGCCGCGGCGCGGTCAAGCAGGTCCTGCGGCACGACGCCCTTGGCGCGCGTATCCATCAACCCCTGGACGAAGGCATCCTCGAATTCGGGATGCGCCTGCACGGTAAAGGCACGGTCGTCATAGATCAGGGCCGCATTCTCGCAGAAGGCGTTGCGACCTGCGGGCACGGCACCTTCGGGCCGGGTCACGACCTGATCCTGGTGCCACGCGTTCAGCCGGACGTTCCGGCCGTCGAAATCGTAATCCTGCGCGCCGACGGCCCAGCCGCCCGCGAATTTCTCGACCTTGCCGCCAAGGGCCTGCGCGATGATCTGGTGGCCGAAGCAGATCCCCACCATCGGCACCGCACCGTCATAGGCGCGGCGAATGAAATCCTCGAGCGGGGGGATGAAGGCGTGATCCTCGTAGGCGCCGTGGCGCGATCCGGTCAGCAGCCAGCCGTCCGCGTCGTGGATGTCGGCGGGAAACTCCATCGCCTCGACATGCCAGATGCGGAACTCGAAGCCGCGCCCGTCAAGAAGGCGCAGGAACATGTCGGGATAATCGCCCAAGCCGTCCTTCAACTGGGCAGGCGACTGGCCGCATTGAAGTATGCCGATACGCATGAAAAACCTTGATGTTGCTGACATCGGAAAGGTAGCCATCCGAGAGGGTCAGCCGCAAGGGTCAAAGGAAGCCGAATGAACATCGCCATCGCACCCGAGGATCCGCGCAGCCCCGATCTGGACCTGCTGTTCGAACGCCACACGCAGGCCATGCATGCCGATACGCCGCCCGAATCGATCCACATGATGCCGCGCACGACGCTGGTGTCGGACAGCATCGGCTTCTTCGTGCTGCGCATCGACGGGGCAGCCTGCGCGATGGGCGCGCTGAAGCAGATCGGCGGGTCCGAGGGCGAACTGAAATCCATGCACGTCCTGTCCGAGCATCGCGGCGCGGGCCTGTCGCGGCTGATGCTGGCGCATCTGGTGGACGAGGCGCGGGCCCGCGGCCTGACACGGCTGTCGCTGGAAACCGGAGCGCAGGCCAGCTTCGCGGCGGCGCGCGGTCTCTATGCCAAGGCGGGCTTCGCCGAATGCCCGCCCTTCGGCAGCTATGCCCCCGATCCGAACTCGGTCTTCATGACCATCGCGATCTGAGGCAAAATCGCTTTGATTGCGCCGCGCCATGCGGCTAAGAGAAGCGCGTGGCCCCGTAGCTCAACTGGATAGAGCACGGACCTTCTAAGTCTGGGGTTGTGGGTTCAAGTCCTACCGGGGTCGCCAAATTCCATCATCGCATCAATGCGCCGCACGGCGCTGGTCGGCCTGCGATCCGGTCGCCGCGCGCGCGGATGACAGCACCTCCTCGAACGTGACGCGGTTCCGCCCCGCACTCTTGCTGCGATAGAGCATCCGGTCCGCCGCGGTCAGCCAGTATTCCGCGTCCAGCCCCGGCTCGGAGATGCCCCAGGCGACGCCCACGCTGATCGTCACATGGCCTGCCACGTCGGATGCGCCATGCGCGATGCCCAACCCCTCGACCCGCTTGCGGATCTGTTCGGCCATATGCGTCGCGCCGGCCTGGTCGGCATCGGGCAGGATGCAGGCGAACTCTTCTCCTCCGTGGCGGGCGGCGAAATCCGCGCCGCGCTTCATGCAGGACCCGATGGCCTGGCCGACCTCGCGCAGGCAGCGATCGCCTTCGGGATGGCCATGCGTGTCGTTGAAGCGCTTGAAGTGGTCGATGTCGATCAGGATCACCGCCAGCGTGCCCTCTTCCCGGGCAAGCCGCCGCAATTCGGATTGCAGGCGCCGTTCCAGCATCCGGCGGTTCCCCAGGCCCGTCAGCGCATCGGTCAGCGCCTGATCGGCCAGACTGTCGCGCATCCGCTTCATGCGGACATGGTTCGCGACCCGCTGGCGCAGGGATGCAGGGCGGATAGGCTTCATCACGAAATCGATGGCCCCCGCCGCAAGGCCGCGCAGCTCGGCCTCGTCATCGCCGAGGCCCGTCGCGAAGATCACCGGAATGTCGGCCAGAACGGCATCCGCCTTCATGCGGCGGCACAGCTCGTATCCGTCCATCTCGGGCATGACCACGTCAAGAAGGATCAGGTCCGGGCGAACCTCGTGGGCAAGATCGACGGCCTGCGATGCCGACAGCGCAAAGCAGACCTCGTATTCGTCGTCCAGCGCGGCGCAGCATATCTCGATATTGGCGGGATCATCGTCGATGATCAGGATCACGGGGCGATCGGTCATGTCAGTTTCCGGGTTCCGAGGGGAAGGGCCCGACCAGTGCGGCGGCAGCGGCATAATCGAGACGTTGGAGGGCGAGGGAGAGGGGATGCGACGCGCGGACCGGTCCGGCCACCTGGAGCGCGTCGGCCAGTTCGTCGAAGCAATGCCGCGCGGTAAGGCTACGGCGGCGGATGAGATCGCTCAGCTTCTGCCTCAGCGCCTCGGCCTGGGCGGGATCGCCCGCGCTGGCGGCTTCTGCCGCGACGGGGGCGAGCGAGTTGGCGGCGGCCAGGGCCGCTTCCAGATTGGTGACCAGTTCGGGCATCAGCGGATCGACCGGCTCGCCCCTGGCGATGGCGGTCTCGATCCGGCCGGCGGCGATTGCCAGGTCCGGCAGGCCCAGCGAGGCCGAAACCCCCTTCAGGCTGTGGGCCAGCCGGTGGGCCGATTCGCGGTCGGCCTCCAGCTCCAGGATCAGCCGCCGGGCGGTATCGGCATGGTCGCGGGCGAAATCGCCGATCAGCTTGCGCAGCAGCGCCTGCCTGCCGCCCAGCCGTCGCAATGCGTCATCCAGGTCGAAGGGCGGCAGCGCGGGGGGCAATCCCGCAGGTGCCTGCGCAACGGCCACGGCGGCAGGCGCATCGCCCCCGACATGGCGCATCAGCACGCGGATCAGGCGATCCGGATCCACGGGCTTCGAGACGTGATCGTTCATCCCCGCCTCGAGACAGCGCTGCCCCTCCTCGTCGAAGGTATGCGAGGTCATGGCGATGATCGGCAGTTCCGTGCGGTCGTGCCGCAGCCGGATGCGCCGCGTGGCCGTCAGCCCGTCCAGGCGCGGCATCTGCAGGTCCATCAACACCGCGGCATAGCTTTGGGCCCAGACCTTCTCGATGGCCTCCTGCCCGTCCTCGGCGCAGTCCACCTCCAGCCCGGCCTCGGTCAGAAGGGCCAGCGCGATCTCGCGGTTGATGGGATTGTCCTCGACCAGCAGCACGCGGCGACCCTCCAGCCCGCCTTCGGGGCGGGGCTGCGCGACACGCGGCGGCGCAGCCTCGAGCATGACCGAGAAGGTGAAGGTGCTGCCCTGTCCGGGCCTGCTGTCGGCGCGGATCCAGCCCTGCATCTGCGTCACGATCTGGCGGCAGATGGTCAGCCCCAGCCCCGTGCCGCCGAAGCGGCGCGTGGTGGTCGCGTCGGCCTGGGTGAAGGGCGCGAACAGGCGCCCGATCTGATCCTCGGTCATGCCGATGCCGCAATCGCGGACCGAAACCTCCAGCCGCAGCAGGGCGCCGTCGCGCTCTGCCAGCCTTGCATGGATGGTGATCGTCCCGTCCTCGCTGAACTTGATCGCGTTGCTCAGCAGGTTCAGCATCACCTGGTTCAGGCGCAGCTCGTCGCCCAGCATCAGGGCGGGAACGTCGTCGTCGATGGCGATGCTCAGGTCCAGCCCGCGATTGCGCATATCCTCGGCCATCAGCTGGGCCTGGCCGGAAATGGCGGCTCGCAGGTCGAATTCGTGACGTTCGAGCAGCAGCTTGCCGGCCTCGTTCTTCGAGAAGTCCAGCAGGTCGTTCACCAGCCGCAGCAGGGCCGTGCCCGCGGATGCGATCTTGCCCAGCTGGTCGCGCTGCCGATCATCCAGGGGGCTGCGCTGCAACAGGTGGCAGAAGCCCAGCACGGCGTTGATGGGGGTGCGGATCTCGTGGCTCATATTTGCAAGGAACATGCTCTTCGTGCGGGTCGCGGCCTCGGCCTCGGTGGTGCGTTCCTGCAGGGCGCGACCCTTGGCGGCCAGTTCATCACGCACCCGAGACAGGTCGACGAAGGAATCGACCGTCCGGTCCCGCACCCACAGCAGAACCACGGTCTGGAAGGCCACGATGCCCCCATGCAGCATGACGCGGCCGAACTCTCCTCCGTTCGAGAAGACGGCGCTTGGCAGGACATAGGACAGGACAAGATGGTGCAGCGTCGTCGCGATGGCCGCCGCAAGCAGCGCGCCGCGGTCGAACCATCCCAGGTTCAACGCCAGCAGCGCGAAGAAATACATGTGCATGTCCATCTGCCAGGGATGCCCGCGAAGGATCAGCAGCAGCATCGCGGGCTGCGCGACCAACGCAACGGCGGCAAGGTATCGCGTGCGGGGGGCGATGCCCCAGGCCCGCCAGACCTGATGATAGGTCAGGGCAAGCGCCACGGACACGCCACCCGCCATCCAGACCGGCATCCGGTCCGTCATCGTGGCAGCCAGCGCCATCACCGGGACATGCGCCCAGAACAGCAGGACCAGCATCGCCCCGAAGCGCGTGCGCAGCTTGTCGAGCTCGGATCTCATGCCGTGTTCCCGCCCGATGCGCAGCCCAGATCCGCGGCATTGGGCAGCACCAGCCATGCACCTTCGGCCCGCAGGCGCGCGGCAAAGCCCGGATCGTCCGACAGCGCGATTCCCGTGCCCGGAATGGTCCCGCTGCGCAGCAGCCCGCCGCCCGCACGCCAGGCGATATCCATCAGCCCCAGATCGCCCGCGCGGGGATCGGTGACGATCAGGAACTGGCCATCAACCCCAGGTCGTGTCACCTGCACCGTCACCAGAACGGCCAGAAGCACGAAACCAAGGCAAAGCGCCGGAAACCAATCGGGCATGGGGCTGCCGCCAGATACAATCCTCATCCTGCACTTCTTTCGCATAGGTTGTAGGAACTGCATAGGCCAAGCATGGGCGCCGCGTCCCGTGCTGGATAGAATTCGAAAGAATCGCTTTTTACGAAAAGGTTTATCGTCCGCGACATTCTGCGCGCTTGCGATCACCCAAAGCCGGTTTCAGCATCGCGCGATGGAGAATGTCACCATGACCGACTGGCCCGATACGCGACGGCGCGCGCGCGACATGCTGGATGCCTTCATCCCGCATGCGGGCGCCGAATATGCCCGGAATCGCGGCATGGACCTGGGGCCGGGATCGCATCGGCACGTGTCGCGCCTGTCGCCAGCGCTGCGGCACCGGCTGGTCACGGAACGCGAATGCATCGCCGCCGCGCTGGACGCCCACGGGCAACAGGCCGCCAAGTTCGTCGACGAGGTCTTCTGGCGCAGCTACTTCAAGGGCTGGCTGGAACAGCGCCCGCAGGTCTGGACCGATGCCCGTCCGACCACCCTGCCCGACGACCGGACGCTGGATGCGATGCGGGGGCGGACCGGCATCGACTGCTTCGACGCATGGGTACGCGAACTGGTCGCGACGGGATATCTGCACAACCATGCGCGGATGTGGTTCGCCTCGATCTGGATCTTCACGCTGCGGCTGGACTGGCGGCTGGGCGCGGATTTCTTCCTGCGCCACCTGCTGGACGGGGACGCGGCATCGAACACGCTGTCCTGGCGATGGGTCGCGGGCCTGCACAGCCAGGGCAAGTCCTATCGCGCGGATCCCGACAACATCGCGCGCTTCACCGATGGCCGCTTCCGCCCGACGGGCCTTGCGTCCGAGGCTCCGCCCCTGTCCGAGGGTGCGCCCCCGCCGCGCATCCCCCTGCCCCGCCCCGCGCCGCCCCTGCCCGAAATGCCCGCGGGCCTGCTGATCACGGCCGAGGATTGCCGCCCCGAGGATCACGCATGGCCCTGCCCCATCAGCGGCGCGGCGACGCTTGCCGGCAGCCATCTGCGGTCCAGCGAACCCGTCGCGCCGATGGTCCGCGCGTTCGAGGAGGCCGCCCTTGCCGATGCCGCCCGTCGCCACGGCGGCCAAGTGACGGCACTGCACGCGGGCGATCCGCAGGTGCTGGTCGATTGGGCGGCGGATATCGGCGTGCGCCAGATCGTGACGCCTTACGTGCCCGCAGGCCCCATGCGCGACTGGCTGGACGACGCTGCCCCGACGCTGGACCGTGCGGGCATCGTGCTGCGGCAGATGCGGCGCGACTGGGACGACCTTGTCTGGCCCCATGCGACGGCGGGCTATTTCAAGCTGAAGAAGAACATCCCCCGCATCCTTCAGGCGGCGGACCTGGGCTGAGCCTGTCACCGTTCTGCCACGTCGCAAACGCCCGTTGCGCAAGGCTCGTCCCCGACGCATGGTCGCCCCGTTCGGCACGAAAGGAAGCCCATGTCCCGACCCGGCACCCCATCGGAAGTCTTTCGCGTGTTCCTGCGGCTGGGTCTGACCTCGTTCGGGGGGCCCATCGCGCATCTGGGCAATTTCCGGGACGAGCTGGTGACCCGCAGGCAATGGCTGGACGACCGCGCCTATGCCGACCTGGTCGCCCTGTGCCAGTTCCTGCCGGGTCCGGCCTCGAGCCAGGTCGGCTTCGCGCTTGGTCTGATGCGCGCGGGGTGGAGGGGCGCGGCGGCGGCGTTCCTGGCCTTCACCCTGCCCTCGGCCCTGATCCTTGCGATCTTCGCCATGGGCTGGGGCGCGGGGGGTGGCGCACTGACGGGGCTGAAGATCGTCGCCGTCGCCATCGTCGCGCAGGCGGTGCTGGGCATGTCGCGCAGTCTGTGCCCGGATCGCGAACGGGCGGCAATCGCGGTGGGGGCCGTCGCGATGCTGGCGCTGCTGCCGACGGCGGTGGGCATGATCGCGGCGATCCTCATGGGCGCGCTTGCCGGGCTTGCGCTGAACCGCGGCGAACCGAGCCCGGGGGGACATTCGCCCGCCATGCCGGTCACGCGTGGCCAGGCAAGGGCGGCGGCCATCGGCTTCGCACTGCTGCTTGCGCTGCCGCTGCTGATCGGATCGGGGCTGTTCACGGGCTTCTTCCGCGCAGGCGCGCTGGTCTTCGGCGGCGGGCATGTCGTGCTGCCACTGCTGGAACAGGCGACCGTCGGCAATGGCTGGCTGGGGCGGGACAGCTTCCTTGCGGGCTATGGCGCGGCGCAGGCGGTGCCGGGGCCGCTGTTCACCTTCGCGGCCTATCTGGGCGCGGCGATCGACGGGATCCCCGGCGCGGCCATCGCGCTAGGCGCGATCTTCCTGCCGGGCTTCCTGATCCTGGTGGCCGCGCTGCCGCATTGGGACCGGCTGCGTCGGGCACCCCGCGCGCAATCGGCGATGCAGGGCGCGAATGCCGCGGTCGTCGGCATCCTGGGGGCCGCGCTCTATGATCCGGTCTTTACGGGGGCCATCGGCGGGATGGGCGATTTCGCGCTGGCCCTTGCGGGCTTCGTCGCGCTGGTCTCGTGGCGGATGCCGCCCTGGACGGTCGTCGCCGCCAGCGCGCTGCTGGGCGCGGTGATCGCCTAGGGCTGCGCAGGCGTCGGCAGGCGGAAGTTCCAGGCGATCAGAAGGTTCAGGATCACCGCGCCGACCAGCGACCACAGGAACTGGTCCAGCGGCAGCACGAAGGCCGCCATCCCGAAGATCACGGCATCGAAGCCCATCTGCACCCAGCCCGCCTTGATGCCGCGCGTCTCCTGCAGCCACAGCGCCAGGATGCCGATCCCGCCTGCGCTGGCCTTGTGGCGGAACAGCGCGATCAGGCCGATGGCGATGCAGCAGCCCGCAAGGATCGCGCCCAACGGCACCGGCAGCGTCTGGAAGGTGATCAGCCGCCCCAGCAGCGGCGACAGCGTGGATATGCCCGCGACCGCGATCAGCGTGCGGATCGTGAAGGCCGGGCCGCGCTTGCGCCAGGCCAGCACGTAGAAGGGCAGGTTCAGCGCGAAGAAGGCCAGCCCGAAGGACAGCGGCGTGGCGAATGACGCCAGCACCGACAGCCCCGCAAGCTGGCCCGTGACCAGTCCGCAGGATTCGAGGAACAGCACGCCGAGGCTTGTCATCACGATCCCGAAGGCGATGCCCTGGACATCGTGAAACTGTTCCATCCTGCGGCTCATGCGGCATCCCCCTGCATCGGTTCTGCCGCCTTCTATCGGCCCTGCCCGCGTCCTTGCAAGACGCAGCCGTCAGTCGTAGGCGCCGGCCGAGTAGGTCAGCTCGTAGCTGTGGCTGTAGAGCTCGAAGACGATGCCGAACGGATCCTCGACATAGACCATGCGATAGGGCTTCTCGCCGGGGAAGTATTCGCGGATGGGCATGCGCTGACGGCCGCCCGCCGCGACGATCTTCGCGGTCAGTCCCTCGACGTCGGGGTCCTGGATGGCGAAGTGGAACGTGCCGTGGCGGCGGAAGTCCAGGTTCTCCTCGGGGGGGCGGTTGCCGTCGAACTCGAACAGTTCCAGGCCGATCCGGTCCGAGGTCGCCAGATGCGCGATGCGCAGGCGGTTCCAGCCCGCGCCCAGCACGTCGGTGCACATGATGCCGATGTCGCTGTCATCCTCGACCACCTCGGTCGGGCCCATGATGACATAGAGACCCAGCACGTCGCGATAGAATTCGACGGCCTTGTCGAGGTCGGGAACCGAGAGGCCGATATGGCTGAAGCTGCGAGGATACATGATCGCTCCTTTCGTGTGATTGGTCCGGATCGCGATGCGACACGGCGCCTGATGCGTTCTGGGATGGAAATGGACTTGAACTGCGCGAACATCAAATTAGCATTCGTCGCATTATTCATAACGATACGTTTGCCATGCTGAACGCGACCTGGCTCGAGACCTTTCGCATCCTGTGCCGCACCGGCAGCGCGACCCGCGCCGCGCGGGCGCTGAACATGACGCAGCCCGGCGTCTCGCAGCATCTGCGCAAGCTGGAAGGTCAGGTCGGGGCCGAGCTGGTCCTGCGGCAGGGCAAGGGGTTCGTTCCGACCGAGGCGGGCCGCGCCCTGCGCGACCTTGCCGAGGCCCGCCACGACGAGGAACGCGCCCTGCGCGACAGGCTGCGCGGCGACGACCCCGACCGGGGCGGCATGGCGATCGCCTGCTCGGGCAGCTTCGCGCTGATGCTGGGACCGCGCCTGATCGCCCATGCGGCCCCCCGCCCCGACCTGTCCGTCACGCTCGAGGCCGCCCCGCAGCGCAGCATCGTCGAGGGCGTGCTATCCGGACGCTTCGACCTGGGGGTGCTGCATGCCGATCCGGCCCATTCCCGGATCGAGGCGCAGCCCATCGGCCAGGAGGAGCTGTGCCTGATCCTGCCGCGCGACGCGTCGATCCCGGGGGGCATCGACGATCTGCAGGAACGCGGGCTCGTCGGGCATCCGGATGCCGCGATGCTGGCGGACCTGCTGCTGGGGCCGAACTTCGTCGATCATCCGGGCGGCGACAGGCTGCGCCAGCGGATGCATGTGAACCAGATCGGCCAGATCCCCCTGCCGGTGGCGCAGGGGATCGGCTGGACCATCCTGCCCCGCAGCGGCATCGACGGCAGTTCCAGCCGCGACCGGCTGGCGATCTGCCCCCTGCCGGTCCCCGTGCACCAGCCGCTATGGCTGATCGGGCTGGCGGGGCGTCAGCGGCCCAGCCGGCTGGCAGTGGCGGAAGGGATCATCCGCGACACCGCCGCGCTGCTGGATCAGACCGTGTCCAGATACAGCTCGACCGTCTCCTCGTCCGACAGCTCGGACATGTAGAACAGTTCCTGCCGCTTGGTCATGAGATAGTTGTCGATCAGGTGCTGCGGGAAGATGCGCCGCATCTCGGGGCATTCGGCAAAGGCCTCGATCGCGGAACCCCAATCGGTGGGAAGCTGCTCGAGGTTCTTGTCATAGGCGTTGCCGGTGAAGGGCGCGGGCGCCTCGAGCCGGTCTTCCAAGCCGTTCAGAGCGGCCCCCAGGATCGCCGCGATGGTCAGATAGGGGTTCACGTCGCCCCCGGCCACGCGATGCTCGATCCGGCGGGCCTTCGGCCCCGAGGACGGGATGCGGATCGCCGCGGTCCGGTTCTCGTAGGCCCAGCCGATGCCGGTGGGCGCATGGGCGTTCGGCACCAGGCGGTCGTAGCTGTTCTCGTGCGGGGCGAACAGCAGCGTCGATCCGGGCATGGCGCGCAGGCAGCCCGCGACGGCGTGGCGCAGCTGGTCGGTGCCGCGCTCGGTCCCGTCGTCGAAGATGTTGCGACCGTCCTTGTCCAGGACCGAGAAATGCATGTGCATCCCGTTGCCGGTGAACGCCTCGTAGGGCTTGGCCATGAAGCTGGCGGCAAAGCCGTAGCTGCGGGCGATCCCCTTGACCAGCATCTTGAACAGCCAGGTGTCGTCGGCGGCCTTCAGCGGATCGGCCTGGTGCATCAGGTTGATCTCGAACTGGCCCAGCCCGGCCTCGGAGATGGCGGTATCGGCGGGGATGTCCATCGATTCGCAGGCTTCGTAAAGCTGCGTGAAGAACTGATCGAAGGCATCCAGCGCGCGCAGGCTCAGGACCTCGCCCCCCGTGCGGCGCTTGCCGGAACGGGGGCTGGGGGGCACGCGCAGCTGGCGGCCGCTGTCGTCGATCAGGAAGAATTCAAGCTCGGTCGCGACGACGGGCACAAGGCCCGCAGCCTCGTAGCGTTCGACCACGCGGGCCAGCGCCTGGCGGGGATCGCCCTCGTAGGCGCGCCCATCGGGATGGAACATCCACAAGGGCAGCAGCGCGGTCGGCGCGTCCAGCCAGGGCATCGGCAGGAAGCCGCGTTCCGTCGGCATCAGCAGCCCGTCGGGATCGCCGGATTCGAAGACCAGCGGGCTGTCCTCGACATCCTCGCCCCAGATGTCCAGGTTCAGCACCGAGAAGGGAAACTTGGTCCCCTCCTCCATCAGCTTGCCGGCATAACGCGCGGCGAGGCGCTTGCCGCGCGCCACCCCGTTCAGATCTGCAGCCGCGACGCGGATCGTCTTGACTTCGGGGTGTTCACGCAACCATTCCATGGATCATCTCACCAGCTGGGGCCTGTACCTGACGCGCCCGCCCTGCCCCGGAAGATGTCGGTTCAGGCGCTTGTTCACACTGCCGAAAAGCCAGATCAGCAGCAAGGTGGCGACGATGAAATACCCGGCCGCCACCGGATAGGCCACGAAGGGGTTGAAGGTGCGGTCCGCGAAATAGTTCGCATAGTACAGCGCGTCGCCCCGCTGCTGGAATGCCGGGAAGCCCGAGAAGTAGACCAGCGTCGTGGCGTGGAACAGGAAGATCGCCTCGTTGGTGTAGGCGGGCCAGGCCAGGCGCAGCATGGTGGGCCAGGTGATGCGGCGGAACCGCGACCAGCCCGCAAGGCCATAGGCGTCGGCGGCCTCGATATCGCCCTTGGGGACCGACATCAGCGCGCCGTGGAAGATCTGTGCGGAATAGGCCGAGGTGTTCAGGATCAGCACGATCAGCGCCCCTGCCCAGGCCTTGGTCAGCCAGCTGGTCGCGACGGTGAACCCGAAGATCTCGATCCCCGCGCGGGGCAGCATGACCAGCGCCTCGTAAGCCAGAAAGAACTGGATGAACAGCGGGCTGCCGCGGAACACGAAGATGAACCCGTCGGCCAGCTTGCGCAGCAGGGTGTTGCGACCGGCCCGCGCGACCGCCAGCCCCGTCGCGATGAAGAAGCCGACGAACAGCGCCAGCACCGCGAAATACAGGTTCCAGATCAGGCCCGAGCCGATCAGCACGACCTGCTGGCACAGGTCGAAATCCGATCGCGGCAGCAGGCGTTCGCCCATGCCGATGGATCGCAGGGCATAGTTCGAGAAGGTTTCGGCGCAGGTCATGCGGCCCCCTTGCGCAGGGCTTCGCCCGCAAGCGTCGCCTGACCCGCCGACAGGCGGCGCGTCAGCCGCCCGATGATACGCTCGGACCCCCAGGTCATCAGAAGATAGAAGACCAGGATCGCGAAGAAATAGTACAGCCGCCAGTCGGGATGCGGATAGGTGAAGGCGCTGGTCTTGGCCCCGCCCAGTTCGCGCGCCCAGTAGACGATGTCCTCGACCCCCAGCAGGAACAGCAGCGGCGTGGCCTTGATCAGGATCATCCACAGGTTCGACAGGCCGGGAATGGCATAGGTCCACATCTGCGGAATCAGGATGCGGCGGCTGACCTGGCGCTGCGTCAGGCCGTAGGCCTCGGCGGTTTCAAGCTGCGCGCGGGGGACGGCACGCATCGCGCCCGCCAGCACGTTCGCCGCGAAGGCACCGAACACCACCGCGAAGGCCATCACCGCCAGCGCGAAGCCATAGACCTCGTGGACCCATTGCGGATCGGTCGAGAGCGGCAGCTTGGCCGCGGCGCAGACGACGAAATCGTTGCCCTGCCGGATCGGCGCGTCGCTGTCGCACAGCGCCTTGTGGCGCAGCCATTCCAGCCCCTGATCGACCGCGATGGGCACGAACAGGAAGAACAGGATGTCGGGCACACCCCGCACCATCGAGGTATAGAGCCAGCCGAACCAGCGCAGCGGCGCGATCCGCGACCGCGAGGCCAGCGCGCCCCCGAAGCCGAAGGCCAGCGCCAGCGGCGCGGTGATCGCCAGCAGCAGCAGCACGGTGCCGAAGCTGGCATAGAACATCATGTGCTTGCCCGATGTGAGGTAACACATCAGCCAAGGCAGCCCCTCGAGCAGGGCGGGATCGGCGCATCGGGCAAGCATCCTGGGTCTTCCTTCAGGCCGCCCGCGAAGGGGCGGCCATCGCTTGGATCATTCGTAGACGGTGGCGTCTTCGCCAAGCCACTTCTTGATCAGTTCGTTGATGGTGCCATCTTCCTTCAGCTCGGTGATGACGGCGTCCAGCTTCTCGCGCAGCTCGGCGTCGGACTGGCGCAGGCCGATGCCGATGCCGTTGCCCAGCGCCACGTCCTCGCCCACGAAGACCAGCGCGCCCGAGGATTCCTCGACATGCGGGGTCAGGACGTCCTTGTCGGCCAGCACCGCGTCGGCCTCGCCGTTGCGGACGGCGGCCAGCGTGTCGTCGAGCGTGGCGTATTCAAGCAGCGTCGCGCCGCTTTCGGACACGTGGCCCGCCTGGATGGTGCCCGCCTGCGCGGCGACGATGGCGGTCGCGGGGTCGATGTCGTCCGACAGCGCCACATAGGCCGAGGCGATCGGCGGGATGTAGTTCTGCGTGAACGAGATCACCTCCTCGCGCTCTTCGGTGATGCTCATGCCGGCCATGATGGTGTCGTAGTTGCCCGACACCAGGTTCGGGATGATCGAATCCCAGTCGTTGGTGACCCAGGTGCAGTCCAGCTCGGCGCGCTCGCAGACGATATCGCCCAGCTCGCGCTCGAAGCCGTCGACCTCGCCGGAATCGTTGATGAAGTTGTACGGAGGATAGGCGCCCTCGGTGCCCATGCGCAGCGTCTCGGCCGAGGCCGCGCCAGCACCCATCGCAAGGATCGCGGCGGTCAGTACGATCTTCTTCATTCGTCTTTCTCCCGTTGGTTTTATTCGTTCAGCCGGCCATCGTCGCGGACAGGAACTGCCGCAGGCGGTCGGTCTTGGGGGCCCCGAACAGCTGTTCGGGCGGGCCTTCCTCGCAGATGACGCCCTGGTGCAGGAACACGACATGGTCGCTGACATCCGCCGCAAGGCGCATGTCATGCGTCACAAGGATCATGGTGCGATGCTCGGCCGCAAGATCCTTGATGACCTTGACGACCTCCTGCTGCAATTCGGGGTCCAGCGCGCTGGTCGGTTCATCGAACAGCAGCGCCTTGGGCTGCATGCACAGCGCACGCGCGATGGCGGCGCGCTGCTGCTGGCCGCCCGACAGCTGGGCGGGCCAGGCGTCGCACTTGTCGCCGATGCCGACCTTGGCCAGCAGGGCGCGGGCGCGGGTCTCGACCTCGGCGCGATCCTCGCCCAGGACGGTGACGGGGGCCTCCATGACGTTCTGCAGGATCGTCATGTGGGACCAAAGGTTGAACTGCTGGAAGACCATCGACAGGTTGGTGCGCAGGCTGCGCACCTGAGTGCGGTCGGCCGGATGGCGACCGTGGCCCTGCCCCTTCCAGCGGACGGGCTGCCCCTCGAACAGGATCTCGCCCTCCTCGCTCTGCTCCAGCAGGTTGCAGCAGCGCAGAAGCGTGGACTTGCCGGACCCGGACGATCCGATCAGGCTGATGACATGGCCGCGCGGTGCGCGCATCGAGACGCCCTTCAGAACCTGAAGGTCGCCATAGGATTTGCGAAGCCCCCGGATCTCGATGACCGGGGCGGCGGCGTCTGCTGTCATGTCGTTCCTGTCGTTCATCCGCGAATAGGGCGGGAATTGCGCCGGTTTTGCAACCGGGCATGTCGGGCAACCTGCCGATATTGGCAGATTGCCGCAGCGTCAGCCGGTCTTACTGCGCGATCTCGATGCTGTACTTCTCGATCACGGTATTGGCCAGCAGACCTTCGCACATGCGCGCGACCTCGGCCTTCGCAGCCTCGGGATCGGTCGCTTCCAGGTCAAGCTCGATCAGCTTGCCCTGGCGGACGCCGCCGACCCCCTTGTGGCCCAGGCCGCCCAGGGCGTGGCGGATCGCCTCGCCCTGCGGGTCCAGAACGCCGTCCTTCAGCATGATGGTGACAAGAGCTTTCATGGCGGCCTCTCAGTTGATCGCGGTCGGTTTCAGGCTGGTCGTGTTGGCGGGCATCAGGCCCAGCCGGCGGGCGACCTCGGTATAGGCGTCCGTCAGATCGCCCAGGTCGCGGCGGAACACGTCCTTGTCCAGCTTCTGGCCAGTCTTGACGTCCCACAGCCGGCAGCTGTCGGGGCTGATCTCGTCGGCGACGATCAGGCGCATGAAGTCGTTGTCCCAGACGCGCCCGATCTCGATCTTGAAGTCGATCAGCTTGATGCCCGCGCCGTAGAACACGCCCGACAGGAAGTCGTTCACGCGCAGCGCCAGGCTGACGATGTCGTCCAGATCCTGCTGCGTGGCCCAGCCGAAGGCGATGATATATTCCTCGGACACCATCGGATCGCCCAGCTCGTCGTTCTTGAAGCTGTATTCCACGATGGGACGGGGCAGCATCGTGCCCTCTTCCAGGCCCAGCCGCTTGGCCAGCGAGCCTGCCGCGAAATTGCGCACGATCACTTCCAGCGGCACGATCTCGACCTGGCGGATCAGCTGCTCGCGCATGTTGATGCGGCGGATGAAGTGGTTCGGCACGCCGATATTCGTCAGGCCCTGCATGAAGAACTCGGACAGGCGGTTGTTCAGCACGCCCTTGCCTTCGATGGTGGCCTTCTTCTGCGCGTTGAAGGCGGTCGCATCGTCCTTGAAGTACTGGACCAGCGTGCCCGGCTCAGTGCCTTCGTACAGGATCTTCGCTTTGCCTTCGTATATCTTCTTGCGCCGCGGTGCCATGGCCCGACCGTCCTTTCGCATGTCCCCGATGCCGCGCCTTATCGCGAAACACCCCCCACACGCAATACGAGGCTTGCCTGCACGGGGTCCGCATGCCCATATCTGTGTGATAAGACAGCAGGAGGGTCCGATGACCACATTCGACGATCGCGAACGCGCTTATGAATCCAAGTTCGCCCATGACGCCGAGCTGCGCTTCAAGGCCGAGGCCCGCCGCAACCGCCTGCTGGGCGAATGGGCGGCGGAACTGCTGGGCAAGACCGGCGACGATGCCCGCGCCTATGCCATGAGCGTGGTGACATCGGACTTCGAGGAACCGGGCGAGGAGGACGTCTACCGCAAGGTCGCGGCCGACCTGGACGGCAAGGCCGATGCCGACACGATCCGCGCCAAGATGACCGAGCTGACCGCGGAGGCCCGCCGGCAGGTCGCCGACGAGGCCTGAGCGTTCAGGCCGGGGCGGCTGCCGCCTCGGCCCTTGGATAGAGGCGGATCATCGTGACCGCCCGCGCGGCGTTCAGCGCCATGAGCGCCGCCCACAGCCCGTGATTGCCCATCACCGGCGGCAGCAGCAGCAGCAGCAGCACGAAGACCGCGACCGACTGGATCATCGCCACGCGCATCTCTCGTGTCAGGGTCGCGCCGATGAAGATGCCGTCCAGCATCCACGCCCCCGCCCCCAGCAGCGGCGCGATGCCGATCCAGGGCAGGTAGTGGCGCGCCTCGGCCCGGACGCCCGGTGCCGTGGTCAGCAGGTCGATGATCGGCCCGCCCGCCGCCATGAAGAACAGGCCCAGCACGACCGCGCCGCCCATTCCCCATTTCGATGTCAGCACCGATGCCCGGCGCACCCTGTCGGGACGCCCCGCGCCCACGGCCTGCCCGACCAGGCTTTCGGCGGCGAAGGCGAAGCCGTCCAGCGCGAAGGCCGTCAGCGTCACGAATTGCAGCAGGACCTGGTTCGCGGCCAGCGTCACGTCGCCCTGCCCCGCCCCCAGGAACAGGAAGCTGGTCATGCAGCCCTGCAGCAGCACCGAGCGGATCATGATGTCGCCATTGACGCGCGCGAAGCGTTCCAGCTTGGCCCGCGCCAGCAGCGCGGCCCCGCTGCGTGCGGCGGCGATGGCCCGCGCGATGACCGGACGCGCCAGCCACAGCCCGACGCCCAGCCCCGCGAATTCCGCCACCAGCGTCGCCCAGGCCACGCCCGCCACCCCCAGGCCCAGCCCCAGCACGAACCACAGGTCCAGCGCCACGTTCAGCCCGTTCTGCAGCAGTTGCAGCCCCAGCACCGCGCGGGTGCGTTCGACCGCGATCAGCCAGCCGGTCAGCGCATAGAGCCCGATCGTCGCGGGTGCGCCCCAGATGCGGATGGCAAGATAGTCGCGCGCTAGGCTCTCGACCTCGGGGCTGGCGGGCGCCAGCCGGAACGCCGCCCAGAAGATCGGTGCCTGCAACGCGACAAAGGCCAGACCCGCCGCGAAGGCGATGACCAGCGCGCGCAGCAGATGCGCGCCGACCTCGGGGGTATCGCCCGCGCCATGCGCCTGCGCCACCAGCCCCGACGTGCCCATCCGCAGGAACCCGAAGATCCAGTAGATCGAGGCCAGGATCACCGCGCCGATCCCCACCGCCCCGATGGGTTCGGGCGCGCCCAGCTGACCGACCACGCCCGTATCGACCAGCCCCAGGATCGGCACCGTCAGGTTCGACAGCACGATGGGCACGGCGATGTGCAGGACCCGGTTTCGGGTCAGCTCGGCCCCGCTCATTGCTGGGGCATCAGGAAATGCCCCGTCGCCTGCGCCATCAGCCGCGAGCGGTTGTCCTGCCAGGTCTCGACATGGACGCTGGCATAGCGGCGGCCCGACCGGATGATCCGCGCCCGCGCATAGGCGTCGCGCGGCAGCCCCGACCGGAGGTAGTCGACAGTGAAGTCGATGGTCTTGGGCAGGCGCGGCACGCTGCCCGGCACCTCGGCGGTGGGGGCGATGCGGCCTGCCTCCATGTCCTCCCACATGGCGGTCCAGGCCAGTTCCATGATGGCGGTCATTTCAAGGAAGGCCGCCGTCACGCCGCCATGGATCGCAGGCAGGCGCGGATTGCCGATCAGCTTCTCGTCGAAGGGCAGGATGGCCGTCAGCTCGTCGCCGCGGCGGTCGAACTGCACGCCCAGCCACTGCATGTAGGGCACGCCCGCGACAAGCGCCTTCAGCGCCGAATCGCGGCGGGACTTGATCTGGTGAAGCGGTTCGTTGCGATCGCCCATGGCTTACCTCTCGATCGTGAAGGCGCCGGTCGCGGTCGCCACGGGGTTTCCGCCGTCCTCGTCCAGCGCGACGGCGCGCAGGAAGGCCACGCTGCGGGTCATGTGATAGCATTCGGCACGCGCGGTGATGCGCTGGCGCGGGGTGGCCGACCGCATGTAGTCGATGCGCAGGTCCAGCGTCGCGGTGGATCGCGGCTGGCTGGGATGGCACATGACCGCCGCACCCGAACAGGTATCCATCAGCGCCGAGATGACGCCGCCGTGGATCACGCCCGTGTGCGGATCGCCGACCAGATGCTCGGCCCAGGGCATCGAGATGACGGCACGGCCCGCGCCGATCTCGTCCACGCGCATCTGCAGCGCCTTTGCATGTGGCAATTGCTCGATGAAGGCCTGGGCAAGCTCGGCCCTCTGGGCGGCATCGGGGGCCGGACGGTCCTCGGACATGGGTGCTCCTGTCGTTTTGGAATGAATATCCCTGCCCGTGCACAAGGCTCAACCCCGTCGATTCGGTTGAGATGCGTTCGCCGATTGCCTAAGTTGACGCCAAGGGAAATTCCACAGGAGGCGCGGATGACCGGGGACGAACTCAGTTTCAAGGAAATGTGCGCACGATTCGACGTCACGCCGCGCACGCTGCGGTATTACGAATATATCGAGCTGCTGCAGCCCCGCAAGGAAGGGCGTGCCCGCTACTATGGCCCGCGCGAGGTGGCGCGGATGACGCTGATCCTGCGCGGCCGCCGCTTCGGCTTCAGCCTGGAGGATATCCGCCAATGGCTGCTGATCTATGACAAGCAGGGATCGCGCGAGCAGTACCAGACCTGGGTCGAGATGGCCGAACGGCAGCTGGGGGTGCTCGACGAACAGATCAGGGACCTTCAGGGCGCCCGCGACGAGTTGGAGGAGCTGCGTCGCGCCACCGCCGAGGAACTGAGCCGCATGGGCTGACGCGGCGGCAGGCGGATCGTGACGCGGCGTCTCGCTTACGTTCGCGTCAACCTGCTCATATGTTCAGCCCAAGGACGACAAGCCGGTGAAGGAGGAGAAGCCGCCAGATGTCCGACACGCTGATGACCATCCGAGAGATGTGCGACGCCTTCGAGGTGACGCCCCGCACGCTTCGCTTCTACGAGGCGCGCGAGCTGATCTTCCCGCAGCGGCGGGGGCAGCACCGTCTCTATGACCGCCGCGACAGGGCGCGCCTGACGCTGATCCTGCGCGGGAAGCGGTTCGGCTTCAGCCTCGAACAGATACGGCAGCTTCTCGAGCTTTATGAACCCGGTGGCGTGAACCGCACCCAGATCGCCGCGACGATCGAGGTGGGACGCGACCGCCTGGCGGACATGGAGCGTCAATACGCCGAGCTGAGCATCGCCATCGACGATCTGCGCAGGCAGATCGCGGATGCCGAACGCCGGCTGGTCGCCGACACAGATGAACATCCCACGGGGTAACGCCATGCCGATCTATGAACCGCCCGTCCGCGACTTGCAATTCGTGCTGCATGACCTGCTGAAGCTGTCGCAATCCGACCTGCCCGGCCATTCCGATCTGGATCCCGAATTCACCGAGGCGATCCTCGATGCCGCGGGCAAGCTGTCCTCCGAGGTGCTGGCGCCGCTGAACCGCGTCGGCGACGAACAGGGCTGCGTGCTGGAAAACGGCGTCGTCCGCACGCCCGAGGGCTTCGACAAGGCGTTCGAGGCGATGAAGGAAGGCGGCTGGACCGCGCTGGACTGCGACCCCGAATATGGCGGCCAGGGCATGCCCTACGTGCTGGGCACCGCGGTGGGCGAGCTGTTCGTCAGCGCCAACATGGCCTTCAACATGTACCAGGGCCTGACCCATGGTGCCTATTCGGCGATCCATGCCCATGGCACGGACGAACAGAAGCAGACCTATCTGCCCAAGATGGTCACCTGCGACTGGACCGGCACCATGAACCTGACGGAGCCGCATTGCGGCACCGACTTGGGCATGCTGCGCACCAAGGCCGAACCGCAGGACGACGGCAGCTATCTGATCACGGGCCAGAAGATCTTCATTTCCGCCGGCGATCACGACCTGGCCGAGAACGTCATCCACCTGGTGCTGGCCAAGGCCCCCGGCGGCGGCGAGGGCACCAAGGGCATCAGCCTGTTCATCGTGCCGAAATTCCTCGTGAACGAGGACGGATCGCTTGGGCAGGCCAACGGCGTCTCGGTCGGTTCGCTGGAAGAGAAGATGGGCATCCACGGCAACGCCACCTGCGTCATGAACTATGACGGCGCGAAGGGCTGGCTGCTGGGCGACCTGCACAAGGGCATGCGCGCCATGTTCACCATGATGAACGAGGCCCGCCTGGGCGTCGGCCTGCAGGGCTATGCCTGCGCGGTGCCCGCCTATCAGAACGCGCTGGCCTATGCGAAGGACCGCCTGCAGGGCCGCGCCGTCACCGGTGCGAAGAACCCCGCCGGTCCGGCCGATCCGCTGATCGTGCATCCCGACATCCGCCGCAGCCTGATGGACCAGAAATCCTTCCTGGAAGGCGCGCGTGCGCTGGCCCTGTGGGGTGCGCACCTGATCGACCGCACCCACATGGCGAATGATGCGGATGCCGAGGGCATGATCTCGCTCATGACGCCGGTCATCAAGGGCTTCATGACCGACAAGGGCCTGGAAACCACGATCCTTGCCCAGCAGGTCTTCGGCGGCCACGGCTATGTCGAGGAATGGGGCATGTCGCAATTCGTCCGCGATGCGCGCATCACCATGATCTACGAAGGTGCGAACGGCGTGCAGGCGCTGGACCTTGTCGGCCGCAAGCTGGCGCAGGACGGCGGCAAGCATGTCATGGCCTTCTTCGAGATGGTGAAATCCTTCTGCAAGGACCATTCCGAAGGCCCGCTGGCCGACGACTTCATCGCGCCCCTGAAGGCCGCGTCCAAGGATCTGCAGACCGCCGCCATGTTCTTCATGGAACGCGGGATGAAGAACCCCGACGACGCGCTGGCAGGCAGCTACGACTTCATGCACCTGTTCGGGCACGTGACCTTCGGCCTGATCTGGGCGCGGATGGCCGTCACCGCGCAGGCCGCGCTGGACGCAGGCACCGCCGACGAGGCGTTCTATCGCACCAAGCTGGCGACCGGGCGCTACTACATGAAGCGGCAGCTGCCCATGACCGCCACGCATCTGGCACGCATCCAGTCGGGCGCCGACACGGTGATGGCGCTGGAGGCGGAAGCGTTCTGAGAACCCTGAAACCATGACGGACCGGGGGCCGGGCCCCCGGCACTCGGAGGGATGATGACGGCAAGGCTCTGGTGCTTCGGCGAAAGCGGCAACGCCTACAAGGCGGCGCTGACATTGCAGCTGGCGGGACATGACTGGGAACCGGTCTATGTCGACTTCTTCAACGGCGAGGCGCGCGGCCCCGAATTCCGCGCGCTGAACCCGATGGGAGAGGTGCCCGTTTTCCGCGAGGGGGACCTGACGCTGACGCAATCGGCGGTGATCCAGATGCATGTCGCGGATCTGCACGGCAAGTTCTGGGGCACCGACCGCAACGAGACGCTGCGCTGGCTGATGTTCGACAACCACAAGGTCTCGGCCTCGGGCGGGCCGGCACGGTTCCAGCTGAACTTCATCCCGCAGAACAAGCGCCCCGTGGGCGCGGCCGAGTTCCTTCAGGGGCGCCTTCTGGCCGCGTTGAAGGTGCTGGACGCGCATCTGGCGGATCGCGACTGGGTCGCCCCGGGCGGCCCGACCATCGCCGATTTCGCGCTGTGCGGTTACCTCTATTATCCCGAGCCCTTCGGCTTCGATCGCGCCGAATGGAAGAACATCGACCGCTGGCTGGACGGCATCGCCGCCCTGCCCGGCTGGAAACACCCCTATGACCTGATGCCCGGCAATCCATCCGACCGGGCGACCGAGGAGGACATATGACCGACGCATTCATCTATGACGCCGCCCGCACGCCGCGCGGCAAGGGCCGCCCCGATGGCAGCCTGCACGAGGTTACGTCGCTGGCGCTGTCCGCGCGCCTGCTGAACGCGGTCAAGGAACGCAACAACCTGGAAGGTCACGCGGTCGAGGACGTGATCTGGGGCAATGTCACCCAGGTCAAGGAACAGGGCGGCTGCCTTGCGCGCAGCGCGGTGCTGGCATCCGACCTGGACGAGCGCATCCCGGGCCTGTCGATCAACCGCTTCTGCGCATCGGGGATGGAGGCCGTGAACCTGGCCGCCAACCAGATCAAGGGCGGCGCGGGCAGCGCCTATATCGCCGGCGGGGTCGAGATGATGGGCCGCGTCGCGATGGGCAGCGACGGGGCGGCCATCGCGGTCGATCCCAGCCTTGCGATGAAGTCCTATTTCGTGCCGCAGGGCATCAGCGCCGACATCATCGCGACCGAATACGGCTTTGACCGCGACCAGGCCGACGCCCTGGCACTGGAAAGCCAGCGCCGCGCCGCGCAGGCCTGGCAGGAAGGCCGCTTCGACAAGTCCATCGTCCCGGTCATCGACCAGAACGGCCTGACGATCCTTGATCGCGACGAATACATGCGCCCCGGCACCACGATCGACGATCTGGCCAAGCTGAAGCCCGCTTTCAAGGAGATGGGCGAGATGATGCCCGGCTTCGACAAGGTGGCGATGCTGAAATACCCGCATCTGTCCGCCATCGACCACATCCACCATGCGGGCAACAGCAGCGGTATCGTGGACGGCGCCGCCGCCGTGCTGATCGGGAACGAGGAATTCGGCAAGGCCCACGGCCTGAAGCCCCGCGCCCGCATCCGGTCCACCGCCAAGATCGGCACCGATCCCACGATCATGCTGACCGGCCCCGTCCCCGTGACCGAGAAGATCCTGCGCGACAGCGGCATGTCCATCGGCGATATCGATCTGTTCGAGGTGAACGAGGCCTTCGCCTCGGTCGTGCTGCGCTTCATGCAGGCCTTCCAGGTCGATCCGGCCAAGGTGAACGTCAATGGCGGCGCGATCGCCATGGGTCACCCGCTTGGCGCGACGGGCGCGATCATCATCGGCACCCTGCTGGACGAGCTGGAGCGTCAGGACAAGAACGTGGGTCTGGCGACCCTGTGCATCGCGTCCGGCATGGGCGCGGCCACCATCATCGAACGCGTGTGAGGGATCAGACCATGACCGATTTCACGATGGAGAAGGGCGCCGACGGCGCCGCGATCATCACCTGGGACGTTCAGGGCAAATCCATGAACGTGCTGTCGATGGAGGGTGCCAATGCCCTCAGCGACCTGATCGACGACGCGCTGGCCGACGATGCGGTCAAGGGCATCGTCATCACCAGCGGCAAGAAGGACTTCGCCGCCGGGATGGACCTGAACGTCATCGCAGGCATGCGCGAACGGGGCGGTGCGCAGGGCGTGTTCGACGGCGTGATGGGCCTGCACCACCTGCTGCGCAAGATCGAGCTGGCGGGTATGGACCGCAAGACGAAGAAGGGCGGCAAGCCCATCGCCGCGGCACTGCCCGGCACCGCGCTTGGCATCGGTCTTGAACTGCCGCTGGCCACGCATCGCATCTTTGTTGCCGACAATGCCAAGGCCAAGATCGGGCTGCCGGAAATCATGGTCGGCATCTTCCCCGGCGCGGGCGGCACCACCCGCCTTGCCCGCAAGCTGGGCGCGATGGCCGCGGCGCCCTTCCTGCTGGAAGGCAAGCTGTCGGACCCGAAGAAGGCCAAGGCCGCCGGCCTGATCGACGAGGTGTCCGAGGATCCGCTGGCCGCCGCCCGCGAATGGGTGCTGGCCGCGTCGGATGCCGACATCGTCAAGCCCTGGGACGCCAAGGGCTACAAGATGCCGGGGGGCGAGCCCTTCCACCCCGCGGGCTTCATGACCTTCGTCGGCGCATCCGCGATGATCCACGGCAAGACGATGGGCGTCTATCCGGCGGCCAAGGCGCTGCTGTCGGCGGTTTATGAAGGCGCAATGGTGCCCTTCGACCAGGCGCTGAAGATCGAGGCCCGCTGGTTCACCAACGTGCTGATGAACCCGTCGAGCAGCGCGATGATCCGCAGCCTGTTCATCAACAAGGAAGCGCTGGAAAAAGGCGCGAACCGCCCCGAGGCCCCCGATCAGACCGTCCGCAAGGTCGGCATCCTTGGCGCGGGCATGATGGGCGCGGGCATCGCCTATGTCAGCGCGATGGCGGGCATCGAGGTCGTGCTGATCGACGCGGCGCAGGCCAGCGCCGACAAGGGCAAGGCCTATTCCGAAGGGCTGCTGGACAAGGCCATCAGCCGCAAGAAATCGACCGACGAAAAGAAGGCCGAAGTGCTGGGCCGCATCACCGCCACGACCGATTACGACGCGCTGAAGGGTTGCGACCTGATCGTCGAGGCCGTGTTCGAGGACCCCTCCGTCAAGGCCGAGGTCACGAAGAAGGCCGAGGCCGTGATCCCCGAGGACGCGATCTTCGCGACCAACACCTCGACCCTGCCGATCAGCGACCTGGCCCGCGCCAGCAGCCGCCCCGAGCAGTTCATCGGCATCCACTTCTTCAGCCCGGTGGACAAGATGCTGCTGGTCGAGATCATCAAGGGCCGCGAGACCGGTCCCCGCGCCGTCGCCAAGGCGCTGGATTTCGTCCGCCAGATCCGCAAGACGCCCATCGTGGTCAATGATGAACGGTTCTTCTACGCCAACCGCTGCATCATCCCCTATATCAACGAAGGCATCCGCATGGTCGGCGAGGGTGTGAACCCGACCCTGATCGAAAACGCCGCCAAGATGATGGGGATGCCCCTCGGGCCGCTGCAGCTGGTCGACGAGACCAGCATCGACCTGGGCGTCAAGATCGCCAAGGCCACCCGCGCGGCAATGGGCGATGCCTATCCCGACGGTGCGGTGGACGAGGTGATCTTCGCCATGGCCGATGCGGGCCGCATGGGCCGCAAGGCGAATGCGGGCTTCTACGACTATGACGAGAAGGGCAAGCGCCAGGGCCTGTGGGGGGAACTGGACGCCCGCTATCCCCAGTCGGGCGATCAGCCGGAACTGACCGAGGTGCAGCACCGCCTGATGTTCGCCCAGACGCTGGAGGCCGTGCGCGCGCTGGAATCGGGCGTGCTGGAGGATATCCGCGAAGGCGATGTCGGCGCGATCCTGGGCTGGGGCTTCGCGCCCTGGTCGGGCGGCCCCTTTGGCTGGCTGGACATGCTGGGCGCCGCCCGCGCGGTGGAAATCTGCGACGGTCTGACCGAACGCCACGGCGACCGCTTCAAGGCCCCCGCCCTGCTGCGCGAGATGGCCGAGAAGGGTGACAGCTTCTATGGCCGCTTCGGGGCGAAGTCCCAGGCCGCCTGACGTGTCATGATTGCAAGGGGGCGATCAATTCGCCCCCTTGTCACGTTGCGAAACCCGATATCCCCGATATGCTGCGATGCGAAAGGCGCGACATCGTCGTCCGCGCCGCAGAACAGGGAAATTTGTGATGAGTGACGAGATTCGCCGCCGCGCCGAGGCCCTGCGCGAAGATATCGAGACGGTCGCCGCGACGGCCCTTCCCGAACCCGCCCCCGCAGAGACCGCGCTGGACGCCACCGACCCCGCGACCGAGGCGCAGATCCGCAAGCGCATGGACGAGATCGACCTGGGCGACAGCGGCTCGATCCTGCGTTTCGGCACGCGCGCGCAGGGCGATCTGCAGCAGATCAGCCAGCAGATGCTGTCCGATGTCAAAAGCAAGGATGCAGGCCCCGCCGGCGACAGCCTGCGAGAGGTCGTGACCACCATCCGCGGCTTCTCGACCCAGGAGCTGGACGTGCGCCGCACCCGCAGCTGGTGGGAAAAGCTGCTGGGACGCGCCGCGCCCTTCGCCAAGTTCGTCGCCAGCTACGAGAAGGTGCAGACCCAGATCGACCGCATCACGGCCGAGCTGGAAAGCCACGAGCAGACGCTGCTGAAGGACGTGAAGTCGCTCGACCTGCTCTATGACCGCACGCTGAACTTCTACGACGAGCTCGCGCTCTATATCGCGGCGGGCGACGCGAAGCTGCGCGAACTGGACCAGCAGGTCATCCCCGCCAAGGTCGAGGAGGTCGCCGCCCGCCCCGAGGGCGAGCAGGTGATGGAGGCGCAGGAGCTGCGCGACCTGCGCACGCTGCGCGACGATCTGGAACGCCGCGTCCACGACCTGCGGCTGACGCGGCAGGTGACGATGCAGTCGCTGCCCTCGATCCGGCTGGTGCAGGAAAACGACAAGTCGCTGATCACCAAGATCAACTCGACCCTGGTGAACACGGTGCCGCTGTGGGAAACCCAGCTGGCGCAGGCCGTCACCATCCAGCGCAGCGCCGAGGCCGCGCGCGCCGTCCGCGAGGCGGGCGACCTGACGAACGAGCTGCTGACCCGCAACGCCGACAACCTGCGCAGCGCCAACGCCCAGATCCGCACCGAGACCGAGCGCGGCGTCTTCGACATCGAGGCCGTCAAGTCGGCCAATGCTCAGCTGATCGCCACGATCGAGGACAGCCTGCGCATCGCCGACGAAGGCCGCACGCGCCGTCGCGCCGCCGAAGAGGAACTGACCCGGATGGAGGGCGAGCTGCGCGACACGCTGTCGGCCGCCCGCGCCCGTCCGGCCCCGGGCAAGGCGGTCTGACCATGACGCAATTGCTGGCCCGGCTGCGTCCGGGCGTTCTGGCGGCACTTGTCGGCGGGATGGTTCTGGCGGCCTGCGACCGGGGCGCCGATCCTGCCCTGTCGCCGCGCCCCCTGCCCACCCCCGAAGGGCTGGGCGAGGCCCGCCCCGATCCCGGCCCCAGCCAGGCCGAGCTGCGCAAGGCCCGCGCCGAACGCAACCGTCAGACCAACGCCCAGAGCGCGGCCTCGACGGGGTCGGATGTCAGCGACGCGCAGCGGCAATACTATGCCTCGGTCGAGGCGCGGCTGCTGGCTCGCGGCCGCCTGCGGCGCGATCGCGTGCCGCTGGACGCGCCCATCGACGCCGAGACGCTGGCCCGGAACTTCATGGCCATCGCGCTGCAGGACGAATACAGCCCCACCGCCGACGGCATCGTGGCGAAGGCCCGCAGCGCGCCGCTGCGGCGCTGGTCGCAGCCGGTCCGCATCCAGCCCGATTTCGGCACCAGCAAGGATACGGGCGACCGCGCGCTGTGGCGGTCCGAACTGGCGCAGATGGCCGGCACGCTGTCGAACGCGACGGGCCATCCCGTGTCGCTGACCGGGGGCGGCGGCAATTTCGTCGTGCTGGTCATGACCGAGGACGAGCGCCGCCAGGCATCCTCGCGCATTGCCGAGCTGGTGCCCGGCATCCCCGCCCGCGACATCGACGTGCTGACCGGCCTGCCCGCCGCGATCAGCTGCACGGTCTTCGCCTACAGCCGGGGCGGTGCCTCGGATTACGCGCATGCCGTCGCGGTGATCCGGGCCGAGCTGCCACCCTTGCTGCGGACCTCCTGCATCCACGAGGAACTGGCGCAGGGCATGGGCCTGTCGAATGACAGCCCCGCCGCGCGGCCCTCGGTCTTCAACGACGACGAGGAATTCGCCCTGCTGACCCGGCACGACGAATTGCTGCTGAAGATCCTCTACGATCCGCGCCTGCGCCCCGGCATGACCGAGGCCGAGGCCGGTCCCATCGTCCGCCGCATCGCGGCCGAGCTTCTGGCCCGCGAAGCTTGATCCCGTGCCGCCCGCGTCCCATACATGGGGCGCGGGACAGCCTGAACGGGGGAAAGCCATGTCCATCTTCGACATTCTGGGCGGCGAATTCATCGAGGTCATCGAATGGGTCGATGACGGTCGCGACACGATGGTCTCGCGCTTCGACACGGTCGGACGCGCGATCAAGTACGGCGCGAAGCTGACCGTCCGCGAAGGACAGGCCGCCGTCTTCGTCCACGAGGGGCAGCTGGCCGACGTCTTCGGGCCCGGCCTGTACCTGCTGGAAACGAACAACCTGCCGGTGCTGACGCGGCTTCAGCACTGGGATCACGGCTTCCGCAGCCCCTTCAAGTCCGAAGTGTATTTCGTCGACAAGACGCGCTTCACCGACCTGAAATGGGGCACCCGCAACCCGATCATCGCGCGCGATCCCGAATTCGGCCCGGTGCGCCTGCGCGCCTACGGCACCTATTCCATGCGGGTGACGGACCCCGCCCGCTTCATGTCCGAGATCGTCGGCACCGATGGCGACTTCACCCGCGACGAGATCGCCTTCCAGATCCGCAACGTGATCGTGCAGGAATTCTCGCGCGCGATCGCCTCCTCGGGGATCCCGGTTCTGGACATGGCCGCGAATACCGATCAGCTGGCGCGGCTGGTGGCCAAGGCCATCGCCCCGGTGATCGACAGCTATGGCATCGCCCTGCCCGAGTTCTGGATCGAGAATGTCAGCCTGCCCGCCGAGGTCGAGGCCATGCTGGACAAGCGCACCTCGATGGGGATCGTGGGCGATCTGGACCGCTTCGGCCAATATGCCGCGTCCGAGGCGATGCTGGCCGCCGCGCAGAACCAGGGCGGCGCGGGCGCGAGCTTCGGCGCGGCGATGGGTGCCGCGATGGGCGCGACCATGCGCGGCCCCTGGGGCGCCGTTCCGCAGCAGGCGGCGCAGCAACCCGCAGCGCAACCCGCCCAGTCCACGCCCCCGCCCCTGCCCGGCAAGCCGGTCGAGACGGTGTGGCACATCGCCATCGGCGGCCAGGCGCTGGGGCCCTTCGGTCGCGGCCATCTGGGCCGCCTGATCGCGGATGGCAGCTTTGCCCGCGACACGCTGGTCTGGACCCCCGGCCAGGACGGCTGGCTGCCCGCCGAGGAGATCGACGAGCTGGCGCAGCTGTTCACCATGATGCCGCCGCCCCTGCCCAACGCCTGAAGATGACGGATCAGACGCAGGAACACCGCTTTCCCTGCAGCCGCTGCGGGGCCAGCCTGCGCTTTCGCCCGGGCCAGCGGGAAATGGTCTGCGACTGGTGCGGCCATGTGCAGCCCATCGGTCCGGGCGATGCACGCGCGCCGGGTCGCCAGCCGGATGCCGGTCCTGCCGACCCCGCCCTGCAATGGGACGCCGCCCACAAGGCCCCCGAACTGGCCGAGATCCCGCTGGAACGCGGTCTGCATCTGGATCGCGACGGCGGCGACATCGTCCACGAGGTCCGCACACTGTCCTGTCCAAATTGCGGGGCGCGGGTCGATCTGGACGACACGCATCACGCCAGCGCCTGCCCCTTCTGCGCCACCCCCGTCGTCACCGATACGGGTGCCACGCGGCGGATCAAGCCGCAGGCGGTGCTGCCCTTCCGCCTGACCGAGGCCGAGGCCCGCAAGGCCATGTCGGACTGGCTGGGCGGGCTGTGGTTCGCGCCCTCCGGGCTGGTCGCCTATGCCCGCAAGGACAAGCACCTGACCGGGGTCTATTCGCCTTTCTGGACCTTCGATGCCGACAGCCGCTCGCGCTATTCCGGGCAGCGGGGGGATGTCTATTACGAAACCCACTGGGTGACCGAGACGGTGAACGGCAAGTCGCGCCGCGTCGCCCGGCGCGTCGCCAAGGTCCGCTGGAGGCCGGCGCGGGGACGCGTGGCCCGCAGCTTCAACGACGTGCTGGTGCCTGCCTCGACCTCGTTGCCGCAGCGCTTCACCGGCGCGATGGCGCCCTGGGACCTGTCCCATCTTGCGGTCTATCGCCCCGATTTCCTGGCCGGGTTCGAGGCCGAGGGCTATACCGTCGCGCTGGCGGACGGGCATGGCGCGGCCCGCGCGCAGATGGCCCGCGTGATCGAGGGCGACGTGCGCCGCGACATCGGCGGCGACCGGCAACGCATCGACAGCATCGCCAGCGAATTCGACGCCGAGACGTTCAAGCACATCCTGCTGCCGATCTGGACCGCCGCCTACCGCTATAACGGGCGCAGCTTCCGCTTCGTCGTGAACGGCCAGTCCGGTCGCGTCATGGGCGAGCGTCCGTGGTCCGCATGGAAAATCGCCGGTGCGGCGGTCGCGGCGCTGGTAGCGCTAGCGATTATCCTGTATTTCACGCGCTGAGAACCACGCCAATGGAGGGGACCCATGATCCTGTGTGCCGGTGAATCGCTGATCGACATGGTGCCGCAGGACGGCAGCTTCCGCCCGCTGGCAGGCGGGGCGGTGTTCAACACGGCCATCGCGCTTGGGCGTCTGGGCGTCGATGCGGGCTATCTCTGGCCGATCAGCCGCGACCCCTTCGGCGAACAGATCCTGCGCCCCCTGGCCGAGGCCGGGGTGAACACCGACCTCTGCCCGCGCACCGACCGGCTGACCACGCTGGCGCTGGTGACGCTGGAAAACGGCGATGCGCGCTATTCCTTCTATGACGAGGGATCGGCGGGGCGCATGATGACGCGCGACGACATCGCCCCCCTGCCGGACGAGGTCACGACCCTTTTCGCGGGCGGCATCAGCCTGGTGCCCGATCCCTGCGGCGCGACGGTGGAATCGCTGATCGCGGATCATCACGGGGACCGCGTGGTGATGATCGACCCGAACATCCGCCCCTTCTTCATCACCCAGCCCGACGCCTTCCGCGCCCGGTTGGACCGCATCCTGCCCATGGCCGATATCGTCAAGCTGTCGGCGGACGACCTCGAATGGCTGCATCCCGACCTGACCCCCGAGGATGCCGCCCGCAAGGTGCTGGCATCCGGCCCGCGCATGGTCCTGCTGACGGGCGGCGAGACCGGCGCACGGGCCTTCTGGGCGGGCGAGACCGTCAATGCCCCCGCTGTCCGCACGACGGTCGCCGACACGATCGGCGCGGGTGACACCTTCAATGCGGGTTTCATGGCCAGCCTGTCCCAGCAGGGCCTGCTGTCCAAGGCGGCGCTGGCCGCGATCACGCCCGAACAGATCAAGGCGGCGCTGACGCTTGGGGCGCAGGCGGCCTCGGTCACCGTGTCGCGCGCGGGTGCGAACCCGCCCTGGGCGCACGAGATGCCCGCCTGAAGCGACTGCCAGATGCGACAAGGGGCCCCTGCGGGCCCCTTTCTCATTCCTGTTCCGGCTGGTCCAGCGCCTCGAAACCGGCGCGCTGTCTTGCGGTCCAGCGCAGCTGCAGGCGCAGGCCCTCCTCGACCGCCTCTTCGCGTTCGACGACGCCCGCCTCGTGCAGCCATGCGCGACGGCGACCGTCGGCAAAATCCAGAACGACCTGCGCTTCCTCGCGCGCCTCGTCCAGCGCCTGTTCCAGATGCGTCTCGATCGCGCCGATCAGCGCGTTCAGCCCCTCGCCCGACAGGGCGCTGACGGCCTGCACCCCTTCGGTCCGCGCATCGGTCCGCTGAAGGGCGGCGCGGGTCTCGGGGCCAAGCGCGTCGATCTTGTTCCAGACCTCGATCAGGGCTACCTCCTCGTCCACGCCCAGGCTTTCGAGGATGTCGGCGACGTCGCCGGCCTGTTCCTCGGTCTCGGGGTGGCTGATGTCGCGGACATGCAGGATCAGATCGGCCTCGAGCACCTCTTCCAGCGTGGCGCGGAAGGCGGCGACCAGCTCGGTCGGCAGGTCGCTGATGAAGCCCACCGTGTCGGACAGGATGATCTTGCGGCCCGAATTGCCGCCCCCCGCATCGGGCAGGCGGATCGCGCGCATCGTGGGGTCCAGCGTGGCGAACAGCATGTCCTTGGCCATCACCTCGGCCCCGGTCAGGCGGTTGAACAGCGTGGATTTCCCCGCGTTGGTATAGCCCACCAGCGCGACGATCGGATAGGGCACCTTGGCGCGCGCCGCGCGATGCAGCGTGCGCGTCTTGACCACGCGTTCCAGCTGGCGGCGCAGGCGCGTCATCTGTTCGTCGATGGCGCGGCGGTCGGCCTCGATCTGGGTTTCCCCCGGACCGCCGACGAATCCCAGACCGCCCCGCTGCCGTTCGAGGTGCGTCCAAGCGCGGACCAGCCGCGTGCGCTGATAGGACAGCGCGGCCAGTTCCACCTGCAGCACGCCCTCGCGGGTGCGGGCACGGTCGGCGAAGATCTCCAGGATCAGCCCGGTCCGGTCCAGAAGCTTGACGCCCCAGTCCTTTTCCAGGTTGCGCTGCTGCACGGGGGTCACCGGACCGTCGATCAGCACCAGCTCGGCCTCGACGGCCTCGAGGCGCTCTCGGATCTCGGCAAGCTTGCCCTTGCCGAACAACATTCCGGGGTTGGGGTCACGCAGTCGCGCCACTTCCTCGCCCACGATCTCGATGCCCGGCAGGGCATGGGCAAGCGCCACGGCCTCGGCCAGCGCATGCTCGGGCTGTCGCCGCTGCGTGCGCGAATTGCCCAGGTCGGGGTGGATTACATAGGCGCGGGTCGGCTTGGCTTCGGTAGAGGTCGGCTCGGCCAATCAGTCCTCGGATTCATACAGATTGATGGGCTGGCCCGGCATGATCGTGCTGATGGCATGCTTGTAGACCAGCTGCGACTGTCCGTCGCGACGAAGGAGGACGCAGAAATTGTCGAACCAGGTGATCACGCCCTGCAGCTTGACGCCGTTGATCAGGAAGATGGTGACAGGCACCTTCGCCTTGCGGACATGATTGAGAAATGCGTCCTGAAGGTTCTGTTTTTCACCGGCCATTATCTGTCGTCCGTTTGTCACTGTCCCGATCGGTTCAACACTTAGGCCGTAGCGCCACCCCATGCAAGCACGCCGGGCAAGAACCATCATATTATCGACATGTTGCGACCCTGCGGCCTCAGCGGCGCCAGAATTCCGGCGACAGCAGGGCCAGCAGGGCCAGCGTCTCGATCCGGCCCATGATCATCGCGATGGCAAGGACGCCCTTGGTGAAGTCGGGCAGGCCCGACCACCCCTCCCACGGGGCCGAGGCGATGCCCGCCGTCCCCTCGAATGCGGGCGTCAGGGGGATCGCGCCGGCCAGCGGGCCGGTATTCGTCAGGGCGGCGATGGACAGGATCGTCGCGGTCTCGAACTCGATCTGATGGATCGAGACCAGCGACACGACCACCGCGATCGAGGTGGCGAACAGCATGAAGAAAATGAAGGCGAGATAGGCCCCCTCGCGGCGCAGGCGCCTTGCGATGCGCCCCCCGCCCGAGACCGAGCTGGGGTGGATGATGCGCTCCATCTCGCGCTCTCCGTGGCGGGCAAGGGCATAGACGCGCAGCAGCTTGACCCCGCCCGCGGTCGTGGCGACACCGCCGCCCATCATCGCCAGCCCCGCAAGGATCAGCCCCGGTGCGGTCAGCCCCGACCAGGACCGCGCACCCTGCCAGCTGACCGAGTTCCAGCCCGTCGTCGTCAGGTAGCTGAGCGCGTTGAACATCCCCCCCCACAGCGCCGACAGCCCCGATGCGATGCGCTGCAACGGGTCGGGGCGCTGGTCGCCCAGGTCGATCGCCCCCAGGAAGTGGCGCAGGAACAGCACCGCCGTCACCAGCGCGACCAGCCCGAAGGCCATGCGCAGTTCGGGATCGTCGCGCAGCTTGTCGGTGGCCCGCAGCTCGGCCCCGCCCGGCCAGAAGCGACGCGACAGCGCGGGCACGAGGAAGACGAAGACCAGCATCTCTCCGGCGACGCCCGACACCTCGCCCGGCGGGCCGACCACGGGCGAGATCCCCGAGGTGGACAGCGTTCCCATCGCCCGCGTCAGCGCAAGGAAGGAGGGATCGCCCAGCAGCAGCAGCCCCACCCACAGGACCAGCGTCAGCACCAGGTAGATCGGCCCCACCTCGGCCCCGGCGCGCAGCAGGCGCAGCGCGGGATCGGCCAGCGGGCTGTCATAGACCGGGTCCGACAGATGCGGCTGCACCGTGCGCGGGTCCGAGGATTTCGGCAGCCTCTCGCGGTATTCCTCGCGGCCGGACGGGCTTGCCATGATCTCGAACCCGCCGACGCGCAGGGGGGCCAGGATGGCGACGGCGGCGACCAGGATGAAGAAGCCGCCCATCCAGCCGACCATCGCGCGCCACAGATGCAGCGGTTCGGGCAGCAGGTCCGCCGAATAGAGCGAGGCCCCCGTCGTCGTCAGCGAGGACACCATTTCCCACCACGCGTTGACATAGCCGGTATCGGGCAGGCTCTCGGCGAAGGGAAAGGCCATCAGCACGGGCAGCAGGCCGAAGACCCCCAGCATGGTCAGCAGCGTCTCGCGGGATTTCTGCGGACGCGGGTTGGCATGGGTCGCAAGGCCGATCAGCCCGCCGACGATCAGGATCAGCAGTGCGGCATAGAGGAACGTGCGCGCGATGGCGTCGTGATCCGTCACCGAGGCATAGGAGGCCGGGATCAGCATCATCAGCGCCACCCCCGCGCTGAGCAGGATCAGAAGCGGCAGCCGGGACAGGGTGCGCAGCATCGCGGGCGCCCTCAGAAGAAGTCGATCGAGACCTGCAGCAGGCGCTCGACCTCGGGGACGTCATGGGTCAGGGCGAAGATCAGGACGATGTCGCCCTCTTCGATGCGGGTGTCGGCGGTGGGCTTCACCACGCGGTCGCCCTTGCGCACCGCGCCCAGCAGCGCGCCCTCGGGGAATTCGATGTCGCGGATCGCGCGGCCCGACATGGGGCTGGTCGACAGGACCTGCGCCTCCATCACCTCGGCCTCGGCATCGCCCACGGAATAGATGTCGCGCACGCGCCCGTGGCGGATGTGGCGCAGGATCGTGGACACGGTGGTCGCGCGCGGGTTGATATAGGCGTCGATGTCCAGCGCCCCCATCAGCGGCACCAGCGTCGGGTCGTTGATCAGCGCGATGGCCATCTTCGCGCCCGACTGCTTGGCGCGCACCGAGGCCAGGATGTTCGTCTTGTCGTCGTCGGTGACGGCCAGCACCGCATCCGCGCGCGGCACGCCCGCCTCGTCCAGCAATTCCGCCGACAGCCCGTCGCCGTTCAGCACGATGGTCCGCTCCAGCCGGTCGGCGGCGAATTCGGCGCGACCGCGGTCGCGCTCGATCAGCTTGGCGCGGATCCGGTCGGCGCGCCGCTCCAGCGTCTGGGCGACCGACAGGCCCACATTGCCCGCCCCGATGATCGTCAGGCGTTCCTGCTTCTGGGGGGGCTTGCCGAAGATGTCCAGCGTGCGCCCCACATCCTCGGCATGGGCGAAGACATAGATCTGGTCGTTCGCGAACAGCTGGTCGCCCGGTTCCGGCGCGAACAGACGCCCTTCGCGGCGCACGCCCGCAACGATGGCCCGCAGGCTGGAGAACAGCTCCGTCAGCTGGCGCAGCGGCGTGTTCAGCGCCGGGCAGTCGGGTTCCAGGTCGATCCCCAGCAGCTGGATCTTGCCGTCCATGAAGGTCTCGACATCGAAGGTCGAGGGCGCGGACAGGCGCTGCAGCGCGGCCTTCGCGACCTCCTGCTCGGGGCTGATGACCACGTCGATGGGCAGGTGTTCCGTGCGATAGAGATCGCTGTAGATCGCGTCCAGATAGGCCGCGCTGCGCAGGCGGGCGATCTTGCGCGGGACCTGGAAGACGGAATGGGCCACCTGGCAGGTGACCATGTTCACCTCGTCCGAATGGGTGGCGGCGATGATCAGGTCGGCATCGCGTGCGCCTGCGCGGTCCAGGATGTCGGGATGGCTGGCGAAGCCGCTGACGCCCTGCACATCCAGCGTGTCGGTCGCGCGGCGGATCAGTTCGGGGTTGTTGTCGATCACCGTCACGTCGTTGCGTTCGCCTGCCAGGTGGCGCGCGATCTGCCAGCCGACCTGCCCCGCTCCGCAGATGATGATCTTCATGTGTCGCCCCCGAATGGCCCGGCGCGTGACGCACCCGATCCCCCCTGCCTATGCCGGGGGACACGGGCGCGCAAGCGCGGCACTACTTGCCGACCACCATCTCGTCGTCGCTGCGCGCGCCGCCGACGACGCCGAGGGATTTCAGCTTGCGGTGCAATGCGCTGCGCTCCATGCCCACGAATTGCGCGGTGCGGCTGATATTGCCGCCGAAGCGGTTGATCTGCGCGACAAGGTATTCGCGCTCGAACAGCTCTCGTGCCTCGCGCAGCGCCATCGAGGTGATCTGCGGCCCGAGGCTCAGCGCGTCGCCGTTCTCGGGGGTGGCGCCCTGCGGCTCCAGCTCGGCGGGCTGGATCGCGCCGGGGCCTTCGGCCAGGATCAGCACGCGTTCGATCACGTTGCGCAGCTGGCGGATATTGCCGGGCCAGCGCATGGATTGCAGCGCGGCCACCGTCTCTTCGGGCAGGTCGCGGGGCGTCAGGCCCTGGTGCTGGTGGAAATGCTCGATGAAATGGCGGGCCAGGTGGCCGATATCCTCGCGCCGGTCGGCCAGGGACGGCACGGCGATGGGGACCACGTTCAGCCGGTCGTACAGCTCCTGGCGGAAGCGGCCCGCCGCGATCTCGGTCGGCAGGTCGCGGTTGGTCGAGGACAGGACCCGCAGATCCACGCGCACCCGGTCGGTGCCGCCAGCGCGGATGAACTGCTGTTCGGTCAGCACGCGCAGGATCTTGGGCTGGGTGCCGAGCGGCATGTCGCCCACCTCGTCGAAATAGATGATGCCGCCATGCGCCTGTTCCAGCAGGCCCGGCTCGACCCCGCGCTCGGGGGATTCGCGGCCGAACAGCACCTCTTCCATGCGCTCGGGTTCGATGGTGGCGCAGGGGACGGTCACGAAGGGCGCCTGAGCGCGCGGGCTGTGGGCGTGGATATAGCGCGCGGCCAGTTCCTTGCCGGTGCCGGGTTCGCCCGACAGCATGACGCGGCCGTTCGACTTGGCCACCTTGTCCAGCCCGTCGCGCAGCCGCTTGAAGGCGACCGACTGGCCCAGCATCTCGGTGCTGCGCCCCTCGCCGCGGCGCAGGGTGCTGTTCTCGCGGCGCAGGCGGCTGGTCTCGGTCGCGCGGTTGATGACGACCATCAGCTGGTCGATGTTGAACGGCTTCTCGATGAAGTCGTAGGCCCCCTGCCGGATCGCGGCGACGGCGATCTCGATATTGCCATGCCCCGAGATGATGATGACCGGCACGTCGGGATTGTTCCGCTTGACCTGCTTGAGGATGTCGATCCCGTCCATGCGGCTGTCCTTCAGCCAGATGTCCAGGATCATGAGCGAGGGCTCGCGCTCGTTCAGGGCGCCGATGGCCTCGTCGGAATTGGCCGCAAGCCGGGTCTCGAAGCCCTCGTCCTTCAGGATGTCCGAGATCAGTTCACGGATGTCGCGTTCGTCATCGACGATCAGGATGTCACTCATGCGCTCGCCTCGCTGCTTTCCTGTCTGCTCTTCTTGGCCGCGCGCACCGGATGGCGTTCGCGCGGCAGTCGGATTTCGGCCATCGCGCCCTGATCGTCGGGCGCGTCCGTCAGGGTCAGGCTTCCGCCATGTTCCTCGACGATCTTCTTCACGATGGGCAGGCCCAGCCCGGTCCCCTGCGCCTTCAGCGTCACGTAGGGCTCGAACAGGCGGGACCGGTCGGCGGGCAGGCCCGGACCGTTGTCGGTCACGCGCATCACCACCATCTCGGGTTCGGCGATCAGCGCGACCGAGATGCGCGGCTGCCAGCCCTCGGGGGCCTCGGACGCCTTCTCCTCGACGGCCTCGCCCGCGTTCTTGAGGATGTTCGTCAGCGCCTGCCGCAGCATGCCCGCGTCGCAATCGACGATGACGGGCTGGGCCGGAATGTCGGTCGTGATGCCCCCCGGCAGGGCGTCCTGCTGCAGGATCACGATCTCGGACAGCAGGGCGGCCAGGTCGGTCTCCGCGCGGTCGGGTTCGGGCATGCGGGCAAAGCGGCTGAATTCGTCCACGATGCGGCGCAGGTCGTTCGTCTGGCGGATGATCACCTCGACATACTGGTCCAGCGCGGGGCGGTCCTCTTCGGGGGCCATGGGCGCGAACTTGCGGCGCAGGCGTTCGGCCGACAGCTGGATCGGCGTCAGCGGGTTCTTGATCTCGTGGGCGACGCGGCGGGCGACATCGCCCCAGGCGGCCATGCGCTGCGCGCTGACCAGTTCGGTCACGTCATCGAAGGCGACCACGTACCCCTCCAGCGCGCCATCGTTGCCGCGGCGCACGGCCATGCGGACCAGCAGGCTCTCCAGCCGCGACTGGCGCATCAGGCGCACCTCGTCCTGCACCGTCTCGGCCACGGATGACGCCAGCTTCTCGAACAGCGGCTCGAATTCGGGGACGACCTCGGACAGCAGCGCGTCGATGTCCAGCTTGGGATCCAGCCCCAGAAGGCGACTGGCCGAGCGGTTGACGAAGTCGATCTCTCCGGCGGCATCCAGCCCGATCACCCCCGACGTGACCGAGCCCAGCACGTTGTCGAACAGGCGGCGCTGCTCGTCGCTGGCGCGATAGCTCTCGACCAGTTCCTCGCGCTGCGCCTTCAGCTGGCGGGTCATGCGGTTGAAGGCCTGGCCCAGGGTCTGGATCTCGTCGCCGGTGCGGGGTTCGGGGATCTGCAGGTCCAGATCGCCCCGGCCCACCTGTTCGGACGCCTGCGCCAGCAGCCCGATGGGCCGCGACAGGCGGCTTGCGAACCACAGGCCCAGCCAGATCGCCACCGCGACCAGCAGCAGCGCAAAGCCCAGATAGACCAGCGAGAATTCCAGCAGCACCTGGCTGCGCATTTCCTCGAGCTGGCGATAGTCGCCCGCCGTCGCGCGGGTGTCGTCCACCAGCCCCAGCAGATCGCCATCCACGTCCCGCGTCACATAGAGATACCGGTCCGCCAGCGGCGGCAGCGCCACGAGGGCGCGGAACTCGTCATTGTCCCAATCCTCGATCAGGACCAGCCCCTCGGTCTGGGCGCGGTCCAGGTCGTCGCTGACGGGCTGTTCGTACCAGAACAGGTAGCTGCGCTCGCCGCGTGCGCGGATCTCGCCCGCGCCGTTGATGATATAGGCCTCGCGCAGGCCGCGCTGGATCAGCCCCTGCCCCTGCGTCAGAAGCTGGCGCATCTCGCCATCCTCGATGAGGGGGTTCGCGCGGCCCGCCTGGATCAGCACCCCCGCAAGGGCGCGCGCATCCTCGGCCAGGTCGCTGCGATGTTCGGCCTGATACGCCTCGGCCGCCGCCTGAGAGGTGGTCACCACCTGCTGCACCCGGTCCGAGAACCAGCCCTCCAGGCCGATATTCACCAGAAAGCCCGCGAACAGCGCCACCAGTACCGTCGGGATCAGCGCAAGGCCGCCAAAGATCGCGACCAGCCGCGCATGCAGTCGCGCCGCCGGGGCCGCACGCCTGCGGGCCGAAATCAGCCGCGCCATCCGCGCCACGATGAAGGCGACCAGGACCAGCAGGTACAGAAGATCGGCCAGCAGCACCGCACGCAGCATGTGCCCCGGCCAGTCGCGCCCGAAGGGCGTCATCACGGCGAATGTGGCCAAGGCCAGCAGCAGCCCGCTGACCAGCACGATCCACGTGGTCGCGCCACGCCAGTGACGCGGAAGGCGCAGACGCGCCAACCTGTCCCAGCTCAAACCTGCAACCAGGCCCGACATAACCCCCACTCGCCGTCTGACGCGGCTTCCAGAATGGCCAGCGCGTTGTATCCGCGCTGCGCCCCTGTGGCGGTTTTACATCAGTTTGCGGCGCCGTGTCACCTCGATATTCAGCTCGGTCAGTTTCTTGCGCAGCGTATTGCGGTTGATCCCCAGCAGATCGGCGCAGCGCAGCTGGTTGCCGCCGGTCGCATCCAGCGCGACCTGCAGCAGCGGACGCTCGACCTCTCGCAGGATGCGGTCGTAGAGGCCCGGGGGCGGCAGGCTGTCGCCATGCAGGTCGAAATAGCGCTGCAGATGCTGTTCCACGGAATCCGACAGGTTGGCACCGGCGCCATGCGCGGGCATGGGCGCTGATGCGGGCTCGGACAGGTCGGCCTGCATGACGGGGGCCGCCTGCGGGGCGGGGGCGCGACCGCCGCCGCCATGCTGGGACAGCGCCTCGCGCATCTCGTCCAGGCTGATGGCGGGACCGCTGGCCGTCAGGGCCAGGCGGCGCATCATGTTCTCCAGCTCGCGGACGTTGCCGGGGAAGGGATGGGCGCGCAGCAGGGCCGCGGCATCGTCCGACAGGCCGCGCTCGGGCAGGCCATGCGCCTGTGCGCGCGCCAGCAGATGGCTGGCCAGCGGCAGGATGTCGTCCACGCGCGACCGCAGCGGCGGCACGCTGATCGTCACCCCCGCCAGGCGATAGTACAGGTCCGAGCGCAGCCGCCCCGCGGTCACATCGGCCTGCGGATCGGGACCGGTCGTGGCGACGATGCGCGGCGCGTTGGCGCGGTCCGGGCCGGTCTCCATCGCCTCGATCAGGCCGATCAGGCGGGCCTGCGCGGCGGTGTCGAAACCGGCCGGGTTCTCGATCACGATGGTGCCGCCGCGGGCCTTCTCGGCAGCGCGGGCGACCGCGTCCTCGCCCGCATCGGCCGAGGTCAGGAAGGCCAGCCCCCCGTCGCGGCGATCCGACAGTTCGTGGAAGCTGCGCGCGATGGTCGTCTTGCCGACCCCCGCCTCGCCCGCGATGATCACGGCCAGGTCGGCGTTCAGCACCCGCGCGACCATGCGGAACAGCGCCTGCATCGAGGGCGCGTGCCCGATCAGCGGCATCGCCGGATCCGCCGCCTCGCGAGAGATCTGGAGCGGTTCCGGCACCGGGTCCGACTTGCGCGGGCGGCGCGACAGGGCCTGGTTCGCCTTGGTCATCAGATCCGGCAGGTCGAAGGGCTTGGGCAGGTATTCGAACGCCTCGGCCTCGGTCGCGCGGATGGCGGTCACGATGGTGTTCTGCGCCGAGATCACGATGACGGGCAGGTCGGGCCGGGCCTCGCGCATGGCGGGGATGCGGTCGATGCCGTTGCCGTCGGGCATCATGACATCGGTGATGACCAGGTCGCCGCGGCCCTCGTCCACCCATTTCGCCAGCTGCGCCAGGCTGCCGGTGGCATGGACACGACAGCCCGCGCGGGTCAGCGCCTGCGTCAGCACCGTGCGGATGGTGCGGTCATCATCGGCGATCAGAACTGTTCCGTCCATGATTCAGGTCCTTATGCCTTGGGCAGTGAAATTCGGAAGACGGTGCGACCGGGGCGGCTGTCCACCCGGATCAGCGCGCCGTGGTCGGTGACGATCTTGCTGACCAGCGCCAGCCCCAGCCCGGTGCCGTTCTCGCGACCCGAGACGAAGGGCTCGAACACCTGGTCCGCGATCTCGGGGGGGAAGCCGGGGCCGTTATCCTCGATCTCGATCTGCAGGGGCAGCGCGCGGCCCGCAGGGTCGGTATCGCTGGGGGGACGCCGCAGGGTATGGTCGTAGAAGCTGTGCAGCCGGATGGTGCCGCCGGCCTTGCCCTTCAGCGCCTCGGCGGCGTTCTTGACCAGGTTCAGGCAGACCTGCATCAGCTGGTCCGCATCGGCCAGCGCCGGGGGCAACGAGGGGTCGTAATCGGTGACGATCTTCACGTCCCTGGCAAAGCCCACCTGCGCCGAGCGGCGCACCTGCTCCAGCACGTCATGCACGTTCAGCGATCCCAAAGCGGGCGGAGAGGTGTCGCCGAACCGCTCGACCTGTTCCAGCAGCGCGACGATGCGGCGGCTTTCGCTGACGATCATCTCGGCCATCTCGCGATCCTCGGGGGATGCGTTCATGCCCATCAACTGCGCGGCGCCGCGGATGCCCGCCAGGGGGTTCTTGATCTCGTGGGCCAGCATCTCGGCCATGCCGATGGCGCTGCGGGCGACGCTGCGGGCGCTGCGGGTCTGGTGAAGGCCCTCGGCCTCGTCGGGGACGATCAGCAGGCTGGCCACGCCGCCGCCATGCCCCGGCGGTCCCGCATGGACCGCCGCCCTGCGGGAGCTGTGCCCCCCCGCGCGATCGCCGATATCGAAGACCACGTGACTGTGAAAGAACGCCTCCTCGCTGGCATTCACGCGCCCGACCAGCGGCCCGATGGGCGGCGCGATGCGCAGGCGGGTCGCCATCTCGTCGCCCTCGAGATGCTTGCCCAGGGACCAGGTGCGCGACAGGTTCAGCCACAGTTCGGCCGCGTCGTTCATCGCGGCCACGCGCCCCTCGGCATCCAGGATCACCGCGGGCAGCGGCAGGGCGTGCCAGCCCGGCCCGGGATCGGCCTCGACGAAGTCGCGGGGGCGCGGTGAGGTCATGCGGCAGCCTCGGTATCGGTCTGGGTGAAGGCGCGCCGGATCAGCGCCAGCGTCGCCTCGGGGGTGGCCGCGCGCAGCAGCTCGGCGCGCAGGGGGGCGCCGTTCGCCTCGGCATACCAGCCCAGATGCTTGCGCGCGACGCGCAGGCCCAGCTCGGGGCCGTAGAAATCCAGGATGTCCTCATAATGTTCGGACACCAGATCGGCCAGCGCATCGCCCTGCGGGATGACGGGCGCCGGGGTGCCCCACAGCTGATGCGCGATCTGCGCCAGCACCCAGGGACGACCCTGCGCGCCACGCCCGATCATCACCGCATCCGCGCCCGATTGCGCGAAGGCCCGGCGGGCGCTGTCGGCATCGACGATGTCGCCATTGGCGACCAGCGGCGGGCGGTTCGGCAGGTCGGCCACGGCACGGATCGCGTTCCAGTCCGCCTGCCCCTTGTAGAATTGCGACCGCGTGCGGCCATGGACCGTCAGCATCGCGACACCCGCATCGCGGGCCCGCGCAGACAGCTCGGGCGCGTTCAGGCAGGTCTCGTCCCAGCCCAGCCGCATCTTCAGCGTGACGGGCACGTCCACCGCGCCGACCACCGCGTCGATCAGGCCCAGCGCGTGATCCAGATCGCGCATCAGCGCCGAGCCCGACAGACCGCCCGTGACCTTCTTGGCGGGGCAGCCCATGTTGATGTCGATGATCCGCGCGCCCATGCCCTCGACGATGCGGGCGGTCTCGGCCATGGCGGCGGCCTCGCATCCCGCGATCTGGACGCTGACGGGCAGCGCGCCCTCGGTCAGGGCCTTGGCGCGGACGGCCGCGCGGGTCGAGGGGCGCGGCGTGACCATCTCGGACGATGCGACCATCTCGCTGACCAGAAGGCCCGCGCCGAAACGTGCGACGGCCCGGCGGAACGGCAGGTCCGTGATCCCCGCCATCGGCGCAAGGAAGACGGGCGCCCCAAGCGCGTTGTTTCCCAGTATGATCGGTTCGGATCGCTGCATGACTTTTCCTTCACCTTGGCCGCTATCGCCCGCAAGGCGGGCAGAGTGGCTGCCCCCTGCCTATTTCGCAGGCGGGGCTTAGCTGATCTTTAATTGTGCACAATGCCATAATATTAGGCAAACCGGACAGCCCACCCGAACCGCGTTGCGATGTCGCAACCGATGGGCGAAATGGTCGCGGGCGGCATGGCGGCACGGGGGGCGTCGTGCTTGGATGACCCGCAAAGCGCAACCCCGAAAGGCAGCGAGGGCAGCATGTTCCTGTCGGTTTTCGACCTCTTCAAGGTCAGTGTCGGACCTTCATCCTCTCATACCATGGGGCCGATGATCGCGGCGGCGCGGTTCCTCGATTCGCTGCGCGCCCAGCCCTTCGCGGCGCATGGGGTCCGGGTCAGCCTGCATGGCAGCCTGGCCTTTACCGGCAAGGGGCACGCGACCGACCGCGCGACGATCCTGGGGCTGCAGGGCTTCACGCCCGAACGCATGGACCAGGACCGCGCCGAGGCGGCACTGGCCACGATCCGCGCCGAGCGCCGCCTGACGCCGCCCGACCTGCAGCCGCTGGCCTTCGATCCCGATGCCGATCTGCGCTTCGATTACGACACCCCCCTGCCCGGCCATACGAACGGCATGACCATCGCCGCGACCGATGCGCAGGGCGACGTGATCTTCCACCGCATCTACTATTCCATCGGGGGCGGCTTCGTCATGACGCCCGAGGAGCTGGAGCGGCGCGGCGACCAGGACCGCAGCGATGCCGCAAGCGCGGTCCCCTTTCCCTTCGCCACCGCCGCCGAGATGCTGCGGATGGCCGCGACATCGGGCAAGTCCATCGCCCGCATGAAGGAGGAGAACGAGCTGTGCTTCCGGTCCCGCACCGATCTGGCCGAGGGGCTGGACCGGATCTGGGCCACGATGTCGGACTGCCTGGACCGGGGGCTTGCGACCGAGGGCACGCTGCCCGGCGGGCTGAACGTGCGCCGCCGCGCCCCCGGCATCCACCGCGCGCTGCTAGACGAACGCGGCATGAACATGACCGCGCCCCATGTGGTGAACGACTGGATGTCCACCTATGCCATGGCCGTCAACGAGGAGAACGCCGCCGGCGGGCAGGTCGTGACCGCGCCCACGAACGGCGCGGCGGGCACCCTGCCGGCCGTCGTGAAATACTGGCTGGACCATGTGCCCGGCGCGTCCCTGCGCCTGCTGCCCGATTTCCTGCTGACCGCCGCCGCCGTGGGCGGGCTGATCAAGCACAACGCCTCGATCTCGGGGGCGGAATGCGGCTGCCAGGCCGAGGTGGGCAGCGCTAGCGCAATGGCCGCCGCAGGGCTGGCCGCCGTCCTTGGCGGCACCCCCACTCAGGTCGAGAACGCCGCCGAGATCGCGCTGGAACATCACCTGGGGATGACCTGCGACCCCGTGCGCGGCCTGGTGCAGGTGCCCTGCATCGAACGGAACGGGCTGGGGGCGATCAAGGCCGTCAGCGCCGCCAGCCTGGCGCTGCGCGGCGACGGCGATCACATCGTGCCGCTGGACGCCGCGATCGAGACCATGCGCCAGACCGGCCGCGACATGAGCGAGAAGTACAAGGAGACGTCCCTGGGCGGGCTGGCGGTCAACGTTCCGAACTGCTGAAAGCCGCCTGCGCAGGCCCCGAACGGGCGGCGGTGCTTGCCCAAGGGGGCCGCGATTGCTAACGCTGTCGTGACAGTGATCGATCCCGAAGAACAAAGGCCGGAACCCATGTCCCTGCGTCCCGCACCCGCGCGCCTCGCCCTTCTCGCCCTGATCGCCCTGCCGCTGGCAGGCTGCGACAGCGCCGCCATGACCGATCTGCGCCGCAATATCGGCATCGAGCAGCCCGAGCCCGAACCCGAGGAGCCGGCCAAGCCGCGCGCCCCCGCCGTCAGCCCGCTGGAACAGCCGATCGAGACCGGCGCCGAGGCCCCCCGCGTCATCCCCGGCGCCGAGCCGGTGACCTACAACGCCCGGGCCTTCATCGCCCGCGGCAACGAGCCCTTCTGGCGCGTGGACATCAGCGACGGCACCGCCACCTACAAGACCCCCGAGAACCAGGCCGGTCGCGGCATCTCGGTCAACCGCATCGTGTTTGCGGACGGCGTCGAATATGTGGGCGTGCTGGATGGCCGTCCCTTCGTGGTGAACCTGCGCGCGCAGGAATGCCAGGACACGATGGCCGACGAGAAATTCCCGCTGACCGCCAGCCTGACCGTTCGCGGTCAGAAGCTGTCGGGCTGCGGCCAGACCGCAACCGTGACCACCCAGACCGCCGAGACGGAAGCCGAGGCGACCGAGGGCTGAGCCCCCGCCCCCCAAGGGAAAGGACCCACCACCATGCGCCGCTCGCGCCTGACACGCCATCTGATGGCCACCGCCCTGCCCGCGGCCCTGCTTCTGGGCTCGGGGACGGGAACAGCCGTCGCGGACCCGCTGATCGCGCGGAACATGTCGACCTATGGCCTGCCGGGCGGCATCGACACGCCCACCGCCGAGACGCTGCCGGACGGCACCCTTGGCGCGACGGTGTCCTGGTCGGACTATGCCCGCCGCGGCAACATCTTCTTCCAGGCGCTGCCGGGCCTGACGGCCGTGCTGCGCTATGGCCGCGTGGACGGGATCAACGACTACCGGAACGAGGGCTATATCTCGGACCGCTCGCTGGACCTGCGATACCAGGTGCTGGAGGAGGACGGCTGGCGTCCCGCCGTGGCGGTGGGCCTGCAGGACTTCCTGGGGACCGGCGTCTATTCCGGCGAATACGTCGTGGCGACCAAGACGATCACGCCGCGCATCCGCGTCTCGGCGGGTCTGGGCTGGGGCGTGCTTGCGGGCAATCCGCGCACCATCGATGTCGGCGACGAGGGCGGCACCCCGAACGTGGACCAGTGGTTCAGCGGCAGCCCGAAGCCCTTCGCCTCGGTCAGCTGGCAGGCCACCGACAAGCTGAACCTGATCGCGGAATATTCGAACGACGAATATGTCGCGAACTACAGCAACGGCAACAGCTTCCAGCAGGGCGAGGAACCGGGCAGCAGCCTGAACCTGGCCGCGAACTATCGCATCGGGCGCAACTACGAGGCCGGCCTCTATACCATCGGCGGCGAGACGATCGGCGCGACCTTCACAATCGCGCTGAACCCGCGCGAGGCCGCCTATCCTTCCGGGCTGGAAAAGGCCCCCGCGCCCGTGCGTCCGCGCCCCTCGCCCGCGGCGGATCCCGAAGGCTGGTCCGGCAGCTGGTCGCAGGACCCGACCGCCCAGCCCGCCATCCAGAAGGCGCTTGGCGACGCGTTGGCCGACGAGGGCCAGACGCTCGAGAGCATGGGCCTGAGCGCGACCCGCGCCGAGGTTCGCATCCGCAACACCCGCTTTATCAACCAGGCCGAGGCCGTGGGCCGCACCGCGCGCCTGATGACCCGCGCCCTGCCCCCTTCGGTCGAGACCTTCGCGATCACCTCGACCGCGAACGGGATGCCGACCTCGACCGTGGTGCTGCGCCGGTCCGATGTCGAGCGGCTGGAGAATACTGAGGCCGGGCAGATCGCCGCCGCCTCGCAGCTGGTCGATGCGCCGCGCAGCGCGCCGGGGCTGGTCACCACGCCCGGCGTCACGCCGCGCTTCCGCTGGTCGATCAAGCCCTATGTCGATCTGGGCATCTTCAGCGCCGAGGACGGCCTGACCCACGAGGTCGGCGCCGAGGCCCGCGCCAGCTACGAGATCACGCCGGGCCTGATCGTGACGGGTGCCATCCGCCAGCGCGCCTTCGGTGATATCGGCCAGCGCGGCCCCGGCATCCCGGGCGAGCGCGGCGAATACTACACCCCCGAGGAATACGAAGCCGACGCGTCGCTGGAAACCACGCCCGAGGGCGTGCCGCGCGTGCGTTCGGACACGCGCATGTACACGGGCAATACCAGCCCGGTGATCCCGGAACTGACCCTTGCGTGGTACGAGAAGCCCACCGACACGGTCTATACCCGCGTCACCACGGGCCTTCTGGAACGCGCCTATGGCGGCGTCTCCGCCGAGGCCCTGTGGAAGCCCGCCAATTCGCAGCTGGCCATCGGGGCCGAGGTGAACCACGTCAGGAAGCGCGATTTCGACCAGCTGTTCGACTTCCGCGACTACGAGGTCACGATGGGCCATGTCTCGGCCTATTACGAGTTCACGGAAGGCTTCACCGGCCAGCTGTCGGTCGGCAAGTACCTTGCGGGCGATGTCGGCGCGACCGTCGCGCTGCAGCGCGAATTCGCGAATGGCTGGCGCATCGGCGCCTATGCCACCAAGACCGACCTGTCGGCCGAGGAATTCGGCGAGGGCAGCTTCGACAAGGGCATCACCCTGTCGATCCCGCTCGGCTGGGCGACTGGCGAGGCCAGCCGCGACCGCGTCTCGACCGACCTGCGGTCGCTGTCGCGCGACGGCGGTGCGCAGCTGAACGTGAACGGGCGGCTCTATGACCGTGTGCGCGAGGCGCAGACCGTCGATCTGTATGAAGGCTGGGGGAGGTTCTGGCGATGATCCGTGCAGTCAAGCTGACGATGGCCGCGACCGCGCTGGCGGGGCTGGCGGCCTGCGGGAACGACACCGCCGCGACCGGCCCCCTGGGCGTGCTGGCCCAGACCGCGGGCCAGGTCGTGGCCGAACGGCGCGCGGAACCCGCAGCGCCCGCCAAGACCCCGGCCCAGGCCGCGGCCGAGGCGCTGCGCGTCAACCAGGGCCCGCTGATCCAGGCGGGCTTCGAGAACCTTGGCCGCACGCAGGTCATGGCGCTGACGGGCCAGAACGGCGCGATGCGCACCTACATGACCCCGTCCGAGGAAGCGCTGATCATCCGCGACGGGCTTCTGGTCGGCACGCGGGGCCTGGGCAACGACCTGTCCGTGGCCGAGGTCGGCACCGCCGCCGCGATCCGTGCGGGCTCCGGTTCGGGCACGCGGGTCATGCGCTATTTCTCGGGTGACGGGCTGGAACGCCCGCTGCGGTTCGATTGCACCGTGGGCGCGGGTCCGCAGCCCGGCGTCACGGTCGAGAACTGCGAGGGGCACGGCGTGACCTTCCAGAACAGCTATGGCGCGCAGGGTGCGGTGTCGCGCCAGTGGATCGGCCCCGCGGCGGGGTATGTGACCATCCAGACCCTGCGGCCCTGAACCTTCGTCAGAAACGCGAAAACCGGCCCCTGCGGGGGCCGGTTTTTTCGTGCGCACTGCCCGACGCAAGGGGCGCGGCGCAAAGGAAAAGGGGGCCGGCACAAGGCCAGCCCCCCTTGAAACAGACCGGAAGAACCGATCCGTTCCGAAATCAGCTGTCGTCGTCGTCCGAAGCGACTGCGGCGATGACGCCCAGCAGCAGCAGAGCCGGAACCACCAGGCCGGCGTTCGACGAAGCAGCCTGCTCCTCGACGACGACGGGCTCGACTTCAACGACGGGGGCGACGTAGCCACCGGCCAGAGCCGAAGTTGCGGTCAGGCCGAGAGCGGCAGCGAAAGTAGCGAATTTGGTCATGATCATGCTCCGTTTCGGTTGAAAGCTGCCGTCACCGGCAACATCGCTGCGACAGTTACACAAACCCGATGAGTTGAAAAGCAGCATTGAATTCCTCACTCGGTCGGGTCGCGGTCACTGTTGCATATTGGCCAACACCCATTTCGGGCCCTTGTTCCCGATCCCGCAAACCCCGGGAAAAACTGTGACTTTTCGGCACTAACCCCGGCGAAAGCCCTGCGAGAGCAGGAAAAATATCGCAGCCGCCGCAACTATCGACGGACCTGCCGGAGTGTCGAGTCGCAGGCTGGCCCACAGCCCCGACAGGACCGACAGCGCCGCCAGCACCGCCGCGACGGCGGCCATCCGCTCAGGGGTGCGTGCCCATATGCGGGCAGCCGCCGCCGGGACAATCAGCATTGCCGAGATCAGCAGCGATCCGACGACGCGAATCGCAAGCGCCACGACGATGGCCAGTGCGATGGACAGGATCAGCCTTTCGGTGCGCGGATCGATGCCCGCGGCCATGGCCAGTTCCTCGTTCAGGGTCGATGTAAGAAGCCGCTGCCAGCGCCAGGCCAGCATGAAGGTGACCAGCAGCGCGCCCGACCAGATCAGCGCCAGGTCCAGCTTGCCCACCGCAAGGATATCCCCGAACAGATAGCTGGAAAGATCGGTGCGCGCCGCAGGCACGAAGCTGATCGCGACAAGCCCGAAGGCCAGCGCCGAATGCGACAGCACGCCCAGCATGGTGTCCATCGCCTGCCCCCGCGACACCAGCGCGGACACCACGACCGCCATCAGCCCCGCCACCGTCAGCGTCCCGACATAGATCGAGATGTCGAAGGCCAGCGCGACCGCCACGCCCAGGATGGCGGCATGGGCGGTCGAATCCCCGAAATAGGCCATGCGCCGCCAGACGACGAAGCTGCCCAGGGGACCCGCCACCAGCGCAAGGCCAAGCCCCGCCAGAACGGCGCGCATGAAGAAGTCGTCAAGCATTCGGGTGATGTCCGCAATCGGGGCCGTGGACATGCCCCACGGCGTCATGGTCGTGATCGTGACGGTGACGATAGAGCGCGAGCGTCCCCTCGGCCTCGGCGCCGAACAGCGCGCGGTATTCCGGGGCCGAGCTGACATGCTGGGGCGTGCCCTCGCAGCAGACATGCCCGTTCAGGCAGACCACGCGGTCGGAGGCGCGCATCACCACCAGCAGGTCGTGGCTGACCATCAGCACGGCGGCGCCCGTCTCGCGTCGCACCTCGTCGATGAGGCGATAGAAGGACAGGATCCCCGGCTGGTCCAGCCCCTGCGTCGGCTCGTCCAGCACCAGAAGATGCGGATCGTTCAGCAGGGCGCGCGCCAGAAGCACGCGCTGGAACTGGCCGCCCGACAATTGCGTCAGCTGACGGTTGCCAAGCCCCTCGACGCCGGTGCGGGCCAGCATCGCCTCGGCCTCGGCATCGGTGACGCGCTGCGGCAGCGACAGGAAGCGGCGCACGGTCATGGGGATCGCGGTATCCAGGTGCACCTTCTGCGGGACGTAGCCGATGCGCAGCCCCGGCATCCTGCGCACGTCGCCGCACGCCGTCGCCAGATGGCCCAGAAGCGCGCGGACCAGCGACGACTTGCCCGAGCCGTTCGGCCCGACCACCGTCACGATCTCGGACGGAAGGATGCGGAAATCGATATGGGACAGTACCGGCTCGTCGGTGCCGGGGCGGTGAACGGTGAGGCCCTGCGCCTCGATCAGGCTGTTCATCCGCGGTCCTCGGCACAGATGGCGCAGGTGCCGACGGCCTCGACCGTGACGCGGTCCACGGCAAAGCCCGACCCCGCCGCGACCTCGGCCAGCGCGGCGCGCATGGGGCCCGAGGGGACCTCGGCGATGCGGTCGCACCTGTCGCAGATCAGGAAGGCGGGCTGGTGTTCCTCGCCCGGGTGCAGGCAGGCGGCAAAGGCGTTCAGGCGCTGCAACCGGTGGGCCAGGCCGTGCTGCACCAGGAATTCCAGCGCGCGATAGGCGACGGGCGGCTGACGGCCGAACCCCTCGGCCGCAAGGCGATCCAGCACCTCGTAGGCGCCCATGGCGCGGTGGTTCTCCAGCAGGATCTCTAGCGTGCGGCGGCGGACGGGCGTCAGGCGCGCGCCCTCGGATGCCAGCCTTTCGGCGGCATCGGCCAGCGCGCGGGCGCTGCAATGGCTATGGTCGTGCGGCGCGAAGGCCGCGCCGATTCCGTCGGATGTCATGGGCACGCGATGCGGTCCGTCATGTTATGAAGTTACACTTGGCTTGACTTGTTATCCTGTAACATGGACAAGCCGCCAACCGCAACAAAGCCCGAAGGACGACCATGCGCCTTACTTTGACCGCGATGCTGTCGCTGACCGCCCTGCCCGCCCTTGCCGATCCCGGCCCGATCATGGTCGACCTGCCGCCCACCGGCGCGCTGGTCCGCGAGGTCGCGGGCGATCTGGCCGATGTCCAGGTGCTGCTGCCCGCCGGGTCGGGGGCGCATGACTACCAGATGCGGCCCTCGGACGCGCGCAGGCTGCAGGACGCGGCGCTGCTGGTCTGGATGGGCCCCTCGATGACCGGCTGGCTGGAGCGTCCGGCACAGAACATCGCCGCCGATGCCGCGCAGCTTCAGTTGCTGTCGGTCGAGGGAACGCATCTGCAGGACTTCGGCGGCACCGCCGGGGACCATGACGAGCATGAGCATGAGGATCACGACCACGATCACGAGGGGCATGATCACGATGATCATGGGCATGACGAACACGGCCACGAGGATCACGGGCACGACGACCACGAGGACGACGATCACGGGCACGAAGAACATGACCACGGCGACCACGAGGGGCACGACCACTCGGGCACCGATCCCCACGCCTGGCTGACCCCCGAGAACGCGGGCCCCTGGCTGGGCGCCATCGCCGACGCGCTGTCCGAGGCCGACCCCGAGAATGCCGCCACCTATCGCGCCAATGCCGAGGCCGCGGCCGCGCGGATCGAGACCGAGGCCGAGGATCTGCGCCAGCGCCTTGCCCCGCATGCCGACAAGGAATTCGTCGTCTTCCATGACGCCTACGGCTATTTCACCACCGCGTTCGGGCTTAAACCCGCGACCCCCGTGGCGCTCGGCGATGCGACCGCTCCCTCGGCGCAGCGCCTGGAGGAGGTCCGCCACCGGATCGAAGACACCGGCGCCGTCTGCGCCTTCCCCGAATACGCGCACGACCCGCGCCTGGTCGAAACCGTGATCGAGGGCACGGGCGTGCGGATGGGCGGCACGCTCAGCCCCGAAGGATCAACGGTCGAGGATGGCGGTTACATGGCCATCCTGACCGCGCTCGGCGACAGCCTGATCGAGTGTTTCGAGACCGAGTGACCTGATTTCACGACACGAAACGCCCGGCCCCCGCGCCGGGCGTTCTCTTTTGTCCGGATTCCCGACTCTTTTACTTTGACAATCCCGAACGAATTTGTCAGCTTTGGCAAAGATCAACCGCCACAGCAAAGGGCTGACCATGACCGCCACGCGTCCCGCAGATTTCGTCCGTCCCGGCAACACGCTTCTTTCGCGCCTGCCGCAACATGACGCCACCGAACTGACCGCTGGTGGAAACCAGGCCCTGATCGTCCTGGACGAGCAGGTCTATCAGCTGCGCATCACCCGTGCGGGCAAGCTGATCCTGACGAAGTGAAAAGGCCGGGCGATTGCCCGGCCCTTCGATATTCGATGCGACAAGCCGCTGCGGATCACCCGCGCGGCTTGTTGCCTTTCGGGCCACCCGAACGGGGACCGCCCGAGCGCGGGCCGCCGGAATGCTGGCTGCCGGAACGGGGCCCGCCGGAGCGGAACCCTTCGCCACGCGGACGGTCGCCCTGCGGCCTGTCACCGCGCGGTCCGTCATTGCGGGATTTGTTGGCCCAAGGCTTGTCCCCACGCGGCTTGTCGGCCCAGGGCTTGTCGCCGCGCGGCTTGTCGTTGCGGGGGCGGTCGTCGCGCGGACGGTCGCCATAGGAACGGTCGCCTGCGGGGCGGTCGCCACGGGGCCCCTTGCCGAACGGCTTGCCGCCGCGATCCTCTCCACGCGAATCGCCAAAGCTCTTGCGACCGAAGCCACCGGGCTTGCCCGGACGATCACCACGCGGACCATCGCCGCGGGGGCCTTCGCCACGCGGGCGGTCGCCATAGGAACGGGCACCTTCGGGGCGGTCGCCCTTGGGCTTGAAGGGTTTGCGGGCATCGCCGGGCTTGCCGCCGAAACGTGCGGGGCGGTCATCGCCGTCCTCGCGCTTGCGGAAATCGCCGCGATCGCCGCCGGGACGTCCCTTGAAGCGGGGCGAATCCCCATCCTTGCGGGGGCGGAAGCCGCCCTCGTCGCCATCGCGCTTGGCCCCGAAGCTGCGTGCGGGACGTTCACCGTCACCACGCGGGCGGAAGCCACCTTCACGACGCTCGCCCTCACCGCGCGGACGGAAGCCACCTTCGCGACGTTCGCCATCACCACGCGGGCGGAAGCCGCCCTTCTCGCCGCGGTTGTCCTCGGCACCACGCGGGCGCATTTCGCGCGGGCGCTCGTCGGGCTCGCCGGTCAGCAGGCCGCCCAGCTGGTCGCGCAGCACGCGGCGCTTGACCTCGGACACCTCGTTCTTTTCCAGGTTGCCCAGCTTGAACGGGCCGTAACCGACGCGGATCAGGCGGTTCACCTGCAGGCCGATATGCGACATCGCGCGGCGGATCTCGCGGTTCTTGCCCTCGCGGATGCCGACGGTCAGCCAGGCATTCGCGCCCTGCTGGCTGTCCAGCTTGATCTCCATCGGGGCGAAATCCTCGCCGTCGATGGTCACGCCACGACGCAGGGGCGCGAAGGTCAGGTCGTTCGGCGTGCCGTTGACCCGCACGCGATAGCGGCGCAGCCAGCCCGTGGCGGGCAGTTCCAGCCGGCGCTTAAGGTCGCCGTCATTGGTCAGCAGCAGCAGCCCCTCGGAGTTGAGGTCGAGGCGCCCCACGGTCATCACCCGCGGCAGGTCGCGCGGCAGCGCGTCGAAGACGGTCTGGCGACCCTTCTCGTCCGATTCGGAGGTCACGAGGCCAAGCGGCTTGTAATAGAGCCACATGCGCGTTTCCTGCGGGGCATCCATCTTCTTGCCGTCGATGGTCACGCGGTCGGTCGGCAGCACGTCCAGCGCGGGGCTGGCGATCTTCTCGCCGTTCACGGTGACACGGCCCTCGAGGATCATGCGCTCGGCCTCGCGGCGGCTGGCGACGCCTGCGCGCGCCATCACCTTGGCGATGCGTTCGGGGCTGTCCTTGCGGGGGGTCAGGTCTTCGGTCATGCGATCTCTCCTGCGCATCTCTGCGGTGGCAAAGGCGCAGCCATACGCGACCACGGGGCGGCTTGGGAAGCCCCATCTTGCGCATGGCTGGTCTTCGCGCGACAAGCATCCGATGACGCGATATCGCAGCCACATGGACCTGGCCCTGGCCGAGGCCCGCGCCGCAGCCCTGCGGGGCGAGGTGCCGGTCGGCGCGGTCGTGACCGACCCCGAAGGCCGCGTCGTCGCCAGCGCGGGCAATCGCTGCCGCGAACTGTCCGACCCCACCGCCCATGCCGAGATCCTGGCCATCCGCGCGGCCTGCGCGGCGCTCGGGTCGGAACGTCTGCCGGGGCACGACCTGTGGGTCACGCTGGAGCCTTGCCCGATGTGCGCGGGCGCCATCGCGGGCGCGCGGATCGCGCGGCTGTATTACGGCGCGGACGATGTGCGGATGGGCGGCGTCGCGCATGGGGCGCGGGTCTTCTCGCACCCGCAATGCCACCACCGCCCCGAGATCTATGACGGGATCGCGGCAGATCCGGCGCGCATCATCCTGCGCGAATTCTTCACCGCGCGGCGCTAGGGCCGAACCCGCTTGCAAGGGGCGGCGGGCTTGCCTATACCGATGCGCATGCGGGTGTAGCTCAATGGTAGAGCCGCAGCCTTCCAAGCTGAAGACGTGGGTTCGATTCCCATCACCCGCTCCAATCCCCCACCGGACCCACGCAGATCTCAGCGCCGCCTGACCAGCTGACGCTGTTCGCCAAGGCCCTCGATCCCAAGGCGCATCGTCTCGCCCCCGCGCAGGAAGCGGGGCGGCTTCATGCCCATGCCGACCCCCGGCGGGGTGCCCGTCGCGATCACGTCGCCCGGTTGCAGCGACATGCAGCGCGACAGATAGGCGACAAGCGTCCGCACCCCGAAGATCATCGTCGCGGTGGTGCCGTCCTGGTGGCGCTGGCCGTCGACCTCCAGCCACATCCTCAGCCGCTGCGGGTCGGGCACATCGTCCGTGGTCACCAGCCAGGGGCCGATCGGGCCGAAGCTGTCGAAGCCCTTGCCCTTGTCCCAGCTGCCGCCGCGTTCGGCCTGCCATTCGCGTTCCGAGATGTCGTTGACCACGCAATAGCCCGCGACATGGGACATCGCGCGGGCCTCGGGTATGTCGCGGCCGCCCTGCCCGATGACGAAGCCCAGCTCGACCTCCCAGTCGGTCTTGGCGGAGCCCGGCGGGATCTCGACATCGTCGTTCGGCCCCGAGATCGCGCTGGTGAACTTCGAGAACAGGATCGGCTCGGACGGGATCTCCATTCCGGCCTCGGCGGCGTGATCGGCATAGTTCAGGCCGATGCCGATGAACTTGCCCACCCGTCCCACGCAGGGGCCCAGCCGCGTCGCGGGATCGACCACCGGCAGGGACAGCGGGTCCAGCGCCGCGATCCGCCCCAGGCCGTCCGGGGTCAGGACGTCGCCCGCGATGTCGTCGACATGCGCGGACAGGTCGCGGATATTGCCCGCATCGTCCAGAAGTCCCGGTTTTTCCTGCCCCTTCGGGCCGTGACGCAGCAGCTTCATCGCAATCCCCCTGTTCAGTCGGGCGCAGTCTTGTCACAGGTTGACGCAGTGTAAAGTGCACATAATGAAAAAGAGGCGCCCCGCGACGGGACGCCCCTTTTCTTTGCCTGTCCGGCGGGCCTCAGCCGCGAAGGGTCGCGCCGGTGGCCTTCTGGACCTTCTCGACGATCTTGGCGCTTACGGCCTCGATATCGGCATCGGTCAGCGTCTTGTCGCGCGGCTGAAGGCGCGCGGTGATGCCGATGGACTTGCGGCCATCGTCCAGCCCGGTGAACTGGTCGAAGACCGCCACGCTGTCGATCAGCGCCTTGTCGGCACCCGCGGCGGCATTGACCAGGGTCAGCGCCTCGACCTGCGGATCGACCACGAAGGCGAAGTCGCGTTCCACCGCCTGCAGCTCGGACGCCTGCAGCGCGGGGCGGGTCGTCGTCCGCGCCTTGGGGAAGGGCACGGCGGCGATGCGGACGGTGAAGGCGACCGCGGGGCCCTTCACGTCCATTGCCTTGAGGATGCGGGGATGCACCTCGCCGAAGGTGGCCAGCACGTTCGGACCAAGTGCCACGTTGCCCGCGCGGCCCGGATGCCACCAGCCGTCCAGCTTGCGGTTGATCTGCACGCGGGCCGGAGCGCCGATGGCCTCGAGCACGGCCTCGGCATCGGCCTTGGCGTCATACAGATCGACCTTGCGGCGCGTGCCGAAGGGATCGCGCGGCCCGGTCGAGCCGACCAGCAGGCCCGACAACTGCATCGCCTGATCGCCGGGTTCGCCGCCGCTGAAGACGGGGCCAAGCTCGAACAGGGCCAGGTCCGCGAAACCGCGCGCCTGGTTCCGGGCGGCCGCGGCCAGCAGGCCCGGCAGCAGGTCGGGCCGCAGATGCGTCATCTCGCTGCTGATCGGGTTCTCGATCCGCAGCGCGTCGGTGCCGCCGCCGAACAGCGCGGCCGATGCCTGGTCGATGAAGCTGTAGGTCACGCATTCGTTGTAGCCGAGGGATGCCGCCATGCGCCGCGCGGTCTTCTCGCGCATCTGCAGGGGCGTCAGGACGGGGCGCGGAACGCCCGCCTGCGGACGCGGCAGGGGCTTGCCCTCAAGCCGCGTCAGGCTGGCGATGCGGGCGATCTCCTCGACCAGGTCGGCCTCGCCCAGGACGTCGGGGCGCCAGGACGGGACATGGGCCATCTCGCCCTCCATCCGGAAGCCCAGGGCCTGCAGCGTGGCGCGCTGCGTGTCCTCGGGAATGTCCATGCCGACAAGGCGCGAGGTGCGCGACGGGTCCAGCCGATAGGCGCGCGAGGTGTCAGGCAGCGCGCCCGCGGCCACCACCTCGGACGGGGTGCCGCCGCACAGATCCATCACCATGCGGGTCGCCAGGTCCAGCCCCGGCAGGGTGGATGCCGGATCGATCCCGCGTTCGAAGCGATAGCGCGCATCGCTGAGGATCTTCATGGCGCGGCCCGTGGTCGCGATGGCGATCGGGTCGAAATAGGCGGCCTCGATGAACACGTCCACGGTGTCGTCGGACGAACCCGACGCCAGACCGCCCATGATGCCCGCGATGCTCTCGGGGCCGTTCTCGTCGCAGATGACGACGGCGCCCTCGGGCAGAACATAAGTCTTCTCGTCCAGCGCCTCGATCCGGTCACCCGCGCGGGCGGCGCGCAGGGTCAGGTCGCCCGCGACCTTGGCGGCGTCGAAGACGTGCAGCGGGCGGTTCAGGTCGAAGGTGAAGAAGTTGGTGATGTCCACCAGCGCGCTGATCGGGCGCAGGCCGATGGCGCGCAGGCGCTTCTGCAGCCATTCCGGCGACGGGCCGTTCTTCACGCCACGCACCACGCGACCCGCGAAGAAGGGCGCCTTGCCCGCGACGTCCGGCGCGATGGTCACGCCGACGGGGCACGGGAACTGCCCTTGGATCTCGGCCTCGGGGGCGGGCTTCAGCGCGCCCAGCCCGCGGGCTGCCAGATCGCGGGCCACGCCGCGAACGCCAAGCGCGTCGGGGCGGTTCGGCGTGATCTTGATGTGGATCATCGGGTCGATCTTGTCCGGCGCGTTCTCGGCCAGCCAGTCGACATAGCGCTGCCCGACCTCGCCCGAGGGCAGCTCGATGATGCCCTCGTGCTCGTCCGACAGCTCCAGCTCGCGCTCGGAGGCCATCATGCCGTGGCTCTCGATGCCGCGGATCTTGCCGACGCCAAGGGTCACGTCGATGCCGGGGACGTAATCGCCGGGCTTGGCCAGCACGACCGTGATCCCCGCACGCGCGTTGGGCGCGCCGCAGACGATCTGCTTCTCGCCCTCGTCGGTGGTGACGCGGCAGACGCGCAGGCGGTCGGCATCGGGGTGCTGCTCGGCATGGTCCACCCGCGCCAGCGTGAAGCTGCCCAGCTTGGCTGCCGGGTCGCGGACGTCCTCGACCTCGAGGCCCAGATCGGTCAGCGCCTCGACGATCTCGTCGAGGGTGGCGGAGGTGTCGAGATGCTCCTTGAGCCAGGAGAGGGTGAACTTCATGGCGCTCGCTTTCGGTTCCTGCCCGCGCGGGCGCGCGGGAATGGCATTTCATGGCCTTGAACCGTGCAAGGCGCTGCGGGTCAAGTCGCAAGCGCGGATTTCCCGCGTCCCGGCGGGGTTGTGAGCCGGGAAAAGGGGTGCTTAGGTGCATCCGAATTCACGATTGAAGGTGTCCCGATGGTCCGTCACATCCCCCTTGGCGTCGCGCTGGTCGCGGCGATGGCCCCCGCCCTGCCCGCTTCCGCGCAGGACGCCGCCGCAGAACCCCAGACCTTCACCTGCGCGGGTCAGCCCGCCGAATGGCTGGGCGGCACGCGCGAAGGCAGCGACATCGCGACCGCGGATGCGGCCATCGCGCTGACCATGACGACCCGGACCGGCCAGCACCCCCACGCGGCCTTCACCGTGACCGGCGACGCGCAGCAGATCCGGCTGGAGGCCGCGTCGGACGGCGATCCGATGCTGCGCCTGCAGACCCCCGACGGCACCCAGATCGACGAGAACGACGACGCGGCGGGCACGCTCAATTCCCGGATCGAGACGCAGCTGGCGCCGGGCGACTACTGCGTGCAGCTGATCCCCGTCGGCAACGAGGACATGACCGCGCAGGTCCAGCTGGGCACCGCCGACATGGAGCCGCTGCTGGCCGACCCCGAGGACCTGGCGATCGCCGCCTGCACGCCCCAGACCGAGGCGACGCCCCTTGCCGAAGCCCCGCTGGCAGCCGCCCTGCCCGCCCGGACCGAGGCCCCGGCCAGCGTCACCTATCACCGCTTCACGCTGGACCAGCCCACGGGCCTGACCCTGCGCGCGACCAGCGAGCAGCTGGACCCGAACATGGTTCTGTTCGACGGCACCGGCCGCAAGATCGCCGAGAACGACGATGCGGACGGGCTGAACTCGCGGCTTGATTTCCCCAACGGGCTGATGGCGGGCGATTATTGCCTGGGCGTCGCGCCGCTGTCTGCGGGCAGCGGCAGCATCGCGGTCCTGGCCGAGGCGCTTGATCGCGACACCTACCTGGCCGGGGCCTATGCAAGGGGCGAGATCGCGCCGACCGCCGATGGCAGCTATCCGATGCAGGCGCTGGAATTCCCCCGCGACCGCGAGACGGTCGTGCTGCAGGACGGCACCGCGCAATGGCTGACCTTCACGCTGGAGGAGGAGACGATGGTCGTCGTCAACGCCTATGGCATGATGACCGGCGTGGACACCAACCTTGCGCTGTTCGGGCCGGGCGGGGCCGCGCTGGAACAGAACGACGACCACGGCGAGGGCACCGATTCGCAGCTGGGTCCGGTACTGCTGCAGCCCGGCCTCTATCGCCTTGCGCTGACCGATATCGGGCGCGACGAACAGGGCGCGGTGCGGCCCGTCACGCTGACCTTCGACCGTTTCCTGCGGGCCGAGTAAGCGCGTGATCCCCGGTGCCGGCCTTGTCTGGCCGGCATCCGCCCCCATCTTTGTCTGCACGAACAGACATAGGGAAAGCCATGGACACGCAACGGGAACTGCTGATCGAACAACGCGTCGCGAATGACGCAAGATCGCCGGTGGTCGCCTATCTGCTGCTGATCTTCCTGTGGGGCTTCGGCGTGCACCGCATGTATCTGGGCCGCTGGATGAGCGGGCTGATCATGCTGGTCACCTGGCTGCTGGGCTGGCTGATGACGCCCATCCTGATCGGCTGGATCCCGATCGCCTTCGTCGCGCTGTGGTGCGTGATCGACCTGTTCCTGATCCCCGGCATGATCCGCGCCGACAAGGACGACACCCGCCGCAGGCTGGCGGTCTGACGGCTACTCGGCCCGGTCGGCCAGCTCGTCGGTCTTGCCCATGCGATACAGCTTCACCTCGCGCCACAGGCGCAGGGTGGGCTTCACGCAGAACAGGACCGAGCCGATGGTGAAGAACCAGGTCGCCGTGAAGGTCCAGCTGTCGAAGAAGAACATGATCGACCCGACAAGAAAGCAGATCGCCGCGCCGAAATCGACGAAGGTATGGGCCAGCTCGACCTGGGCATAGAGCCTGCGCGAGGCATGGGACGCCTCGCGACGGTGATGCCTGAACGCGCCGGCCCAGAAGCTCATTTGCTCAGACCGCCTGCGATCGAGGGCATGTCGCCCGCGGCAAAGCCGTAATGGCGCAGCCAGCGCAGGTCGCTTTCGAAGAAGGCGCGCAGGTCGGGGATGCCGTATTTCAGCATGGCGATCCGGTCGATGCCCACGCCGAAGGCGAAGCCCTGCCACTGGTCGGGATCGATCCCCGCAGCGCGCAGCACGTTGGGATGGACCATGCCCGAGCCCAGGATCTCCAGCCAGGAATTGCCCTGCCCGATCTTCAGCTGGCCGCCTTCCCAGGAACAGCGGATGTCCACTTCGGCCGAGGGTTCGGTGAAGGGGAAGTGGCTGGCGCGGAAGCGCAGCTCGACCTCGTCCACCTCGAAGAAGGCGCGGCAGAATTCCTCCAGCGTCCATTTCAGCTGGGCCATGCTGATGTCGCGCCCGATGGCCAGACCCTCGATCTGGTGGAACATCGGCGTATGCGTCTGGTCCATGTCCATGCGATAGACACGGCCCGGTGCGATCACGCGGATCGGCGCGCCCTGTTCCTTCATCGCGCGGATCTGCACGGGGCTGGTATGGGTGCGCAGCACATGCGGCGGGCGGTCGTCGCCCGGCTCGCGATGCATGAAGAAGGTGTCGTGTTCCTGGCGCGCGGGATGTTCGGGCGCGATGTTCAGCGCGTCGAAATTGTACCAGTCGCTCTCGACCTGCGGGCCTTCGGCCACGGCAAAGCCCATGTCGGCGAAGATCGCGGTGATTTCTTCCGTGACCTGGCTGATGGGGTGGATGGTGCCTTGGCGGCGCGGGCGACCCGGCAGGGTCACGTCCAGCCATTCGTCCTTCAGCCGCGCATCCAGCGCCGCGTCTTCCAGCGCAAGCTTGCGGGTGCGCAGGGCGGCGTCGATCTCGTCGCGCAGCTCGTTCAGGGCGCGGCCGGTGGTCTGACGCTCTTCGGGCGTCATCTTGCCCAGCTCTCGCATCTTCAGGCTGATCTCGCCCTTCTTGCCGAGGGCGGCAAGACGCACTTCCTCGATCTGGGCAGGATCGGCGGCACCGGCGATACGGTCGAGCCAAGTCTGGCGAAGGGGGTTCAGATCATCCATCGAGGGGCCTCATTCCAGTCGGCCCTCGGTTAGCATGGGTGCGCGCGCGGGGAAAGCCTGTCCGCCCCCCGCGCGCGCCGTTCTTCAGTTCCAGATGTCGCGCGTCACGCCGGGCGCGATGCCGGGGTGCTTCTCGATGTGGAACTCGGGTTCCTGCCCCGCCTTGCGCTGGCGCAGGTAGTCGCGCGTGACATGCACGACCGTCCCCGACAGCAGCACGATGGCGATCAGGTTGATCGTGGCCATCAGGCCCATGCTGGCATCCGCGAAGTTGAACACGGTCGAGACGGCCTGAAGCGCGCCCCAGACGACCATGCCCAGAACGGCGATCCGCAGCACCATGATCCCCGACTTGCCCGCACCCAGGAAGACCAGCGCGTTCTCGGCATAGGAGTAGTTGCCGATGATCGAGGTGAAGGCGAAGAAGAAGATCGCGATCGCGACGAAGATGTGGCCGAAGCCGCCGAAATGGTCGGCCAGCGCCGCCTGCGTCAGGTTCACGCCCGTCAGCTCGGACGAGGGCATGACGTCGGCCAGCAGGATCATCACCGCCGTCGCGGTGCAGACCAGGATGGTGTCGATGAAGACGCCCAGTGCCTGCACGAAGCCCTGGCTGGAGGGGTGGTGCGGATCCGGCACGGCAACTGCCGCGATGTTCGGGGCCGAGCCCATGCCGGCCTCGTTCGAGAAGAGCCCGCGCTTGATGCCGTTCATCATCGCGGCCATGACGCCGCCGGTGACGCCGCCCACCGCTTCCTGCAGGCCGAAGGCCGATTTCACGATGCCGGTCAGGATGCCCGGAACCGCGCCGATATTCATCACCAGCACGATGACGGCGGCCAGCAGGTACAGGCCCGCCATGATCGGGACGATCAGCTGCGCGGTGCGCGCGATCTGCGGGATGCCCCCGAAGATGATCAGGCCCGACAGCGCGGCCACGAAGATGCCGACGGCCAGCGTGCTGACGCCGAACGACCCCTCGACCGCCTGCGCGATCGAATTGGCCTGGACCGCGTTGAAGACCAGACCGAAGGACACGATCAGCGCGACCGAGAACAGCGCCGCCATCCAGTTCTGGCCAAGGCCGCGGGCGATGTAATATGCGGGACCGCCGCGATACATGCCCTGCCCGTCACGCACCTTGTAGAGCTGCGCCAGAAGGCTTTCGGAATAGGCGGTGGCCATGCCGACCAGCGCGACCATCCACATCCAGAAGATGGCGCCCGGGCCGCCCAGGGTCAGCGCGACCGCGACGCCTGCGATATTGCCCGTGCCCACGCGGCTTGCCAGCGACACCGCCAGCGCCTGGAACGGCGAGATGCCCGCCCGGTCGACCTCGCCCGAGCCCTTCACGCAGCGCCACATCTCGCGGAAATGCAGGAATTGGACGAAGCCCAGGCGGATGGTGAAGTAGATGCCGACGGCCAGCAGACCGTAGATCAGCACATAGCCCCAGAAGATGTTGTTCAGAAAATCGATGATGGCGTCCATGCCGCCCCTCCTCTGCCGAGATATGAGGCAGTCCTTAACAGGGTCGTGAGCGATGGCAAGTCCGGGGACCCGCGATCAGCGGGGTCGGGCCGTCAGCCAGACGCCGCCCTCGGGGCGCAGGGTCAGGATCATCCGGGGCCTGGGATCGCGGCCCGGCACGCGGCGGAAACGGAAGCGCGACAGCAGCGTCGCCAGGATGATCACGGCCTCCTGCATCGCGAAGCTGGCACCGATGCAGATGCGCGGCCCCGCGCCGAAGGGCAGAAAGGCATAGCGGTCAGGGGTTTGCAGGAAGCGGTCGGGATCGAACCCGTCGGGGCGGTCCCACAGCAGGTGGTGACGGTGCAGCGCATAGATCGGCAGGATGACCGTGTCGCCGGGGCGCACCTCGCGGCCGCAAAGGCGGTCCGCCGCCTGCGCGGTGCGTGACAGGAAGGCCGCCGGCGGATAAAGGCGCAGCGTCTCGTTGACGATGCGCGTCGTGACGGGAAGATGCGCGACATCCGCCGCGGTGGCCGCGCGCCCCTGCAGGAGGGCCTGCGACTCGGCCGCCGCGCGTTCCTGCCAGTCGGGGTCGAAGGCCATCAGATACAGCGCCCAGGCCAGCGTCAGGGCCGTCGTCTCGTGGCCCGCGACGATGAAGGTCAGCAGGTTGTCGCGCAGCTCGTCGCGGTTCATCGCGCGACCGGTCTCGGGGTCGGACGCGCCCAGCAGCAGGTCCAGAAGGTCCGGCACCCCGACATGCGGACGCTCGGCCCGGGTCGCGATGGCCCGGTCCGCGATGGCCTTCATCCGCTTCAGCCCCGGCCCCGCGAACAGCCGCCCCGGACGCGGCAGCCATGCGGGCAGCCCCATCACGTCCATCAGCGACACCTTGGCCGTCTGCGCGATATAGGCGTCGATTGCCTGATGCACGCCGTCGCGGTCGAACGCGCCCTCGCCGCCCGAGAAGGTCACGTCCGAGATCACCTCGAAGGTGGCGGCCACCGTCTCCTCGAAGATGTCCAGCGCGCCCTGGGCGGCGGCGATGCGGCGGCAGGACGCCTCGGCCGCGGCGGTCATCACGGGGGCCAGCGCCTCGACGTTGCGGCTGGAAAAGGCGGGGGCCGCGGCGCGGCGCTGCCAGCGCCAATGCGCGCCCTCGGCCACGAACAGGCTGTCGCCGATGGCCGGTTCCAGGATCAGCTTGGTCGTGGTGGATTTCGGGTAATCCTCGACCCGTTCCTTGAACCGCTCCGGGTTTGCCGGAGGCTCCAACTCCTGAGTAGGATGGAGCATCATGAGCAAGACGACGAACAAATTTTCCCCCGAAGTGCGTGAGCGTGCGGTGCGCTTGGTCCTCGACAATGAGGGCCAGCATGGATCGCGCTGGCAGGCCGTCATGTCGATTTCCGCAAAGATCGGCTGTGCGCCCCAGACCTTGAACGAGTGGATCAAGAAGGCCGAGGTCGACAGCGGCAAGCGGGCTGGCATCCCGACCGACATGACCGAGAAGATGAAGGCGCTGGAACGGGAGAACCGGGAGCTGCGTCAGGCAAACGAGATCCT